>CAIONQ010000021.1 GCA_903859705.1 uncultured Chthonomonas sp.
CATTGCCTGAACTCCATCTCACAGAAGATTATCGGACAATTCGACGTTGGCAACCAAAATGACTCTATTAAATTCGAAACCAGACCGATATATCAACTACAGGTTCGACAGCCTACGCGCCAATAAGATGCGATAGCCCTGATTGCGGTATTGGGTTCGCTTGAAAGCAACTTCAGGATATGTTACAATAGCAAGTTCATCTGCCCATATTATGTCTGTACGAAACTTACGGCAGTGCATTTTCAGGAATATAGAATTAATGGCACTCTGTGCAGGGATATCATTCAAGCGAGTAGCACGATCTTACTGGTTCGATCCGGCAGGAATTAATCTCAAGGAGAACGACCGCGTGCTGGTTGAAACCGCTCGCGGCCCGGAACTTGGGGTTGTTAAGGTGGTGCCTAGAGAAGTGCCTGAAGATGAAATACAGGCGCCACTGAAGCGAGTATTGCGCCTGGCGCAGGATAGCGACTCCACGCAGGAACAAAAGAATCGTGAAAGAGCGAGACAGGCGCTGAGTGTTTGCAGCGAGAGTGTAGTTCGCCTCGGCCTGCCAATGCGGCTATTGCAGGCGGAGTATTGCTTCGATGCCTCTCAGGTTACAATCTACTTTACTTCTGATTCCCGGGTAGATTTCCGAGACCTTGTGCGAGAGGTGGCTGGCGCACTTCGCTGCAAAGTTCAGCTGCATCAAGTTGGTGCCAGGGATCAAGCACGGATGATTGGCGGAGTTGGGCCATGCGGCCTTACACTTTGCTGCGCAACTTTTCTCTCAGAATTTGCCCCCGTTTCAATGAAAATGGCTAAGGATCAGAGCCTCTTCCTAAACCCTGTCAAATTTTCTGGAGTGTGTGGAAAACTCATGTGCTGCCTACGCTATGAACACGAAGGCGAAGAGGAAGCACAGGGACCACCGCAGATTGGCGAAGTAGTAAAAACGCCTTCTGGACAGGGGCGTATTGTTGACATTGAGCTTGGTTCGATGATGGCAACGGTGCGTTTACTGGATGGTGGCGAAGAGATTCAGATTTTGTTTGATGAACTAACACCGGAAAAAACCACCCGTTGCACAGATTGCAAGGGATGCGCGGTAGATCAGCTTCACGCAGATGCGGATGAGGCCGTTACCGTATAGAAAAGGGTTTCCCTGTTCAGGAGTATCGAAATGCCGATTTATGAGTATCTCTGCAAAGAGTGCAATAACAACTTTTCCAGCCTGCGCCGATCTGCCGAAGATCTAGCCGCCAACTGCCCGAAATGTGGCGGTCAGCGTGTTACTCGGTTGCTAAGCGTAACCGCTAGAACATCCAGTGCAGAGCCAGAATTTGCCTGCGGCACCGGCGGATGTGGCATGCCAATGCAGGGTATGTGCTCTCGTCCCGGTGGCTGCGGCTGCCAGTAACTCTACTTCAAGGTTTTCTAATAAGGCACGCAGCGCGTGCCAGGCTGCTGATTGCACACGCGGATCGGATGTTTGCTAAACATGACCAGTACCTACTATATTACAACTCCAATATATTATGTAAACGGGCTACCACATGTAGGCTCTGCTTTAACTACGATTGCGTGTGATGTTCTTGCCAGGTACCACAGGATGCTGGGAGAACAGAGCTGGCTGCTTACTGGAACCGATGAAAATGCAACCAAGGTCCAGGAGGCAGCACTTAAAGCCGGGGCTACGCCACAGCAATTTGTCGATCATCTCGCAGGTGAGTTTCGTACCTCATGGAACTCCTTACATGTTGATTACTCAGATTTTATTCGCACAAGTGAGCCCAGGCATATCCGCGCTTGCCAGGAGTTTTTCCAACGCTTAATGGCAAACGGTTACGTGTACCTGGATACTTATGAAGGCTGGTACAGCATAAGTGACGAAACGTTTTACCTCGATGATAAAGTAAAAGACGGCTTCGAAATTGAAACCGGCAAGCCCGTTGTTCGTGTGCAGGAGAAGAACTATTTCTTCCGCCTATCTGCATTCGGAGATCGGCTGCTGGAGTACTACGATCAACATCCTGAATTTCTGCAACCAGATTTCCGCCGAAATGAAGTAATAGGATTCGTAAAAGAAGGCCTGCGGGATATGTGCATCACGCGAGCCAATAAGGGCTGGGGAATCGAAGTCCCCGGTGACCCCGAGCGCGTGATCTACGTTTGGTTTGATGCCCTTATCAATTACCTGGCAGCAACCGGCTGGCCAGATAATCCAGAGTGGGAACAGATGTGGCCGCCAAAGCTCCACCTGATGGGCAAAGAGATCTTCGTTCGTTTTCATGCAACGCTGTGGCCCGCCATGTTAATGGCACTTGGTATTGCATTGCCAGAACAAGTATATGCGCACGGATGGTGGACTGCACGTGGCTCTGGTGGAAAGCTTGGCAAGAGTACTGGCGGCCTTCCTACGCCGGAGAAGTTTACTGCTTTGCTTGCACAGCGTGCCGGCATTGATACTGAGACTGCAGCCGATGCCCAACGCTATATTCTATGCCGAGAAATGAATTTTGGGCTAGATACAGACTTCAGCCTCGATAATTGCCTGCGCAGGTACAACACAGATCTGGCTAATGATCTTGGCAATCTGCTAAACCGATCTATCAATATGCTGATTAAGTTCCGAGATGGAATAGTCCCACTTGCAGCAGACCAGGATTCGGAAATTACAGCACTCGCTGTGAAAGTGGTGGCAGATTATCAGGGTGCTATGGCTGGCATTAGCCCCAACAGGGCTCTTGAAGCAATATGGAGCTTGATTGGCAGGCTGAATAAATACGTTGATGAGAAAGCGCCGTGGACGCTGGCGAAACAAGCAGCAGCAGGCGATGCTCAGGCGGCTGAGGCACTAAGTACCGTGCTTTACTCTTGTCTAGAAGCATCGCGCGTGGCTTCAGTGCTTTTGTGGCCGTTCATGCCCGTTGCGTCTGCTGCCATAACCCGGCAGCTTGGAATGCCCGAGCGCACCACGATACCAACCATTTCTGATGCGGCCTGGGGCGGCCTACCATCTGGCATAACCACTCAGGGCCCCACCCCCATTTTCCCGCGAATTCAGGTACTTGAATTGAGCGAGGCTGAGCTAATAGATCTCGGTGTTGTTGCAGCATCGGCGGTTACAACTGGCACCACAGAAAGGCACAAAAAAGTGAGCGAAACAAACAAACCGGCAGAGGCAGCTGTTCCCGGTACACCTATAACACCAGAGTCCGCTGCAGCCATCCCTGAACCACTAATCACGATCGATGATCTGATGAAGGTTGAGTTGCGTGTTGGCGAAGTTCTTGCAGCAGAGCCAGTGCCAAATGCAAGCAAACTATTGCGTTTGACTGTGCAACTTGGCGAAGATGACACGCGGACTATTCTGGCAGGCGTTGCAGAATATTATGAACCAGAAGCACTGGTTGGACGGCAGGTTATAGTTGTTGCGAATCTGCAGCCGCGCAAAATGCGCGGCATTGAGAGCCAGGGGATGTTGTTGGCGGCAGACATTGACGGCAAAGCAGTACTGCTGCAGCCAGACTCACCGGTGGCGCCCGGTGCAAAAGTCAGATAATATCTGACTTTTGCAGTTTTTCTGTCATAAACGAACAAACTGCAACACTGGACGCGTCACATAAAACCAATAAAAATGCCGATAAATGCCAACAACCGCATTTATCGGCATTTTCTATCAATAACCGTATTAAAAAATCATTAAATTCCTTTGATTTTTGCACGGGTTATGGCTTGCAAATGCATATGTCATCCGTTATACTGTAATTACCAGCGATGTTTACCAACATGTGCTGCAATTCAGGATGCGAGAGGAGGTGAGTGATGAAGAAGGAACTTAGCCCGGCAGTTATCGTAGCGGCAGTCGTTGCTGCAGTAGGAGTTGCTGCACTGATCGGGTTCAAGACGCTGGGGCCGGCATCGAAACCGCCGCCGCCGAAGAATGCCGCATACGAGGAATATCGCAAAACTGGCCATATGCCAGAAATGAAGAATCCAAATGCTGGCGGAGCTCCCTCCACAGCCGGGAAGTAGCTATATTCTGTAAGCTATTACAACCTGTGGTGACATTGCTTCACTTCAGGAATGCACGCACTATCTTCAATCGGCTCAGCAATGCAAGGCATTGTTGCCGCGCGATGCACATTTTCTGTTTCTCCCTACAAATTTAAATGCCAGGAACGGATTGTTACCTGGCCGGAGGCTGCTGAATGCCCACAATTAAGAAGGCGTTTACCCTAATCGAGCTGCTCGTTGTTATCGCAATCATTGCGATCCTTGCTGCCATTCTGTTCCCTGTTTTCGCACAAGCACGTGAGTCTGCTCGCCAGACAAGCTGCCTTAGCAACGTAAAACAGATCTCTCTTGGCCTGACCATGTACACTCAGGACTACGATGAGAGATTCCCAATGTGGTACTACGATATGACCCCGGACAACCCGCTCCGTGGTAAAACAGATCCAGATGGCGGTGGCTATAAGGCCTTTCATGTTGGGTGGGACAAGGTTGTTGCCCCGTACCTTAAGAACCGCCAGATCTTCCACTGCCCGGATCGCTTCGGCCCCGGTAACGACTGGTCTGATCCGACTAAAGACTCCAGCGGTTGGACAGGCACCCAGAACTACGCTGTAAACGCTCGCCTTGTTGGCCGAGCCGGTGAGAGCTGGCAGGTACCTTCTAAACTGGCATCTATCAACTGGCCGGCACAGGCTATCCTGATTGTTGAGGATGGCACCCAGACATCTACTGGCTCCTGTATGGCAGACAGCGGACTGGAATGGGGTTGGACTGGTGATCATAAGTCTAACCTGGTTGCAGAAGGTGCCGATGGCGTTGCACCTGGCCCGCTGACTCAGCACAAGGGTGGCTCCAACTACGGATTTACCGATGGCCATGCAAAGTGGTACAACGGTCACTCCATGGGCCTCCTGAGCAACAATACAGCTACAGATCAGTCTGTAACTGCAGCTGGCCTGGATACCACGGGAACCCATCCAACATACCACATCAACCCGGGCAACTAATCAGCTGATCCCGGAAGATATTGATGTGTAAATTCCACATCAAACCTTCGTAAGAACGGTCTCTTGCAGTGCGCAAGGGGCCGTTCTTATTCTGTGAAATTACCCTTAAACAAGTTTCGCTGTGCCTATCGGCTAAACGGGTACAATTTTCATAACGGAACATCGGCGTAACGCCGTGGAACCACTCCACGCTTTTTAGATACCAGATACAGTCATTGAAGACCAGCACAAAAACTAAAACCCCATTACTGCTTGCCTGTGGCCTTATATTAATAGTATGCGCCTACGCTGCGCGAACTAATATCCTGGCACATCGCAAAAGCACAGTTGTATCACCTGATGCACAGGCAACACATGTCGCTGAAAAGGAGCTTGTGCGCCTGCATGAAGCTGCCCGACTGGCACCTCAGGATAAACAAAAGCAGTGGGACCTGGCGAATTTCTACCTTAAGTACGAGATTTTGGATAAAGCAGCAGATCAACTTGCGGCAATTATACATCTGGATAATCGGGATCTTGTGGCACAGCTGCGGCTTGCAGACGTTTGCTTGCGTGTAAAGCAGTTTAAAACAGCCGAATTTTATTATCACCACGTAACTGAAGAAGACCCCAGAAGTATTGAGGCCTGGCAGGGCGTTAGCGCAGCCCTTCACAAACAGCGCAGGTTTTACGAAGCCACTACAGCTGCCAGGAAGGCAGTTGAACTGGATAAGAACAATCCGAGCTCGCACCTGGTATTCGCAACCTGCTTACTGGATTATGCTCTGCAATACCCAGACCCGATAATGCACTCAGCTGAAATCAATGTCGCTCGTAAGGAGTTTGAAGGCCTGATAAAGGCAATGCCTGATAACGGAGAAGTTTTCTATCAGTACGGCCGCGCAGAAGAAGCTCTGCTACAACGCGAATCATCTGTTAAGCTTCTTGAAAGGGCACACCAACTCAGCCCCGATAATGCGGAGGCAGCACGCATGCTTGCGCTGGCTTATCGGGCCATGCTGCGCGATGATAAAGCTCTCAAAGTGATGCAGGAGCTGCTTGTACGGCAGCCCAAGAATCCTGCCACTAACGATATGCTTGGGCAGCTTTACCTTGCATCCACCGTACCGGGAGATGCACAGAAGGCAGTAGATGCTTTTAAAACGGCTGCAGAGGCTGCCCCAAATGACGTTTATATATTGGAACGCCTGGGCGGTGCCTATGAGAAGATAAAGAACGATGCAGGTGCGAGAGCTGCGTACGAAAAGGCAACCCAAATTAACCCATACCGGGCGTTCGCCTTTCAACGGCTTGCACTTGTGTATACCCGCCTTAGCCAGCCCGCATTAGCCAAAGAAGCGGCAACAAATGGGCGCAATATGGCATTTAATGAGCAGCAGTTAAAAACGATACAGGCGCTTAGCTCCAAGCACCCAGAGGATGTAAACCTGCACCTCATTCTTGCCGAACACTACCGGTCGATTAAGCTGCTTGGTCCTGCCCGGGATGAGTACTTCTCTGTTTTAAGGATAGACCCAAAGAATAAACGCGTGCCCGCAGAGTTCATAAAGGGCGCAGCTGCTGAACCGGAAAAAGGGCTTTATTAATGACTAGAAGCAGCGATAAAACCTGTACACGCAGAGATGCACTGCGCATTGGCTCAGCAAGTGCTATGGCACTTCTGGGGCTCGGGCTGGATGGTTGCCACTCGTCTCCCGCCGGTAGCCCAACTTCAGGACCCAGGTCGAATAGCCAGGCAGTGGCCTCGGCGGTTAAGTTTAGCGATATTACTGAAGCTGCTAACCTCAAATTTATCCACAGCAATGGAACGTGTGAGCGACGATACTTCTGCGAGCAGGTATCCGCAGGTGCGTGCCTCTTTGACGCTAACGGTGATGGCTTTTTGGATATCTACTTTCCGCAACCTAAAGCCATTGGCGACTGCTGCAAGGCCTATAAAGAACCATTAAGGCACCGCCTTTATATCAATGATGGCAAAGGTCGTTTCACACTCAAAGAAGATGCTTTTGGAGGAGTTGAAACCGATTACGGAATTGCTGTGGCCGTAGGTGACTACAACAACGATGGCCATGCAGACATCTATGTGTGCTGTTATGGCAAAGATAAGCTATTCAGGAACCGTGGAGACGGCACCTTTGAAGATGTTACTGAGAAGGCCGGCGTAGGCCTTGGTGGCTTCTCGACCAGTGCTGTGTGGTTTGATTATGATGGTGATGGACACCTGGACTTGTTTGTGTGTAGATACTGCGAGTGGTCGGTTGAAAAGGATGACACGTGCTACAACAAGGATGGTAAGCCAGACGTATGCAGCCCCACTCACTACACTCCTTCGATAAGCATTTTGTACCATAACAACGGAGATGGCACGTTTACCGATGTAACGCACAAGGCCGGATTGGGAACAAGCGCGCGTAGGAGCCTGGGAGTTGCGGCAGCAGACTTTCACAACTCTGGGCGCTTGGATTTGTTTGTGGCTAATGATATGGGGCCAAATTTTTTATTCCGAAACATGGGCGGCGGTAAGTTTGAAGAGGTAGCTATGCAAGAAGGCGTAGCTATGGGTGTAAAACCTGAGCCACAGGCAAATATGGGGGTAGCAGTTGGCGATTACGATGACGATGGCGATCTTGATGTTCTCGTAACTACCTTTAGCGGCGAGCCTTACACGCTCTATCGTAACGAAAATGGGCAGTACTTTAGTGATGTTTCGGTTGAGGCCGGCGTGGCTGCGCCCACCTTGCCAATGCTTGGTTTTGGCACAGGGTTTGTCGACTCGCGAAACAACGGATCGCTGGATCTGTTCTTTGCAAATGGACACGTCAACCCGTATATAGAAGGGTTTGATCCAACCACACATTGGAAACAGCCAAACCAACTTTTGCTGAATGATGGTGCAGGCAAGTTTGCTCTGGCACCTGACGCTTTGCCCGCATCCGATGTAAAAGTGCACAAGGGCGCGTGTTTTGGCGACATCGACAACGATGGCAAGATCGATATTCTTGTAACCGCAAGCAACGATACTCCAACGCTGTTGCACAACGACTCACCACCACAAAACTGGTTATTGATTCAGCTAGTAAATAAGCAGGGATGTTGCACTCCAATCGGTACAAAATGTGTGGCAACCATCGCCGGCAAGAAGAAGATGCGTGTGGTACTTGGCGGTGGGAGTTATGCCGGCGATAGCGATTTTAGAGTTCACTTCGGCCTGGGCAGCGTCGCCTCCATCGATACTCTGGAAATTCAGTGGCTCTCTGGCAAGAAGCAGATACTGAAAGACGTAAAGGCTAATCAGATTTTGAAGATCCGAGAAAGCGCGTAGCGACACTGAGCCGCTACAAATTAGATTAGACGGGACCGTTAACTATGACGAATAGAGTGTGGTTTGAAAAACCACCTACCGCCGATAACCAGTGGGCAAATTTCGAAGAGCTGGTGCGAGGGCCGTACTCCGGTCACTTTGATGGACTATCTCCTATCGCCGGTGCGCGTGCGCCTGGCCGGCTGGATGTGATAGGTGGTGTTGCAGATTACAGTGGGAGCATGGTACTTGAATTGCCCCTTGCCTGTGCAGCATGTGTAGCCTGGCAATGGCGGTCAGACCGCATTCTACGGATAAAAAGTATTGTTAATGATGGTTCTGAGGACCTACACGCTGAGATACCGCTGGAAGCAATCGTTAACGTAGATGGAACTATTAAACCCATCGACCAGGTGCGGGAAACACTTACATCCAACCAATCTATGCGGTGGGCCGCATACGTTGTTGGTTGCTACTATGTATTGCTGGCAGCCTATACAAAAGTTTCGCAGGGCAAAACAGATGAGCACCTTGGGCAACTTGGCGCAAATATCCTCATATCGAGTGATGTACCTACTGGGGCCGGTGTGTCATCATCCGCAGCACTTGAAGTTGCCACCATGCACGCACTATGCGAAGCGGCTGGTGTGCAGCCAAGCGACATGACACTGGCTGCATGGTGCCAACGTGTAGAAAATGAAGTGGTTGGCGCACCGTGCGGAATTATGGATCAAGTAACCTCAGCACTGGGGATACAAGATCATCTGCTCGTGTTGCAATGCCAGCCGCACACACTTCTTGGGCATCAGCAAACACCTCCAGGCTGGAAGTTTGTAGGAATCGATTCCTGTGTTAAGCACTCTGTTGGCGGCGGTGAGTACACACGTGCTCGCGTGGGTGCTTTTATGGGGCTCAAAATCATTCAGCTGGAAAGCGGCGGCAAACCTCGAGGCAATTACCTGTGTCGCCTTTCAGTGGATGAGTTTAATCAGTACCGAGAGCTCATCCCGGAGACGCTTACGGGCTCGGAGTACTCCCAACTGTATGGCCTCCTACCTGATGTGATAACTCGCGTAGTGGACACTGAAACGTACCACCCGCGCTCCTGTGCAGAACATCCCGTACTGGAAAATGACCGGGTAAAGCGCTTCTATGCCATTATGGAGTATGCAACAGCACGATACCATGAAGAGCTAGAAGCCCGCACAATCGATGATGCCCTACCCTCACTTGATGTGGATGTGATAGCGGCGGCAGGCCAGCTCATGTACGCAGCACATGATTCATACTCGACCCGCTTGAACCTCGGCTCACCTGAAACCGACTTGCTGGTAAACCTTGTTAAGCACTACGGGCCGCAGTATGGCCTGTACGGTGCAAAGATTACCGGCGGTGGCGCTGGTGGCACAGTAGCTATTCTTGCTGCCTCCGGCAATGAGGCTGCGGATAGAGCCCTGGAAGAGATATCCACCGCATATCAAACACAAACCGGTAAGACACCGCGCACTTTCAATTGCAGTTCTCCTGGTGCCGTGCAGTTTGGCGCCAGACAAATATTTCGAGGATAAACGCTCTGCGTGGCATTAGTTTGCTTGCAGCGGCAGGAGGCTACTAAGTGGCAAAAGTTAAGAAGGCAGTTATCACTGCCGCAGGCCGGGGCACGCGAATGTACCCGGCGACAAGTACCATTCAGAAGGAAATGCTTCCTTTGATGGACCGGGATGGTATTTGCAAACCAGCAATTCAGATTATTATTGAAGAAGCTCTGGATAGTGGTATCGAAGAGGTTTGCCTCGTAGTAAACCCAACAAACCGCACCCAGATAGAGCAACACTTTGCCCCCCTATCTAAGGAAGAGCTCCGGATCTTTAAAGGCAAAGACTGGGCACTTTTAGAATCTGCACGCATTCAGCAGATTGCCTCCCGGCTTACGATTGCAGTGCAGCATTCGCCAGAAGGATATGGGCATGCCGTGCACTGCGCAAAAGATTTCGTTGGCGACGAGCCATTCTTGCTCATGCTAGGAGATCACATTTACACATCTGCCGAAAGCCGCCGATGTGCACGCCAGGCCCTGGATGTGTATGAAAAGTATGGATCAAGCGTATCCGCGGTTCAACAAACACCATCCGAGCTTCTTCACCTCTTCGGCACAGTTTGTGGCAAGCGGATTTCAGAGCGCCCACCCACCTACGACATTGAGCAGATCTACGAAAAACCTGCTGTAGAATACGCAGAGGCCAACCTGAGACAAACCGGCCTTCTTCATGGCATGTATCTTTGTTTCTTTGGTATACATGTAATGGCACCGGCTGTTTTCGATTGGCTACAGTACGCAATTGATAATGATATCCGCGAAAAGGGAGAGTTCCAGTTTACAAGCGCACAGGAACGCCTTCGCGCATCAGGTGAAAGGTACCTTGCCGTAGAAACCAACGGTGAACGCCATGACATTGGTATTCCGTTTGGATATGCACAAACACAGGCGGCGCTTGCAATCAACTCCGTATATAAAGAGCAGATGCTGGCATCGCTCGTTAGAGCCCTGGCGGTTCCTCAAATCGCAATACCTGAACCGTTCAAAGATCGGTAAGTAGCACACAAACCACGGTAAGAAGCACAACGGGAGCTGGCAGAATAAATGCTGCCGGCTCCCGTTGCATTTTGGATCCAGGAGAATATCATAAACAAATGTAGCCTGTGGGTTACGGAATGTAACCACACAGGCTTTTTAAGTTAACATACAAGCATGGCTTACTGCCAGCCGATATGCGGAATCCAGTCTCTGGTAAGGTAATCCACCATTGTAGCCCACATAAACGGCAGTGTAACAAAGCCGATAAGAGCCCACATAATGGTAAGGCGCGAACTACCTTTAACTTGCATGAAATATGCAACTACCAGTGTCGCCTTGGTTGTTGCGATGGCCATAGCAATTGCGTTGTTGCCCACCGTACCGAAATCTCTGAACGTGGCCGCGATTGTTGCTACCATCAGAACCAGCAGAATTACATACGTCTTGAAGTACGTAGACGGAGGCGTGATATGTGCTGCCCCTGAGTCTGTGTATGCAATTTCACTGGAATGAGAACCATGTTCCATGTGATTACCTCTTTCCAGGGATCAAGTAGAACAGCGGGAACAGGAAGATCCACACAATGTCTACGAAGTGCCAGTACAGGCCAAACATCTCCAC
The DNA here is from genome assembly GCA_903859705.1 of uncultured Chthonomonas sp. Classification (GTDB taxonomy): domain Bacteria; phylum Armatimonadota; class Chthonomonadetes; order Chthonomonadales; family Chthonomonadaceae; genus CAIXIX01. The sequence continues at coordinate 11,507 of CAIONQ010000021.1, forward strand.
CGGCATATAGTATTTTACGCCGGGACGTCGCGCTGCAATCAACACACCAAGCACAACCATTAGCAAGATGCCGACGATAACATGAATGGCGTGCAAGCCTGTCATCGCAAAATACAGGCAGAAAAAGATTTGTGCCTTAGCTGTTGACAGATGTGCGTCAGAAACGTAGGCAAAGTTTGCGCCTGGAAGGTGATGCTCCGCAAACTCCTTACTCCACTCCATTGCTTTAACGCCAAGGAAGACGAAAGAACAGAGCAAAGTAAATCCGAGGCACAGCAGCTGCTTCACACGGTCGGCCTTTTGTGCATAGTAAACACACATAGCCATTGAAAGGCTGCTTGTTAGCAGAACCACCGTGTTAAAGGCACCTTTGTCGACTTCCAGATATCTGTGGCCAGCTTCTGTGAAAATCGCCTGATTGTTCATGCGAAAAATCGAATATGCCAGGAACAGACCACCGAAGAACATGATTTCGGTAACCAGAAACGACCACATCCCAACGATGTAAGTTTCGTTCTGCTGCTCCATGTCTTCAAACTGGTGGTACTGTACGGGATGGTGTCCGTGCGCGTCGTGCGCAGCTTCCACGCTCATCAGTTTTCTCCAATAATCTGGTAGATATCAGCCCGGTGGCCGCAGAGAAAGTGCCTGCGGCCCACAACACTAATGTGCAGAGTGCGAAGCGCCTTCGGCATCGGGCAATACATTCTTGCTATGATCTACAATGGCATTCTCATGCGGTACATCGTAGTTGTAAGCTTCCCAGGTAACCACTGGCAGCTCATCAAAGTTAAACTGCGTTGGCGGTGACGCCACAGTCCACTCCAGGCCAGCCGCGCCCCATGGGTTTGGCCCGGCCTTTTCGCCGTATTTCAGAGACCAGAGGAAGTACACCAGCGGTATCGCATATCCCAGGGCGAGTACCGATGATCCCGCTGTGCTGAGCACGTGCCAGATCTGGAACTCGGCTGGATAGTAGTGATACCGGCGCGGCATTCCCAGGTAGCCCAGGATGAACTGCGGGAAGAATGTAAGGTTAAACCCAACGAACGCGAGTCCAGCTGCAACCTTTGCCCAGCCCTCCGGATACATTCGGCCGGTCATCTTCGGCCACCAGAAGTGCAGGCCCGCAAGGTAACCGAGTGTAGCGCCGCCAACCATTACGTAGTGGAAGTGAGCAACTACGAAGTAGGTCATGTTAATGTGAACATCAACAGAAAGCGATGAGCAGTACAGGCCGGTTAGCCCGCCAATGGTGAACAGACCAATAAATCCGAGGCAGTAGATCATTGGCGCGCTAAACCACACTTCACCTTTATAGATGGTGGCGGTCCAGTTAAACACCTTGATTGCAGAAGGAACGGCAACAATGAAGCTGAGCGCAGAAAAAATCATTCCTGTGTACAGCGACTGCCCCGTAACAAACATGTGGTGGCCCCAGACCATGAAGCCGAAGACCGCGATTGCAAGGGTAGAACCACATACGAAGGTGTACCCAAAAATTCGCTTCCTACAGAAACACGCCAGAACCTCGTTGATTACTCCCATCGCCGGCAAGATCATGATATAAACTGCGGGGTGCGAGTAGAACCAGAACATGTGCTGGAAGAGAATGGGATCTCCGCCAATGGCCGGGTCAAAGATACCGATATGAAGCGTGCGCTCAACAAGCACCAGCCCCAGGGTAACAGCAACAACAGGCGTACCAAGGACGATGATAATGCTGGTAGCATAGTGCGCCCATATGAAAAGAGGCAGCCTTGTCCAGGTGAGACCCGGGGCGCGCATCTTATGTATGGTAGCTATGAAGTTGATACCCGTAACAATGGATGAGAAACCTGCGATAAATAGCCCCACCAGCGTAACTGCAACGTTACTGTTTGAATAGATTGAGCTATAAGGTGTGTAGAAGGTCCAACCCGTATCTACACCTCCGCAGATCATTGCACCAAGCGCTATCACACCTCCGAGGGTAAACAGGTACCAGCTCAGAAGGTTCAATCGTGGGAACGCGAGGTCTCGTGCTCCAAGCATCAGAGGCAACAAGAAGTTACCAAGGGTAGCTGGAATACTCGGCACCAGGAAGAAGAAGATCATCACAACGCCGTGCATTGTGAACATCTTATTGTAGGTGTCGCTCTCCATCAAATGGCCATGAGGAGACGTAAGCTCGGCACGGATCGCCATGGCTGCAATGCCGCCAAGGCCAAACATAATCGTGATCGACACAAGGTAAAGTATGGCGATACGCTTGTGATCGGTTGTGAGCAGCCAATCTTTAACGGAGTGGCTCCAGTTAAGATAGTTCGGTCTTGAGGCCGATTCCCGCTCCAGCACAATGCCGGGTGGTATTGCTTCTGCACTCATCTCTAAAATTTCCCCCCAACCGTACCAGTTGCAGAGCCGCCCGCTGTTCCGGGTGCCGCGGCTGGCTGACCTGCCGATACTGCAGGCACCGCCGGTGTGGCTGAACCTACGGGCTGGCTCGCGGGAGCAGCCGACGGGTTTGCGCCGCCAGCCGGCTTCGTTGCGGCCTCAGTGGCTTTCTGAAGCGATACAGCGCTTCCGTTGCCGAGCGATTTGATATACATGATCAGGTCATGAATCTGTTGTTCATCCAGGCTGTCTTTGTAAGAAGGCATGGTGGCGTTATAGCCCTGCAACAGCGTCTCTTCTGGATTTCGAATAGCCTTGCGAATGTACGTATCGTCTGCGATTGCAGTCTGGCCATTCTGGAGGCTGCGATGCCTACCGAAAAGATTGTGCAGCGATGGTGCGCGCATCGAATCTTTATCTTTGTGGCAGTTGCCGCAAGCAAGCTGTGTAAACAGATCATAACCGGCCTGCTCTGGCGTGCTTGCCTTATCTGCTGTAGTTCCACCAGATTTAACCCAGTTGTTGTAATCCTCAGGTGTCATTACGTAAACCCATCCACCCATCTCAGAGTGGTTGGTACCGCAATATTCCGAGCAAAACAGATGGTGTTTACCTGGCTTAGTTGCCTGGAACCACACCGTGTTGTACTGCCCTGGCATTGCATCACGCTTCATACGGAAATCCGGTACATAGAAGCCGTGGATAACATCTTGCGAAATAATGGTGAGCTTAAACGGGCGGCCCATGGGAACATGCAGTTCATTGTTCTCTCGGATACCGTTTGCAGAGTGCTGCAAGTGCCACATCCAGCGCTTACCAATCACGAAGATCTCTTCTGCATTAGCAGGCGGGTTAAACGCCTCCGCATAAGGCTTCACGTTCCAGACGAACATGATCAGGCCGAGAATCAACGGAGGAGTAGTCCAGGCAATCTCAACCAGTACGTTATGATCGCTGGGATTGGCGCGATTAACATTCGATCCGCGCCGATACCGTATAGCCAAAACCAGAATCAGTGTGAATACCAGAACGGTAAAGAACACTGTAAGACTGGTTAGTGCCAGGAATATATCATCTACCTGCTTTGCAAATGTAGAAGCCTGGTCTGGCACAAGTGGAAAATTGTTCATCGGAGCGTCTCCGTATACCTCATGCCGTTCCCGGCGAATTCGTACCTTTAAGAGTCACTGATTTCTTGATGGCGTTGCCGCGCTTACGCTCCATCCGGAACATTGCGCTAATGTAGATAGCAAGAACCAGCATGGTGCCAATTGCTGCAAACCGCAGGATGCGCGTCACGGCAACCGTGTACTTACCGGTCGCATCCGCGTGTGTGCACAACAGCGCTGCATATTCAGAAAGAGACCCTATCTTGCTCTCAGATGCATCCACGAGCGCAAGAGTGACATCCCTCGGCGAATAATCCAACCCGAACAGATAGTGCGACACTTTGCCAGACGGTGTCAGATACATCAAACCGACTGGATGCGCGATCTGCCCTGTCTTCGGATCCTGCGTATAGCGAAACCCTACCGCTGCCGCAAGAGATTGTATGGACTCGTTGCTGCCCGTAAGGAAGTGCCAACCGTCCTGAGCGCCAGGCCGTGGGTACAACTCCATATAGTCGCGCTTCTTGGCCGCTCCGAGCGTATAGTTCTCATGCGGATCAATGCTTACGACAATTACGTTGTACTCTTTGCCAGCATTGAACCGTATTGCGTTCAATGCTTTAACCGCGCCATCGAGTTCCAGTGTGCACTGGCCCGCGCAACGGTAAAAGGGCATTACGAGGATGGCTGGCCTGTTATTCAGCAATCCGCCAAACGTTACATCACTGTTTTTCTCGTCCTTAAACTTAATGTTGAGCGGCACCTGGCTGCCCAACTTCTGTTCTATCCAGACATTCTTATTGGTTAACGGGTTAGTGCCGTTTGTGTTTACCTGCGCGCCAACGGACCCGCCAGCGAAACAGAGAGACAGACCAATAGCGATGATAGCGCGGCTGATTTTCGAGGGGTTCATGTTGCTCAACCCTGTCCAGCTTTCATTCAATGCGACTGTTAGTGCGCTGTGCCCGGTTCGGCAGGGGTGCTAGCCGAAGGTTGTGTAACCGCTGGTGCAGTACCTGGTACTGCAGCCGGTGTGCTAGTAGGAGCAGTTGCTGCAGGCCGAACCTGCGCTTCGCTGTGAGGTGCGACTGCCGGCTTTGCAGCAGGCAACCCCTTTTCCTTCACAATCTCCAGTGCCCGGTCTACAGGAATGCGAAGAGACTTCTTTCCATCCCCATCACTATAGTGCTCGTAGGCATGCTCTACACGATATTCATCCGCTCGAAAGCGGTGTATATCCGCAATCGGATCCTTCTGTAGGATCGGCACATTTGCATCCTGAGGCTTAGGAGTTGCATCGAAGATGTGCTCGGGATGCATTGTTTCGCGAACTACGAACAGGTAATAACCGGCACTTGCGAGAGCAAGGTTGAAAAGAAAGAATACTATAAGTGCAATACCGCTCTTGCGAATAGCACTGTAAGTTACCTCATCCGTTTCATAGCGCTTGCCGGGTTCCGGAATGTATGGTGGTTTCTCGTCGTGACTATGCATGATGGAGCACCTCATCCTTGATTGGTTCAACCCACACCGGAATTGCCAGTGCACTGGACATAGAGCGCATTACTGCCGTGAGCCAGATTCCTAGGAATACCAGAGCAGCACCAAGTGCGGGCACGAGGAACAACGGGTTGGTACCTTTAAAGCTCGGGAATATCTGCCAGCAGATATCCGTAAGCCGCATAAGTATCAACCATGTAGCCACTGCACCGAGAAGCATTGGTTTCCGCTTTGTCTTGCCTGAGAGTAGCAAGAGGAATGGACCAAAGAATTGGAATATAACAAGAAATGCACCTACACTTAGCCAACCATCGGCGAAGCGATGCAGGTAGAATTCGATTTCATCTGGCAGGTTACCAGACCAGATAATTACCCACTGCGAGAACGAGAAGTATGCCCACACCATGGTGTGCATCAGCAGCAGGTTGCCGTAGTCTTTGCGAACCGCGTTATCAACCGAATCCGCATAGGGTGCTTTGTTATGAAACAGCGACGTAATAACTGATGCTAGCGCCAGTGCACACATCGAATTGCTAATAACAAACCACACTCCGAAAATTGTGGAGTACCACCGTAGCTCCAGAGACATAACCCAATCGGTATATGCAAAATTGGCTGTGAGAACAAACAGTACCAATGCAACTGCCGAGAAGTTGGTTCGTGCCTGGATTAGAGTGGGATCCTTCGTTTCATCCTGTTTGCGCGATAACCCAGTAAGAAACTGGGTAGAACCAATCCAGAACGTAAAGTAGATTATCGCTCGGATGGCAATCCAAGTTGGGTTCAGGTAGCCGAGACGATGGATCAAAACGGCATTTTCCGGGTTGCTGGTAAGCTCCGGCTGTGCCCACGGGAACAAATGTTCTCGTAATAAAAAGATCGGCAGCGCTGCTATCAGGAGGCCCGGCAGCATACGCGCACCAGACTCCCATATTCGGATAACCGGATATCCCCAACTGCCCTTCACTACATAGTGAAGCAACATGAGGCCATAGCATCCCAGGCTAAAGCCAAGGGTTATTATCCAGCCGTAATAGTAGTACTGGATCACGCGATCCAGTGAAGATCCGCCGATTCCAAGCCCTGCACCAAGCAGTAACAAACCAAGGATGGCAATAGCCGGAGCAAGCCGACCTACAGTTCGGAGGCTGGCCGGGAAAATTGCCGGTGAGTTATCGCTCATTTGCGCTCTCCCTCGCCCGTTTTCTTACTGGATTCTGCAGGAGCAGCCGGCTGATCAATCTTGCTTATCTCATCCGATTTCAAATCCGATTCCTCTGCATGCTGGCTGTACTGCAGCACACGTATGTACGCTGCAATGGCCCAGCGATCATTTTGATCTACCTGGAAAGCTCTAGGCGTCATGGCGCCATAGCCGTTGGTTATCACATCAAAGAAATGGCCGATCGGCATAGCGCGCAATCTTTCTGTGTTGTAGTTCCGTGGTGGAACCTTCACAGAGAAACCACGCTTCGCTATCATGCCGTTGCCATCCCCGAGTTCACCATGGCACGGTGAGCAGAAAATATTGAATCTTTCGTGCCCTCTGTCCAGAACCTTAGCAAGAAGCTCTTTCTTGTCGCCGGCAGCAGACTTGTACTCTGGAGCATCATATACTTGAGATGGAATTTCATCCACAAGCACGGCGCCAGCTGGTTTGCCATCCACAACGTTAACGCCGCGGATGCCCTTCCAGTACGCATCGTCTGTACGCAAGTGAGCACGATCAACAACATGTGGAATAGGCGGCCGGTTGCTCTGCCCATCCACAAAAAAGTCGCTTTCTGCTTGCGGCTTCGGCTTGGGCTGCACCCACATATCGGTGTGGCATCCGGCAGCGCCAAGCATGGTCAGCGTTACAGCCGCCAGGCCCAGCGAAGTTCGGTGTGCAGCTATACTGGTGTGTTTATAGTTCACTTCCCTACCCCTACCTCGCGACCTCGGATACAACATCCGGGCCAAGGCTCTGCAGGAACTGCCAGGTAGCCTCGTAATCAAACTTCGGATCTGCCGTTTCAATACACAGCACGAACTTATCTTGAGAAACAAGTTCAAAGCGAGGTGCATTAAAGATTGGATGGTACGGTTTGGGAAGGCCATTAAGCAACAGCATTCCTACAACAGCACCAAGGGCAGCAAACAGAATGGTAGTTTCAAAGGCCACTGGTATAAAGTTTGGCCATGAATGGAATGGGCGCCCGCCTACATTCATAGGGTAGGACATCTCATTCATTCCCGGCAAAAGCCTCACAAATCTGGGAAGATGATCAAGCACCGGGGTGGATGTCATGTATTCCAGAAAGTAGCCATTGATTGTTCCAAATATACCCATGCCAAAAACCAGCCAGGGTACCTTTGGATCGTGACAATCCAGGGCATCGGTCATACCGTGGATTGGGAACGGGGAGTAGGCATCCATCTGCCGATACCCCGCGGCCTTCATCTTGCGTACAGCTTCGAGGATCTTATCTGGATCATCAAATTCTGCCGCCAGTCCATAGAGTGATGAGTTCATATCTGTGCTCGCTGTGCTCTGCTCTCAGTTACTCTTCCGCGTTCGCAAGTGCGGCATGTGCCGATCCGGGTGCGGTAGCTGTATGGTCGTCTTCAGCATGGTGCGCATGATGCATTCGCGCAAGCAGATCTTTCATCTCGAAGATATTGATGATCGGCATAAATCGGATGAACAGGAACATCAGTACGATAAACAGCCCGATTGTTCCGGCGTACATTCCAAGATCCCAAACCGACGGGGTGTAGTAACCCCAGGAGCTCGGCAGGAAGTCGCGAGTAAGGCTAACAGGAATGATAATATATCGTTCCAGCCACATACCTATACTAACGATTTGCGCTACCACGAACAGTACCACCAGGTTACGGCGAAGTTTGGGGCTCCACAGTATCTGCGGGGCAATGCCGTTACAGAAAACCAGCGCCCAATAGAAGGGAGCATATGGACCCTTGAACCTGTTAAGGATCATCGCCCATTCAAACTGGTTTCCACTGTACCAACCGTAAAATACTTCCATCACATAGCCATAGAACACTATAAGGCCAGTGGTGAGCATAACCTTCGCCATCCAATCCAGGTGGCGCATTGTGATCTGGTTCTTGAGGCCGTACCAGGCGCGGATTGGAATAGCAAGTGTAAGCACCATTGCGAAGCCGGCGTACACAGCACCTGCAACAAAGTATGGCGGGAAGATGGTAGTGTGCCATCCGGGAACGATACCAACGGCAAAGTCGAATGAAACGATTGTGTGTACCGAAAGTACCAGCGGCGTTGAGAGGCCAGCCAGAATAAGGTACGCAGTTTCGTAGCGCTCCCAGTGCCGTGCAGACCCTCGCCATCCCATGGATATCATTCCAAAGAGAACTTTGAGGGCCTTGTTCTCCGTTTTATCTCGCAACGTAGCAAGATCCGGGATAAGCCCAACAAACCAGAACAGCAGCGAAACGGAAGCATATGTTGAGACTGCGAATACGTCCCAAACAAGCGGGCTGCGGAACTGCGGCCAAAGGCCAAGAATGTTAGGGCCAATAGGACCTAGCCAGTAGAAAGCAACCCATGGTCGACCAGTATGGAACAGCGGATAGATACCTGCGCAAGCTACTGCGAAGAGCGTCATCGCTTCTGCAAACCGGTTGATCGAGTTTCTCCACTGCTGGCGTAGAAGCAGCAGAATGGCGGAGATAAGAGTTCCTGCGTGGCCAATACCAATCCACCACACAAAGTTGATGATATCGAAGCCCCAGGCGCAGGGAATGTTAATTCCCCAGATACCAACACCTTTGTACAGCAGCCAGGTCATCGCCATCATAAGCAGGTTCAACAGTAGGAACCCAACGACGAAGACGAACAGCCAGGACTTTGGATGAGTCCTCTGATTGAAAATCAGGCGTGTAATCTGATTTTCAATCGACTTATAGGTGTTGTTATTGCCTGTGATCAGGGCATCGTTCAGCGGCTCCGGTCCGTCGCCGCCATAATCAATGTCTGCCATGTCACTCCCTCTCCGTGCCACGCTGTGACCGAATGTCGGGGTTGGGATTCGAAATCTTGGCCAGGTATGTAGTCCGTGGCCTCGTACCCAATTCGCCCAGAAGCGAGTAATCGTGTGGCTGATCCTTCAGCTTAGACACTGCGCTCTCTTTGTCACTCAAATTGCCGAATACAATCGCGTTCGTTGGGCACGCCTGCTGGCAGGCTGTAACAACTTCGCCATCTCGAATTTCGCGCTCTTCAACCTTGGCGGTTTGCCGAGCTGCATCTATTCGCTGTACGCAGTAGGTACATTTCTCCATAATACCGCGGCCACGAATTGTGACTTCAGGATTGGCAGAGAGCTTAAGAACGGGAAGATCGTAGTTCGTTCCGGGCCGCCACGGCTGTCCGGCCGAGTACTTGTAGAAGTTAAATCGGCGAACCTTGTACGGGCAGTTGTCGGAGCAATATTTTGTACCGACGCACCGGTTGTATATCATTTGGTTCAGGCCTTCATGGCTGTGCGTTGTGGCCGCAACCGGGCAAACCGGCTCACAAGGAGCAAGTTCGCAGTGCATACACGGCACAGGCTCAAAAAAGGTCTGTGGATTCTTGAGATCGCCCTTGTAGTACCGATCAATTCGGATCCAGTGCATTTCTCGGCCCCTGGATACTTGATCTTTACCTACAACGGGAATGTTGTTTTCTGCCTGGCAAGCGGTAACGCATGCCTGGCAACCTATACAAACATTGTTATCGATCGACATGCCCCACTTGTATGCGCCGAAGCCCTCATACTTGTGGTCGCGCTCTTGCGCTTCAGCGTACAGGTTCTTGTCTTTTGGCGGGTTCGTGGTGGATTCTGTCTTGGCGAAGTCGGGCTTCTTAACCCACTCTTCGAAAGTTGCTTCCATCACAATATCGCGCTTTTCCATGCTGTAATGTGCACGGGTATGTGAAAGCGGATAGGTAGCGCCAGTATCTGTTACCTGTACTCCGGTTGCATAGCCTGGGCTTGAGGTTGTACGAAGCAGGTACGCATTTGCGCCTATTTCGTTTCCTATCTGCCCCGCTTTACTGCGTCCGTAACCAAAGTTCAGCGTTATAGAGTCATCTGGATGGCCGGGAATAATCTGAACAGGCGCCTTAACAGACGCAGCACCAGATTTGATCTCTACTACCTTTGCATCCTTTTGATCGGATTCGATTAGGAAGTCGCTAGGCACGAGGTTGAGCTTGGCCGCAGTGGCCGGGCTCATAAGTGCCGCGTTATCCCATGTAATCTTGGTAAGTTGCTTGGGTAGTTCTTGCATCCAGCCATTGTTGGAGAAGTGGCCATCAAGAATTGTTTGATCCGGGCGGAAAACAAGCTCTATTCCGGATGCTGCAGGAGCAGCCGGGAGTTCGACACCAGGCTTGAATACTACGTTTTTCGGCTTTGCAGCAGAATCTTTGATTAAGCCATCATGCAGTATCGTCTGGAAGGTTTTCTCGAAGTTACCTGGCAAACCCTGATCTGCCCAGTAGCGGTGAACCACCTCATACCCGGAAAGCATGTCGCCTCGAAGGATTGAAACTACTTCTCCGGCAGATTTGCCATCGTAAAGCGGAGATACCAGCGGCTGGATAATCGAGGTTGTACCATCCAGTGCGTGTGCATCTGCCCAGCTCTCGAGATCGTGAGTTGCTGGTAAATGCCAGTGGCAATATTCCGAAGTTTCGTTCTCATACAGCCCAAGCCGAATGCGGAGCGGAACGGTTTTGAGCAGGGCCTTGAAGTCAAGATCCGAAGGAGCATCGTAAACGGGGTTGCCGCCGAGTAGTACGAGGATCTTAACAGCCCCGGCCTTTACGTCATCGGCAAGAGATTTAATGGAACCTAGCTGATCGCCCTTTGGATCACCATACTCAAGTAGGTCTACGTAGTTAACCGTAGTGCCCACATTGCCCAGTGCTACATTCATTGCGTGGGCGAGATAGTGGATAGCCGGTGACTGTTCGTCGCCAGGGATTATGATGGATGCGCCCTTGTGATCGGCCAGATCCTTGGCAACGGCGGCAATCCAATCTGGAGCAGGCTGAGCGCCAGGCGCACTTGCCACTCCTACGGCAGCAGCCAGATGCTGGGCAATGGAGAGTACTTCCGAGGGTTTTACTGGGAACTGGTTGTCGGCCATTGCACCGGTAATTGTAGGCGTAGACTCTACAACGTACAGGCGGTTCATTGTTTGAGCACCCTGATGCACGCGGCGCTTCTCAGCAAAATCACGTGCGTACTTGATGCTTCCAACCATGGTCAACAGAAAATCGGCGTCCAGGGAAACAATTCGGTCTGCCTTAGCGAAGTTGTACACAACGCTTACAGATTCTCCAAACGCCAGACCAGTGCCAACATTGGAAGAAGACTTACCTGTGGGCTCGTACTGATGCCAGCGGGCTGCCGGATACTTCTTCAACAGGCCCACGAGCTGATCGTTGAGACTCGGAGATGTTACTGTTGTTGAAAGGATACGCAGACCAGCGCCATCGGCCGGCAGGTTTGCCAGCTGCGCAGCGATTGCCAGGTTGAACCGTCCCCAGTCGCTGAGCTTACCATCTTCCACAACGCTCTGGGAGCGATCTGGATCGTAAAGGTTTAGAAGCTCTGCCTGAGTGTAAGCATCGGACGCTCCGAAACTTGCTGGATGATCTGGATTGCCCTCGAGTTTAACGGGTCTGTACTCTCGGCTGGTGCCGAGTACGCCTGTAGCGTAGCCACCGCGCAACACGGATGTTGCAAAGGTTAGAGGCAGGCCCGGAGTGAGGTCTTCCGGTTGAGAAACGTACGGCACAACCTTTTGATCTGGAAGGAACCGGCAACCACTCATACCCGCCATCGCAAGCGATGCACCGGCAAGAGTTAGGAACTGGCGCCTATCAAGACCCGTTGCAATAGCACGCGTCTGCTGAGGAACCTCATCTACGAGGAAATCCATGAACTCCGGTGTCTCGGCAAGCTCTTCGAGGCAGCGCCAGTATTTCTTACCGCGCGCCCCACTGAGCTTAGCCTGAACCTGGGCCATCGATAAAGGTCTTTTTCCTGGTTTATCCATAGTGTCAATACCCACTGGGGCGCCAGAGGCCCCGGAACGCATCTCTATCGGTGGCACACCGAGCAATCAGAAAGCTGCTGCTTCTTGACTTTGTACTTGGAAAGGAGCTCTTTGCCCTTCTCCACCTCATCGTTGCTTCGCTTGTAGTCACCGCTATCCATAAGAGCGGCCTGCTCCGGAGTAAGATGCGTATCAGCAAGCTTCTTCTTCTCTTCATCAGAGAGTTTGGCTTCATCTTCAACCACCGGCTGATCCATCTGATACTTTTTGTAAACGCTAAATACGTCTTCGCGCTTACCAACGTACTCTTCAGGATTTCGATGGCAGTTCAAACACCATGCCATGAAGAAGGGCTTACCCTTGTAGGTCATCATCTCTTTCTGGATGGGACCGTGGCAAACGTTACAGTTCAGTCCGCGGTTAACATGAACCGCATGGTTAAAGTAAACGAAGTCTGGCACCGTGTGCAGCTGATTCCAGCGCAACGGCTGCCCGGTTGCAACACTGTTACGTACAGGCTCAAGAAGTGGGCTGTTAGTCCATATCTGCGAGTGGCATGTGTAGCAGGTTGCCGTGGAGGGCACGTTGGAATACGGAGACTTCTCCACAGAGTTATGACAATATCGGCAATCAATGCCAAGCTCGACAGCATGGTGCTGGTGGCTGAACGGCGCAGGCTGATCTTTCGCTAGCCCAACATGGGTGTTCCATGGGGATCGAGAAATCGCGCTGCCGCCAACCAGAAGACCCAACGGAAGAACAACAACCGCAACGAGGCTGACATTTGCGAGGACATTGGTGCTTGGATGGAAAATCTGAGCCATCTTACGCGCTCCCTGATGTTCTAGGCGGAATGTTGAGGGACGATGCGGCCCGCCAAAGACAGTCGAAAGTATACCGTTGGGCCATGACCGAAGTCAACCCGAATGAGTACATTTCTGTGCATTTTTTCACGAATGAAGTTGTACCTGTTACGGTCAATTGTCTACCTGTGCAAAGCCTGTTTGTTGTCACGGTTATGCACCGTTCAGGCTCTCAAGTTCAGGGTATTACTATTCAAACAGGAAATTGCGCAGAGCGTTTGCCAATCAGAACTAAACGCGCTGCCGAACGTAAGAAAGCCGTGGCGCTACTAGGCGGATTGCCTTTAGCATGGACGGGCAGAATTATAACACAAGCATTCTGCCAATTCAAATGCAACATTCCCGCGCCACTGGTACCCTCACCGGGTATTGGTTAAGGCTACCGGATCACAGCATGATCTATGGCCAGGCACAGAAACAGAATTGCAAGGTATAGCATGGAGTAGTGAAACAGACCGGATGCCTGCTTGCGCTCTGTACTCTTGTTTAACTGAGCGCATTTCCACGCCAGTATGAGGTTAAGAATGAGTGCGCTAACAAAGTAAACCGGGCCACTCCAATGCATGATGCAAGGAATGTAACTTACAGCCACCGTAACCACAGCATACATCATTATCTGCATTACTGTAGCTCGGTCACCCTTAACTACCGGCAACATGGGTATCCCAACGCTTGCATATTCATCTCGAATCAGCAAGGCCAAAGCCCAGAAGTGCACCGGAGTCCAGGCAAAAATGAGCCAGAACATCAACCACGCCATCGGCGTAATGCTACCTGAAACAGCCGCAGCACCCACAAGTGGCGGAAAAGCGCCAGCAGCGCCACCAATAACAATATTGTGCCACGTACGCCGTTTAAGTAGCATAGTGTAGATGAACACATAAAACAGCAGACCAGACAATGCCATTAATGCTGACAGCAGGTTGGCGCAGCGCGTCAACAGTACAAACGAGAATATTTCGAGCATTGCAGCAAACAATAGTGCCCTGGTGGCGCTGATCTGCTCTGTTACCGTTGGGCGCGTGGCAGTGCGCCCCATCTTGCCATCTATATCCCTGTCGTACACCATGTTCAGAGTGTTTGCAGAGCCAGCTGCGGCGTACCCGCCGAACAGCACAGCTATAAAACGAATAATGGTTACCGAGTGCGTTGCATCATTCACCACGAACATTGCAGCAAGCGCTGTAAACAGCAGCAAGCTTATGACTCTTGGCTTAGTTAACGCAAGATAATCTCGCCATGTGGCAGGAACCCTGGTTGCCTGGGTTACCGTGGGTTGCGTGGTATCGCTCATGCTGGCTGCAACCCAGCCTCTGCAACCGTTGTAGGTTCGGCCCCTTCGGTGAGTGCCGCACAGGCAAGAAGCACCAGGTTAATCCATAACATATCGGCAATTAGCAGATGATCTAACTGCATCCACACCGGCGCGTGCAACATTAGATTGAAAAAGCCAAATGCCATCTGTAATGTGAATATCCACATCATCGACTTCTTGTACAGGCGCACCTGCGGAGTTGGGCGTAGCTTATACAACTTTGAGGCAGCATATCCTATATAACTGGCCACCAACACTGCTGCAAATGGGTGCAGCGGGCGAAGCTTCAACAAATAGCTAGCCGTAGGCTCAAAGTCCTTTTGCATATCTGCAATTATGCGGGTACCGGGGAACAGTGTATCGCCCAGAGCCGCGATGGTGCCCGTTATGCCCAGAACGGTCATCAATACTGCACAAATCAGCAGCATTTTCCCTACCGCTCCCTTGCCCTTCAGGCTTGGCAGAGCACCGCCAGCAGCACACCAGCCGGTTAGCGTGATAGAGCCGAGCAGCATAAATGTATTGGTGAGGTGAACCGAAATTGCGACCGCCCGATACACAGATTGATCATGCGCTACCCACTTGAATAGTACCAGTGCAGCGCCGACCAGTGCCTCTGAAAATGTAAATCCAACTGCGAGCCACGCTCCCAGCCGAACTGGATGGCCCTTTGGGTAGCACCGAATGGCCCAGAAGATAAGCAGCATAATGAGAACAACTGCAAGCCCAGAAGTTATCCGATGCCCAAATTCAACGAGTGTTTTGGTGGCCGGATTTATGGGAACCACATTCCCACCGCATAAAGGCCAGTGGGCACCGCAACCATCTCCTGAAAAGGAAGCGCGAACGTACACTCCCCATACTACAACCATCAAATTGTATATCAGAAGGCCCCAGGTAAAGGTCCGAAAATTCTTCGTATTCATCAAGCCGATTCCTCTCCCAAACAGCTCCATTGTACCCTACCCGTTAAGATGTGCGTGGAACCATGCGGTAAACTACAGGAGATGTGAAGCGCAGGATTCAAGTGCGAACCCACTGCGCGTAAGAGGTGGTATCCATGACTTCCAGTTCCTACCTTGCGCTTGTTGATGCATTTGCAGATGGCCCATTTAGCGGTAATCCGGCGGCAGTATGCCTTCTTGGGAAGTCGGCCAACGAATCGTGGATGCAGAACCTTGCAATGGAAATGAATCAGGCGGAAACTGCATTCATATACCCCGCTAACGAAAATGCACTCTTCCATCTAAGATGGTTTACACCGATGGCCGAAGTGGACCTATGCGGCCATGCAACTCTTGCATCTGCCCATGCATTATGGCAAACTCAGCCCGCTCTTCCAGAGTTACTTCGATTTTCAACGCGCTCAGGTGTTCTAACGGCGTGCCGCAACACTGATGGATCCATTTCGCTGGATTTTCCCGCACAACCGCCCCAATTTGATGGCCCTCTGGCAAATCTTGCAGCATGCATGCATCTTGCAGAGAACGACGTAATCGCTATTGGGCAAACAAAATTTGATGGCTTCATCCATGTGCGTTCGGCAGACATAGTGCGTAAATGCAATCCAGATCTTCAGCTGGTTTCAAACCTGCCGGTGCGCGGCGTGATCATTACGGCAGATTCGGATCTAGATGGAATTGATTTCGTTTCGCGCTTTTATGCACCAGGAGTTGGCGTGCCTGAAGATCCAGTTACGGGTTCAGCGCATTGCAGCCTGGCTCCTTACTGGGTAGCCTTGAAAGGGCGAACCGAGCTAACCGGGCGCCAACTTTCGGCCCGTGGCGGCACAGTTTTCACCAGGCTAATTGCCAACCGGGTACAACTTACGGGCCGGGCCGTAACGGTGTTATGTGCGGAACTGCAGCCAGCTGCCATAGTTGGCCGGTAATCCGGGTGTCGCTCGGCGAAGCGCAGGTACAATAGAAACTAAATGTGCAACACTAACGCAACACAAGCTTCTGTGCACTAACATTCATCGAAATAAGGCGAGGTTTTAACATGCCTATTGCGGCATTTGCTACGCTGGGATGCAAGGTTAATCAGTACGAAACCCAGCGAATACTGGATGATTTCGAGAGCGAAGGGTTCTCAATCACAGAGTTTAACAAGTTTGCTGACGTTTATGTGATTAATACCTGCTCGGTTACTCAATCTGCCGAACGTAAGTCTCGAAATATTATCCGCAAGCTTGCCAGACAGAATCCGGAAGCCATAGTGGTTATGACTGGCTGCTACGGAGAGATGGCGAAAATCAAAGGAGATACTCTGCCGGAAGTTTCACTGCATGTATCGAATCAACATAAGCTTGAAACGCTAAGCCAGGTCCTCCAAACATATCCTGGTCTTAAAGGGCAATTGGCAGCCAGCCCAAGGGTGGAGCAAACCGCCAAAGCACACAGGAGAACAAGGGCAACTGTTAAGGTGCAAGATGGATGCAATGTGTACTGCACGTTTTGTTCCATTCCATACACGCGCAAACACATGATTTCACGGTCGATTGATGAAGTTATTGCTGAAATAGAACAGCGTGCGCTTCAGGGCTATCGCGAAATTGTAATCACAGGGGTTCTTGTTGGGGCTTATGGCCAGGATGCATTCACCTCTATTCCTGCCTCGAAGCTCCCCCGTGTGGATATGAGCGCAAACACAGCTACAAAAATTTCCGGCATGCAGGAATTAGAATTGGCGGACCTGCTGCTTGCCGCCGCCAGAGTACCGGGCATTGAGCGTGTAAGGCTATCTTCAATAGAACCAACTCAGGTAACCGATCGACTTCTTGATGCCTTTGCTTCTGAACCAAAGCTATGCCCGCACTTGCACATCCCACTTCAAAGTGGAGATAGTGGTGTGTTACACAGGATGAATCGGCCTTATGATCAGGCCTTCTATCTCGATCGTTGCCGCGAAGCAAGTGCTCGAATCAATGATTTAGCAATTACCAGTGACATTATGGTTGGGTTTCCTGGCGAAGATAGAGCCGCTTTTGAAGAGACTTTAAAGGTTGTCCACATCGTGGGCTTTGCCAGGGCACATTTGTTCAGGTTTTCACCACGCCCCAACACCCCCGCAGAGAAGATGGCGGAATCCGTTTCTGAGGCCGAAAAGGTTGAACGCTTTAATGAGCTAATGGCTGCCTGTAAGCAAACGCAACGGCAGTACATACAGAAACATATCGGCCGCACCTTAAGCGTACTGGTTGAGGGCAAGGAAAAGAAGGAAGCAACGAGCGAAGATATGGAAGCAAACTCCACACCTTCACCCAATGTGGCCGGTGAAGAGGATTATGTAAACAGAGCTGCCCCGTCTCAGTCGGCCTTGCTCTCTGGCTACACCGCCAATTACATTCGCGTGCAGTTCACTGGCGGGTCTCATCTCATTGGAACAGTGCAGCCGGTTTCTCTCATACAACCAGAAGAGGATTCGGCGATTGGCGAGATCGGCTTCGCATACTTCGGCCCGATGGAAGCCCCGCCAGATGCAGAGTTTATTAGCCTCACCCCATTTAAGGGGGCACTGGTCAGCGGGTAATCGGTCAATTTCATTTGACATACTACCCCCTCCGTGATATAATACTGCGCGACCTGAACGGGGCTGCCGAACGTACAGACGGCGGATAACACCGCAAAAATGGTTCGACAGACGTGGAGTGATGTCCGAGTTGGTCTAAGGAGCACGACTGGAAATCGTGTAATGGTCAAAAGCCATTCGAGGGTTCGAATCCCTCTCACTCCGTACCCCTTTCCCCTTTGCGTTCGTTCCTGAATGTTTGTACCGGTTGTCTGCGCTTCAGGCGCGTTCTATGCACTTCCCCTTTTCCCTGGATCTGCACAGTACCTGGTTCTGCTTTTTTAAGTTACAGGCATCTCCGTGAACAGTTCAGCCTCCCATAGATGGAAACCAAGCAAACTGTTTGAATTAGCGTGCCTCACGCTTGCGTTTCCTGCTGTGTACTTTGCTGGTGCGGCCTATAGTTTTATTTCTCGAGACAGAGGCCACAATGCATCGGCATCTTCAGTTAAACTTCCCCTGATTGCCCCATCCAAATCGGGAGACCGCGTGCTTGTGATAGCGCCTCATTGTGATGATGAAGTGCTCGCATGTGCCGGTTTGATTCAGAGAACAATTCGTACTGGCGGCACAGTTGCAACCATAGTGGTCACAAATGGAGATGGCTACCCATCTGCCGTTGCAAGGCAACAGCGCGTTGTGCACGCTCAGCCCACCGATTTTGTTCATTTTGCCGAGCTCAGGCAAACAGAGTCTGAAAAAGCGCTGCACTCACTTGGTGTAACAGATTCAAATGTCTGGTTTCTGGGCTACCCCGATGGTGGCATGCTTACGCTCTGGAGCAAGCACTGGAATCACAATCTACCGTACCGTTCTCGCTTTACGATGGCAAACCATTCGCCCTATTCCCGAACCTATTCGCCGAGTTCTAACTACTGTGGCGCAGATGCTGCTGCTGATATTGCCCAGGCTATACGCGTCTTTAAGCCAACTTTGATAGTGGCAGCGCACCCGGCGGAGGATCATACGGATCACGCCACTGTAGGTGCCCTTGCAGAGCTTGCCTGGCAAATGGTAGAAACCGATCCTACTTGTAAATCCTGGATTAGCTCCACGTCCATAAGGCACTATGTGGTTCACCGCGGCGATTGGCCAATGCCTCAGGGCCTGCATCGTCACTTGCCACTTTCCCCGCCTGCCGCTATGAGCAATCTGGATACGGACTGGAGCCAGCTTCAGCTCACTTCGTCCGAAGAGAGCGCAAAACAGAGGGCTATTGCACTTTACCAATCGCAAACCGCAGTGATGCCAGCGTTTATGGATGCCTTTGTTCGAACGAATGAACTGTATGGTGAAATACCTACCAGGGTGCTGCCCGCTGTGGCAGATTCTGAAACCAGAGCAAATGGCACACTGAAGAGCTGGCAAAAAATTGTGCCAGTGATGATGGACCCTGCACGTGACAATGTAATAAGAGACCTACAAGGTGGCGCCGATATTCTTGCGCTTAGCGCCGCCACATCTGGCTCTCGGTTGCATCTGCTGCTGCATACGCGTAGGCCTGTACATGCCGGAGTAACAGCCAGAATCCATGTTCGCTGTTTTGACGCTCACTGGCGCTCCAGTGATGTTGAATACGTATGTCTCGTTAAGCCTCGCGGCCAATCTGGCGGTGCCCAGCTCGAAAAATCGGTGACCTGGCACGACCTCGGGCAAACATCACATCCGTTTGCCATTGCACTGTGGGCCAATACGGAAGTGGCAGGCGTTGAAGTTGATAGAACGGAAATCAGAACGATTCCACTGCATGGAGTGCTAAAGCCATGACGGTTCATCGTGTTGGATTGATGGGTGGCACCTTCGATCCCATTCACAACGCACATCTTTTCATTGCTGAGGATGCCAGGATTCGTTTTGTGCTCGATACAGTGCTCTTTATACCAAACGGCTCCCCGCCCCACAAGTCGGGACGAGAGGTAGCCAGTGCGCACCATCGGCTCGAAATGACGAAACTGGCGGTGGCATCCAACCCGATGTTTAGAACTAGCGAAATAGAGATGCGTGCAGATGCCCCATCTTATGCGGTTGATACTCTGCGTGGTATCCGATCGCAATTTCCTGATTCGGAGATCCTGTACATTACTGGCACGGATACTGTTGCTGAACTAATGACGTGGAAGGCACCAGAAGAAGTGATTGCCCTCGCACAGTTTGCCGCCTATAGCCGGCCTGGTTGCTCACCGGAACAACTGCAGAATGCGCTGCCAGCCAACTACCTCTCAAGGGTACACATATTAGAATCCATTAATCTGGAAATATCATCAACCGATATCCGGCAGCGTCTTTCAGCACATAAGCCGGTAAGATATCTGATTCCAGACGCAGTTCTGGAGTATATTGAGCATAACGATCTTTATGTGCGATAGCAATCAGGGCATTTATGGCGCAATTAGCCAGGCAGTACAGTGCTGCGGCTAAGCCGGCATCCCCCCTGAAGGAGAACGAATTGACACAGTACCTGAACGAGAGACTTAATTCTGAAGACGGCGATCTCGAAGAAGATATCATCGAGATTGAACCTATAGACGACGATCCTGAAGTACGGGCACGATTCATTGCAGATTGTGCATACGCAGTTAAGGCGGAAGACATTGCCGCACTGGACTTGCGCGGCCTCACGATTATCGCTGACTTTTTTGTGGTATGTACCGGAAATTCAAGCATCCAGATACGCGCTATTGCCAACCGCATAGAGGATGGCATGCGCGAACAGGGCTTCAAGAAGCTCCGCGCAGAGGGCTATCAGGAAGCAAGCTGGGTTTTGCTGGATTACGGCGATGTTGTGGCCCATGTTATGGCAGCCGAGCAGCGTGAATTTTACCAGCTTGAGAAGTTCTGGGCAGAAGCACCGCGCCTCGAACTCGGGTTGGAGCCAGATAGGTAATTCCACCTTACAATAATTTGGAGACCAAAATTGCCCGATTTTCTGTTTGCAGCAAATGATCCATCTGGACAACCTGTTCAGGGCAAAGCCACTGCCGCCGACATGGCCACGGCAGTGGCTTATGTTGCTTCGCTTGGATACACCTTGCTGCATATAGAGTTGTTGCAGCCTGGCCAGGAGCAAGCTAACGAAACAGTTCTGCCGGTGGCACAAACTGGCTTTACTACACAGATGCAGTCCGGGGCTGCCTCCAATGCATCTGCAGCTCTACCGCCATCCACTTCTCCCACGGCCAACGTGGAGCCACTAGAGAAGCCGGCAGTTGCACAAACGGAAGATATCTTGAAGGCGGATGCTGCCAAGCGCCGCAAGCTTGAAACTGATCTCTCGGCAATGGGTATGTCACCAGATGAAATTAAGCGTCTCGTAAATGCCAATGCCGCAACCCATGAGGCCGATCCCAATTCAATATTTGCTGGCCTCGCACTAACGGCTGGGCCAGGGCTTGCTACAGCTGCTCCCCAAAAAACGAAGCGAACTTCGGCAGCATCTCTTGAGCAGTTTGCTGCGCAACTGAATGCGGATCAGGCGAAGAAGAACAAAGAGGCCGTAAAGGCCGCCGCTGTAAACCTTCAACTGCCAGATTTTCGGGATGCCACCATTCAGGATACACTGAAGGCAGAACCGCTATTACGCGAAGCAAGCATGCTGCGCAGAACCGAAAAATTTAAGATTGCTGAGCAAAAAGTACGGGAAGCGATACAGTACACTCCGCGAGATCCATCGGCCCTTGAGCTTCTGGGTGATATCCTACAAGGAGTTGGCAGAGTAGATGAGGCACTGGCTGCCTATCGGCGCGCTGTTGAGGCAGATGCAAAACGCACATCTGCTGAGAAAAAGTATGGCGATCTATTGATGCGCCAACGCAACTGGGATATTGGCGACCCCGAACTTGTAACTGTAAACGGCAGGGCCGCCATGTTAATGAGCTTGCTTTTTCCAGGAGTTGGGCAACTCCTAAATGGCAGTTACATTAAATGTGCAGCCTTCTTTGCGCTGGATGCTGTATGCCTGTACCTATTGCTGTTCTCGCACATTCCGATTGTCGCAAGCCGTTTCCATCTTACTACTGTTGGAATGATGGGCATTGGCTTGCTGGTACTTACTTGGTTTGGCTCTGCTGTCGATCTGAGTTTAACTAACGCCCGGAGATCCCGGCTATAGACTCGCTTCGGTAATGCACTGTAGCCTCGGGAAACAACGCACAGAATTATTCCATACTGAAGCTTGAGCAGAAGATACAGGCACCCGTTTAAGCTCAGCAACACGCTCTGCCACAAGTGGCAAGTACGATGGCTCATTCCGTTTGCCCCGAAACGGCATTGGTGTTAAGTAGGGAGCATCGGTTTCGAAGAGAAGGCAATCCAGCGGTGTGGCCTCAATACTTGCATGCACGTTGGTTGCCTTAACATAAGTTGATGTGCCACCGATACCCAGGAACATCCCCAACCTTACCGTTGCTAGGGCTTGCTCTGGCTCACCTGCCCAGCAGTGCATAACGCCCCCTAGCTTCTTAACAGATTCTCTGTTCAAAATCCCAAGAGCATCGTCGTAGGCCTCTCGGCAGTGAATAATCACTGGCAGTTGCACATGTTCTGCCAGATCAAGCTGGCGTTTAAAAACCTCTTGCTGCTTATCCTTTGGAGATAGGTTGCGGTAGTAATCCAGCCCGATTTCGCCGATCGCAACCACATTTGGATTATTGGCCCAGCTATAGATCAGCGATTCGAATTCGGTACTCCATTCTGATGCATCATGCGGATGAAGGCCCACTGCAGCTGCTATATCGGAGTACTTATCGGCAAGCGCAACCGCGCGACGGCTGCTTTCAAGATCGTAACCAACAACAATGTGCGCCTTGACACCCGCCAGCCTGGCGCGCTGCAGGGTATCAGGCACATCTGATTGGTTTTGGTTCATCTGGGGATGGTTGTAGTGACAGTGAGTATCGATTAGCATTCGTAATATCTCATGATTTGCCAATAGCAAATCCTAACGCACAAATAAAAGGGGCCGAGGATATGCCTCCCCGGCCCCGTTATTCCCTGTTACTGATTCGCAAGTGCGCCTAAGATGTTACTGGCGCACCCGGAGCAGCAAACGAACGGTACCGTTCTCGTTTAGGCGCGACCTCTTTGCCCGCCATGAGTTTACGCAGTATGGTTCTTCCGCGGTGGATCCGGCTGCGAACAGTTCCAATGGAAGATCCCATAATCTCTGCGATTTCTTCGTAAGACTTGTCGTGCACATCGCACAACAGCACTGCGGTGCGAAACACCTCTGGCAGCGAGTTGAGCGCTGCCTGCAGCCGTTCGTCCATTACGCCTTGCATCAATGCCTGTTCTGGTGATCCAGATGGATCAGGAATCTGCAATAACAGATTATCGTCGGCATCCTCATCACCCAGGGGCTGATCAAGCGAAAGCGGTTTCTGCTTTGGCTTACGACGCATCAAATCTATGAAAAGATTTGAGAGAATTCTGAAGAACCACCCCTCAAAAGGAAGGGTTTTGTTGTAGGTACTAAACGACCGATACGCGCGAAGATACGCTTCCTGAGTCAGATCCTCTGCATCATCCCGATTGCCGGTCATTCTGAAAGCTATATTGTAAGCCTGCCGCTTTGTTCGCTGTACGAGTTTTTCAAACTCAACAGGATCGGCACCTTGCGTGGATACATTCACTGTTGCCTGTGACATCGCTCAGCCTCCTGAAGTCTTGCTCCGGCCGTTTTCATTGCAATCACGGGTAGTTCCCTATAATTGATGACGCCATGAGCATACAAAGGTTTCAGAGCTGAGGTTGTGACAGATGCCACACCCGGGCGGTTTCAGGCGCAAAAGCATGCGTGGTTGTGAAGTATTAGACACACACAGCAGACGGCCTAACTCTTGAACTGCACACCATTACTCAAGCACATGATTCCGCTGCGGCGATGATAAATCCGTAACTTCTCCTTCTTCATACCGAACGATTACTACCGGGTTTAGGCGGGAGCGGGTTAATAAACCGAACAGTAGAAACTGCCCTGTTGGGCACAGATCCGGTATAGGGCTACTCACAGCATCACACTTGACCCTAAAGAACAACGGTGTCTTACCCGGTACAAACTTGCCGATTACACGTGCTGTACCGGAGGCCGATCTGGGATCTGGATAATCAGCACAGAAACAATTGCGATTGTCCAGCAACCCACGCCGCGTGTAATATGCCGTAAACCGCATACTGTAAAGATTCTGCTGGTTCTCTGGTAGTAAGTACTGGCGGCATGCATTCAGAATGCCAGGAATATCACTGTCTTCCATGTACTTCACAGAAACACCTGGTCCCAGTGCGCCACAGAACTCTTCGGGTAAATCCAGAAGCTCGCAGCAGGCGCCGTTTGGTGAAATGAGCATTCGGCCAATTTCGTTGCTGTGCTCTATCCCCTCGCCCAGACGCTCCCGAACAAAATCGATACTCATCTGGTAGTGCTTCTGGTGCTCTGCTCTCAGCATAGAGAGCTGTAATTTTTCAGGTGGTCCAAATGGTTCGTCCATACTGCCTCCCGAGTTATTTCTTTATTGCGTTAGCTGGAGCAGATGATAAAACAGCGCCGAATTTGTGCTCTTGGCGAGAACAAACCCGGCGCTGCAATATTGTGCCTGTTAAGCGGCCCTTATTACGCGGCCCCGTTTACAAGGGTTACGATCTTCGCAGCAGCTTCCTGCATTGTACCGGCCGGGATAAGGCTGGACTGAGCGAGAATGGCTGCGCCCTCTTCGGCACGAGTGCCGGCAAGCCGAACTACAATTGGCACGGTAATAGTAAGCTGTTCGGAAGCAGAAATAACTCCCTTTGCCACCTCATCACAGCGCGTGATGCCACCGAAGATGTTTATAAGCACACCCTTCACATTTGTGTCTGAGAGCACAATGCTCAAACACTCACGCACACGGTCTGCCTGTGCACCGCCACCCACATCAAGAAAGTCTGCCGGGTTGCCGCCTGCACGCTTAACCTCGTCCATAGTAGTCATGGTAAGGCCAGCACCATTGCAGATGATGCCGATATCGCCACCGAGGCGAACATAAGCGATATCCTGCTTGTGAGCCCGTGCCTCAATCTCATCGTCTTCATTCTCTTCTGCATACTCGGCAAATTCCGGATGTCGGAAGAGCGCACTGTCATCAATCTGGAATTTGGCATCCGCTGCAAGTACTCTGCCATCGGCAGTTACTGCCAGCGGGTTGATTTCCGCAAGGCAACCATCCGAAGCAACATACGCATTGTAAAGCTGGCGAAGGAACACTACTGCCTTGTTGACTACAGAAGCATCAAGTTTAGCATCGTAGCAAACCTGGCGAAGTGCGTAATCTCTCAGCCCCTCAATGGGATCAACTGGCAGCCGAGCAATCGCATCCGGATCCTCTTCGGCCACTGCTTCGATATCCATACCGCCCTTTGCGCTTACGATAAGCACATCGCGCTGGCTATCTCTATCTGGGACGATACCGAGGTAGTACTCCTTAACAATCTCAATCGGCTCTTCAACAAGAACCGTTTCCACAATGAGACCATCCGGCACCTGATGCGTCTTGAGCAACATGCCAAGAATCTCGCCAGAGATTTTCTCGGCTTCTTCCGGCGACTTTGCGACTTTGATACCGCCAGCCTTGCCACGCCCACCAGAGTGCACCTGTGCTTTAATTACACCGCTGCCGCCAAGCGCCTCTACAGCGGCGCGAGCCTCTGCAGGCGTCTTTGCTATTCCTGCGTTGCGCGGTACCGCAACGCCATACTGAGCCAGCAGCTGTTTTGCCTGGTACTCATGGATTTTCACTATCGAAACTCCTTCAACTTGGTTCAAAGGTTATGCTTGCTCGCCCGGGCATTCCGAGCAGGACGCAACAAACGGAACTGAAAGCAGAACCCGTGCACATAGTTTACCGCAACTGCCCGCCACTTCGGCCTGCAATAATGCTGCGTCCAGCTTTTTACCGCACAGATGGTGCCTCTGTGGCACAATAAACGCACGAAACCAGTGCCATAGAATCAGGCAATGTGTGCGTGTACGAGCACGCGAGTAACCATGAATCATGCTCTTACCGGCGGATTACCAAACTGTAAATAGTTATTGCCATTAGTTAACTGTTCTAACCGTTGGTCACATGTTGTTGCAATGGATTCAAGTTGACACTTCGGTACCTACTGTGGTACCATGCCGTTTCGTGTGTAAGGATAGGAGGGCTCTCCATGAAAGAAATTCAACACGGCGCCAAGCGTACCACCCACATTGTTGACATCCCTAACCTCGTTGAACTTCAGCTCAACTCTTACCGCTGGTTTCTGGAAGAAGGACTGCAGGAACTGTTCGACAGTTTCTCACCAATATTTGATTTCACCGGCAACACTTCCATCTCTCTAACAGATTTCACCCTCGGAGAGCCAAAGTACTCTGTGGAAGAGTGCCGCGACCGCGACATGACCTTCGAATCGCCCATCAAGGCGAAGGTGCTTCTTCACCAGGCCAACAAGGAAGAGATTGAGAGCGAGGTTTATCTTGGCGATCTGCCACTGATGACCGACAAGGGTACCTTCATTGTAAACGGCGCAGAGCGTGTTGTTGTCAGCCAGCTGGCGCGATCCCCCGGTGTTTACTTTAAGGATAACCTGGACTTTTCCGGACGAGTGCTGTTCTACGCCACTATCATCCCTCAGGAAGGTGCCTGGGTAGATGTTGAAACCGATGCCAACAACCTGGTAACGGTGAGAATTGGCCAAACACGCAAGTTCCCGCTAACCACGTTGCTACGTGCTCTGGATTGTTTCGATCAGGCGCTGCCGCCGCTCGAAATGACAATTCACGATGTACTGGAGCGATTCTGGGTTTATAAGAACGTAGAATCCCCGGCGGAGCCGGGCAAACTTGCTCAGGTGTTTGTTGAGAAAGATTTCTTCCTTGCACTTCGGTTTGCAGAAGATATCGTTTTCAAGAAAACCGGCGAAGTTGTGGCCACACGAGATAGCCATGCAAGCGAAGAGGTTCTGCGGGCTCTCGCCGAGAAGATCGGTTCCAACCATCAGGTTAAGCTCTACACTCGAACAGCTACCCATGAGGACATCCTCAATCTGTTCTCTACCCGTGTTGAGCTGATAAATGCAACCGCTGAGCAGCTGCTACACCGCCGCCCGGTTAACGATATTGTTGATGACAAAGGCAAGCTCCTGGTTAAGGGCTTCCATCTCATCAACGATAAGACCACGGCCAATGCAATTGCAAAGTTGAAGCTGCCGTCCATCGAAGTTCTCAACGTTAACAAATACGTTGAGTCCACAGTTGCACACGATACCGCTGTGGATGCCGACTCGGCGCTCCTGAGCATTTACAAGCAGATACGCCCGGGCGATCCGGCTACCGCCGATTCCGCACGGAATCTTGTTCAAAGCATATTCTACGATCCTCGCCGTTACGATATGGCGAAGGTTGGCCGATATAAAATGAACAAGAAGCTGGGCTCTAACTTACCTCTTGCGGCCCGTACCCTTACCAAGGAAGATCTTGTAAGCATCCTGCGATACATCATCAACCTGAATGCAGGGGAAGGTAAAGATCAGGCCGGCAACACAGTGAACGTTGTATCTACCGACGACATCGACCACCTTGAAAACAAGCGTGTGCGTAGCGTTGGTGAGCTGCTTTCTTCACAGTTGCGCATGGGCTTCCTCCGAATGGAGAAGGTTGCCAAAGAGCGAATGACCAGCCTGGATAATGACAACATTATTCCGCAGGTTATTTTAAGTGTTAAGCCGATTTCGGCAAGCATTAAAAGCTTCTTCGGCTCCTCACAGCTCAGCCAGTTTATGGATCAGACAAACCCACTTGCAGAATTAACTGCCAAACGTAGGTTGTCTGCCCTTGGCCCGGGCGGTCTCTCTCGCCAGAGCGCTAAGCTTGAAGTTCGCGACGTTCACGAAAGTCATTACGGTCGTATCTGCCCCATCGAAACCCCTGAAGGTCCAAACATCGGACTTATTGGTTCGATGGCAGTTTACGCACGTATCGATGTTTACGGATTCCTGGAAACTCCTTACCGTAGGGTTAAGGATGGACTGGTATCTGATCACATCGACTGGATGACGGCAGACATCGATCATAAGTACTACATTGCACCGGCAAACCTCAAACTGGACGAAACAAACCGGTTTGCGGATACCGAGGTGCAGGTTCGCCACGAAGGTTCCTACCCCATCGTGAAGCCAACCAAAGTGCAGTACATGGATATCGCCCCGGTTCAGCTGATCTCTATTGCTACCGCGATGATCCCGTTCATCGAGAACGATGAAGCAACCCGCGCCCTTATGGGCGCTAACATGCAACGACAATCGGTACCAACGCTTCGGCCAGACGCACCGCTTGTTAAAACTGGAATGGAGCGCCGAACCGCGCGAGACTCCGGTGCTGTTATCGTTGCTCGCCGTTCTGGCATCGTAACGAGAGTCACCGCAGAGCAGGTAGATGTCACCACGCCGGAAGGCCGCGTAGATAGCTACCGTCTGATAAATCTGCTTCGGTCAAATAACTCCACCTGTATTACGCAGCGCCCAATTGTTAACAAATGGCAGCGCGTGCGACAGGGCCAGGTGCTTACGGATGGGCCATGTACGGATCAGGGCGAGCTTGCGCTCGGCCAAAACGTGCTGGTTGCCTTTATGCCCTGGGGCGGATATAACTACGAAGACGCCATCCTGCTTTCTGAGCGGCTGGTTAAGGATGATGTATTTACATCTATCCACATCGAAGAGTTTGACAAAGAAGCCCGAGATACCAAGCTCGGCCCAGAAGAGATCACACGAGACATCCCAAATGTCGGCGAAGATATGCTGAAGGACCTGGATGAAGATGGCATCATCCGCATCGGCGCAGAAGTACGCCCAGAAGATATTCTGGTGGGAGAAGTTGCGCCCAAGGGTCAGGGTGAACTTACTGCAGAAGAGCGCCTTATCATCGCCATCTTCGGTAAGAAGGCAGAGGAAACCCGAGACGTTTCGCTGCGCGTTCCACACGGAAACGGTGGCCGCGTCGTGGATGTTAAGGTGTTCAGCCGCTTTAAGTACCAGGGATCACGCGATAAGCGAATCTACAACTTCTGTAAGCGACCAGATACTAGCGCTCGCGATAGTGAATATGGTGAGCTGCTGCGCCTTCCTGCCGACGAATTGAACGCCGGTGTAAACATGCTCGTTCGCGTCTACATTGCGCAGAAGCGAAAGATCATGGAAGGCGACAAGATGGCCGGACGCCACGGAAACAAGGGCGTCATTTCTAAGATCCTGCCTGCGGAAGATATGCCGTTCCTCCCGGATGGAACACCGGTTGATATCGTACTCAACCCACTTGGCGTACCTTCCCGAATGAACATCGGGCAGATTCTGGAAACCCACCTTGGATATGTTGGCCGCCACCTTAACTGTACTTTTGTCAACCCGGCCTTTGAAGGATCTACCGAGAAGGAAATAGTTGGCGAAATGCAGCGCCTTGGCGAGCATTTCCGACAGCGAGTGCTGGAGAACTATGTAAACAGCGAGCTCGAAATGGGCATGAAATTCGCTGCGGATGCTACTCCGGAAGCTATGCTCGCTGAGATTGCCGCAGAGCTCGACACATACGATGGTGCTCGCCTCGAAGAGGTAGCGCGAATTGTGGCTGCTCCACCGGCAATTTCACCGGTTGTTCGCGAGCTAGAAGCTGGCTCAGGAGATGGTGGTGATCTTACTCCTTCTGGCTCCGCCGAAGAAGTGATCCCAGAGGTTCTTCCTGGTTACGACCGCAGCCAACTCGTTGATAAGATCAAGATCAATGCCTGGGCACGATCTGGTTACAATCCCGATACCGGCAAAACCGTTATCCGCGATGGTCTTACGGGCGAAACGTTCAATATGCCGGTTACCGTTGGTGTAATCTACATGCTGAAACTTGCTCACCTGGTAGACGACAAGATCCATGCACGCTCCACTGGCCCCTACTCGCTGGTTACCCAGCAGCCACTCGGTGGTAAGGCCCAGTTCGGAGGACAGAGGTTTGGAGAGATGGAAGTGTGGGCGCTGGAAGCTTATGGCGCAGCGTATATGCTTCAGGAAATCCTCACCATTAAGTCCGACGACGTGCTTGGCCGCGTAAAAACCTATGAGAGCATCGTCAAGGGCGATAACATCCTTGAACCGGGTGTACCAGAGTCGTTCAAAATCCTTGTGAACGAACTTCAGAGCCTTGGCCTGAAGGTAACAGTTCTCGATGAACAGGATAAAGAGATCGACCTGCGTGACAGGGACGACGACATCGATCCGAATGAGGACCCTGTAAAGGCGGCAGCACGTAGACGACAGCGTTCTATGCGGCTTGAACCGGAAGACACCAGCAAGGTCATTTAGGCATTACCCGGAGGAAATCAAAGCAATGGCTGATGCCAGCACTTTCTCTAAAATAAGAATCGGTATCGCGTCTCCTGATGAGATTCGATCGTGGTCTTACGGTGAAGTCAAGAAACCGGAAACCATTAACTACCGAACGTTCAAGCCTGAACGTGACGGTCTGTTCTGTGAGCGTATTTTCGGCCCTGTTAAGGACTGGGAATGCCACTGCGGACGTTACAAAAAGGTTAAGTTCAAGGGAATCATTTGCGAGCGCTGTGGCGTTGAAGTCACACGCAGCAAAGTTCGCCGCGAGCGCATGGGCCACATCGAGCTCGCTGCGCCCGTGTGCCACATCTGGTACCTCAAGGGAGTTCCAAGCCCGCTGGCGCTGATTCTTGATATCAGCCCGCGGCCCCTGGAGAAGGTGCTCTACTTTGCCTCTTATATCGTAACCTCAGTTGATCGCGGAAAGATCAACAACGAGTTGTCTGATATCCGTTCCGCTGTCCAGGTGGAAACCGAGGATATCCTTCACGATAAAGAAGGCATTGCTGATCGCCTAACCCGCGAGTTCAACAAAGAGGTTAAGGATCACCAGGAGCGCGCAGCCGAGGCTGCAGCTCGTGGCGAGAGTGCGGCTGCTGAAAAGCTCGCCAATCCCACCCCGGTTGCAGCGGGTGATGATGATCTCGATGCAGACGACCTTGAACTGCTGGAAGAAGAAGAAGCAGTTGAGTTCTGGACTGAAGAGGATATCGAGAAAAAGCGCGGAAATCTCGCCGAGCGAATCAAGCAGGAAGAGAAAGATGCAGTCGAGCGCGTAGAAGAGCTCGCAGCATCCCTCTTGCTGATGGAGAAGATCGAAAAGCGCCAGCTGATCTCTGAAGATCAGTACCGCGCCATCGAGCGCCTCATCGAGGTTCTTAATCGCCGACTCGGTGCCGATTGGGATGAAGTTATCAAGGCTGGCCTTGGTGGCGCGGCAGTTAAAGAACTTCTGCTTGAGGTTGACCTCGAGAAGATGTCTCGCGAACTGCGCCACGAAGTTGCAAACACACAGGGTCCCAAGCGAATTCGCGCCATCAAGCGCCTGGAAATTACAGAAGCATTCCTATCATCTAAGGCTCGCCCAGAGTGGATGATTATGGATGCAGTTCCTGTGATTTCTCCCGAACTGCGCCCTATGG
Organism: uncultured Chthonomonas sp.; assembly: GCA_903859705.1. Taxonomy (GTDB): domain Bacteria; phylum Armatimonadota; class Chthonomonadetes; order Chthonomonadales; family Chthonomonadaceae; genus CAIXIX01. The sequence goes on from CAIONQ010000021.1 coordinate 42,840, forward strand.
TGCAGTTAGATGGCGGCCGATTTGCAACTTCGGATCTTAATGATCTGTATCGCAGAATCATCAACCGTAACAACCGTTTGAAGAAGATCACCGAAATTCGGGCACCTGAATCGATCGTGAACCACGAAAAGCGCCTGCTTCAGGAAGCCGTGGATGCGTTGATCGATAACGGCCGCCGAACTCGCCCTGTAGTCGGAAGCAATAACCGAGCCCTTAAGTCTCTGTCAGACATGCTCAAGGGTAAAGAAGGCCGCTTCCGAAAGAACCTTCTCGGTAAGCGCGTAGACTATTCTGGACGATCTGTTATCGTTGTTGGTCCGCACCTTAAACTACACCAGTGCGGTCTGCCCAAAGAGATGGCTCTGGAACTCTTCAAGCCCTTCGTAATGAAGACACTTGTAGAGAGGCAGTACACCGGCAACATCAAGACTGCCAAGCGCATGATCGATAAAATGCGCCCGGAAGTCTGGGATGCGCTGGAAGAGGTTATTCGGGAGCATCCAGTGCTTCTGAACCGCGCCCCTACCCTTCACAGGCTTGGAATTCAAGCATTTGAGCCGGTGCTGGTAGACGGTAAGGCAATTCAGGTTCACCCGCTGGTATGCCATGCATTTAATGCAGACTTCGATGGCGACCAGATGGCTGTGCACGTTCCGCTTTCGGCTTACGCCCAGGCAGAAGCGCGCATCCTGATGCTCAGCTCGCACAACCTGTTTAGCCCCGCACATGGCGGCCCAATCGTTGCACCAGTTCAGGATATCGTTCTTGGTTCTTACTACCTTACGATGATCCGAGATCTGCACGGCGATGAGAAACAAAGGCCCTACGTGTTTGGCTCTGCTGAAGAGGCTATGCTGGGATACGATACAGGCTTGCTGGATCTGCATGAGCCGATCAGTGTCCGCCTGCCGTACCGCGCAGACCGAGAGGCTGAGACACAGCGTTACTTCAAGGTTGTTGGTGATCGATCCGGTGGTTCTGATCCAAATGCGAATGTGCCGGCAAATCACTACACTACCGTTGGCCGCCTGATCTTTAACCAGATCTTGCCAGAACGCCTCAAGTACACAGACAAGTACCTTCTGAAAACTCTTACCAAAAAGGGAGTTGGCGAGGTAGTTTCGGATGTGTATGAAACGCATGGCAAAGAGTGTTGTATCAACTTCCTTGATGAACTTAAGGCCATTGGCTTTAAGTACGCAATGAAGGCTGGTATCACCATCGCAATGACGGATATGGATATCCCCGGTAAGCGCGATGCCATCATTCACCATGCGGAAGACGCTGTTAAACGAACCAACCAACAGTACAACCGCGGTGTGCTTACACCTGCAGAACGAAAGAGTAAAGTTCTTCAACTCTGGATCGATGCTGCAGATCAGGTCGCCGATGCCATCATGGGTGGTATCAGCCAGTATAACCCGATCTTTATCATCACCGACTCCGGTGCTCGAGGATCCAAGAAGCAGCTAACGCAGCTCTCTGGTATGCGCGGACTTATGACGAACCCGTTCGGAGGCCTTATTGAAGACCTTCCGATTAAGTCCAACTTCCATGAAGGCCTTACAGTTCTTGAATTCTTCGTTTCAACGCACGGTGCAAGAAAAGGCATGGCAGATACTGCGCTGCGAACCGCAGACGCAGGCTACCTTACACGCCGCCTGGTTGACGTTGCACAGGACGTTATCGTTCGCGATACTGATTGTATCGATGAAGGTATGCCTATCCCCGGGATCGCAGTTCGCGAAATCCTGGAAGGTGGAGAAGTCCTTGAGCCGCTCAGCGAGCGACTGAAGGGCCGATACCCCACCGAGGACATCGTGAACCCGCTTACGGGCGAAGTGATTGTGGAGCGCAACACGGATATTCTGGACCCATCTGCACGTGAGTTGGACCAGTTCCGAATTGCAATTGACGACATTGTAGTTGTTGTCGCCGGTACAGATAACTCGTGGGTTTCCACTGGTGAAGTTCTGCACCGCAAGGGCGATGCAATGACAGTGGCTCAGGCACACGATCTGCTTACGAAAAATGTACGCAGAGCCACTAACTTCCGCCGCGGCAAGAAGGCCGAAACAATCTACGACATCACGTCGTCGATGCGCGTAACGGTTCGATCCGTGCTTACTTGTGAGCTGCGCCAGGGCGTATGCGCCAAGTGCTACGGCCGGGATCTTGCAACGGGCCGCCTGGTTGATATTGGCGTCGCAACAGGTATCATCGCCGCTCAGTCGATTGGTGAACCTGGTACTCAGCTTACGATGCGTACCTTCCACACAGGAGGTATCGCAGGTAAGTACCTTACCAGCGTTGCAAACGTTAAGCAGAAGAGGCAGATCAACCTTCGAGAACTGCACGACGATATCAAGAAGGGTATCGTAAACCTGGAAGAGGCCGAAGGCACCGAACGCGAGCGCGTACGGTCTATCCAGAGTGTGCTCAAAGTTCTTGAAGATCAGGTTAGTGGACTTCTCCGAGTTGTGGAACTGTTTGAGGCCCGAAAGCCAAAGGGACAGGCCATCGTAACGGAGCATGCCGGCGTGGTTGCAGACATCGAAAACAAGGGTCTGCGAAACGTTGTTATCCACACTTACCAGAACCTGAACGAGAACCTGCCGCACTATGGCCTCGGAACCGATGGCGTTTCGGCCGAGGATGTTCTGGATAACAGCAGTGAGGTCATCGTTAAAGCCGGTGAGGTAATCACCGACCGAGCGCTGCGCAAAATTGCTGCTATGGAGCGCAAGAGCCTGCTGGTCCGTAAGGTCCACATGGTCCCCTACCGAGGAGATCTTGAAGTTGAATCTGGTCAGGAAGTACATCCTGGCGATCGACTTACAGAAGGTCCTCTGGATCCACAAAAGGTTCTTGAACTGCAAGGTACCCTTGGCGTACAGGATTACCTGGTTCGCGAAGTACAGAGCGTTTATAAGAGTGTAGGCCAGGACATCAACGACAAGCACGTTGAGGTTATCGTTCGCCAAATGCTACGCAAACGCAAGGTTCGCCATCCAGGAGATAGCCGCTTCCTGCCTGGCCAGATTGTAGACAAGTTCGTATTCGAAGATGAGAACATGCGCGTGTCTCGCCTCGATCCTCCAGGACAGCAGGCAACTGCCGACTGGGTGCTTCTTGGTATTACCGATGCTTCTCTCGCAACCGAGTCGTTCCTGTCTGCAGCGTCGTTCCAGAAAACCACACGCGTGCTTACAGAAGCTGCCGTTCGTGGAAAGAAGGATGAACTGGTTGGCCTCAAGGAAAACGTTATTATTGGCCGTCTGATCCCGGCCGGTACTGGTCTGCCTTCATACCGCAGCCTGGAACTGGCTACCCCGGATGGCGCTCCGCTTATTGTGGAGCCGCCGCGCCGAGAAGATCAGCATCGGGAGCCGCTGCTTGATGAGGATGAGGACGATATTCCGCTCCTTGGCCGCTCAGCAAGCCGCCCAGATCCCCTGCCAATGGATGGTTTCCAGGAGGTAGAGGAAATGACTACCGTTGGAGCAGATGATAACGGCGATACTGATGAGGTAACTCTCAGCATGCACGATATCTTCGCAAATCTGGATCTGCCTGGCGATCTCGGCGACGAGTAGCTAGCAGATAGCCTCACAATTCAAAAGCCCCCGGTTCAACTTGAACCGGGGGCTTTTGTACATTTATTTGCTAGCACAGTGCAGGGTATCTACTGAAGTTGGTCTTTGTCTGCCTCTAGCCTTGCTTGTTCTATCTGTTCCACCTTATCTGCTTTACCACGTAACCGAATGCGATCTGCAAGTGCTCGTACACGATCTCGTGAAGAAGCATAGGCTTCGCGGTATATTCGCTGCGCCTGCGAGCGCGTTACCGTCTGGCCAGTTTGATAGTACATCTGCACCGCACGCCCAACAGCAATTGTTCCAGCGTAGCTAATCATCGCCCGAAACAGGAAACCAACCGCCGGCACAGCTCCCACAATTTCCCTGGCAACCGATCTCCACCCAAATGCGTTCAGGAGAATAGGAACAAGCTCCTTCATGCGGCTTCTATAATTAACCTCCAGGCCATTCGCTGCCGCCAGGCGTAACACCATCATTACCTGGTTCTTCGTTAGCACAACAATATCGCTCAGCGCATTCGCAGGAAGAATAATTTCAAAAATAGGAAAAGCCGAAACCACGCCAGTTATTAATGAAAACTCGGCGTTGGTCATCGCCGTTTGCTGAATAATCTCTGAAGATGCAGCCGCCCTAAACACGGGAAAACTGCGTGCCAGAGGCAGCATCAACTCGGGGCGGTCATCAAAAATGCGCTGTATCGTCGCATCCCAACCTCCAATATCCGCCAGTGAATAAACCGAGCAACCTCTAAAATCTGTTGTGCGCCCACCTCCAGTATCGATAACAAAATCGAATAAAGCTTCCGATTCTGGAAACCCGTCCTCAGGATGCGTGCTGTTGTATTCACGAAGGTCTGATGTATCACCAGAAATATTCTTTCTTGCAATATCTGCTCCGCGCAGAGCTTCCACAGCATGCAGCCTGGTAGCTGGTGCTCCTACAACCGCCACGGATAGGGGGCGATTTGCCTCCAATTGTATCTCTTTGACCGATATTGAGCGCAGTCTGCTCCAGAACTCTTTAGGTCCGCCTATTCTGACTTTCGCCACAGAACACCCCTCGCTACCATAATGGTAATACGCAGTTATCTACTATTAAGAATACTTCCGGAAGGCACCAGTTTGCAGCCTGTTATGCCTTGAATTAGTGTTGAAATCTGGAGTACAATATCGCGGGTTTTAGCGCTCACAGCAGGTGAGTGCTAACGAGCGATGCGCAGTCGCCGTTCGTGGGCGCCCTGCTATATGTGCACCCGATGCATAAGTCCAGCACATGGGCTTATATTACTACGAGATTTGAAGGAGGTTGTTTCATGGCAACGCTGAAACCGCTGAACGACCGGCTCGTCGTCAAGGCAGTTACGCCGGAGGCAAAGACCGCTGGAGGCATTTTCCTTCCTGATTCCGCACAGGAGAAGCCGCAGGAGGCCGAGGTTGTGGCCGTTGGTACCGGCAAGGTACTGGAGAGCGGCAGAGTAGTTCCGCTGGAAGTTAAGCCTGGCGATATTATCATCTATGCCAAGTATGGCGGCACAGAAATCAAACTCGGTAGCGATGAGTACATTATCCTCCGCCAGGATGATGTTCTGGCAATCAAGGAGTAGTTTTACGCATGGCAGCAAAGATTATGTTGTTTGATGAGGAAGCCCGCCGCGCCCTTGAGCGCGGTGTTAACATCCTTGCAGACGCAGTAAAAGTAACACTTGGCCCGCGCGGCCGCAATGTAGTGCTTGAAAAGAAGTACGGCAGCCCCAGCATCATCAACGATGGTGTTACCATTGCCAAAGAGATCGAAGTTGAGAACCCGTTTGAAAACATGGGAGCTCAGCTCGTTCGCGAAGTGGCAAGCAAAACCAATGATATTGCAGGCGACGGCACCACATCTGCCACCGTTCTCGCTCAGGCCATGGTTAAAGAAGGCCTGCGATCAGTGGCAGCCGGCGCAAAGCCCCTTCTGGTTAAGAAGGGCATCGATACAGCGGTTGCCGCTCTTGTAGAGCAGATCAAGGCAAATGCTGTAAAGGTTGAAGGCAAGGCGGCGGTAGCTCAGGTTGCAACCATCTCTGCCAACGACCCTCAGATCGGCGAACTTCTCTCCGAAGCCATGGAAAAAGTGACGGCAGACGGCGTCATCACAGTCGAAGAGAGCAAGGGCACCAGCACTCAGCTCGAGATAGTAGATGGTATGCAGTTCGATAAGGGCTACATCTCACCCTACTTCGTAACCGATACCGAGCGCATGGAAGCCGTTCTAGAAGACCCATTCATTCTTCTTTATGAGAAGAAGATCTCTTCAGTGGCCGATCTGGTACCGGTGATGGAAAAGGTTGCCAAAACTGGCCGCCCAATTCTGTTCATCTGCGAAGAGGTTGATGGCGAGGCTCTTGCCACGCTGGTTGTCAACAAAATCCGCGGCAACATCAACAGCGCTGCTGTTAAAGCTCCAGGCTTTGGCGATCGCCGCAAAGCAATGCTTGAGGATATTGCAATCCTCACCGGCGGCCGCTTTGTAACCGATGATCTTGGTCAGAAGCTCGAAACTATCACCCTTGATGATCTTGGCACAGCCAAGCGCGTTGTAATCACCAAGGACGACACTACGATAGTCGACGGTGCAGGCGAAGCCGCAGCCATTGCCGGCCGCATCGCTCAGCTCAAGCGCCAGATTACCGAAACCGAATCTGATTACGACCGCGAAAAACTGCAGGAGCGCCTTGCAAAGCTCTCCGGCGGCGTAGCCGTAATTCAGGTTGGCGCAGCCACCGAAACCGAACTAAAAGAGAAGAAGGCACGCATCGATGATGCGATGCATGCAACTCGCGCAGCGGTTGAGGAAGGCATCGTACCTGGCGGTGGTGTAGCACTTCTGAACGCATCTGTAGCACTGGATGCCATTAAGCTGGAAGGCGACGCAGCAATCGGTGTTAACATCGTTCGCCGCGCCATCGAAGAACCCTGCCGACAGATCGCAGCAAACGCCGGCCAGGAAGGCAGCGTTGTTGTGAACCAGGTTCGCACAATGCCGAAGGGCAGCGGATACAATGCCGCTACCAATACGTATGAGGATCTGATTGCGGCTGGCGTTGTGGACCCTGCAAAGGTTGTTCGCACCGCACTCCAGAACGCGGCTTCTATTGCCGGGCTTATCCTCACCACAGAGGTCCTTATCTCCGAAAAGCCCCAGCCCCCTGCCCCGCCTTCAGGCGGTCATGATCATGGCGGTGGTGGCATGGGCGGCATGTACTGATACTCGCTCAAAAGCAGCATTAAAGCATGTTCAGCGCCCTTCCGGATATACTCCGGAAGGGCGCTGTTTATTGCAGCAAAAACATGCAAGTAAAAAGCATATTCACTGCTCATCAATCCTCGCAAAAATGGTGTAAGGTACAATAGATGCATGAGCACAACAGAAATACCCGTAACCATTACAGACCCGATAAATGCCAGCATACTTTCAGTTTCTGAAGATAAGATTCAGGGATTTCTGGCAGATCCTATCGGCAAAATATCCGAACTCTCCGGCATTGATATCGATACCGTTATAGAGCGCATTCAGGCAATGTTGCGATCTGGCACTATCCGCCGTGTACGCCAAACGCTTATGGCCACCAACCTCGCTGAAGGGGCCCTGGCAGCATGGCAGATACCTGCAGACAAGCTGGACGATGCTTTCCGGTATATGTTTGACCTTGATCCATTCTCGGGACATGTGGTAATCCGCACCACCGATAGCGCCACCCCGGGCTCCAGCTACCGCTTGTGGACCACCTTAAAGGTTCCCCAGGGTTATTCACTGGAAAAACACGCAACGTTTCTGGCAAACAAAGTGGGAGCAGAAGCGCACCTCCTGATGCCAGCCGAGCGCCTATTTGCACTGGGTGTTGGCCATATTCGCCGTAAAAACATGCCCATTGGTTCAAAGTCTGAAGCTCTGGCAGAAGTGGTAGATACTCAAAAAGTATCGTTAAGCGATCTCGACTGGCAGGTGCTTACCGCACTTAAACGCGAATTTGAACCAGAAGAATTTGTACGTGATCTTTGGACAGCTCGCGCCGCAGAAGCAGGCGTAGATTTTGAAACGTTTATGCAGGTAGGACAATCACTGCATGATCGCAAAGTAATAGGCCGCTTCTCTACTTTTCTTGAGCATGTCAAGCCTACAGCCGGTAACGAACGCGTTACGCGATACAACGCACTCTTCCACTGGGCCGTACCTAAAGGCCAGGAGATTGATGCTGGCAGGCAGATTGGCCGTTTCGAAATCATGACCCACGCCTATTGGCGTGAAGGTGGGCCAGAGTTCCGAAATGTAAACATAATGGGCGTTGCCCATGGTGTCGATAAACAGGTTCTTTTAGATCATAAGGCCGCTATGGATGCACACCTGGAATCGGTTGGTATCCCGGTAAGTTACACCAACGTGTTCTGGGGTGGGCGCAGTGAAATAAAGCCCTCAGAGATCGCACCACAGGCTTACAGGGCATTCTGTACTGAGAATGGCATCGATCCCGATAGCATGAGGGAATAGTCAGGATATCGGGCATGCTTGCGCTCAAGGCGTCTGCCAGGGTTTATCAGGCGCGTATCTGGCGCATCTGTTAAACAGGGAGGCAACGCCGCATGAGCATTGATATACGTGTAACTAATGTAGAGCGCATTGTACTCAATGTCCCTTTTACGCCAAGGTGCCAGCAATGGAACGCGCGTGAAGTGTGGCAATGGCGCATTTCTGAGATAATCCGCTTAACAACCAACAGTCCGGAAGTTATAGGCTATGGTGAAACCCTGCTGCACTACACATGGAGCAGGGTTTCTGATGAAGCAATAACTAAAGCCATTGGTAGTAGGCTTGGCGACCTGCTTGGCGACGATTCACTTGGTGCGGGCCTCCAGATGGCTGTCTACGATGCTGCCGGCAAAGCACTGGGTGTGCCTGCATACCGCCTCTTCAACCTCCCAAAAGTTCGCGATTGGTGCCCTATCTCCTGGTGGAATATAGATATGCCTCCCGAGGCATTTGCAGCGGAAGCACAAGAAGCTCAGAGTGCAGGCTACACCTCCTACAAGATAAAAGCCCGGCCGTGGTGGGATGTGTATGCACAGGTAGCGGCCATTAGCGAAGTATCCCCCGTTCAGTTTCGGCTGGATCTTGATTGGAATCAGATGTTGCTGAATGTGGGCAATGCCGCCCCGGTGCTGGCTCAATTGGATAAGAATCCACGAATTGCAATCTACGAATCCCCCATTATGCAGCGTGATATTGAAGGGCATCGTGTTCTCAGGGGTAAAACCACCCGGCCCATAGCGCTCCACTTCGGTGATCCACCTTTCGCTACCGTTGCCCGCGAAGAGGTTTGCGATGGATTTGTTGTTGGTGGCGGGGTGAGTTCCGTAATTCGGCAGGGCCACCTCGCAGCAGCCTTCGATAAGCAGTTCTGGCTGCAGCTTGTGGGTACTGGCCTTACCACAGCTCTCTCCGCGCATCTGGGGGCAGTGCTACCCAACGCGCAATGGCCATCAGTAAATTGCCTTAACAATTACGCCGACGATTTATTGGCAGAGCCACTTAAAATCCAGGGCGGCTGTGTAAGGGTTCCAGAATTACCGGGGCTCGGCGTCCAAATTGATGAAGAAGCGCTCATTAAGTACCGAATGCAGCCTCCTTTTGAAATTCCTCGCCCTCGTTTTGTACTTTCCATTGTGTGGCCGCATGGAAGGGTTGTACACTATTGCAGCATGAAACAGGTTTGGGATGATTGCCTTGCGGGCAACCAGCCTGTTCAGGAGCCAGGAGTTACCATGGAGGTAAACTCTGTGGATGACAATCAGGATTGGCAGCCGCTGTATGAACGTGCCACTATAGCTCCTGTGCACGATGTTCGGTGAGTCTCAAATCCAATTCAAGGAGCAGAACACATGAAATATGGCGAGCATAAATGGCGAGACACAGAGGATCTGGCCGACCGCGTGGTAGTGCTGCCTCTGGCCTCCCTTGAACAGCATGGGCACCACCTGCCAATGCTAACGGATACCATGATAGCCGCGGAAATTGCCCGTATTGCCGAGGCAGAACTCGGTGATAAGGCCTTATTTCTCCCCGTACTGTGGGTGGGGGCATCCGATCATCACTTGGGGTTCACAGGAACCCTCAGCCTGGGAAATAGCCTCTACGTCGATGTATTGGTGGATATATTGGAAAACCTTGTGGCGGCTGGCTACCGCAAGATATTCCTCTTGAATGCTCATGGCGGCAACATTACACCTGGCAGAATGGCGATCTATGATGTGCAGATGCGGCATCAAGATATCCCCGATCTCTTCCTTGCCTTCAGCAGCTGGTGGACTCTGGCAGCAGATGAAATTGCTGCTGTGCCGGGGTTAGATCAGAAGATTGTAACGCACGCGTGTGAGCTTGAAACAAGTATGGTCCTGCACCTCCGACCAGAGCTTGTAGACTTGAGCCAGGCAATGGGTACACGCATTCCATTCGAGTCACGGTTTTACTGCCCGGATTTCTCCGCATCCAGCCGTGTAGATATTCCCCGCGCTTTCGATCAGCTCAGTATAACAGGAGCATTCGGTAATCCTGAACTTGGAACCGCCGAAAAGGGAGCAGGGCTCTTTGCAGCAGCAGCTGCCGAAGTTGTGCGTTTTGTAACCGAGTTCTCAGAATGGGATGAGATTACACCGCACTAACATTATCACTGTATTGGGCCGGGAAACCGGCGGATTTTAGATACCCAGAAAATACTAAACTATGATTCAAAGACAGGGTGGCGCAAGCCGACGACCGGGATCCAGAAAGCCCGCAAAACCATCACGCTACGGTCAACAGAACCCAAGAGGCGTAAACCCGCTTCCTCCGTTTCCTACATCTCAACGCACACCGCGCCCACCACAGCCCAGGGCAACATCAGGTAAACAGGCCGGCGATGGTGCGATCTTCGCCGATCGATGGCCCTCTTCTCCTACCGGCACGCAAAAGGCAGGAGATGTTGCGCCAGCATCAGCTTCGAAACGCAAGAAGGATGGGCCATTCAAGGTTCTCATTGCAGTGCATCGCCCGCGATATCGTGGACGCACCGAGCGCGCATGTGCCATTGGTGGCTGGCAGGTAACGAGTTTGCTGAATAAGCAAGACGTGGTAGGCTTCGTCCAGAAGTCTGAAGGTCCACCCGATCTAGTCATCCTATCCTCGGATTTTGGTCGTCAGAAAAGCCTGGGCATTTTCAAGGCTATTCAGCAGATGCGGCCAACTGGTATGAAGATCGTTGGCCTGATTGTTGATGAAGAAGGGCTAACTACCCAGGATGGCATACCGGCCGAGAAGTTGTGCGATGTTAGCATAGCACCACCCTATAAGGCTGCGGACCTTCGTACTGTCTTCTGTAAGCTCTACGAAGATATCAGAGGCGTGCCTGTGGCTGCGGAAGTTATTGCAGAGGGCATAGACCAGGAAAGCGAAGACGAAGAGTAAATCGAGGAAGAGTGCATGCTTACTGAAGATCAGGTTCGTGAGATATTCCTGGATGCTGGCGCATTGATGTCCGGGCACTTTAAACTGTCCTCTGGCAGGCACAGTGGCGAGTACTGGGAGAAGTTCTGGGTACTCCAGCATCCCCAGTATGTACAGGCAATGTGCGCAGAGATTGCAAGGCGTTACGCCAATGATGGCGTTGAGGTAGTGCTTGGCCCAACAACAGGTGGGATTTTGCTTGCGTTTGAAGTTGCGAGGCAACTTGGCGTTAGAGCACTGTATGCTGAGTCTGAAAATGGCGTTCGAACACTTCGCCGAGGGCTTACCCTGCCTGCCGGAACACGCACGCTTATAGTAGATGATGTACTTACAACAGGCCTTGCCACACAGGAGTGTATCGATCTCTGCACTCGCCTTGGGGCGGATATTGCCGGCATAGCTGTGCTTGTTGATCGCTCCGGCGGCAAAGTCGATCTTGGTTATCGTAGAGAAAACCTTCTAACCATCGAAGCAGTATCCTATGCGCCGGAAGAGTGCCCGCTTTGTGCCGCAGGTGAGCCAATAACAAAACCAGGCAGCAGGTCTTTGCCTTAGGCTCCTCACGGGGAAGTGCACCCAAAAACAAGCTGAGGCATCGTTAAACAAAAAGAACCGGCTCCGGAAAACTTCCGGAGCCGGTTCTTTTTTCTTTATAGCACAGATTAGCTACCTACTGCTTAGGAGGCGTTGTTTGCCCGGCAGGGGTTTGATCTGGCACTGTGGTACTGGGCTGGCCAACCGGTGTAACCGGGCCAGATTTCTTGTTGTCCTTCTTCTTGTTGTCTTTCTTGGCACCAACCAGGTTAGGTTGCTGTTCCGAAAGGCCAGTTATCTGGTTAATAACTGTTGCACCAGCAGATGCTGCCATCTGGCGGCTCTGCTCCGCTGTGGCAACAACATGCGGTGTCACAAAGATCATCAGCTCAACTTTAGAGCGGATCTTTTCGCGCGAGCGGAAGAATTGTCCCAGAATTGGAATATCACTCAGCACAGGAACCTTGTTAATGTTCAAACTGGTTCTGTCTCGGATCAGGCCGCCGATCACTGCCGTGTCACCATCTTTTACAGTTACGGATGTATCGGTGTATCTGTCATTAAACACGGGAGCGATTATGGCGTTAGATCCGGAACCCAGTGTCTGGTAGTTAACCAGGTCACTGGCATCTTCTACTACATCTACAGTAACCAGTCCATCGCGAGTGATGCGAGGTGTAACATCAAGTGTAAAGCCAATGGATGCAAACTGCACCTGGTTGGAAACACTTGTGGATACAAGGCCACTTGAAGTTTGCCCGGTTATGTATGGAACCTGCGTGGCAATGTCGATAATTGCCGGCTGGTTATTGGAAGTGAACACACGCGGTGTTGCCAACACCTTCACTTTACTATCCACACCAAGAGCTTGCAGCAATATGCTGTGATTTACACTGGAGATTACTGCCTGTAGGCCCTGCTGAGCCGCATCTGGCGTTAACCCTGTGCCCATGCTGGCACCTGGCAACAGCACGTTTGCATTGCCCGTTGTAGTGCCGCCAAGTCCACCTATAACATTGTTGAGGTTGAAGCCAAGCTTCTGGTCATTTTCAAGCGAGATCTCAGCAACAATCACCTCAATCATCACCTGGCGCGGTATTACGTCCAGAGAATCTACAATGCCCTTAATGGCCTCGTAGTTGTTAGGCGTCGTGGTTACAATAATACTGTCCCCATTAGGCGAAGCTACTGCATACACATTGTTCTGAAGCTGCAGCAAACCCGTAAATGCACCGTTGGAGCCGGTTCCACCCATCTGCTGGTTCGAGTTGCCCCGGTTACCCTGGCCACCACCAAAGCCACCACCGCCAAAGCCACCGAAACCACCACCGCCGCCGCCAAAGCGCATACCCTGGCGGGTTGTGCCACTTGTATCCTGAACCTGGCTGGGTACAAACTGCCCATCGGCGGTAAGTACGCCCGGTATTCCGGATGGGATGGCAGACCCACCGTTATCCGTTGTAAATCCATCTCCAGCAGTGCCCATATCTGGCGCATTCGGGGGGCCAGGCGGCCGCATAGATACGCCTCGTCCGGATGTGGTTGGTCGGCGTTGAATAGGAGTATGGCCATTGATGGCGCCACCACCGCTGCCGCCCCTGCTTCCGCCTGCACCACCAATACTGCCTCCGAAGAACGGATTAAAATTGTTGTTGCTGTTGCTCGAGGTGGAGGTGCTAAATGCCTGATTAAGGGCAGAAGCAACATCCGCAGCCTGAGCATTTTTCAGCGGAATAACAAATGTGGTCGACTCAACAGCGATGTTTACATCAAGTTGATCAATTAGCTCCTCAACCTTAACCATTTTCTCTGGCGATGCTGTAATCAGCACGCTGTTGGTTCGGGTATCGGCCGCTACCTTAGCAAACGGATCTGAACTCTGAGTTGTCTGTCCGGATCCACCGCCAAATCCACCAAATCCACCAAATCCGCCGCCAAAGGCACGGGCAGCGAAGGGAGTACCACCACTGCTGGAGCTTGCAGAAATTGCACCATGCTGGTCAGAAAGCACCTGATTAATGGTGTTTGCAACGGTTGTTGCATCTGCATACTTAACCTTGCGCAGCTTGGTGTTGAGGGTATTCGAATCGTCATCATCAATTCGATTGATGATCGTCTGGGTTATCTGTTCTTGCGTTTCTCTGGATGCCACCACAATCAGGCTGTTTGTGCTGGTTTCAGCAACTGCATATACAGACGGTGTGCCGCCGGATGCCTGTTGCCCACCCATACCAGGGTTAAATCCTGGCTGGCCGGGTGCAGGGCCACTGGTTTTACCACGGGTGGTAATCTTGCCATACAGATTGTTTATCATGTCTGCAAGGCCAGATGCTTCCGCATGGTGCAGTTGATAAACCGCCATCTCAGAGCGACTGGAGGTCTTATCCAGTGCGGCAACAAGATCAATCATGCGCTGAACATTGCTCGCAGTATCTGTTACAACCACAGCATTGCTGCCTGTAGCACCAACAATACTCGCTCCTTTATTCATTAAAGGAAGCAACTCTTTCGCCATGGCATCTGCGTCCACATTCTCCAGCGGGATCACCTGGGTAATCACCTGGTTACGTGGATCAATGTTTTTGGGATCAATCTGAGTATTTACGTGGGTTGTATTCGCAACTGCCGAGTTGAACGGAAGAATTTGAATAACGTTATCCTGCTGCAGGGCTGTAAAGCCACGCACAGAAAGTACGCTTTGAAGAATTCTAAACGCTTCATCAAGCGATACCTGCTTGGGAGCCACAATCGTAACCGGGCCAGTAACGGTGGGATCAGCCACAATGGTCATCTGCGTTGCTGTTGCGAAAACCTTAAGCACAGCAGAAATATCCATGTTGTGGAAATCCATGGAAACCATGGTGCCAGCTCGCGATGCCGGAGGCGCAAAAGTACCGCCAGTAGGTACGGCCGGCGCACCAGCAGGCGGTGCCCCAGCAGCGGGTGTGCCTGCTGCTGGCGGCGCTGCGGTTGGGTCGGTTGGAGCCCCTGCTCCCCGGGTTCCGCGCTGCCGTCGCTGGATTGGGATTATTTTTACGCTGCTCTTCGGCGCGTTAAACGGAGCCTGAACCGCGCCGGTGCCAGATGCCTGAGCATTAGCGCGAGCAGACGGAACAAGGGCGGTTCCGGCAGCCATTGCCGCAAACGTCGCTGCGGCGAGAGACCTGCGCAAATATGCTGCGCGGATCCGCTGTGATCTATCTTCCAAAGCACATCCTCCAACCAGGTACTGGTTTCGACTGTGTGTCTGAGAACTCAAAAGGTTTGTGAAAAGCGCGGTCGTTATCCGCCGCCATTACCGCCGAAGCCACCGAAGCCACCGCGGCGACCACCGCCACCGCCACCACCACGGCCCATTCCACCGCCAAATCCACCACCACCACCGGTAGCTCCCTGTGCGCCCTGAGCGCCTGGCCAGCCCTGGTTGAGTCTATTCATGTAGCGCTGAGCTCTGGCACCATCCAGCTGCATGCCATTTGGCAGAGTAATCGATTGCCCGGTTGCGCCCATACCTGCTGCCATAGCGGCCATTTTGGCCATATTGGGATCCATTCCCTGGGCAGCACCAGGCGATGCACTCAGGAAGGCTGCGCTTTTGCTGAGCGGAACATAAGAGTAGTTCATGCTCACCATCATGGACTTGGCCTCTTTGCCAAGTGTGAGCATCACAAACTGAGTATCGATGCTATCTACTTTAAAGCCTTCGAAATCGTCGCCGGCTTTGAGCATCACACTATCGTGAGTAGATGTATTCTCCACAATACCGTACGTTACATCATTTACCTTAGCACTGCCGGTAAAGCTCCAATCTGCCAGCGGATCGACTGGTGCTGGCGGAACAGGTTTGCTTATGGGCGGTGTAACGTCCTTTGGCGCAGGAGCTACGGGCTCACTAAACATGTTTGCTCGCAGATCACCCGTGTAAAAAGTTAGGTCTCGTCGCTTACCAGGTGCACCTGCTACGGGCTGCTGTGATTTGGAAGTCACTGTAATGGATTTCTTCACCGCAGTTGACTTTGTAACTGCCCTTGTATCGGCAGGCTTGCTCTGAGCAGCCTTCTGCAGCGATGGCACAATCAAGCCCATTGCTGCCGCTGATGCGGCCACGCCAATAACTGCAGCGGGAACTGCAGAGCGCACTTTAGATTTACTTGCCATCGTATTGTGTTCTCCCTGATCTGCGAAACGCAAAAGTAGAGGTGCTACTTAGCATTCGTCACGCTGCTCTTATCTGAAGTATCCGTACCTGTAGTTCCCGGCGCTACGGATCGAGTGTATACAGTAATCTGGGCGGCTACCTCAACAGTTTTCTGCCTTGGGTCCGCAGAGGTAATATCCAGCTTGTCCACAACCATCCTGCCATCGGGATCTTCTACCAGGTATAGAAACTTAACAGTATTTGGCTTGAACGGTGCAAGAAAGTGAACTTCCAGCGGAACACTGGATCCCATGCCAGAAGCCAGTGTGCGCGGCCTTATGGGCTTAACCTCACGGATATGCACTCCTGCCTTTGCAGCAATCTGCTGCAAGTCTCGGATTGTCCGGGGAACAAGCTCGTCCGGTGCGAGGTCATATGCCAGCGTCGCCACATGAGGCTCAAGCTCAGTAGCCTCACGAGCCAGCCTTGCGGCATTCCGCTCGTTAACCTCATTATCCTTAACCGCCTTGGCATACGGAACCGTTCCTGCCAGGCTCTTCCCTCCGCCAGAGGGTGTGAGAATGTTAAAGATGACGATCAGTACGACAACAACGCCGCCGATTGTCACCAATCTCCGCTCTCTCGGGCTAATCTGCATCATTGTCTCCGCTATCGTCCGTTTCGCCTTCACCAACTACGCGTTTTCGTGCTTTGTTGGCCGCTGGCCCCGCCGATTGATCTGACTTTTTAGAGGTTAGGTTCAACCCCATTAACAGATCTACGCTGCTCTGGTTTACGTGGCAGGTAATGATAAAACTCGTTCTTGTAACCTTCCCACCTACACCCGGGCGCTGTATAACGCGAGAACGTCTTGATGTATTGTTGGACGATACAGAAGCGGTAGTCGTTACGGCAGGTTTAGTGCCTGTGCTGGCAACCGTGTCTGCCCCTGTTGCTGTACCGCCAAATCTCGACGACATACGGTTTGCTCGCTGCCTACGCCGTGGGCCAGGCGTTGTGCCTTCACCCGTTACTGCAGGGCCAGGCGCATCGGGAAGAATAACATTTCGTCCCGCAGGTATCTGAAAAGCACCCGGTGTTACAGTGCTCGGTATACCCGTTGGCGGTTGGCCAGGGGTGATGATGTTTGGCTGCCTTCCAGGCGTAAAGCCACCGCCACCCGGAGTAAATCCACCACCTCCAGGTGTAAATCCACCACCTCCAGGCGCTGTAAACCCTCCAGCAGGATTACCGGCACCTGGCTGCGCGCCACCCTGAAACCCTGCAGATCCACCGCCAGTAGGGAAGCCCGGTGCACCGCCGCTAGGGGTGAACCCTTGCATTCCACCCATCTGCATGCCGCCATCGCCGAAGTTCGGCAACGGCGTGGAATCTTTTTTAGCATCTGCTTTTGGTGGGGCTGTAGCAACCAGGTTGGTTTCTTGCGCATCCCCCATGTAAACGAGTTTCACATCCCTGAACGCCCCACTGCCTTGCAAGGCAATGGCGAGTTCCGTAGGGGCGGTTGAGTTTCTAGCTTCACCACGTAAAGTAAGCAGGCCACCATGTACATAAGATAGCTGCGTTAGCCACAAATCAGAACTGTTTGGCAAAGCTGCATGCAGCGCTGTCACTACATCAACAGCACCGTGCTTGCGATCCAGCCCCTTCTCAAGCTCAGCATCGAACGAGGCTAGCTTATCGTGTTTTTTCTGCACCGTATCTAAAATTGATTTGCTACTCTTTAGCTTTTTATTGGCTGCAAGCGTGCGTACCGCATCTGCCGCACTATTCTTAACCATAGCATTAGCTTGCCAAATCGCACCTATTAATACTGCCGCAGCACCGAGTACTGAAACCTGCTGCCGTAGGCGAGAGGCCTGGCGGGCCTGCCGCTCTGCGCGCTCATCCGGAACAAGAGATATCGGAGCCAGCGCACTGGATTGCGTTTGAAGAGCAAGGCCCGATGCCGTGGCGTAACCAATCAGATCTGGATCATTGGCTGTAATCAGCCGGTTGTGCAGCCTGGAAACAGGCATTTCAAGAATTGAACTTAAGCTGCGCTCAAGCCGGCCAGCATCCTTTACGGTAGCGCTGGATCCCGATAGAAACACATGCCCGATTATTTTGCTGCGGTACTCGTTCTGATATGCCGTAAAAGAGCGGGCAACCTCTTCATCGAGTTTGCGTTGTGCAACATCTGGTGAGATGCCCTCCAGATCGAGAGCTGTTGCACGAGTAAACAGCAACTGGCCGTCGGCAACCACAGCAACGTCCATTGAGCCCGGCTGGATATCTATCAGGGCTGTCGGCTCCAGTACATCTCGAGCATGTTCAGCCAGTGCAAGGGCGGAAACCGAGAGCTGCCTGAGTTCCAGACCTGCTTTATCAAATATCGCCAACAGCTCATTGATAAGAGAACGCCGTGCAGCTGCAAGCAAAACGGTTTCGAGGTCTTCACCATCCGATGAACCAAAACCAGGCAGAGGCCCGGTTAGCGCATGGTAATCCAGCGATACCTCATCAAGCGAAAACAGAATGTACTGTTGGGCTTCAAATGTAACCATCTGCTTCATCTGCTCTGGCGGGGCAGATGGGAGCCTTGCAAATCGTACCGTTACGAGGCGGCGTGGCATACACGCAATAACAGATTTACCGCTGATGCCAGCTGCAGCAAGCGCGGCACGCAGAGCAGAAACGAACGTGTCCCGATGTGCCGGCAGATCGTTCCATACATGCGGCGGCAACGGTGCAGATCCACGGCGCAATATCCGGTTCTGGGAAGAATCCGAACCAGATAGCTCCATTTCCACTACACGGATTGCATTTTCGCCCAGATCAAGCGCTATGCAGTTCGATTGTCCCACTGAACGCGTGGGCTGCTTGGTTGGCACGGTAACCTCCGATAGTTACGCCCGGTTAATGACCAGCGGACGTATTGGACGATGTAACTGTAGGCTGCGGCAGAACCGGAGAAGGCAACCAGTATGCCCACCCCGGGACGCGAGGCGTCTCACGCCACTGAAGTATTTGCGGTCCATTGTCCGTTAGCTGCACCATCGCAGTTACAGCATATACATTCTGCTGCCCCGGTATCATTACTTTGACCCGGATCCTGTAGATGGACGACTTTGTGCAAATGGACGCGATTACGTTTTGAAACTCCTGGCGAGTTACTCCCTGAAGAGCAAAGAAATCACCCAGCGTTTGAAACGACTGGCCGCCCTGTCTGAAATCGAGAATTGCATTCAGGGTGGTATGATCCATACCCGGGATAGTTGCCAGCACTTCGGCCGGAGCCGTATTTATATTCACCAGATTAGGATGATACTGAAGGTCATCCACGGATACGAAATCTGCTATTTGCTGCATTACCTGCTGGGTGAAGCCTGGAACTGTAAGTAGATCAGCAATAGTTTTAAAGGTGCTCGTAGTAGCTCCAGTTCCGGTTCCTGTACCGGTGCCTGTACCCGAACCTGTTCCATTACCGGGCCTGCCAGAGCCGCCTGCTCCTGTTCCGCTTCCCGTTCCAGTACCGGTTCCCGGGCGCCCAGATCCACCAGCACCGCCTCCCGCAGCAGGTGTTTGCCGGTTTGCTGCCCCACTACCGCCCGTACCTCCCCCGGTTGCGCCCCCCGGGCGGTTGCCGCCAGTGCCGCCGCCGGTTCCGCCGCCGTTGGTAGATGCAGGTGTGCGCGCTCTGATCAAAGCATTTGCCAGGTTTGTGGAGATACCTAACCCCTGTAGATCGGTTGCAGTTGCAGTATTAATATTGATACGAGCCGTACCATCTGCCGCAATGTTGCGTTCCATCGAAAGTGTGGTTAGCAACTCTGAAAGCGGCTTGGTGCTTGTACCATATATGTCGTCCCAATTTGTATCACCAGCGGTAGCGGCTGTTCCAGTTCCTGCACCACCTGTACCACCAGTTCCACCCGTACCCGTACCACCAGTGCCGCCGGTTCCGGTTCCACCGCCTCCTGCACCACCAGTCCCGCCAGTTCCACCAGTTCCGGGACGCGCAGTTGTTTGCCGCGTAGTGCCGCTAAGCGATTGGTTTGAACCACTCGCAACGTTGTTCTGGCTGTCTTCCGGCGAGATGGGGTTGCCAGCAGCATTGCCAAACAAGATAGTAGGTGTCATCCCTTTAACAAGCAACAGCTCTTCTACGGTATCAAACGGTGCATCCTTACAATTATATGGTGGCGTCAGTCCCTGGTAATAGTCTGATTTGGCACCATCTGTGGTTGCTGTTGTTTCGGGAGTGCGCCAATCTACAATGGCATCTGCAAGTGGAACATTTTGCCCAAAAACAGACATACGCTGTAGTGTGGCAGATGTGGCAGCGTTGATGTTTACGAATGCACCCGTATCCACCACATCAATCTTGACCCACGCATCCCCTATCTGCATCCATCCATTAGAATCTGTATCTGCCCCGGGTGGAACTATCCCATACGTGGCTGCATGGCTGCTAATCTGATCCAATGCGGCCATGGCATAGTTAACCGCGCCTCGCGCTGCATTAAACCGAACCGTATCGGCATTGAAGTAGGATGCAGCTTTAAGCTCCCTGCTGGAAGAAGCAGTAAATGCAATAGCCACAGTGGTGAGTATGACAACCACTAGAATTACTGGTACAAGAGCCTGCGCTCTGGCTGGCCTAGAGGAACGAACCTGTTGGGTTGTATGATGCATGTAGGTTCTCAATTACTGGCCCGTGCCCGATCCTGAAGTGGTAGAAGAACTGGTGGTGTTCTTCAAAGTAGATGTATCGGCATATGGCAGCCCGGCAGCAATTGGAATAATTGTTGTATAGGATACGCGCTGGCCATAAGCGTTGATCTTCTCGATCGTAATCTGAACCGCCGTAGGAAACGTAACGTCACCAGTACTGGCACTTATGGTGGCACCGCTAAGTGTAGTATAGGTGTTTGAGGCACTTGATGAGCTTGCCGTAGATCCGGCAGAAGTACCGCCAGTTGTTCCCCCCGTTGCGCCAGTAGTGCCCGTTGAGACGGACTGCGCTGGAGTAATATTTGATTGCTCGTAGTCCCAGCTATCTCGCCAGGAGTTTTGAACGGGGTCCCAAAACTGAAACTGAATGCTTGTAATGCCGGAGGCAAGTATTGATCCCGGATCACCCTGTGGAGGTGCCGTAACCAAAGTAAGGTTAGGCACACTCACTACGGAGCGCAGTAAATTTCCTGAAGCCGAATCCACATCGTAGCGAACCACCTGATAGCCAGCCTGAGGCGTACCTGTTTGGCTCCCATTTTGCCCGGAAGCACCAATCGTAGAGGTACCCTGGGCTCCGCCAGCCTGGTTAAGCTCTTCTGCTTGAATTCTATAAGACGATGTGGTGAACGTCAATAACCCCGGAGAAGACACCGTTGTTGTGTTGGCGCTGCCGCCGGTTTGGCTAGTGCCACCGCTACTGCTGCCTGCACTGTTGCCGATAAACACCGATGCCGGATCTGTAGTTGAAGCATATGCGGCCTGAATGTCACGCTTCAGAGCATCAAAAACAACGCGCACGCTGGCGTTATCCTCTTGCTTCGCTGTAGAAGAAGTCTGTGTTTTGCTTAGCGTACTAAAAGCAAATGAAAGCGAAGACATGATAACAGTGAACATCAGCAACGATATGAGAGCCTCGATAAGAGTAAAACCCCTTCGTGCCCTGTTTTGCCGAGTTGTACGCCTGTTCACCACTGTTATTGCCCGCTCCCGCTCGTTGCGCCCGTGCTGGTAGTTGTAGATGTATTCGGCTGAACGTTAACCAGGTATGTAGAAACGGTTCGCTCATGCACAGGGTTACCACCCCACTGCACAGTTACTGAAACCTGAAACAGATTTGTGTAATCCGTTGCTGCTACGCTTTGTTTCCAGTGAAAACCAGGATGGTCTGCACCAAAGTCTCCCTCGGTATCGCCACCAGAGAGGTTACCTGCCGACTGTGTTTCTGTTTGTGAAAGCTGCTGCTGCGCCAGCATTGCTGCAGTTTGAATATCCGAGGCTGCTGCGCTCGCCCGAGTTGCAGCATTGTATGCACCGGCGGCCCCTACTATTCCAACTGCCAGGATGACGGTAGCTACTATCATCTCAACGAGCGTAAAACCTGCAGAGCGCCGCAACCGTCTCCCGTTTCGGTGGTATCTGCTCATTGGCCGTTTACTCCGGTGCCAGCATCAAGAACGAGCCTACCGGCAGCGGGATGCAGGATAAAGTGCGCCTCTTTACCATCTTCCTGTATCATCGTCATCTGCATCGATTCCACACTGCCATCAGGCTGGAAGTGCAGGTCATTGGGTCCAGAGTTGCCCCCCTGGGAACCAGAGAGAGGCACATCTGGCGGCAAAACCGTGTACTGAGACACCGCCTGGTTGCGATCCAGAGCGAAGGTACGTGGGTCGCGGGCTACCTGCGAAGTGGCAGCAGCGCCAGCAGCATCGCCGTTGCTCATGGCAGAAGGCAAATCAGGCTGTGGAGTTGGAGCCGGCGTTTCAACCGCAAATGTTTCGGATTGGCGGTCGAAACGCAACGTCACCGGGGTGCCAAGGGAGATCGCCTGCTCACGAGCATATCCGAAGATATCCTGCACCTGCCGGCAGGCAACCTGAAACCGGATCGTGCTTAAATACCTTACGTAGGCAGGCACAATAATGCTCGCCATAACCGCGATTATAATAATCACGATAAGGATCTCAATAAGCGTAAAACCGTGTTTCCTGCCGGTGTGGTGCATGGTATTCGTATTCAGCCGTTCTCTACTGACCGCTCTTGCTCAGGTCCCAGCTTTGAATGTCGTCCTGAGTTCCAGGCTGGCCATCCAGGCCAGCGGAAATGATATCAAACTCCTGGCCATGCTCGCTGGGATATTTGTAAATGTAAGGGTGGCCCCATGGGTCCGCCTTAAGCGTAGACATGTTATCCAGGTAAGCCTTGTTCCAACCTTTGATCCCAGGATTGTGGATCAAAGCATCCAGCCCCTGGTCGCCTGTTGGGTACTGGCCCGTATCAGCCTTGTACATGTTAAGAGCAGAGCTGAACGCATTCACATCGGAAATAGCGGCAGCGTTGCGCGCATCATCTGTGCGGTGAATAACTTTCGGAATAACCGCAGCGGCGAGGATCGCCAGGATAATGATAACGACCAGTAGTTCGATCAGGGTAAAGCCGTGGGATGCACGGGTTTTTCGGTTTAACAGAGCTCTCATGTTGATCTCCTCGATTATTTAACCATGTCGTTTGCGTTGAAGATCGGCAGCAGGATCGACAACACAACGAAGCCAACAAATCCACCCATCATAAGCACGACGAGCGGTTCAACAAGGGATGTCATCTTGCGCATCGCGTTATCTACCTCGAAATCGAGGGTATCTGCCGTGCGCAATAGCATGTTGGGAAGCCTGCCCGTTTCTTCTCCAACGGCAGTCATGTGGCTAACAAGTGGCGGGAATACTCCCACTGCCTCAATGGATTGATGCAGCGTTTCTCCCTGACGAACGCCGCCTCTGGCTTCCAGCACTGCCTCCGTTGCAACGTGGTTTCCCAGCGCGGAGGCAGCAATATCCATGGCGTCCAGTATAGGCACACCTCCACCCAGCAGTGTCCCCAGGGTTCGCATCAATCGTGCCGAAACTATCTTCATAGTTACGGGCCCAAACAGCGGCAGTTTCAGCCGAAGGGAATCAAAGGACTTTCGCCCAATCGGCGTCTTCAGATACACCCGAACGGCGGCAACTACACCGGCTATGCCGATTATAAGCTCCCACCAGTAGTGCATCAGAAACCCCGATACACCCAGCAGTATCACTGTAGGAAGCGGCAGTGCATTTCCCATGCCCTTGAACACATCGCTCAGTTTTGGGATAACAAAGGTAAGCAGAAAGATAACGGCGCTACATGCCACGGCCACCAGCACCAGCGGATAGGTTAGAGCCGCCATAATCTGACTTCGGCGTATCGACTCTTTTTCCATAAAGTCTGCAAGCCGCGTCATAACGCTGGCGAGCTGGCCGGAAACTTCGCCAGAGTGCACCATGTTGCAGTACAACGGCGTAAAGTCCTTAGGAAACTTCCTCAGTGCATCCGAAAGCGGAGATCCCGCCCGGATGTCGCCCTGCATCTGGGTGAGCATCGATCTCAGCACATCGCTCTCGGTTTGATCAATCAAAACCGAAAATGCACGATCCATCGGCAGCCCGGCATCCAGAAGGTCGGCCATTTCACGCGTAAACAGAAGTATCTGAACACGTGTAACCTTTTTCTGAAACAGGTGAATTTGATTGGCAGCAGCAGGGCGTGCTTCGGCACCGCCGGCAGGCGCTGCCTTAACAGCTCCGCCTGCCTTGCCTCCCATGTTTATGCTTGTGGGAAAAACGCCAAGCGAACGAATTTTAACTGCCGCATCATTGGTATCTCTTGCGACAATCGTTCCGCCCGATGACTTTCCACTTTTGTCTCGCGCTTCGTAGATAAATTCCGGCATCGGTGAATCCCTGGTGCACATCTAACCGCCCAGTTGGCGATTATAACTACGTATCAAACTCTTCGCGCTGGCATACTCTCAGCACTTCCGCAATGGTTGTATGGCCAGCGAGAACTTTTTCTCTTCCATCCTGCAACATGGATAGCATGCCTTGAGTTTTCTGAGCGTGCTGTCGAATTTCGGATGCACTGGAACGTCCTATGATAAGGCGCCTTATGTGCTCATCTACGGTTAACATCTCGTAGATACCGCTTCGTCCTCTATATCCCAGGCCACGGCACTCCGGGCAACCCTTGCCCTTCATCAGCGGATGCGTTTTCACGTATTCGGGATCTATGCCAATTTCTCGCAGTATCTCAGGTTTCTCTTCGTAGGGCTCTTTGCAGAAACGGCAGTTCTGCCTTACAAGCCGCTGTGCAGCCACGCCGATTAGCGAAGATGCCACCAGGAAGGGCTCGGCACCCATATCGAGCAGGCGGCTAACGGCCCCTGCCGCATCATTGGTATGAAGCGTGGAGAAAACAAGGTGGCCAGTAAGTGCCGCCTGAATTGAGATTTCCACGGTTTCATGATCTCGGATTTCACCAACCATGATGATATCCGGGTCCTGGCGGACGATGCTTCTCAACCCACCCGCAAAGGTAAGGCCAATGGATGGCTGAACCTGAATCTGGTTGATACCGTTTAACTGGTATTCAACCGGATCTTCTACCGTAATGATCTTCTTCTCAATACTGTAGATTTCGCTCAAGCCTGCGTAAAGCGTGGTGGTTTTTCCGGAACCGGTTGGCCCGGTAACCAGAATAATCCCGTGCGGCTCCTGAATAAGCCTTCGGAAGCGCTGGAACATCCCAGCTTCCATTCCAAGCTCGGTTAACCCGAGCATGGCAGTTTGCTTATCCAAAATTCGCATTACACAGCTTTCGCCGTACACCGTAGGAATGGTGGAAATACGAAGATCGATCTGACGCCCCGCAGCGCGAATGCGCATACGCCCATCTTGCGGCAGACGGCGCTCTGCGATGTTAAGATCGGATAGAATTTTGATACGGCTGATAATGGCAGCATGGAAACGTTTGGGCGGTGGGTTCACCTCGTGGAGAACACCATCAACGCGGTAACGTACCCGCAGCTCTTTATCAAATGGCTCAACATGGATGTCGGAAGCACGATCCTGAATTGCCTGATTAATAATCAGGTTAACCATCTGGATAACGAGCTCTTCCTTCGCCATCTTCTGAAGGTCGGCTACATCCAGGCTGTCTTCGTCATCGCCCGCTCGCTCAGCATCCTGCACATCCTGCATCATGCGAGTCATGTACGCCTGTTCACCAAGCCTGCGTATGTCTCCAGCCGATGCCAGCAACGGAGCGATATCCAGGCCAGTCAACAATCGAAGATCATCGATCGCGTGAATGTCCAGCGGATCGGACATCGCCACAACAAGCTGATCATCGTTCTGCCGAAGAGGAATAAGATGATGCCGAAGAGCAAACTCGCTCGGCACTATCTCCAAAACTTTTGGATCCGGCGGTTCCGCCGCTAAGTCTGCAATCGGGCAATCCAGTTGCTTCGAAAGAGCCTGCAGCAGGTTGGGCTCGGTTAGCGCCCTTTGATTCACCAGAATCTCGCCGATTCGTTTTCCCTGATCGGATCGGCGCTGTTCTGCAAGCGCCGTCTCGAGCTGTTCGGGAGTAACCTGGCCACTTTCAACCAGAATAGTGCCAAGCATTTGTCTGCGCAACTTGAGCAAGTGAGGTTTCTCCAGGCAGAGCGTTCCGGGTTATGGCAGGCGGATTTGCCAGCTGTTTGCCCTGTGACGTACTGATAGACGCGCTTTACGGCCATCGGTTACGGCGTTTTCAGTGCTGCATCATACCGCAAAGGTCACAGCGCAGGTGTCAGAGTCTTCACACCCAGGCGATTAGCGTACAATTATAAGAGGAAATGTGGGCATAGCCTACATTGTAGGGAGCTAAATGTTGGCTTATAGCAAAGATGTGCCCGGTAGTCCGTTCAAAACAGAATCTGATCAGGGCACGTTCAACCCACTAACTGTGCAGTTGTGGGGCAGCATGCTTGCCTCCGGCGCAGAAGAAATGGGTGCCACATTAGAGCGCACCGCTTACTCTCCAAACATAAAAGAGAGGCTAGATCACTCTTGCGCATTGTTCGATACTAGCGGGCGCTTATTAGCACAGGCGGCACATATCCCGGTTCACCTTGGGGCCATGCCACTTATGATGCGCCGCCTGCGTAACGAGGTTACCTGGCAACCAGGCATCATGTGGGTCTGTAACTCTCCAGAATTTGGAGGCACTCATCTTCCAGATATTACGCTAACCTCTCCTGTGTATAGTGAAGAAACCGCAAATGCTCCGGCTCAACTCATAGGGTTTGTTTCCAGCAGGGCACATCATGCCGATGTTGGGGGAATATCTCCGGGGTCTTTACCCCTTTCGGTAGAGCTGTATCAGGAAGGGCTAATTCTTCCTCCGCTTGCCATTGTGCGAAATGGAGAAATCGATCAGCAGATTCTCAATTTGATCTGTGCCAACTCTCGTACTCCGGAGGAACGCCGGGGCGACCTACAGGCTCAAATCGCCGCAAATCAAACGGGAGCCAACAGGTTAAGGCACATAGTTGCCGAAGCGGGCATCACAAACTATGAGCAATGTGCGAGCCAAACGCTAAACTACAGCGCAAAACTCGTGCGGGAAGCGCTGAAGAGGCTGCCGCCTGGCCAATACACAGCAATAGATCGCCTGGATAACGTTCCGCTTAACGGCAGCGTGCCAGAAGTAACCATCAAGGTAAACATTACAATCACGTTAGAGGGCGACATTCATTTCGATTTTACGGGCTCATCTCCGCAGGTGAAAGCACCTGTAAATGCAACGCTGGCAATCACATGGTCGGCATGCTGCTACGCTGTGCGCTGCCTGGTGCCAGAAACCGAAGAGCTGCCAACAAACGAAGGCTGCTTTCAACCATTAACTATACTTGCGCCAGAAGGCACCGTAGTTAATGCAGCATTTGGCAGCGCCGTTGCTGCCGGAAATGTAGAAACCAGCCAGCGCATCACAGATACCATCTTTGCAGCCCTTGCGCAGGCAGCACCGGGCCTGATTCCGGCAGCAAGCCAGGGAACCATGAACAACCTCACCATCGGTGGCTATGATTCTCTGCGTGGCAAGCGCTTTGCTTACTACGAAACAATTGGTGGCGGGGCGGGCGCTTCGCCCGATTCCGATGGTGCATCTGCAATTCAGTGCCATATGACCAACACGCGGAACACTCCCATAGAATCTCTGGAGTCCCACTATCCCCTCCGGGTGATTTCTTACAGGATTAGAACAGGCAGCCAGGCTAACAGCTCTATTCACGTAGGGGGCCAGGGGCTTATCCGGCACATAGAACTTCTGGATGATTGTACGGTGTCGCTTCTGGCAGATAGGCGAGAGCTTGCCCCACCCGGTGCAAACGGTGGCTCGGATGGCGATTGTGGTGTTGATACCTGGATAGATGGCTCCACGGGGATCAGCGAGCAGATGCCGGGGCGGTTTACACGCAACGGCAACGCGGGAGATCAGATAATCATAGAAACACCCGGAGGCGGAAGCTGGGGAGCATCCACCGCGCCAGAACCATAGGACTGTGCTCAACCATCATGCAGAATCGGCGATCCGCCGATAAAAGCGGATCACCAATGTCCTTTATCTAAGGTATGCACGCATACAGATTATTGGAGGCAAAGCCATTCCGGAAATACAATGATCTATACGCTGGCCGGTTTCACCGGGCGTCGTGGCGATTATGCGCGGGCAGACCGTACGATAGGCTGGCCGTGTTAGAGCCCTGTCGAATAAGGGAATGAATACTCAACTGCTTCTCCAGTGCTATCATAAAAACGGCTCATTGAAGGAAGACTTGGCCATGTCCCGAATTCAATTGAATCGCTACACCAGGAACCTGCATAACGCACATTCCCGCGTTTTTTCCCAGAATGGTACAGTTTCAAATTAGCGGAATTGCTAGATACCCATTGCGTCACGTACAACCACTGGTGTTCGCTAACAGCGCCTCGAGCGAGCCTGGATGTACCTGAGCCTCGGCCGAAGCTGATATGTCTGCGCAAGCAAAGACGGCGATACGCTTGGGCGTTCATGCTTTTCTGAATAAAACGCTGCAAAGTCGTCATCTTTTAGCCATCTTCCCGACGCTTCTGCAAGTTGCGCGTGGAAACTCCCACGGGGAAGCTCAACGTCAAAGACGTTACCTACATCGTACCAATCCATTTGGTCGCTACGTTTGCTGATCATGCCGCTCATCCCCAGGATAACTAAAATTAAATGCGGTTAGATCCGACAAAGCGACGCCAAAAGACTCCTTGAATTGTCAGTTACTTCATTGCAGTAGATAAAATGGATTAAACAGCCAATTGGAGACTTTTCAGCGGCGCTTCTATTCATAGAATAACGAGTTACCATTGATGCGCATCTCCGTTATGCTTTTAGCCGCCACCGTCTTCCGCCCCTTCCCACTGAAATTTTAGTCCTCGAGGAATGAGCTTATTCTCCTCAGTGCTCGGTTGGTCAATGAATAACCCCTTATGCACCTGTGAACAGTCCCTGAGGAACGCACACTGCGCAAACGTCACGGGCTCCGGGCAGAACAAAATGGCCCTGGTCTTGAAAAGTACTGCTAATGTGAAAGCGCAGGATTCGCATTGGCGCGATAAATACCACCATAGCAATGGCAGTTTAGCAGGTTTGACATTCTGATGTAAGCGGCAGTTTCAAGAATCTCCCATACATTTAAAATATGTAGACAGATGTACACATTGTATGATATCATAACCTATACATCAATGCATGCCCTGCAAGAGCTCAAAACCATCACAACCATGAAGCGGCGATCTGCCGCTAAAACACTAACATGGCAGGCAGAACCACCCGCGCTGTAGCCTCGAGCTTGCGAGGGGCGTATAACAGCGCCAATAATCGCAAAGCTCTTTCCCGATCTGCCGCTAAAACAAGCGGCGATCTGC
>CAIONQ010000022.1 GCA_903859705.1 uncultured Chthonomonas sp.
ATCTCGGGCGGCTGTTTTGCGTTTAAGCTCTGGGCGGCACTTTGCTATTGCATCTGTTCTGCCAGTGCATCCAGCATCCGTTTCTGCTCGGGAGTAAGGCCAGAGCAGGGGATGCGGCTTTCGCCAAATGGGAAACCGCGCTTTTCCAGAAGATACTTCAGTGCAGGGATAGACCCTACGGATTTAAGTGCCGTTCTAATCTCATCCACTTCAGGCTGTAGTGAGTCGTCCCCGGCCCACAGCCGGGCAAACAGGGAGGGTGCCGCATTGCCAATGGCAGAGATAAACCCATCTGCACCAAGCTTTCGTCCCTCGGCAGCAAAGCCATCGCTGGCGGCGAATATTCTAAACCGGTCGCCATACCGCTTTACCAACTCTGCCACACGCTCTTTCTTGCCTGTAGAGTCCTTGGCACCGCCTATTATGCCAGCAGAAGTCAGCCTGTCCAGGCACTCAAACGTTACTGTGTTTGCAGCATACTGAGGTATGTTGTAAGCGTAAACTGGCAAATTGGAAGCTGCTGCTGCGGCTCGATACCAGGCTTCCACAGAATCGTCGCTGGCAGGATAGTAGATAGGCGGAGGCAGAAACACTGCTACCGCGCCATTATCTGCTGCCAGCCGAGTAAGCAGAGTAACCTCCTGCACACTCAGCCCCCACACGCCAGCCACCACTGGCACTCTGCCGGCGGCTGCCTCAACGTTAGCGCGAACAATATCCGCTTTCTCTTGCGTGTTGAGAAACAGAAACTCGCCCGTGGTTCCGGCAGGGCACAGCCCATCCACGCCGTTTTCTATCAGCCAATTGGTGTGCAGTTTAACGGTATCGAGATCCACCGATCCATCTGCACGAAACGGGGTGAGGTTTGCAATATAGCATCCGGCAAGGCGCTGAACGGCGCTTTCGGTCATAGTTTAAACAGGCTCCTGAACAAGGGTATTCAGAAGGATACCCGAACCTGTGCACTCAACTCTACGCTATAAGCAACAACCACCCAGGGAGAATCCATGTCAGGGCGTAGTTCAGACGTATCCACCGGCACTGTTTTGAAGATGGGGCTTGGCGGTGCCATAGGCGGATGGCTCGCATTTACTATTCTGGACCCACAGATGCGCCAGGTAGAAAGCCTGCGCCGAGGGGCACCAGATTATAGCCATGGAGCCGTAACTGCAATCACCAGCCTGATGCTGGGAGCTGTGGTGGGGGCTGCTATTGGTGCGGCACTGGTGATAGCCGAAGAGGTACCTACGCAACGCTTGTTTCGTATGATCGGCCGCGCAGTTCTGGCAATTCTTATCGGTGGCATTATTGGTTGCTTTGGGCTTCTGGCAGCAAATGCCGTTTTTACCCCCTTTGCGCTCACGGGTATGAAGTTACTAATGATCATTGGGAGGATGCTGGCCTGGGCGCTGATGGGTACCGCCGCCGGGCTGTGCCCCGGCATACTTTCTGGCTCAAGATTGCGGATGCTGCAGGCAGCCAGCGGCGGATTTGTAGGCGGTATGATCGGCGGAGTGTTGTTTGACCTGTTGGGAGACGCCACCGATAGCGGCAGCCTACCACGCCTTGTGGGTTTTACCGTAACGGGGCTGGCAATAGGGGTTGCCGGTGCATTAGTAACAGAATTGGGCAAAGTATTCTGGCTAACGGCACTTTCTGGTGGCAGAGAGGGGCGAGGATATTATCTTGCAAAGGCTCGAAACACGCTGGGTAGAGATGAACTTGCCGATATCCCCGTGTTTGGAGATAGCTCTGTGCTAAAGGAACACGCAACAATAACCTGCAGCTTTAAGGGCAATGGGGCGGGTGCTTTCGCTCAGATAAACGCGGCAGCCGGGGCAAAAGTACTCGTAAACGGAACTCCGGTACAAACGGTGTACCTTGCTGGTGGGGATATTATTCATATCGGAGCCAGCCGATTTCGATTTGATGCGAAAGAAGGAAGCGCTGTTCCCATCAGTGCAGACGTCGGATATACTGCACCCGGGTATCTGCCTACACAATCCGTGCCTGGCTCACCTGTGCTTCAGGCAGTGGCTGGGCCACATACAGGCATGCAGTTTTCGTTAACACAGGGAGCGATAATTGGCCGTGATCCCCGATGTGATATCGCACTGGTTGCCGATAATCGCCTTTCTCGTCAACACGCACGTATTATTCTTGAAAATGGAGTCTGGATTTTGGAAGATGGCGGCAGCACAAACGGCACCTATGTGAATGGCGTTCAAGTACAGAGGCAGGTGCTCAGTGGCGGTGATGCGATTCAGGTGGGCGATACGGTTCTCACTTACTCCTGGGTGCCAGGGATCTAAATTAGCCTCCCTGGC
>CAIONQ010000023.1 GCA_903859705.1 uncultured Chthonomonas sp.
GGAAGCAGCGGCACCGGCCGGCGGCAAAACGATCTACCTGAGCTCTGATCGCCCCGACCTGGTTGGCCTTCCTGCCAGCATCAAGATCGCAGCTGGTAAAACAAAGGGCACCGTTACCTTCCCAACCGCAAAGGTAGCTGGTAAAACGGTGGTTACAATCCACCTGCTCTGCGGAGATCGCATCAGCCGCGGCCTGCTAACCCTTACAAAGTAAGTAACAATCACCCAACCCGGGCAGAGAGCAAAGCTGCTCTCTGCCCGCAATCAGCCAGGCTGTGGCACCACCCACAGCCTGGCTTTATTTTGCTTGTGGGCCGTTTTCCTCGCCCTCAATGTGGCAGAAACTGTAAACCTTGCCTCCGGTCCATACCTACAAGAAAGTGGTGTACCGGGTTGACATTAAGCTACGTTACTCTGCGGATACTACCATCGATTTTGCGAGGTGATCGCCTATCCGGCGCTTCGTGCTGAGCACGCAAATGATATCTGCCAGGTTTGCTATGCCTCCAATTACAGCAAATGCAACTATTCCCACAACCGGGATCATCAATAGTATTGCAGGCAGAAATGTGATGTTGCGCAGTACGGATTGGCCGTATGTTATCTTCTGGCCGTCGAGGCAAACTACCCGGGTTTTTGCAACCCGCTTACCAACGCTTTGCCCGCCAAAGAAGGCGTCTCGGGATAGGTAGTAGGCACAGAGCAGGGGCGCGCCGATCAGCCCGATTATTGGTATTAGCGCGAGCCACACAAGTGGGAATGCCAGCAGATTATCGATTAGCAGCCCAACAAAGCGCGTGCCCAGCCCAATTTCCGTCGTGGCGTTTACAACCGGTTTGGGAACTGTTGGCACAACCCCTGCAGATGCGGGGCCACTTGGTGTAAGTGCACTCTCCGAGGAGAGCAACTCTTCTGCTCGAACTGTTCGGTCTGTTACCGGGTCGAACACCATTGTTTCGCCTGTAATGCCTCCCCGTGCAGCAAGTTCCCGCAGACCATCCAGCCCGACAGGCGTGCTTCGCGCCCCATCCAATCCAATTACCTGATACATGATCTGATCTCCCTCTGTGTAAATCTGCTGGTAGAGTGGGTCACTGTCTGTGACGCCTGCCAACACAGGGATATCATGGAATTACAACCCGTTACATGCCTGTTACCAGAACGTAAATTTTCTGTTAATATTTCCGCCGACTATTTCCCCAAACGCCGCTTGCATTCAACCCCCTGTTAAGGTTAGAATATCGCCCGTCGGCTGCGGGTCTGTGTGTGCGCCCACTGCAGCGAAGGCAAGGATCTTTTGCAAAGGAGCTACTGGTCGGATGCATACTTCTCCCACTGTCAGATTGTGCTATTTGAGGCGCGGTGCTTATACTGCAGATACGGTTGCCATGCTGTGGCTTTTGCTGTTTTTAGTGCTGGTTGGGTATGGCATCAAGCTGTATCTTACATCTTCGGCCTATAAAGCGCCGGTTGTGGTATCGCTGGCAGAGTTTGTTAAACAAGAGCCCAAGTCTGGCTGGTACACCGTTAAAGATTGTCAGCTGGATATGGCCCACACCGTTAACTGGGAAGAGAACAATGTAACCATTGAGGTGAATGCCCCGATCCTTGGATTGCCGAGATCTGCGCCTCAGATCTATGCTTCGCTAACAGACTCAAAAACACTTTCGGCTTTTGTAGATCTTGGCTATGCACGTAAAAAAGGCCCCGCAGAGGCACGGAGCTTTGTTCAGCAGCATTATGATGTTTTTCATCAGCGTAAAGATGTTTCCGGGCTGGTTACCGTTGGCAAGCGCGATCCCATGGGTGAGTGGCAGCAGGCCGGCGTTGAAGCCGCCACAGTGGTGTGTATTGAGGATGGATGGCAGCCGAATTTCAAGGGGGCGTACGCTGCTATTGGCATTGGGCTGGCAATGTGCGGGGTTTGCGTGGCGGTTATTGTGCGGGCTCGCCGCCGGTAACCTTTGCTGGTTTGTTGCGGGAGAATGCATCCCAGTACTCCCGCCCCATCTCTCTAAGGGCATCAACGGTTAGGATGGCACCCGTGTTTCGGGTGATCTTCAGTTCTGTGCCAATCAAATTCAACTCGCAGTAGCGTTCGTGCAGCGGATCTCCGCTCAGTCCGCCAGTTATCCGCAGGCCCGTCTTTCCGAGGGCTGTAACCAAATCTGCATCGTAAATATCGAGCGGACTGTCATATACGGATTGCTGAAACTCTTGCCATCGGATGGAGTCTATGCGGGCCTTTGCCCAGTACGCATCGATGGCGGCACTTCGTTCATGGCGATCTAACTTTGTGTTATCGATATCGTTTATTGGGTACGGCTCTGATATCTGAAGAAGTGCGGCGGTTACATCCGTTAGTAACACCGATATTCTTAGCTCATGTTCGCGGTATGGCAGGTGGCTTACCAATATATCCAGTTCCACGGTGCGGGCGATGCGGTCTTCCCTACAATTGATGATTTCGCCATCGTGAAGGCAATCCCACAGTGTATTGCACACACTGCCTTTCGGCATCAGCGCACCCAGTATATCTGGCAATGCGTAGTTAGCTTCTTGCATCTATTGCCTTACCGTTACCTTAGAACCACCGGGAAACACTGCGATTACCGGATACTGGCCCACGTGCAGAACTGCTGTTCCGGCGGTTAAGCGTAACGGCCCAACATTGCCCATGGCATCGTATAGCAAAGGCTTCTCGCCTTCTGCTTCGGTATCCAGTATTACCGCCTTCTCATCTTTTACAGTGAAGGCGCATACCACCGTCTTACCGCCAGAATCGAACATATACACGTGAAGGTTATCGGTTTCTACGGCAATGCTCTTAAACCGTGCACCCGCAAGGGTATTGATAAGGGCCGATAGTGCTCCATAGGCAAAACGCGGGCAAAAGAAGTGGTCCGAGTATCCCCAGTCCACCTCATCTCCCGTTTTCATGCGCGGACCGCCCACATCCCGGCTGGAGTATAGCAGCGCCCCACGGTGGCCATGTGCCCAGCAGTACAGGGTTTTCTGCAGCGCGGTGGTTGCCTGGTTCTGCTCCTGATCCAGGCGCCATGCGGCCCAGCCCATCTCTGTGTTTATGTATCGTGGAGATGCATACCCTGCTGCACTGTGCAGGCGCGATATCTCTGCAAACGATTTCTTTAATGCAGGAAGATCCCCATGAGAATGGTAGGCAATCAGATCGGTGGTGCCCTTAAAGCCTGATGCCAGTATGGGGGTCCATTCTGGTTTCATCAGGCAGTATCCGCCGTTCGCAAGCACAGCCTTCGGGGCCACTTTTCGTATCTCTTCTACTGCGCACTTGTGCTGTGCAATGCACTCCTGAGGGGTGCCATGCCAGAAATCGAGATTGTCTGGCTCGTTGCCAATTTCTATAAACGCGCTGTCTTTTGCGTAGCGAGAGGCTGCCTCGCGAATGTAAGCACGGTACGGACCCTCGAGCCGGGGATAACGCCACAGGGGATCTGTTGCTTTTTCATACTGTTTGAGCACGGGGGCTGGCCCCCACAACTGCAGATCCAGCTTTATGCCTCGGGAGGTTAGGGCCTTTACACAGGAATCGGTTCCGGGGGCATCCAGCCAGCCCTTGCCGTCGGGGTCGTCTTTACCGGCAGTGCCCGCCAGGGCATCAATACGCACAACTTGCAGCCCCATGCGTGCCGAGCGCTCGGCATCCAAATCAGCAGACTGCGCAGGCGTAAGCCCGGGGCAGGTTGCGGTGCCGAACTTATTGCTCCAGCTTTGCCTTGCTGGGAACGAGCAGGTGCCAATAAAAAACTGATCGAAAGCCCACTTCTTTATAAGCGGCTGATTGTCCGGGCAAACACTGAAGCTCCTGGCCATTCTGAAAACACATTTGCCATTTAGCGATCCATCCAGCGTTAGCAGATAGGTGCCGTTGCCAGTTACATCAAAGCGCAACGCATGGTTGCCCGCCCCTGCTACCGAGGTGGTGACCACTGGCACGTTGTTCCAGTTCCAAACAGTGAGCTGGAGCCTATCGGCCACATCCGCCTTCGCAGGTTTAAGCGTGAATCGTACCTGCTGGCCGGGGCTAAAAACCCAGGCACCCGGTTTCTCTGGCTCAATTGCTGCGCCGGGCTTAACCAGGTCGGCATCTGGCACCGGCTCGTTCAGCAGGGGCGTGCCGGGCAACGTTAGCGCGGGCATCCCCGGATACAGGTGAATCATCAGGCCATTGGATGCCTGCCCGGTGGCAGCCATTAGCATTGCGGCAACGGTGTAGCACGGGAGCATAAGGACCCTCCAAAAATACGGAACAGAGTGTTCCAAAACTGTAAGACCAACATGGCAAGCTAATAGTTCCAGATTGCGTTATCCCGGGCTTAGCTCCTGCCTCATTGTGTGCAATTTGTGAACACGGCTAAGTATTGTCTAATATATATCTAAATAATAATGACAATACATTGACAAATAATAGACAAAAAGGCATAATAACCCTGTCACTTAGACAATGTGCTGAATTGAACCCTGTGTGAAAGGAACGTTGCAGTGAAAATCGTTTCCAAACTGTTCAGCTTTGCTGCACTGGCAGCTGCTGCCGTGCTCATGATTTCTGTTCCAGCTGCGGCACACGCAGATAAAGATATAGTCGATACCGCAGTGGCGGCAGGTTCCTTCAAGACCCTGGTTGCTGCAGTGAAGGCAGCAGGCCTAGTGGATGCCCTGAAGGGCGATGGCCCCTTTACTGTATTTGCGCCCACCGATGCGGCTTTCAGCAAACTGCCGAAGGGCACCGTCGAAGCTCTTCTTAAGCCAGAGAACAAGCACAAGCTCGTCGACATCCTTAAGTACCATGCCGTTGCCGGTAAGATCCTGGCTGCAGATGCCGCCAAGCTTACCAAGCCCACCAGGGTGAAGACCCTCAATGGCAAATCTGTTACCGTCGTCTACAAGAACGGTGGGGTTCATGTAGATAAGGCACATGTTGTGAAGGCAGACATTCTCTGCTCAAACGGCGTTATTCATGTAATCGATTCGGTATTGCTACCGAAATAGCGTTCGCTCCGATCCTTCTTCCTGACAGACAATTTGTAAGACTTCCAATTGCCCTGCTGCCAGATTACGCTGGCTGCAGGGCTCTTTTTTTGGATCTGGAATTACGCGCCAGCAAGCTTTTTTATGTAGTCGCTGGCATAGTACTGTGCGCCGCCCTCAACGATGGCGGTTAGAGTGATCTCTGCAACATACTCCGGGGTATCTCCTGCGGCGTAGTTTGCCGCGGGGCCGCCGCCTGCGGGGTTGCCCATGCGGTTCTTGCCGAAGTTTGTTGCCGTTATCCCGGGGTAGACCTCGCCAACCACTATGCCATCAGCCGCAAGCTCTGCGCGGGCCGTTTGTGTAAAGCCAAGCAGGGCTCGCTTCGAGCTGGAGTACACGCCATATTGGGGGATTGTCATAAAAGCAGTGCCGGAGTTAACGCTGATAATGCTGCCACTGCCCTGGGCCCGCATTATGGGGATAACCGCCTGCATGGCCACAATGGGTGCAAGCACGTTTAGGTGGAAGATCTCATCAAATATTTCTGGGTCGATCTCCTCAATGGCGGCGGCATAGCTTCGGCCAGCATTGTTGATCAGGCCATCAATCTGCCCGAAGTGTGCGTTAACACTCTGGATAGCTTTACGCAGCGCATCGAAATCTGTTACATCTACTGTAACTGCAAAACTTCCTGGCAGGCTGGCAGCAATCTCTGTCAGGGCATCTGTGCTGCGTGCCAGCAGTGCAACTTTGCCGCCAATATCTGTAAGGGCTCTGGCAATTGCCAGGCCAATTCCGGAAGAGGCACCGGTAACCACAAACACTTTTCCCGTTATTTCCATAACAAACCAACCTGCCTTTCTTAAACAGCTCACCGCCACAGCAATTGGCTAAGAGCCGAACGCCTGTTCTGTTTACGCCAGGCAACTATGCAACATTACAGGAATTTCTGCAGGCAACGTTGAAAAACCAGAGACGCAAAATATGCATCCGCGCACATTATGGAGACTACTGCCTGATGCTTTCACTTCATCGGAAAAACGCCCGCACATCCACGCTGCTTACCTCCCTGGCAGCCTGCGCCTTCCTGATGCCGCTCACTCCTGTTGTTGCGATAGCTCAACTGCAGCAGACGGCTCCGCAGCCAGATCACTCTTCGCCACAGCCCGTGCCCTCTATCCCTGGCTTAAAAGTGCTGTTCGGTGGTAAGTCCGATGATCTTACAAACTGGGAAGGTGGCGCTGGAAAGCCTGCTAAGTGGACCGTTGAAGACGGCATACTGATTGCAACCGCCCCCGATTCTATTCAGACAAAAGAACTTTTCACAGATTGCCAGCTGCATGTAGAGTTTAGAGTGCCCTATTTGCCCAACGCCAAAGGGCAGTCTCGCGGCAACAGCGGCGTTTTTCTGCAGGATAGGTATGAGATGCAGGTGCTGGATAGCTTCGGCATTACCGATCCCGGTTCCGGAGATTGCGGAGGTGTGTACTCCATCCACGCGCCATTGCTAAATGCGTGCAAGCCACCGCTGCAGTGGCAAACATACGATATTGTTTTTAGAGCCCCACGCACGGATCCGGCCACGCACAAAGTTACTGAGCTGCCGCATGTAACGGTGTTTTTAAACGGCATACTGGTTCAAAACAATGTGGCTATTCCCCGTTCAACGCATATGCCAAAGGTAAAGCCCGGCGAGGCGCCGCCTCCACCAACACTGCCAAACGGTTTTGATACCCCCGGCCCCATTAGGCTGCAATGGCATGGCGCAAAGGTTGCCTTCCGAAATATTTGGATAGTGCCGCTTGCCTTACAGGGTGCACAGCACTACTGATTCCATAGCAAACACAGTGTATTTAGCAAACGGGCCTGGCGAGCGATTCGCCAGGCCCAATTGCTTTATAAGCCTATTCACATCATCGGGGTAAGGTCGCCCTTGCGCGCAACCTGCGCATCCATCAGGTCGGCCAACTCCGCAATCGTTCCCAGGTGCTCTGCCTCATCGCCAATGGTTATATCAAACTCATCTTCCAGGGCGTGAATAATCTGCACCACATCCAGCGAATCCGGGTTTAAGTCTGCAATAACGTTTGTATGTGGGCTAATTTTGCCCTCCTCAACAGAGAGCTCATCCGCTACTACTCTGCGCACCCTTTCATAGGTACTGCTCATGGTTCTGCTTCCTCCTATTCAAATGGCACTTCGTTCGTTGCCTGCCGAAACTGCGTTACACCTCATTGTAGGGTAGGCCGTTTAATATGTCCAATATATGATATATACTGATTGATATATGAAAAGTATCATTGAAACCGGGATAGAGCTGCGCCACCTGCGCTACTTTTTGATGGTGGCCGAAGAGCTTCACTTTGGGCGTGCTGCAGCGCGGCTCTGTATTGCCCAGCCACCCCTCAGCCAGCAGATACAGCAGTTGGAGAAAATGCTGGGTTTTGCCCTGTTTGTGCGCAGCAGCCGCAGTGTGCAGCTTACGGCTGCTGGCCAGCAATTGGTGGATGATGTGCGGGAAGTGTTTGCCACCCTGGATAAGGCCATGCATGAGGCGGGCCGAATCGCGAATGGGGAGACAGGCAGGCTGAGAATTGGTTTTGTGGGCACTGCGGCGTTTTCGCTACTGCCAGAGGCTCTGCGTGATTTCCGGGAGAGGCGGCCGCAGGTAGAAGTGAGTTTGCGTGAGCTAGTGAGCGCGCGCCAGGCACAGGCACTGCGCGAGGGCCGTATTCATGTTGGGTTGGCGCGGCCGGGTGTTACCACCCCCGAGATAGTATGTGAGGCTGTGCTTTCAGAACCCCTGATGGCAGCGCTTCCGGCAACACACCCGCTGGCAAAACGCGTCTCTATTGCCTTGATTGAGCTTCAATCGGAACCCTTTGTGCTATTTCCCAGGCTGCCACGGCCCAGCTATGGAGATTATCTGCTGGGGGTGTGCGCCGTGGCTGGCTTTCGGCCCAATGTAGTGCAGGAGACGGCAGAAATACATACAGCCATTGGGCTAACCGCTGGTGGAATAGGTGTAACCCTACTGCCGGCAAGCGCCTCCGCATTAACCCGCCCCGATGTGGCCTTTGTGCCGCTCTCTGCGCCAACACCGATAACGGAACTCTGCCTGATGTACCGAGCCGATGCAATGAACCCTGCGCTGGAAGCATTTTTAAACAGCGTGCGAACGGTTGCCACGGGCGTTGATAGAGAACGGCAGAAGCAATCCTGAACGCGCCCTGCGTAATCGTTATAGCGTGCGTTGCACAGGGTATTGGCAGTTTGCTTACTGTGTCAGCTATGACCAGCAGGGTGTGTATGCAGGAATCCGGTACCCGTACCTCTAATCAGCCCTCATTCCCGGCAACGCCTCCCCGCGCATGCCCGCCACAATGACGTGTTCATACACGCCGCAGTTTATCGCGGCATTCACTTAATGCTTCCTTATCCAACCCCGGAGGATTGTCGCGCTATGGCGAAAAATCACCGCTGTAAGTACCTTGCAGCCTTTACGCTCCCCGCTTTTCTGCTTACGGCAGGCGCTAATGCGCAAAGCGGCGACGTTATTGATAAGATTAAGGATGAGGGTCTCAATCGCTCTCAAGTAATGCAGACACTCAGCTACCTCACCGATGTTATTGGCCCCAGACTCACCGGTTCACCCAGCCTCAAAACCGCCAATGAATGGACCAAAGACCGCCTGGCAAGTTGGGGCCTGCAAAACGCCCATCTGGAGCCCTGGGGTCCGTTTGGCCGCGGCTGGCAGGTAGATAAGTTTTCTATTCAGGTAGTTGCTCCTCAGCAGATTTCGCTTATTGCTTACCCTCGCGCCTGGTGCGGCGGCACAAAATCCACCGTAACGGGCGAAGTTGTTTACATCGATGCAACCGATGCAGCCGGGCTGGAGAAGTACAAAGGCAAGCTAAAGGGCGCTATCGTAATGATGTCTGCCCCGCGTGAGTTGGGGCTTATAACTACGCCGCAGAGCAGCCGATACACCGATGAGCAGCTTGCCGAAATGGCCAGCGCAACGGCCGGTGCCCCCAGAAGACAGGGTGCGGGCGGTGCACCGGCCGGCCAGCGCCGTGGTGCCCAGGGTGGCCAGAACAACTTTATGGCCCAGATGCAGCTAACAAGCATCAAGCAGAAGTTTGTTGAGGATGAGGGTGCGGCCGCAGAGATCTTTATTGCGCCGGGTGATGATGGCACCATCTACGTGCAGTCTGCAACGGTAGCTCCAAAAACTCTCCCGGTAGCCCCGCCCGCAGCAGGCGGTGGCGCTCCTACAGGGGGTGCGCCCGTTCCTGCTGCAGGTGCCCCCGGAGCGGGTGCTCCCGCAACTGGTGGTGCACGGCGCCAGCAGGCTGCAGCCCCACGGCGCGTGCAGCCATGGGATAAGGATGCAGGCAAGGTGCTGCCGCAGATTACGGTTTCGGCAGAGAACTACAATCGCCTTGCACGCATGATTCAGCAGGGCGTTAAGCCCAGAATATCGCTGGATCTCTCCGTAAAGTTCTTCGATAAGGATTTGATGGCGTACAACACCATTGCCGAAATCCCCGGCACCGATAAGAAGGACGAAATTGTGATGCTGGGCGGCCACATGGATAGCTGGCACAGCGGCACAGGCGCCACCGATAATGGCGCGGGTGTATCGGTTTGCATGGAGGCCGTGCGCATTCTGCAGGCACTCAACATCAAACCACGCCGCACCATCCGCGTTGCACTGTGGAGTGGTGAGGAAGAGGGTCTGTTCGGCTCACGTGCCTATGTTGCTCAGCACTTTGGCAGCTATCCGCAGCGAACAGGCGGCGGAATGGGCTTTGGTGCTGCGCCGGATCCTTCGGCACCCGCACCCGTGCTCACCAAGAAGGACGAGTACGAGAAGCTCTCCGGGTACTTCAACCTGGATAATGGCGCTGGCAAGATCCGTGGCGTGTATCTGCAGGGCAATGAGAATGTTCGCTCCATCTTCCAGGAGTGGCTCCAGCCGTTCCAGGATGTGGGCGCTCAAACGCTTACCATCCGCAACACGGGCTCAACCGATCACGTATCTTTCGATGGCATAGGCCTGCCGGGCTTCCAGTTTATCCAGGATACTCTGGAGTACAACACCCGTACACATCACTCCAACGAAGATGTGTACGATAGATGCCCGCCCGAGGATATGAAGCAGGCATCCATAATCATGGCCGCATTTATCTACAACACCGCCATGCGTGAAGAGAAGCTGCCACGTAAAACGGTTACCACTGCCAACAATCAGTAAACCTTGCAACAAAAAACAGCCCCGCCCGGCTAACCGCAAACGCGGCTACCGGGCGGGGCTGTTTGGTTTTATGGTTATCAGGATTTCTGGCTCTTCTGCAGAACCCGATACTGGTCTTCCAGGTTTCGAATCAGCCTGCGGATCCTGTTAAGCTTCATTTTGTTCATATCCGCGAACATATACCGGCAGATGTAGGCTGTACAGCCGAATGGCATGAGGTCTTTCGGAAAAGAGCAGCCGGCTTCCGTAAGGTAGTCGCAACTCTCCCTGATCACGTCACCAGTGTCCGGGTCCCGTGGCAACTCCACCACCTCATCTTCAGCGGGGGGCACCACGCGTGATTTCCATCCGGTGTGCTCTGCCAGCACAATGTCTATTCTTTCCATGCGTGCGGGCTTAAGGCAGCAGGGGGTAGGGCACGAAGGGCAGTTATCTTTTGTAAACGCATCGAACTCTCTGCGCAGTTCGCGCTGCGTTCTTCGGTAAGATTCGATGGGGTTGTTTAACAAGGCATCGCCTCCAGAAGCATAAACAGATGCTGTGGTGAGGTAACACACAGCGCTTACAATATACCATTCCCACCTGAGGTTGGCCCGCGGTATGCATGCCGCTTAGAAATAGAATATACTGCGTACATGATGAACTCTGGTG
The DNA here is from genome assembly GCA_903859705.1 of uncultured Chthonomonas sp. Lineage (GTDB taxonomy): Bacteria > Armatimonadota > Chthonomonadetes > Chthonomonadales > Chthonomonadaceae > CAIXIX01. The sequence continues at coordinate 10,922 of CAIONQ010000023.1, forward strand.
ATGTTTGTGCTGATGCGGCACCCTCCCCGCCAACACTTAAAATAACTCCCCGTGCGCTACTTGAGGTGAGGCAACCCGGCTCACCGGCTGTGCATCCCGATGGGCACCGTGTTGCTTTTGAGCTGGATGAGCCGGATTTTGAAGGCAGCCAGTACCTTTCGCACCTCTGGATAACAGAGTGGATGGATCCCATTGCAGCGGTGCCTGAAACAAGTGAGAATGGCGAGGCAGATGAAGCCACCGCCATTCCTGGCCCGGATCAGTTAACGCGCCAGCTAACATGGTCGCGATGCAGCGAATGGAATCCGCAGTGGTCGCCAGATGGCACGCTGCTTGCCTTCCTATCTGATCGGCCAGATCCAACCGCTTCTGAGGATGCTGAGGATGCCGAGGAGCCCACGGTACAGCTATGGGTATTGCCCATTGATGGCGGTGAGGCTCGTAAGCTTACCTCTGCCAAAGAGGGTGTGCTTGCGTATAGATGGTTTCCGGATGGCTCCTCACTGCTTGTGCTGGCGCCAGAACCCTTCCCTGCAGCCCGGGCGGCAGCGGATAGGGAAAAGGACGAGAACCTGAAGATAGACCCCGTGGAAGAGCCGGAGCACCGAAAGCGGCGCCGCCTATGGCGCGTAAGCTCCGATTCCGGCGGTGGGCGGCCACAACTTATTTGGCCCGGCGACCCTGGCATTGTGGAGGTGGCAATATCTCCGGATGGGGAGGTAATCTGCTTCGCCAGCAATGGAACGGGCGATGCCAACGATTATAGCAAAACCTACCTGTACTTGTTGCGCTCTTATGAAGAGGGCGCACGCTGGGAAAACCGTGTGCTGTGCACGCGTGGTGGCGATAAGAGCAGCTTACGCTGGTCGCCAGATGGATCTCAGATTGCGTTTCTCTCCAGTCTGGATCCAGAGCTATCTTTTGCCCCGCAAACCCTTTACACAGTGCTGGTACCCAACGCCGAAGATGTTGGGCCGGTTGATGCTCAACGTGCCCTACCCGGGCGGGATTGTGATGTTCTGGAGATAGAGTGGGATGGTGGTGGTGGCATTATTGGCATTGCCGCAAACGGCACCACCGATTCGCTGTTTCGCTATACCGCCACAGAGCCAGACATCGCGCCGGTGTTTACAGCTTTTTTAGATGATCAGGCCGCCTGCTACCGAGGGCTGGCGGTTGAGCCTGCAGGTTATGGCTTTTGCTGGATAGCCGAGGGCAGGCAAAGTCTGCCGGAACTTCGCTTCAGTACCACCGAAGGGCCGAAAACGCTTACGGCAATAAACACGGATTTTACAGAGCGCTATGTGCTGCCCACCCAGAGCACCGTTTGCTGGAAAGCTGCGGATGGCACAACCATAGAAGGGGTATTAACCCTGCCACCGGCCGGAACCGCGTCAGATAGTCCATTGCCGCTGCTGCTGCACCTGCACGGTGGCCCGCATGGTAGAGCTGTTGATACCCTGCAGGGCTACCTGATGCCCGCGCTATGGGCGGCATCTGGCTACGCTGTGCTTGCCCCCAACTATAGGGGCAGCGAAGGCTATGGAGAAGCATTTGCCCTGGCAAGCCGCTGTGATCTTGGCGGTGGAGATTTTGATGATTGCATGGCTGGTGTAGATTGGTGTATAGAGCAGCGGATAGCAGACGCCGATAGGCTGGGAGTAATGGGTGGCTCTTACGGCGGTTTTCTAACCAACTGCGCCATTGGCCGCACCAACCGGTTTAAGGCGGCAATCTCGATGTTTGGCATCTTTAGCCTCAAGGCAGATGCGGGCACATCATCGTTCTATCGCTGGAATCTGGAGTATCTGGGTGGAACCTTCTGGGAGCAACCGGAACTATACACGCGCCTCTCACCGGATAGGTTTGCGGCGGCAATTCAAACTCCCACGCTAATTCTGCATGGCGATGAAGATGAAAACACATACCCGGGCAACTCTCGAGAACTGTATCAAACGCTGAAACTGCGAAATGTGCCCGTTAGCTTCGTACACTATCCGCGAGAAGGGCATGGCATTAACGAGCCCAACCATCGCCTGGATGAGATACGGAGATCGCTTGCCTGGATGCGCCGGTATCTACCTGCATCGCAGCCGTGGCAACCGGGAGACTGGGTACCTTCAGAAGATGGTATCTGGGAGTTGTGCGTGCACTCTGCGGATCCAATGCAGATGCCGGCTACTCGGCCGCAACAGCCTGCAGGGGCCCCGAGAGCGCTGCTTTTAGAAGTTTGCTTCAGCATAAGTGCGCGCCAGCACTCTGGCAAATCCGCTGTTGCATTGGAGGCTATGCCGCTTAGTACGCTTGCACTTACCGTTCCTTCGTCTTCCGTGCCGCTATCACCAACAGGTGTAACGGCAGAAGCACTGGGTGTAAAAGCGCTCATTCGGGGCGCAGATCTGGAACTATCTGCCGTGGGTGCAGGTGGGCCAGGCAACGCATCAATTGCCGCCAGCATAGTATTTTCGTTGCCATCCGAGCTGCGGACCGGGGGCGATGCACTGTTCCTGGCGCCTGGCTTCCAGCCTGTAAGCGTGTGCTGGGCCTCCGAGCCAGATGAGGAACCAGAAGCCGAGATGTAACCATTGGTGGTAACATGCTTCGGATTTTAACCGTATCTGTTCATGCAATAACCGTCTTAACCCGTATTCGGCCAGACTAAGGAAGTAAATGATCCGCTGGAAATCACACTCCTATCTTACCTTTGCAGCACTCCTGCCTGTGTTTGCATGCATGGCATCGGTGCCGGCCCGGGCACAGAAACCCACTTCACAGCTGCTGAGTTCGGGCTGGCAAATGCAGGGTGATGGTCCGGGCACCTCTCATCCCATTGCGGTGCCGGGCACTTGGCGTACTGCCGGGGCCGTGCCTCCGGCTCTGGGCGTTTACTCGCGCACCATCCAGGTGCCAGCCAGTGCTGCGGGGCAGGCAGTGTGGTTGGAATTTGAGGGCGTTAATGGGGCATCCATAGTTTCGGTTGGGCCCAACATGTCTCACTTAAGGCCAATGGCCGAGCATGCATCCAGCCTGCGTCCCTTTGCAATTAACATTACTTCGTTGGTTACGCCGGGGGAGAAGGCAGTTGTGCGTGTGGGAGTTCGGGCAACGGGTGCCGCCCTCCAGCTTCCGGGAATTGTGCGGCCTGTGCGTCTGAGGATTGTGCCGCAGAACTATGTGGATGTACGCGATATAGAGGTGCGCAGAGAAGCATCTGCGGCTCGTAGTGTATCGGTGGCAGCGGAAGTAATGAACCTGAGCAACACTGCTCAAAAGGCTGTTGTAAAAGCCGAGTTTGCGCAAGGTGTATCGGCTCCCATCGCAGCCCAAACGGTGGATCTTAAGCCGGGAGAAGTACGCCGCATTCAGTTCGGCACCGTGAAGTGGCTGGCGTCGCCTCAAACCGATTGGCGCCCAAACACCCCGTATCGTGCAGACTACAAACCCTTTCTGCATGCAGTTACCGTAAGCACCCACGCAACGGCACTTACTCGTCAGTTTGGGTACAGCAGCGTGCGCAGCACACAGGCTGGTCTGTTTGCGGGCAGCACCCATCTGCGCTTGCGTGCCGATGTGCTGGACGAAACCAGGCATGGGTCCCCCGTTTTTGCTACTGCAAACGCCTTTTCCATGGCAGGTTGGCCAGATACAATTCGCGCGTATCAGCAGCTAAACATCAACGCACTCTGTTTTCAAGGCATGCCTGCAACTCGTGAGATGTTGGAGGCATGCGATAAGGCCGGGATGCTTGTAATTCAGCCCGCTGGTATAGAGAGCGGGCCAGAACATTTGGCTGCTTGCCGCGCAGATGCTTCTCATCCAGCGCTCGTTATGTGGATATCTGGTGGAACGGCTGCTGCAGACACAACTCAGATCTGCAAAGAGGCCGATCCCACCGTGCCGCTGTTATCAGCAGGGGCTGCATCTGGCTCTATAAAGTTAACTGGAATTGAGGCTGGCACCCTTGAGGCCATGGGCGGTGCGGCAGAGATACAGGCCGCAGCTATGGCGGATGTGCCAGAAAGCCCGGCATTTGCGCTCACCTCTATTCGCATTCAGCGCGCATCCCAATCTCCCATATTGCTGGTAAAGGGCCTTACACAGGCTGCGCCAGGGGCCATTGCATCTCTTGCGCCGGCCGCGGCTATTCAGCAGCCTGGCAAGCCGTTGCCACCAGAGCCCATACGGATATCTTCCTCTGGGCTATCGGCACTACGGAAGGCGCTGGCGGGTGTTGCCGCGTTTGATCTGGAATATTGCCGAAGCAATGTACACTCCAATGGGCGGGGAGATTGGCCCACTTCGGTGCCAACACAGATGGGTGGCACCACCGTGCAGCGTCATTTCACGGTAGTGAACGACGACAGTGCTGGCTCCGATCTGCGGGTGATAGTGCTGCCGACAATACGGAATTCGCCAACCGATGTGCAGGCCCTGCCAGAGTTCTCTGCTACAGTGCACGCCGCTCCCGGCAGTACGGCCGAGGTTACGATGCCTCTATTGGCACCCGTAGTTGCGCACGCCACAGAACTAAGCTTGCAGGTTACGGTGTGGAAGGCCGGCAAAGAACGCTTTAGAGAGACACTGACTTTTGTTATAATGCCCCGCTCTGGCGTGCGTGCCTCGGTTAAATATCTTGGTCTGGATACCAGCACTCATGGAGACTGGGTTAACTCAGAGGGCAAACGCGTTTACGGTCAACAGGCCTTCTTTATCGCTATCCGTGGCGGCAGAACGCTGTACCAGGATCCGGATCTGTATCTACGCCGGGTTCCCGCCATAGAACCTGAAGACAGATACCGTGGGGACGTGCACGACGACTCTGCCGATTCTGAAATTGAGTTTCAGCGTACGGAAACCACGCTCGATCCCAGGGTGTTGTGGACCGCCCCGGACCGGCTGGTTAAGCATCCCGTAGCCTTTTATGGATCCAACGGCAAGCTATTCTTCCGTGCGGATTGTGTGGATGGTGCTACGCATCTGCTCAGCCTCTATATCCTCGATTTTGCCCGCCCGGGCGTTTCGTTTGATGTGGAGCTATTCGATTCTCAGGCGCACTTGCTTGAGTCTCGAAGGATAGATGGTAAGTCCCTGGATGAAGGGGCGTACGTGCGGTACCAAATCGAGGGATCGGTTTACATTTCCATCGTTTCACTCAGCAAATATCTGCCTGCTGTATCGGGGCTGTTTCTCGATCCTGTAGCGAACGGGCAAAAATCTACGGTTAGTACAAACCGCTGAGATTTGTTGCCTGAGGCGCATTCGGGCAGGACATAACGGAACCGGGGTGGAAAAGGGGTTGCAGTCTGCCGGCGCTCTGTCGGCTCTGTTTCGTTCAAGGGGGAGTTTTGTGATGAGCGATAAGCTGTCACGGCGAGGCTTTCTGGAGCAGTCTCTAATCACTGCTGCCGCTGGCATCGCAGGCATGGCCAGTTCCGGCTCGGCATATGCCGCACACAACGAGATTTTTGAAAAGCAGAGCAAATCTGCCAATGAGAAAATCCACATTGCAGTCATTGGCCTTAACGGCCGAGGCGGCAGCCACCTGGATGCTTACCTTAATCGTGATGATGTTGAGGTAGTTGCTCTCTGTGATGTAGATCTCAGCGTAGTAGAGCGAGCATCAGAGCGCGTTAAGAAGAAGGGGCGCACCGTTCCTGCCGGATATCAGGATATCCGTAAGCTGCTTGAGCTAAAGGGGCTGGATGCGGTTTCCATCGCAACTCCTAACCACTGGCACTCACTCGCAGCGATCTGGGCGCTTCAATCTGGCAAAGATGTGTATGTAGAGAAGCCGGTTAGCCACAACGTGCATGAGGGCCGCGTGCTGGTAGATACCGCGCGCAAGTACAACCGCATTTGCCAGGCGGGCACACAGTCTCGATCTGCCAAGGCCTGCCAGGATGCCACCGAGTATATTCACTCTGGCCACATCGGCAAGGTGCTGCTCTCTCGTGGTCTATGCTACAAGCCACGTAACACCATCGGCAAAATCTCCAGCCCAACGCCCGTTCCGGATGGCGTAGATTATGATCTGTGGCTTGGCCCGGCCCCGCAGAAGCCGATTAATCGTCAGCGCTTCCACTACGATTGGCACTGGTTCTGGGATTACGGCAACGGAGATCTCGGCAACCAGGGCATCCATCAGATGGATATCGCACGCTGGGCGCTTAATAAAAATCACCTGCCGTCTTCCGTATTTAGTCTGGGTGGTCGGTTTGGGTACGTCGATGATGGCGAAACCCCGAACACCGAACTCAGCTTCTTCGATTACGGCGATAGCCACCTTGTTTTTGAGGTGCGCGGACTGAAAACCAGCGATCTCAAGGGCGCCAAAGTCGGCAACATCGTCTATGGCACAGAAGGTTACGTGGTTATCACTGATAACTACGGCAAGGCAGCGGCATTTGACAATCAAGATCGACAGGTTCAAACGTTTGAGGGTGGTGGCGATCACTTCGGCAACTTCCTCTCGGCACTTCGCAGCCGCAAACGTGGCGATTTGAACGGCGAAATCGAGAAGGGGCACCTCTCCAGCGCGCTCTGCCACCTGGGCAATATCTCCTACAGGCTGGGTTCCAAGCATAGCTTTGCAGACGACCCCAAGAGCCTGGACAAAGACCAGAAAGAGACGTTCGCACGCTTTAAGAGCCACCTGAACGATAATGAGGTAGACCTGAAAACTACCCAGTACGCTCTTGGGCCAGTTCTTAAGATCGATGCAAAGCGCGAGCGCTTCAAGGATAGTGCTGAGGCTAATCAGATGATTACGCGCGAATACCGCGCGGGATTTGTTGTGCCCGATAAGGCATAGCCTGCACCACGCCCTTTGCTTACATAAATGCGGGCTTCGGATTATCCGAAGCCCGCATTTTTCATCTGGTTGTTATCTGGCCAACCGGGTTACCGGGCACCCAGAGCTGCCTTTGCACTGGCGGCAAGCACAGAAGGCGTTACGGCCTTCACCTCGGGTGGCAGGCGCCTCCACAGGTCGGTCAGCCAGGTGGCATTGTAGTTCCAACTAATCGCCATGGCGCTCATATAACCCGGGCGCATTCTGGGCGCATTTGCTGTAATTTCGCCCGCAAGCCAGCTGTTTTGCTGCTCCATTTTGCGGTTTGCAACTTCTGCTTCCCCGCTCCAAACCTGGAAGTTTGTAAGAGTATGAAACACCGGCACGCCCTCTACAAACTGCGTGGAGTTATCTGGAGTAATGCCACTGTGCCTGCCCATATCCGCAAGTATGTACTTAAGGCCAGGCATGCCATGCGTGAACCTATGAAGTAATTCTGTACTTGCGGATGGACCGCCGTTTCCGCCATTGTAAATCTCAATGCCGCTCATCCCAAGCTGCCTGCGGTACCTATCAAACAGCTGTACATACTCTGCCCACAGGCGCTCTCGATCTTCTTTACGGTAGCGGCTAGCATACACGGGGGCATTCATATACAGCAACCCAAAAAAGCTCTCTGCGGGAGTGCGGTGCTCGTAATACCATTGTGCAACTGCAGGAAGGGTATCCAGAAGCGTTACATTCATGCCATAGCCACAGGGTACTTTGCCACGGTTTGCGTCTGCCCATATACCCCGTTGATACAACTGCCAGTACCAGTGCGCATCCCCACTATCCATAATGTTTACCGATAGGTACAGATCCTTTTGTGAGGGCGTTTGTTTAGTAGGCTGCTCTTCTGCATGCTGAAAAATGGTGCTGGCAGGATGCACGGCGCTATGCACCGATACATTGGAGCTAAAGCCTGTACCCGGCACCCACTTTGCGTACTCGGATAACAGCCGAACGGCAGCATACTCATCGATGCCCTTGCCACCATACATCGGCCAGCCCATTACAGGCACGTTACCCGGGGTTGCAGCCAGCAGCTCCTCTAAAAATTCGCGCTCTGCAATCGGATCTGCACCCTTTTCTGCATCCGTGTAGCTGGATACCCAGAACATGAATATCTTCTGCTGCACCATGGTATCACGGCTGGTGAGGGCGTTGGAAAGTGGGTGCTCCCAGGCGATGGCGCGGTGGCTCATTTGCCCCCAGTAGGTTTTGAACACGTATCGGTAGGCATCTACATTGCGGTGCCAACGGCCGCGCAAATCATCCACAACGGTAAGTTGATACTGAGCGGCCAGTTCGGGAGAAACCGGCAGCGCATTCTTTATGCTGCCTATCATCCACGCTGCATGGCGCGATCCCGGCAAATCTGGATCCCAAACTACTGCTCCAGATACCCGGCTCTTAAAACGGGCGATTACAGCAAGCGGCGTATCGAGGCGTGTTTCTGGCCCTGTATACGCTTTGGTTTGCAGATACCGCAGCCACAGGGTGTCCTGATCGGCCGGATTGGTGGGGTTGATTAGGTAAAGCGTGGGCGCATTGCGGTTTACGATGCCCTGCAGAGCGGTTAGCATTCCGCACACATCTGTGCTTGCATGCGAAATATCTACCGTGATAAGGCTGCGAGGGAGGGTGCCTGGTGTGCGCGGAAACCACTCCTTCCAGGGGCCTGTTCTGCCCTGCTCTGCAATTCTTGATAGCTGTACGGATGATTTTTCTATGCGCACCGCAGTAAACCAGAACGCCTCGGTAACCCCATCGGCAACAAACTGAATATTCAGCCGTTTACAATTGGCCGGGGCGGTAACTCGCACTGTTATTGGCTGCCACGTATAATCGCCAGCGGGCACCGGCTGGCGGTACTCGCCATTACCTTCCAGGCTGGCGCCAATAAACAGTCTGCCAACACCCTTGCCTTTGATCTGTGCCTGAACAACATAGGTTGTTTCTGGCTCAACAGATATCCAGTCCGTATTTACAATGAGATACTTGTACGCCTGCGTGGGGGTGGCATCTTGCATTCTGATGGAAGGATGCCCGGCAAATCTATTGTCACTGTCTACCTCCGCCTTTGCATGCGTATCTGTACCGGTGCCGGCGGTCCATCCATCCGGGAATTTTCTGCCAGCAGACAGCTGTTCAAAATTGCCATTGGGAACAACGGTGTTTGTTTGGGAAATTGCTGCGGCAGGAAACAGTACCGCCAGCGCAGCCAGAACATTACGCAAGCAGCTTACGGATTTAAATGTGCGGTGCACAATATCCAGTGTTGGTGGTACCATGTTCATTAGCATGCCCTGTGGTGGGGTTTGCTGCCCACCGCCTTTAGACCATCCTGCGTTGAGGAAAAAGATGAGAGTTTACGCCTGCCAGATTAACTGCGTTTGGGAAGATAAAGCCGCCACCAACCGTGTCGTGAGCACGCTAATAGAGCGTGCTGCGCCCCTCCCAGGCTCGCTGGTGGTATTGCCCGAGACGTATGCAACCGGGTTCAGCATGGATGTGAACCTCACCATGGAGCCAGTTGGGGGCGAAACACAGCGGTTTCTATCAAATTTGGCGAAGCAGTACAACATCTATGTTACCGCCGGAGTTGTGGTGCATGATGCGGCAGGGATTGTACGCAACCAGTCTATAACCTTCTGCCCTGGTGGCACGGAAATTGGCAGATATAGCAAGATATTTCCGTTTACACGCGGCAAGGAGCACACGGTGCACGCGGCTGGCAGCAGCGTAGAGACATTTGCCTGCGGACCCTTTACCGCCGCACCTTTTGTGTGTTTCGATCTCCGGTTTCCAGAGATATTCCGAACTGCAGCCATTGCCGGAGCAAACCTGATAACCGTAATTGCCAGCTGGCCCGTGCCGCGCACGGAGCACTGGATGGCATTACTACGTGCCCGCGCAATTGAGAACCAGTGTTATGTTGTGGGCGTAAATCGTTGCGGCACCGACCCGGGCTTTACCTTTGAGGGCAGGTCGCAGATAATAGACCCATCCGGAAAAATTATTGCCGATGCCGGCAATGCAGAGGGGATCGTCTCAGCCGATCTGGATATCGAATATCTGAAATCATATCGTGCCGACCTGCCGTTTCTTACCGATCTGCGCCCGGCCTATATCAATGCTCCAGGGGCAGAATAAGCCCTCACAGCACGTAGAGCGGGTTGTGGCACACATACCTATCGTGCTTGCCAAATGGTCGGCTTGCCATAAACAGGTATTGAAAAACAATTTGCCATCGGTTTTGCAGCAGCCAGTTAAGCATCACTCCATTAATGCCGGAGAGCGCCGCATACTGGTCCATGCCAGAGGGATCTCCGAAGCCCGCATCAAATGCTGTGGTGTTGTAACGCACGCGTGTTAGCTGGCTTACGTGATAGAAGTATCGTGGCAGCTGTTCGGGATCCAGCGCAAGGGATGGGCCATTTGTAAGAGGCCCCATGTAAGCGTAACCAAGTATCCGCCCATCATCTGCCGTGCGGAAAAGGCGTGATGAGCCGTTATGCCCACCCATCTCCTGTATCCACAATCTATGTTCGGATGGCCGTGCGTAGCCTACTATATCTCTATCCAGCTCAGATAGCTGTTCAATTACTGCATCGTTGGCAACAATTGGCTCTGCAATCACATCGGCATCCCGGGTGGATCCGGTGTAAACCTCATCAAATAGGCCTGTGGTGGCCCGGTCGATCACGGGGCGACGCAGATGCGCCGGAAGCTTGAGGTTTGCCGAAGAGCCGCCAAGCAGCATCATAGGAACCTGTGGCAGGCATCCCAGCTTGCGGATGTACAACGAATCGGCATCTGGATGGTGTGAGGCCAGCACCATGCGGGTATCTGCGCCGGCTGCCTCGCCATCAGCAAGGCAACTGCCAAGCAACGCTCCTCCCAGGCCCTGCCTGTGCTGGCTGGGCACGACAAAGAACTCCGTCAGGCTCCAAACTTGATCTCGCACAACACTTCGGGCATAACCCACGATGCGTGGTGAGCCGAAGCGTGGCGCCTCTTCCGCAACCCAGAAGCTGCAGTTGGCACTGGTTCTCAGGTGGTGCCGCGTGGTGGCGTGCGCCTGCCAGTTCATATCCGCATTCATGGTGCGGCGCATCACATCAAAGGTGGATGTTTCATCCTCTGCGGTGCCGCGCCTAACGGAGAGGCCCCTGGGCAACGGACGGCCAGTTGTGCCGCGCGCATCCCGGTTTAGAAGGAAGCCCATCGGTTATGTTCCTCCTGAAGCTTGCCGACCAGTTGTCAGCGTTTGTGGCCAGCCGCACCGGGTGCAAGTACGCCTGAAGATCCCCCGTTAGGGTTATCGTTAGCGGCGCGCCCTCTCGGTGTTTCCGGCACATGCGGAGAGAAGCTATCGCCGCCTTTCAGCAGTAGATCAACAGCCGCCTCCAGCTGCCTGTCTCGGTGGCTTGCAATATCTTCCGGTGTGTTCTCTATCAGATAGTCTGGCTCAATTCCCAGGTTCTCCAGGTTACGGCCATCAATGGTGTAGAAGCCTACACGCGGCAGCCGGTACTGGGTACCATCTGATAGGGTTGCCGGGCTGGTGCCGATAACATAACCAGGTGTGGGAACGCCAACAATCTTGCCCAGTTTCAGTGACCTGAAGCCCTGCGGAAATACTTCGGCATCACTGAAGCTGTTTTCATTAATCAGCAGAACTATAGGCTTGGTCCAGATGCGTTCCGGCTGAGTTTCCAGATCAGAATCTCTCTTGCGAACAAAGCCATAAACTCTGTGAGAAAGCTGCTGCAGAATCGCATCGTGGGTATTGCCGCCGCCGTTGCCTCTTATATCCAGCACCAGGCCATCTTTCAGGTATGCCTCGCCCCATAGTTCGCGCTCAAACTTCGCCAGCGATGCAGCATCCATCTCGCGGATGTGGATGTATGCTAGCTTTCCGCCAGAGAACTTGTTCACCATCTCACGCGTGTGCTTTACGCGGGCATCATACTCCAGGTTTACCCACTTATCGGCAGTGATAGTCTTCAGGTTAACGGTGCGCGCGCCCTCTTTCACAGGCTTCGAGTTAACGGTGAGTGTTACCTGCTTTCCATCCTTGTTTTGCAGGGCCTGATAGTAAAGTTCGTTGTTCTGAACCTCTTTCCCATCTATGGCCAATACATAATCCCCTGCCTGCACGCGGGAGGCGGGCGAGGCGGCAGGGCTGCCCGGCATAATCCCAAGCACCTTCAGGCCGGGGCCGGTGTAGCTTTCATCGTATACAAGCCCCAGCAGAGCCTGTGTTGGGCCCGGGGGCACGCTACGGCCAGGCGTTATTTCGGAGTGCGAGGAGTTAACTTCACCAACCATATTGGATAGCAGCGTGGTTAGCTCTTCTGGTGTGCCGATACCGGGCAGAAGCGCCTCATATTTGGCGCGCAGCACCTTCCAATCCACGCCATGCATGCCAGAATCGTAAAATTCTTCGCCGAAATTGCGCCAGAACTCATGGAAAGATTGTGAAATCTGCAGATCTTTATCCGCAATGTATTCGGCTGTAAAGGGTATGGCCACCGAAGGCTGCGGCGGGAATGGGCCAATTGGCAGAGTATGGCAGGTTCCGTCTGCGCCAGTAAAGAAGAAGCGGCTGTTATCTGGAGCTATGTTAATGTTGCCTGCAGGGGAACCATCCGGTCCGGCACTTACCTGCTGAACCTGGCCGCCCATAAACGGCACCAGCAGGAATATGCCGTTGGCAAGGTGCACTACGGCCCGAGCAGAATCGGCTGTGGGCTCAAAGCTTAAAACGCCATTGAAACCGCCAACCAGCTCGGCCCTATCCTGAATATCCTCAAAATCAATCTTTACATCCCGGCTTCTGTCAGCGTTCTGGCCTCCCCGGCCGGCCACATCTTCCGGGCGTTCCAGCGGAAGTTGAAATAGCTGAGGAACTGGCATGTTACGGGTGGAGGCAAACAGCAGGCGTCGGCCATCGCGGGTAAATCGCGGGGAGATGTTTTGGCCCGGATAACGTGTTACATTGATTGGCGCGCCGCCAACGGTTGGCACCAGCCAGATATCGAAGGTGCCAATTTTATCGGACTTTGAATATGCAAGCCAGCGGCTATCTGGCGACCACGTATGGTTGATAATCCCGCTGGAGGGCGTGCCTGGCGGGGACTCTACAAGCCTGTGATCCGGCCCAACGCCGTTAGCCGGTGCCAGATACAGGCCAGACTGCGGGCCACCCTTTGTGTAAGAAACCCACTTGCCATCTGGTGACCATTGCGTATCTCTTACTGGAAAGTCCCCGGTAGAGAGGCGGGTTAACGAGCGCGTGATAACATCCAGGCTGTAAACGGCGGTAATGCCGTTTCTGTCTGAAACCACTGCGATGTGAGAACCGTCTGGAGACCATGTGATGTCGTCGTAACTACCATCCTGTGCCGTTAACCGGCGCGCTTCTCCGCCCTGTATGGGCTGTACCCAGATAGCACCCTTCAGTATCAGGGCAATCTGCTTACCATCGGGCGAAACCATGGTTACAGCGCCGCCTGTAAGCGTTTGCTTCTGCTGGCGGTTCACACGCTCATCGCTACGAACAACGATGTTAACGCGCTTTGCATCGGAGCCATCCGGCTTTACAGTGCAAATATCGCCATTGTAAAGGTAGGTGAGCAGCGAACCGTTACGGGCAATTTGCGCGGAGCGAACTGCATCGGTTTGATACTTCGTAACGGGCTTTGCTTCGCCGCCATCCAGCGGTACTCGCCATATATTGGGGGTGTTGGAGGTGCCGCGCAGCGTAGTTACAAAAAGGCTCTTGCTGTTTCCGCTGAAGAGTGGGAAGAACTGCTGGGAGTTATCGCCACTTAGCGGAAATTTAAGGCTGCCAGTGGCCAGGTCTTTAACAACAATTTTGGCGGCTTCGCTGCCCCGGTACCATGGCCTCCATGTTGGCTGCCCGGATCGCCGGTAGGCAAGGAGTTTGCCATCTGGCGAAAAGGAACCATCCGTAAGGGCATCTGTGTCGTAAGTGAGCCGGTGCACCGCAAGTGTATGCAGATCAATTGTAAATAGATTGGTCTGGGCATTGGGGCTAACGTACGCATCGTAGAGAAAAGCCTCTGTTTCTCGTGCGGAGTAAAACAGCAGCTTTTGCCCATCCGGTGCCCAATCGGCAAGGATATTGCCACGCTCAAAGAAGGTTACCTGCCTTGGCGGCCCACCCTCAGATGGGATGAGGTAGATATCCTGATTGCCGGAACGGTTGGAAGTAAAGGCAATCCACTTGCCATCTGGCGACCAGCGTGGGCGACCATCAAATCCATCGTGGATGGTAAGCCTGGTTGCTGAGCCCCCGGCCGAGGAGACAGTGTAAAGGCTGCCCTTATAACTGAAGCAGATCTGCTTGCCATCCGGCGAAAGGCAGGGAGTAAAGCCCCCATGAATGGGTGCCTCTACGGGCGGTGCCAGTAGGTCCTGCGTAGTGGAAGCAGTAGGTGGTTGGTTGGGCTTTTGAGCATGCGCTGGTAGCAGGGTGGTGGCGCACAAAGCCAGCACTGCGGTATCGCGCAAAAGGGGAATGTTGAAGTCAAACCGAACAGGCCATAACCGCTGCATACACGTAACCCTTTCGCGCCGAGGCTGAAGCGTCACCGGCAATCGCAATTGAGACATTTTACCCTACTCAGATTCCATGCTGATGTGTGGTTGGGCCATATTGCCAGGCAATCAAATGAGGTATGCTTGCCACAAAGTTTGCTGTAGATCCTATGTGGCAGTATTTACGCCTGTTGTAGCCATCTCCGAAAAGAGGGGGATAAAGCCATTACTCTGCTTCGTTACCTGCTGAGCGCAATACAACTCTCGCTGCTTCAGGATAATCCGGTTGCTGCACGCGAAGTGCGGCGCGATCTGCGGCGTTCCCGCTTTTTCAAGAGTGTTGTCTTCCTTGCCATTGGCCTTGCTGCTGCGGTAGCTGTGGGAGGCTGGATGCTCTACTATGCGGTACAAATTACAGGGCACGTACCCAACTACGTAGGTGGAGATTACGGCACGGCTCTCGCCATCTCTTTCAGCGGTATTCACTTCTGGTTTATTTTCAGAACCTCGCGGAGCCGCATTGATGGAATGCTTACGCGTGAGGCTGCCCTGGATGGAATGACCAGCCTGCTTATGCTCCCAACAAATCGTATGGAGCTGGTGCTGCAATCAGCAATATATCCCACGTTTTGTGCCTTGATGATGGCGGTTTTGCTGTTGCCGGTTTACCTGTTTTGCGTGGGGCTTGGCGGCCTAACCTGGCTGGAGTTGATTTCACTGTATGGAATGTATACGCTTGCTGCAGTTGCCACGCCGGTTTTTTCGCAGCCCGCACTCTCTGGCTCGGTAAGTGCCAGCGTTACCAACCCATCGGAAGGTCCGGATACGGCAACATCCGGCACACATCGTAAATCGATGCTGGGCCTCACTTTCAAAAAGGGAGTAAATGCGGCGGCAACTCTGGCAGCATTGCCGGTTATGCTGTTTCTGTTTGTAGCCACCATTCTGGCAGTTATTAGTAACGGTGCACTGCAGCCGTTTAGTGGGCTTGCACCGTACCTGCCGCATGGCGTTATTCAATTGCTGCCATCCATGGTGATTTCTTTCCCGTTGATCATTGCGCGCGTAATGGCAGAGCCGCTTACCTGGTTTGGAATGCACCTTTGCCCGCTGGTGCCTGCAACGCTTCTGGTGCTTGCTGCCCGGGCGTTGTTCACTATCAGAACAGCACAGTTTCTATCTGTTGGTCAGTACCGGGAACTGGCAACACTGGATACGTATCGTCAGTGGCGTTCCGCAATGGGCCTGCTCTTCTTTGCAGCTGCACTCACGGTTACCGGGTACTTATGGCCATGGGCCGTGCGAGATGGCGGGGCGGCCGGCCTGGTGCAGATGCCAGGCACAGCACTATCAGAAGCAGGTTTGCGCTGTTTTGTTTATTGCGTTAGCTTTGCTGCGGCCGTGTGGACCATTATCTCGAGTGCGCGCATCGGAAACTGGATGCGTGCTACAGAAGAGGGCACTGTTGTAGCAAAACGCCTCCATCTCCGCGCCACGGCCCGGTTTTTGTTGCTTCCAACAATGAGTGCGGCAGCATTTATGGCCGTCTGCCTGGTATTTTCCGGCTCGCTGCACGTGCCGGCTGGCACCTTTACTTTTGAAGCGCATATGGCGGCTATTACCCTGGTTTCTTCGGCAGCAGTGTGGGCTATTTGCCGCGTCCATCCCGCCCTAATGGTGGTAGGGTTCATTACCACACCCACCGCCCTCTATTCCACTCCCTCCATAAAGCCGCTGCTATACCTCAGCCCAACCATCGGCCTGCTGAGGCAGGCATCTTCAGCCTCTATGGGATTGCAAACGAACGTTAAATCACCGCTTTTTGGCACACAGGCTGTGCAGCCGTGGCTGCTCTCACTATCGCTGCTGGCGCTGGTTATGGGTGTGTTAGGGCAAGTTATTTTTAAGGTGCGGGCAAAGGCAGATCTCGATATGCCAGCCCTGGATCCGACAGAGATAGGTGAGGAAGTATTTCAAGACTCATCGGGCAGCATCTCGAGCGGAATAGAAAGCACTGCTGGTAAATCTTCGGCGCTATCTGAAAGGTTTGTACTGAAGCTTCAGCGGTTTTTGGATAATGCTGTGCTCACTCGGGATCTGCGTTCCTGGCTGAGAAAGCGTTTCACTTCCTCCAATATGCTGTTAATTGTTATTGCCACGTTGGCGCTAATTGCAATAACTATCCTGTGGGTTCCAGAACTTTCCACGCCGGGCACTACATTGGCGCGCTCACTGGATCCAGATGGGCCTTCTCAAAGCATTCCGCACATAATTGCTCAGCTAATTGGCTGTTGCAACGTTGGCATGTGGCTGCTTGGTTTTCGCGGCGGCTATACCGCACTGCCGTATGCTTTCGGGCTGGACAGGCGCAAAACAACGCTTGGATTCTTGCTTACAACGCCCCTTAGCACCATTGAAATTGTGCTGGGGCGCGCCATTGCAATTACCATTGTGTGTGGCGCACCGCTAATGTACTTGATGTTTGTAGGAATGGCGCTGTGCATTCCATTCGCAGTATTAACGCACAGCGTGGCATGTTTCTATACAGCATTTACCGCAATGGGAAGCGTGTTCTTACTTTTCGGTGCTATGTCTATGGCCTCGCTGGCGCTTGGTACCATGTTTCCAAATCTGCTGGCAGTTAAATTCAACGGGTGCATTCGTCTGGTTATTCTGTGGTTTCTATTAACAATCATCTCCATCGTATCGGCCATCATCTCCCTGGTATTCAAGACATTTGATTTGAATGAGAACTATGGTTGGGCCGGATACATTATTATCTCAAGCGTTGTGATCCTTGTTGGTTTTAGCTTAACGATGATGGCTCTGCAGGGCATGCGTAAGGGAGATATCGATACGAAGATCGCCGTTCACTGATGGGAGAGTTACAGAAAGGGGCCACCGGGTGTTGGAAGATCAGATCGTGCAGATGTGGAGCATTCACGCTCGTATTCAGCTCTATTTTCTGAATGCGCTTACGCCAGAACAGCTTTCCGTAACCGCCCCATCAAAAGGCAATAGTGTAGCGGATCAGTTTGCACACACGCACAACGTGCGGCTAATGTGGCTGAAAGCCTCTGCTCCTGATTTGTTAGAGGGGCTTGAAAAGGTAGTGAAGGCATCGGCTCTGGAGCCTGGCGTGCTGGCAAGTGCTCTACAGGCATCCGGTGCGGCAATCGAAGCTCTGGTGCGCAGATCGGCTGAATCGGGCGGCAAAGTAAAGAACTTTAAGCCAGATGTTGTGAGTTTTGTAGGCTACCTGATATCGCATGAGTCGTTTCATGCAGGCAAAGCCGATATGAGTTTGAGGCTTGCCGGGCTGCCTGTAGATGATAAAACACACTACGGCATGTGGGAGTGGGGCGTGCGCTGAACGGAGACTTCAGTTCACCGTAACACAGGGAATAAGGCGCTGGTAACGTTTATCGCCAATTCCACGCACATTGCGCAGTTCATCAACGGATTGAAACGAGCCATGTTGCTGGCGGTACTCAAGTATCTTTGCTGCGGTGGCAGCGCCAACGCCCGGCAGCAGGCGCAGATCCGCCTCAGTAGCGGTATTCAAGTTAACAATGGTCTGGCCCTTAACGCCAGTTGGCGCCGCGTTTGCCTCTGTACCAGAGGGCGGCTGTTGTGCCGGGCCGGAATGCGAAGTTGTTGGAACCCAGGCCTCTCCCTGGCTGCTGACATTTGCTGCCGAGTTTGCAGGCTGTGTTACAGAGCCGGTTACAGGCACAACAATTTTGCTGCCATCCTGAATGCGTTCCGCCATGTTGAGGGAATTAGGATCGCCCTGCGGGGTGGCCCCACCTGCCATGGTAATGGCATCGGCCACGCGGGAGCCGACAAGCAGTTCATACACGCCTGGCCGGTTAACGGCACCCGTTACATGCACGGTTACCGAGCCTTTGGCGGGAGCGGTGGGTGCAGTGCCAGGCTTCGCCTCGGGTTTTGAATCGTCTGAATCGCTGGTGTCGGCACTGTGCGTTGCTGGCGCTGTGGCGGCCGGTGGATCTTTAAGTGTAAGCGGCGGCAAACTCTGCGGCTGCGCGGGCCGCAGGCACAGATAAGCAACAATCCCCGTTACAACGGCCATAACCGCCAGAATGGCGGCTGCCTTACGATTGGAAACGCTGTTTGCATCCATGGCATATCATACCAGAGGAGAGTACCCGCGGATCAAGATGCGAAGTAATAATAGGTGGATTTGGAGGGGGTGG
This sequence comes from uncultured Chthonomonas sp., assembly GCA_903859705.1. GTDB lineage: Bacteria > Armatimonadota > Chthonomonadetes > Chthonomonadales > Chthonomonadaceae > CAIXIX01. Next base: position 29,546 of record CAIONQ010000023.1, read on the forward strand.
AACAAGACTGGTACGCACGGCCTGGGTATATTCGCCTAAATTCCAGAACCAATGTAACCCCATAACCTCAATTCTGGTTGATGTTTTTGGCCTGTGAACTCCAGGAGGGCGCTACACCGCATTCGTTGCTATCGGATACGCGGGGGGCTCTCATCTCTCTTCCCTCACCTAACCGGCACCGGGCTCACTGCCACGCTGCGGTGGCCGCTGGCATCTACGGCACGCACACCAAATATAACGTTATCTTTACTAAATGGCAGGGTGGCCTTCAGTGCTTTGTCAGTTGCTTTACTGTGGGTCCAGGTGCTTTCAGCGGTATCTCTCCACACTACTTCGTATCCGGCTGCTCCCGGGCTTTCGCGCCAGGTAAGTGTGGTATCCGTAGCAAGGCCGCTAACCACAATTCCCACGCGGGAGGGTGGTGCCGGTGCAAGCGCCATCTCTGCAAGGGCGGCGGCGTTTACACGGGCTGCAGCAGCGATGTACTCTGGGTCTGTGTACTCAGGAAGATCTCCGTAAGAGATCCCATTTTCATCCCGTACATTTTGATGCTGGTGCCGATAATCTTCGTTGGGTTCTGTAAACCTTACAGCGGGGAAGCCGCGTTCCAGGAACGGGATGTGATCGCCACCGCGCAGATATCGATCTCTCCTGTAAATGAGACGAACCTTCATCTCCGGAACATACTTGCGAGCAGTTTCTTGAATCAGGCGTGCCAGTTGGCGAGATTTGCTATCATTCTCGCCACCAATAGATCGCCGCACTTCGGCCTGTGCGGTAGTTTCGGCGCTGGGTACGCCTTCAGAAAACAGGCGAATTGTATGCGCGTCTCGTTCCCCATGTGCGCCAGTGGAGCTGCCAATAATGTCGTTTGTGAACATGGAGTCTATCGGCAGCCGGTGCTCTGCCGCATCCGCCGCAAAGTGAGTAGAGCCGAGCAGGCCTTGCTCTTCACCAGGAACCATCAGGAATACAATTGTCGCACGGTATGGGCCGTGCTGCGTCATAACACGGGCAAGTTCAAGTACCGCTGCCGTGCCAGAGGCATCGTCATCCGCGCCGGGGGCATCGCCAACCGCATCGGTGGGGCTTGTGCACATAGAATCGTAGTGGCCGCTAACTATAAGATAACGCTGTTGATCCCCGGTTAAGGTGCCCGGCAACGTAGCAACAATATTGGTTAGCCGGGTGGGGCCCGGTACGCGTGCGGCGGGTGGCTGTATAAAGCTCTGCTCTTCTACTTTCAGCTTTCCGCCAGAGGAAGTGGCTATTTCGTTTAACTGAGATACCAGCCATCGGCGTGCGGCACCAATACCGCGCGTAGGGTCGTCCTGGTTGGAGAGCGTGTTGCGTGTTCCGAAGCTTACCAGTTTGCGCACGGTGCCATCCAGGCGTGCCGGGCTGATTTCGCGCACTATCTGCTGAATAACCCTGTCTTTCTTTCCTTCAGATCCGTGCGCCGGCAATGAGACGGAGAAAAGGATGGCAGATAAGCCAATAGATTTGAGGATGGTTCCGTGCAATCTGGCATCTCCTGTTGTGCTGCAGCAGCTACTTGAAATACACCATATAGACCACCAGGCCTATGGCAACCACAATCAGCACTCCCACCATGCCCCGGTATTCGGTGCGCCACGTAACTGGGCTAAAGGTGCAATCCACACAGCGCGTTGCGTAATCCGCATTGTACGCCTGGCACTTAGGGCAGCGCTTAACATTTATTGTATCGAACTCGATGCCATTTTGAACGGGGCGATCTTCCCGTTTCTTTTTGAAAATCAATGTCATCTCCCGGCACGCCTGACGTGCCGGAGGATGTTACCCTCGGCGCCCGGCGGCCTCAATAAAGGCACGCATTTTGCCATGATCTTTGCGGCGTGGTGTTTCTGCACTCTCCACCGCAGTGCTTACGTCTACAGCAAACGGCCTTACCTGAGCTATTGCCCCGGAAACGTTATCCGGGTTAAGCCCGCCAGCCAGCACCAGGCTTCCGCCATAGCGTTGCAGAGCATTGGTTGCCAGGCTCCAATCAAACGTAACCCCGGCACCGCCAGGGCTGGTTTCATGGTAGGCATCCAGCAGGTACGAGGTGGCTCCATAGGTTTCCAAAACAGGACCGATTGCGGCAATATCCGCCTCGGATCTGATCCGGAATGAAGGCAGCCATCGGCGGATGCCGATATCCCCAGACTGTGGGTTAGGGTGGTAGCACTGAATCACATCGATGTGAGGCAGTATGCCGGCCGGTATCTGGCTGGCAGACATACAGACTCCAACGCGGGAGACAAACGGGGGAATGCTTCGGAGCATAGACTCAAGATCGGGCTCATCGAGGATGCATCGCTGCGTGCCCGGTACAAATACAAAGCCAAGCGCACTGGCACCGTACTCCACGGCGGCCAGCGCATCCTGCACATTAGTAATGCCGCATATTTTAACTCGCGTCAAGGCGATCTCCTACAAAGTGCAAACCCGTCCGGCTGGGCTGGCAGGTCTGCACCCTGATCTGGTGGTCAGCTTTCGATCAATTCACGCAGTTTCGCACCAATATCGGCCTCACGCATCAGCGCTTCGCCAATTAAAGCCGCGGTTACGCCGGAAGCGCGCAGGGCAACGATATCTGCCCGGGTAAATATGCCGCTTTCGCTTACGATATGCAGGTTCGCTTTTGTATCTTCTGGCAGAAGCTTAACCAGATCCAGCGTTGTGCATAGCGATGTTCGGAAGGTATGCAAATCGCGGTTGTTAATGCCTATGAGTGTGGCACCGGCCGAAAGTGCCTCTTTTAGCTCTTCGGCATCGTGCACCTCTACCAGGGCTGTTAATCCATACTTTTCAGCCGCTCGCAGGCCGGTTCTCAAGTCTTCCGGCGAAAGCGCGGCAACAATAAGCAAAATTGCATCGGCACCGGCAACACGGCTTTCCGCAATTTGCCAGGGGTCTACCGTAAAATCTTTGCGCAGCAAAGGCAGATCAACTACCGCGCGAATTGCAGTCAGGAAATTCAGGTGACCCTGAAAGTACTGCTCATCGGTTAGAACAGAGAGGCAGGTTGCACCATTCTCGGCATAGATCTTTGCGATGGCAACCGGGTCGAAATCTTCTCGGATTACTCCCTTGGATGGGGAAGCTTTCTTAACTTCGGCAATAATTCCGGGCCTTTTGGCAGCAAGCAACGCACCAACAAAATCGCGCGCAGGCGCCAGCGTGGCAATCTTTGCCTCTAACTGCTCCAGCGAGCATTTGCGCCTTCGCAGCTCAACTTCTGTTTTCTTAGTGGCCAGTATTTCAGATAACATGCTCATGAAGAATAACCCGAACCCTGTCTGAGCCGATACAGCGCCATGCTGGCACCGGCAGATGATAAAACGTGGAGATTAAAACGCGGAAGTGAGTGTGGCTAGCCTATCGACCACTGAGAGTGCGGCCCCGCTTTCAATGATGGCGGATGCCTGTTGGTATGCGGCGGGCCAGCTATCTGCCAGTCCACCTGCCCGCAGTGCAGCTGCGGCATTCAATGCAACAATGCTCCGGCGTGCAGCCGCAATTTCCGTAGCCTGCCCCTCGCCCAGTGCCTGCCGCAGAATGGCGGCATTTTCGGAGGGAGTGGGCGCAGGTGCCATCCAGGCGGGATTGGGGGTTGCTCCCGTAACGCCAAGCTCTTCTGGCAAGCATCTGTAATCTGTTATCTGCCCGTTTTCAAGCTCGCAAACTCTGTTGCGGCTGTAGGTAGAAAGCTCATCAGTGCCAGGATCCGAATGGATTACAATTGCCCGGCTGCAGCCCAGTTCATGCAGGGCTCCGGCAATCAGTGGGCACAGGGCATCATCGTACACACCCATAACCTGCAGTTGTGCCCCGGCCGGGTTGGTAAGTGGGCCAAGCAGGTTAAATACGGTTCTAATGCCCACCTCTTTACGAGCAGCGCTTACATGCTTCATTGCCGGGTGGTGAGAGCGTGCAAACAGAAACCCAATTCCGATGGTATCTATGCATTCGGCACATTGATCTGCCGAAATCTGCACATTTACTCCCAGCGCCTCCAGCACATCTGCGCTTCCACAAACCCCGCTGGCGGCCCGGTTGCCGTGCTTGGCCACCGCCATGCCTGCCGTGCAGGCAACAAACGCTGCCGCCGTTGAGATGTTAAACACCTTGTGGCGGCCACCGCCCGTGCCACAGGTATCCAGCAGAGGAGTTCGGTGGGCCGATACCTTAACCGAGTGGTGCCGCATGGCGCGGGCAAAGCCAGCAACCTCTTGCACCGTTTCTCCCTTAATGCGCAATGCCATCAGGAGTGCGCCAATCTGAGCATTGGTCGCCGCACCGCTCATCAGCTGCTCCATAAGAGCGGAGGCCTCTTCCATGGTTAGATTTTGGCCAACAGAGAGGCTATGCAGCGCTTCCTGAATCATGCTTACGCCCCGCCCTGATCGAACGGAGTTCTCACACGCGGTGCGCCACCTTCTTCGGTAGTTTCAGTAAGGCCGCCCCAGGCACTCAAATCCACCGGTGCTGTTGCAGCCGGGCGGGCGTTTGTTGGCTGCACGCCAGGGCTGGGTAGCGTTGCAGCATTGCCACGGGCAAACATGCTGTTATGATCCAGTTCCACCTTATCGCCCTGATTCAGGCCCTGCTGATAGATGGTAACGGTGCCGCCCGTAACCGCTGTGCTGACGTGGTATGCCTGTGGCGTGATGGAATGCGACTGCATATTGTAGGTGCGGTTGCTCTGCTGAATCTGGCTGATTAGCCCGGGCTCATCTGCACGAATAACCACCAGCCTGTTTCGAATGGGCACAAAGGCAACGAAGTCGCCTTCCAGACGCTGAGAAATATAGTCTCGGAAGCGCTCAATAACCAGCCAGGTGGCGGTAAGGTGATCGCCCTCGAGCACCAGGCCAACCTCTTCCTGGCTATCTTTCCGGGCGGTACCACCCGCAACCAGCGCGTTGGATACCGGCGGAAAGGAGAGCATGTTCATGTTCATGATGGCGGCTTGCATCGCCTCTTCGAACGTAATACCCCATGCTTCCAGGTTGGCATTAGTAACAGCAACAGCGGTGCCGGGCAGATCGCGCATTACAATAACGCCGATGTCACCAATAAATGGCGCGTAGGGTAGGCTATCGGGCGGATTGGCGCGCTGCATGGTGGAGTTTGCCACTAGAATATAATCTCTGAGGTTCTTAATGGTTGGGCGCAATGTGGCCTGAGCATCATACCAGCCATGCTCTGGAACATCAACCACCAGCGAGGAGATCCAACGCTGTACCTGTGAATCTTTTTCACCCGGGTTCTTGGAATACTCCATGTACAGGTTCCGCATATTGCAGTCCTGTTTTTTGCCATCGAGTGTCAGAACGATTCCGGTTTCATTGTATTCGATTGTTGCGTTGGGATGCTGCCTGCGTACAGCCAGCCGCACAACATCCCGAAACTCCGTAAAGCCTACCGGCTTTTCTTTACCTAAGGTAACGCCAAATATCTTCATCGTTCTGGTTCCCCGGGGCACACGCCCTCAAGCCCGAAACACGGCATGTCAGGGCATTGCCCGGCTACGTGCACTCCCTTTTACGGGGCTGCACGCTGCAGGTCTGAATCTACCCGATTACAGGGTTCAGGGGCAAGAGCAAATGCTCGCCTCCGAACGTATTAATGCTGCAGTATGCAGTATTCCGTATCAGTGCGCAGATCCTTCTTCCTGCCCGAGGGCAGCTGGAGGAGTTGCGCGGCCTATTACGCTGATAAGAGCCGCCAGCGTCATCAGATATGGGAGCATGTCCAGCAAGGCGGGGCTGGTCCATTCCACTCCCAGAAAGTTTATGTTCAAGCCCCGAATTTGCAGCTGAGTTTGCACTGCGTAGAACAGGCCGAAGAACAGCGACGCCACAGCCGCCCCTGCCGGGTTCCACTTACCAAATATTACTGCAGCAAGCGCTATATAGCCTTTGCCTGCAGACATATCTCGGGAAAACGTATGCGTTTCACCAAGGGAAAGAAAGGTGCCCGCAAATGCCGCGCATATGCCGGATAGCGTAACCGCCACAAGCCTTACTGGCAGAATACTCACTCCCGCCATGCGTGCACTCTCCGGGTTTTCGCCGGCCGCGCGCAGCCGTAACCCAAATCGAGTATCCCGCAGTACAAACGCAAGTGCTGCAGGAAGTATGGCAGCAGAAGCCAGGTAAAAGGCGGGAGGGAGGCTTTTGCTGGTTATTCCATCCGGGAATAGCACCAGAGTAAGATAGCGCGTTGCCCCCGCAGCAAGCAAGTTTATCCCCAGCCCGCTTACCACATGGTTCATTTTAGTAACCTGGGTTAGCACGGCATGCAGCAGGCCAAGCGCCGCACCCACTGTGAGCGCCGCCACAAGGCCGATTAGCGCGGAGTGCTGCCCGAAGTACGCACCCGCGAACGCGCCCGAAAGTATTAGCCCTTCCAGCGCGATATTAACCACGCCGGCACGCTCCGAAAGGATGCCACCCATGGCGGCAAGCAGCAGGGGAGCCGCGCCATTCAGCGTTGCCACCAGCAGGGCCGTGAACCAGAACCCCTGATTACCCGCTGATCCCATGGGTTTCCTTTCTTTCGGCTTTTGTTCCGGGCCTGCGGAACCTGATGGCTGCCTTTATACCAACCAGCAATATCACCACTGCCTGCACAATTTCGGATATAGGGGCGGGTACGTTTGTTGTTGTTTCCATATACCCGGAACCACTTGCCAGCGCACCAAAAAACAGAGCGCTGAGTGCCACACCGGGGCCACTTAAATTGCCGAGCAGTGCCACCGCAATACCATCGAACCCGGCCGTGCCCGCAACGCCAGCAACATAGCGGTGATGAATGCCCATCACTTCTACTGCGCCCGCCAGCCCGGCTATTGCGCCAGAAAGCGCCATGGTTAGCACCGTTATTCGCCGCACATCTATGCCGGAGGCACGCGCGGTATCCGGACTCAATCCCACTGCCCTAATCTGCAGCCCGGTGCTGGTTCTGCCAATAAACAGCGCCGCAGCAAAGGTGCTTATAATTGCCAGCAAAATCCCTGCTGTAAGGTTGCTGCCATGCACGTAGGGCCACAGCCAGGCGGTTTGTGCCATAAGCGGACTCTGGGCCGACATACTGCCCGGCGCATCGTCTTTCATATTGTGCGTCACAAGATATTGAATGATATCGAGTGCCGCAAAGTTCAGCATGATGGTGCTAATTACCTCATGCACGCCTCGGTACGCCTTCAATACTCCAGAAAGTGCGCCCCACAGGGCACCGGCAGCGGCCCCGGCAACAAGCACCAAAAGCACATGCAGGCCAGGGTTAATGCTTCCATCGCCCGCCGCACTGTGTTTGCCAAGCGCACCCACACCGGCGGCAAACAGTGCTCCCATCAGCATCTGACCCTGAGCGCCGATATTAAACAAACCCGCACGCAGGCCCACCGCAATGGCGGTGCCGGTAAACAGCAGTGGTGTAATTTTTGCCAGCGTTTGTGCCAGTAAAAAGAGGTTTATATGCCCGGAGCCAAGCCGGATCATTGTGTCTGAAGTTGCCGGGCCAGCCTCCAGGCCCGTTGCGCCTGTCCACATGGCGGCAAAAGCGGCTACCGGGTGATATCCGGAGCACAGCATGATGATAGCGGCAACCGCCAGCCCAGCTGCTATGCCGGCCAGAGGGCGCATTGCAGGGGCAAACTTTTGTAGTAGCGCCTGTTTCGTCATCGCGCGGCACCGCTTCCTGCTGTGGCACCGGTCATCAAAGCTCCCACCGTTTCTGCAGTGGCCTCTGAGTGTGGCAGCACGCCCACTATCTGTCCATTAAACATCACAGCCACTCGGTCCGAAAGCTCAAGCACTTCATCCAGGTCCAGAGAAAACAGCAGCACTCCCATGCCAGCCGCACGCGCTTTGCGCAGTGCTTCATAAACAAAACCTGAGGCACCGGTATCCAGTCCGCGGGTCGGTTGGCACGCCACCAGCACTCTCGGCTGCCCATCCAGCGCCCGCGCTATAACCACCTTCTGCTGGTTACCACCAGAGAGGTCTCCCGCCCGGGCATCTGCGGTGCGCGTACCCAGCCTTACATCGTAGCCAGTAATCATTTCACCAGCGCGGGCGCCAATGGTTGCCCGGTTCAGAAATACTCCGCCACCCCATGCCCGGTCCTTTTCATGGCCAAGCAGGTAGTTCTCACCAATACTAAAATTCAGGATCATTCCAGCACGGTGCCTATCTTCGGGGATATAGGCAATTCCAAGCTTCTGCCGCCTGCGCACCGAATCGCGTGTGATCTCGCTTTCGGATAGAAAATCACAACTCGCCAGCCTTATGGTGCCGCTCTTAAGTGTTCTCAGGCCCACTATGGCTTCGGATAGCTCTTTTTGTCCGCTGCCATCTACCCCGGCTATTCCAACTATTTCGCCAGCAAACAGCTCTAGCGAGGCATCTGTAACTGCTTTTGCTCCGCGTGATCCAAATATGGTTGCGCCCTGAATCTTGAGCAACGGTCGCCGCTCTGATGCAGCCTCTACCATAGGGCCGCCTGTAATCTCACTTTCAATATCGGGAGAGGGGCTTGCTGCCGGCGGGCGCGTGCCGATCATTCGCTCCAGAAGCTCTTCTCGGCTGGTATTGGCCGTAATGAAGTCTCCGGCCAGCTTGCCTCCGCGCAGCACCGTTACTGCGCTGCTGTATGCCATTACCTCTCGTAGCTTATGGGTTACAAACACCACGGTTGTGCCCGCACGCTGCAGCGATTGCAGCAGAGCAAACAGAGATTCCGCCTCAGCCGGGGCCAGTACTGCGGTTGGCTCATCCAGCAACAACACACGCGCCTTTCGATACAGTGCTTTTACAATTTCAACCTTTTGTTGAGCGGCCACTGAGAGGCGTTCAGCACGCATGTTTAGATCAATACCCGTTAGCCCCAGGTGGCTCATTATTTGAGCTATCTCGCCGGATGCCTCTTTTCGCTTCAGAACTCCGCCCGGTAGCACCTGTTCGGAGCCAAGAATCACATTTTCGATTACAGAGAGGGCCGGTATCAACGCATAGTGCTGGCTCACGAGCCCAATTCCCATCTTTATGGATTGTGCAGGCGATGTTAGCTTCCCGGTTACCGATTCCCCGTTTATCCGTATTTCGCCACACCCAGAATCCGGCTGGTATCGGCCATACAAAATATTTAGCAGGGTAGATTTGCCCGCACCGTTTTCCCCGATGACGGCATGAAACCCGCCGCGCTTAACCCGTAGCGTTACATCTGAGTTGGCAACAATACCGGGGAATGACTTTGTTATCCCCAGCAACTCCACTATATAATCTTCCGAATTTTGATTGGGGCCAGAATTTTCTGCCGTGGTCACGATTGCACACTCAGCGATCGGTCGTTAATGTTCACAAACAGCTGCATTCATATGGCAGGACCGGAGAGAAATGTGTGTGCTCGTGTCTTCGGTGACGCGGCTGCCGATTTTCACCGAACTAACGGCGAATCTGGGATTTGGTTCCGGCGGTTCGCCCCATTGTAGCGGAACGGTGAAACCGCTGTCAATTGCCAAAAAATTGTTAAGACATATTAAATTTATCTCACCTGTGTCCTGCATGTGAATTAAATCGTCTTATAAATCGTCATAGATAGTGGGAGCAACACTTTCCCTACACACCCTGTGATATCGGCTCAGCGGGCCGCTTTCACTGCCAGTGCCCCCTAATACAGGAGACCGCTGGCAATATTCGCGCTGCACGGAGTACAGACTGATGGGAAACAAACCAAAAGCGTCTGTCCCCTTCCCGATCCCGGATCCGAGTGAAGGCAGCGGTACAGAGCGCGAAGCGGATGGTCAGCAGGCTGCCCGCACGAAAACTGAAAATAGAACCATTATCGTCGAGATTTGCGCCGCATATAACAGGGAAGGCCTAACAATGCCGCGCCCCAATGGGCCAAACGGCAAACGTGTACTGGACCTCGAAATGCTCATGAACAGCCCGGTTTATTGGGAATGGCTTAATGAGCGTGAAACTGAAGAAGCTCTGATGGAAATGTATATTCAGAGAACACGCAGGGCGCAATAATTTGTGAAAAGAAAACCGCTTTTCACCGGGAGAACACAGCCGGGCCATCGGAATTACCACTTCCGATGGCCCGGTTTTTTTGTGCGAGCGGGCACAAAGGTAATTGCCTATCGAACATCGAAGCTTGCCTCGCTGAAACCACACTCTTTTCGGCCCAGGAGTATGTAAAACATGTCTGCAAGAACCATACCGATGACGGATGAACTGTACGAATACCTGCTTCAGGCAAACCGCCCCCTTCCTGAGCTATTTGTGAGCCTGCGTGAAGAAACTGCCGCAATGCCCGCAGGGGGCATGCAGATATCTGCGGAGCAAGGCCACTTTATGGCGCTGCTTACGCGGCTTATCCGAGCCCACAGGGTGCTTGAAGTGGGTGTATTTACTGGCTACAGCGCGCTTACGGTTGCCACGGCACTACCCGAAGATGGAAAACTGATTGCGTGCGACGTTAGCACCGAGTGGACGAATATTGGCCGCCGCTACTGGGAACAGGCCGGCGTAGCACACAAAATTGATCTGCGCATTGCCCCCGCACTGGATACTCTGGACTCCCTGATTGCTGATGGCCACGCCGGCACCTTCGATTTCGCATTTATCGATGCCGATAAGCCCAACTATGATGGGTACTACGAACGCATGCTTCAGCTTGTGAGGCCGGGCGGCCTAATCGCCATCGATAACACCCTCTGGAGTGGGCACGTTTCCAACCCGGAGAAGAACGATGAAAGCACGGTGGCACTGCGCACCCTCAACGCAAAGATTCGCGATGATCATCGCGTGCACCTCAGCTTGCTGCCCGTTGGAGATGGATTGACACTGGTTATGAAGATTTGACGGTATAACTAAGGAAACCTAAAATAATCGGCGTTTACTGGTGGGGTACCAATGTTAATCAGGCAGAAGCTGAAATGGATTGTGTTGTTTCTTATCGCGGCAGTGTTGTCGCCATGTGGTGCAAAGGCGCAAGCCGCACCACCGCAATCTGAAATCCTGATCAAAACATCGGACTTTGCATTAACCCTGGATCCCATCAGCCAAACTGCCCGAAGTTTGAAACCTGCAGGTGGCAAGGATAATTTCGACTATACCCCCGCAGATAAACTGGCCGAACGCTCCCGGGATGGCTTTTACCACCTCGGAGATATCACGTTCAGGTGCCGAATAGCCGCAAATGCAAAGTGGCAGGATTACTCTACCGCAGCGCATCGCCGGCCAGTAACCCCAATAAACACACCGGGTTCGCTGGCCACGGCAATCCTCAACCCCAGCCTTGCCTCCACAAGCCCGCTGCAGGTTACCCGCAGCTGGAAAACCAGCAATGGCAGGCTTACCCTGCAGTTTGAGCTGAAGAACACTTCTGCACAGCCAGTAGAAATTGGCTCTCTGGGCATCCCTATGGTGTTTAACAACATCATAACGGGCCGCAACCTGCAGCAAGCGCATGAAATCTGCTCTTTTTCAGATCCCTACATTGGTCAGGATGCGGGCTATCTGCAGGTAACCCGCCTCAGCGGTGCTGGGCCTGCACTTGTTGTTGTGCCAGAAGATGGAACCAGAACTCCGTTCGAAGGCTACCAACTGCTGCAGGAGCCAATGTGGCCGAACCAGACCTTTGAGGGAACCTTTGCCTGGCTTGTGCACACCCGCGCCTATGCAGAAAATGAGTGGCGTAACGCCCGCCCCTGGAACGCACCCACTTCCGTAACCTTGCACCCTGGGCAAAGCAAAACCTACGGGCTACGCTTCTTGTCTTCCCCATCTATACGCGATATCGAAGCTACCCTTGCCGCCAACCATCGGCCTGTTGCCATGGGTATCCCCGGTTATGTGCTGCCTCAGGATTTGAATGCACGCCTGTTTCTGAAGTACGGCAGCCCCGTTCGAACCATCACCGCCGATCCGCCGGGTGCCGTTGAAGCCTCCGCAGATGCCAATCTCCATGGAAAATGGCAGGGTTACACTCTGCGTGGCAAAAACTGGGGGCGCGCTCGGGTAAACGTTACCTATGCAGATGGCCTGGTGCAGGCCATAAGCTGCTATGTAATCAAACCTGCTTCGCAAGCCACTGCCGATCTGGGTAGCTTTCTGTTTACTAAGCAGTGGTTTGAAGATGCCTCCGATCCATTCCACCGCAGCCCATCTGTGCTTAGCTACGATAGGGAAGCAAACCGGCTGGTAACGCAGGATAGCCGGGTCTGGATTGCGGGCCTCGGCGATGAGGGAGGATCTGGCTCCTACCTGGCCGCAGCCATGAAGCAGTTAGTGCAGCCCAATTTTGCCGAAATGGCTAAATTTGAAAAGTTTGTGGATGGCGTGTTGTGGGGCAGGATTCAATACAGTGATGGCCCCAATAAGTATGGAGTTCGCAAGAGCCTTTTCTATTACGAACCTAAGGAGCTTACGGACTATGCCTACGACACCAATAGGGATTGGCGATCCTGGACAAGTTGGAACCGCAAAGCATCAGAAGATATTGGTCGGGGCTACAACTACCCGCACGTTGCGGCCTCCTATTGGTCCATGTACAGGGCAGTGCGCAACAATCCGGGCTTTCAGTCTCGATTTGGCTGGAACTGGTATCTCGATCATGCATACGAAACCGCACGCTTCTTAACAGACCGGGATGAAAACGGCAATACTCGCGTTGGATACGTTGAAATGGGATTGATGGAAGGCGATATTTTTGTTGCTATTCTGCAGGATCTCAAGCGTGAAGGCTGGGCCGAAAAGGCCGCTCATCTTGAGCGTAACATGCGCATTCGGGCAGAAACATGGCGCAAGGCGCGCTTCCCATTTGGCAGTGAAATGGCATGGGATTCTACCGGGCAAGAAGAGGTGTTTGCCTGGTGTAAGCACTTTGGATATGAAGATAAGGCCGAAATCGCGCTTGATTCGATTTTAGGTTACATGCCCACGCTTCCGCACTGGGGTTACAATGGCAATGCACGCCGATACTGGGATTTTCTGTACGGCGGCAAGCTTAGCCGAATAGAGCGGCAGATACACCATTACGGCTCAGGCATTAATTCACTGCCCTTGCTGCAGCAGTATCGGGAAAGGCCAGATGATCTGTACCTGCTGCGTGTGGGGTACGCCGGAGGCATGGCAGCCCTCACCAATATCGATCAGGAAGGTTTCGGTTCGGCGGCTTTCCACTCGTTCCCATCCACTTTAAAGTGGGATGCATACAGCGGCGATTACGGCCCCAACTTCTATGGCCATGCCATGGCAACAGCAACGTATCTGGTTAAACACCCAGAAGTGGGCTGGGTTGCATTTGGCGGCAACGTAGTTCAGGCCGCCAACACCGTTCGTGTAGTGCCCAAAGATTCCGCTCGTCGCCGGCTCTATATCGCACCGGCAAGGCTATGGCTAACGCTGGATGCCGGCACGTTTGAGTATGCCGAGTTCACGCCTCAGAATGGCTCTGTCAAGTTGAGATTCACCGCCATCGCCGGCGCAAACAAGATCGCACGATTGTGTATCGAAACGCCCGGGGTCTCTGGCGCATCCAGTTACAGGCTTCAGGGTAACTTCAAACAGGATGCAGGGGCCTACACAATCCCGCTACCCACACATAGTGAAGTAATCCTGATCCCTGCCACCGCCCATGGAGTAAAAAAGTAAGTGATGGTTCTTTCGTATTCCCTTTTGCGATTTTGTTTGGTGCTGTGTGCGGCACTGATATTTGGGTGCACACTGTCTGCATCTGCTCAGCCCACGCGTAGAGCGGTGCCACTGAAGGCCGCCCCCCTGCCGCTGAACGATGTTCGGTTAACCGGTGGGCCGCTGCTACATGCCCAACAGTTGGATGCTGCCTATTTGCTGAGCCTTAGCCCGGATAGAATGCTATCTTACTACCGTGTTCAGGCGGGCCTGAAACCAAAGGCAGAGGGGTACGGCGGCTGGGATGGCGGTGGCAAAAACCTCACCGGTCATATTGCTGGCCACTACCTTTCGGCCATCTGCTTTATGTACCAGGCAACCGGCAACGAGGAGTTCAAGAAGCGGGCAATCTACATCGTGGATGAGCTTGCCGAAGTTCAAGCAAAACATGGCGACGGGTATTGTGGCGCGCTGGAGCACCTTGAAGAGAGGTTCGCGGAGGTTTCCAGAGGGGATATCCGATCTGGCGGGTTTGATTTAAATGGCCTGTGGTCGCCGTGGTACACCCTTCACAAAACGTATGCTGGCCTGCGCGATGCGTATCACGTTTTGCATCTTAAAAAGGCCCTTGATGTTGAGATTGGGTTTTCTGCCTGGGCAGAACACGTGCTTGCTCCGTTAACTTCGGAGCAAATTCAAAAGATGCTGAACACAGAGTTTGGCGGAATGAATGAAGTGCTTGCCGATCTCTATGCGGATACAGGCGATAATCGCTGGCTTACACTCTCAGAGAAGTTTGTGCACCACTCGGTGGTGGATCCGCTTGCTGCCGGGCAGGATATTTTGCCCGGCAAACATGGCAACACTCAGGTGCCCAAACTTCTGGGATCGCTCTCTCGCTATGTCTCTGCGGGAATAGCTGAGGAAGGGGCCGCAGCCCATTTCTTCTGGGATGCAGTGGCTCTGCATCACAGTTTTGCAACGGGTGGGCATGGCAAAGACGAGTATTTTGGACCGGCCGATAAGTTAAACGACTACATTGATGGCCGTACCGCCGAAAGCTGCAACGTGTACAACATGCTCAAGTTTTCGCGCGCTCTGTTTGCCCTTGAGCCGCAGGAGAAGTATGCTGCCTTTATGGAGCGTGCCCTGTACAATCATGTGTTGGCCTCCATTTCGCCAGATAATGGCCGCATGTGTTACATGGTGCCCGTTGGGCGCAGCGTACAGCATGAGTACCAGGATATGCAGAACGATTTCACCTGCTGCGTTGGCTCTGGTATGGAGAATCATGCACTGCTCGCCGATGGTATCTATTGCGCTGGCAACGGCACTCTGTGGGTGAATATGTATGCCCCCTCCACCGCAAACTGGAAAGAGCAGGGAGTGCATCTTGATGTGCAAACCAGCCTGCCAGAGGGCGAAGCAGTAACCATCAAGCTAAGTATGGCCTCTCCTCAAACATTTACGCTTGCATTGCGCCGCCCAACCTGGGCCGGTTCTGGCTACGCGCTTAGCATTAATGGGGCCAGGCGCAGCCGGGTTACAGCGCCCGGATCTTACGTAACAATCCAGCGAAAGTGGCAGGATGGAGATACCATTCAGATGGTGTTGCCCATGCGCTTGCGGCTCGAGTCCGTTCCAGACAATCCCCGCCGTGCGGCTGTTATGCGTGGCCCACTGGCCCTTGCTGGCAATCTCGAGAGTGCCACACCAGAGGATGAGCACTCCGCCCTGAAGCTGCCTGTAATTGTTACACCGCATGCTGCGGGCACCGCATGGCTGCGCCCGGTGGGGAACAACGCCGCCTACGAAGCACAGGGAGAATATGCCGGGGCAGCAGGATCTGCATCTGCGGTTACGCTGAAACTTCAGCCTTTCTACACCCTGCACGATCGCAAGTATGAGGTGTACTGGGATCTGTTTACACCCACAGAGTGGAAGCACAAACAGGCCGAAGTTGCGGCAGAAAATGCCCGCATACTGGCCCTGGAGAAGATAACTGTAAGCTATGCCCACCCGGGAATGATGCAGAGCGAGCGGGATTTTGAAATGCACACGGAGGGCAGCCAGCCGGTGCGCATACTGGATAGAGCCGGGCGAGGCGGCCGAGGTTGGTTCACTTTTGATATGCCCGTAGATGCAAGCGCACACAACGCGCTGGTGGTAACTTACTTTACAAACGAACGTCGGCCCGCCGCCTTCAAGCTGCTGATAGATGGGGTAGAGATTGCCAATCAGAGCGCAGTTCGCTCATCGCCAGCAAAGTTTGTAGACGTTACGTACGCTGTACCGCCCGCAGTTACTCAGAACAAAAAGAAAGTGACCATCCGTTTTGAATCTACGGCTGGCCACGATCTGGCTTCTGTATTTGGGCTTCGCGTAATCCGAGATCAGCACTAAGGCAGATCAGTAAGTGCCTTAAGGGATCGCAAGCGATCTATATCCTCATCGGCAGGTTCAAGAACTAGCCAGAGCAAGGATCTTTCCGATTCGCCTGGCTTTATGGTGATTTCGCCGCCGGTGCCGAAGTTAGCACCGTGAACGCCGAAGTCCTCGGTTTTCATTGCACCCCCCGTTTCGCCACCGCTCGCAATCAGCAGCATGCGGTGGCCATCGGTACTTTCTGTAAGTCCGCAGCCGTAAACGTTATGTTCATGGCTAAACTGGCTCAGCCTGCGCACACGCTTTTGCCCATTGTTCCACCAGGTTGTCGTAGCTGATTTGCCAGCAATGACCTCGCCCGGGTTGGTCCAGCATGCTACACCCGCATTGGGCAGGCTGATGGGGCCCGTAGTTGGGTTGTGCCAGGTTACCATCACTACGGCCATAGAAGTATCGGCCCTGGTGAGGTATTCGGTTTTCACCTGCAGACCTCGGCGCAACCGGTGCTGCAGGGTGCAGCTTGTTTCTACACCGCTCCACTGAAGCCCGCGTGTTCCTACCCGGTCTGTAACCACCCGGGCAGCAAAAGCCTCTTTTGTTAACAGAAAACCACCAATCCACTCCAGGTATGGATGCACACCCCCAAACCATGGGTTAGACCATACCATCGGCCGACTTTGTGGATAGCTGGAGGTTAGGTATTCAAAGCTGCCATGCTGCAGAGAGAACATACTGCCAGCAAATCTGGGGCTTACCTGGAAGCGGATATTGCCATTATCAACGGTGTATATCCCTGCCTCGCCCTCCTCCGCTACTGCCACGGGAATTTTGCTGCCAACTGAGATTACCGGTGATTCTATGGTGATATCGTAACGGGGCAGCCGCAGTTCCGCTGTCAGGTCTGCGGTGGCACCATTGGCTGCACAGATGCTCAGCTCCCGTGTAATTGTCTCATTCTGTACAATGCCAATATTCGGTAGTTCGATGCTTTCGGGTGATACAGTCGCTCCGCCAGCACTAATGTGGATCTCGCCCAGCAAAGGTGCACCCAGCCTGTTTGCCGCAGATAGACTCACCGTAACTGCCTCATCTGTAGGCAGCAACACGGGGTTCACCGAGAACGTTAGTTCTCGCCCCGCAATTTTCTTAAGCTCTTCGGGCTCCGCCGTCCCCGCTTTCCGGGTTAGCCTTTGCCAGAGGTTGCGAACGGTGCTGAAGTTGCCAGGGCCAAGATACACGTACATGGGTTCCAGAGTTACCGAACCATGCGCGGGAACAGGGCCAGTTTGTAAGGTTAGGGAGGGCACCCACTCGTTTTCGTAAACTCCCTCTCCCCTCCACAAAAGGCCCGCCACTCCGCCCTTCATCTCCATGGCAACCCAGCCTTCCGAAAGGCTTTTGCCTTCCGCCAGGAAGTCCGCAGTGCATACCGGGAAGCCATCCAGATCGGAAGTAAGTTCGTGCAGAACCCCTGATTCCAGTGGCAATGCCAGCGCCAGGGGGTGGGAGCGACCCGTGTTTACGCGGATAGCGCCATCAAACGCCTCTGCTGCGGTATTTTGCAGCGTGATTTCTATTCGCAAAAGCGAATCAGATAGCGGTGTAACGGCACGCGTAACCGTAATATCTGGCTGTTCAACCGTATGTCCGCTAATTGCGGCAGCACCTGCAGGAAGATGAGGCAGCTGCAGCGGGAGATATGGCCACTTTCGCCATCGCCAGGGATTATACGGTGGGCCAACATCCGGTATTGTCAGCTCCATCTGCAAACCTGTGGCTTTGTTGCTGAAATGCAGGCGGCCGCCGAGCAGGTTCTGGCACACCGAATATCCGGCTGATTCCTGCACCAGTGTGTCAGCACCAGAATCTACAAACACCAGTGGAGACCCCGCGTGGCACCGCAGCATCAGCGGCACATGCTCTATATGGTTTCCGCTATCAATCTGTACGATGGCCTGGTATGCCCCACCGTTGGCGATAGTTACTTCGGCCTTCATCTCGGCAACTGCGCAGGGCAGCAGGTTGAGAGTGCTGCTCTCCAGGTTAAATTCAGTGCCTTCTGGAACGATAATCGAAACAGTGATGCTGCGGGAGCAATCCACACTGTTCTTGATGGAAAGCTGAACCGCTTGCGGTACCCCGGGGTAGAAGGCGGATTCACTGAGCGTTGCTTCAAATGGGCGCACGAAGCGGGCCCCGGTTTCCAGAACCACTGTTTCCACTGCGCCATCGAGGTCGATGCCTTCAATACGGGTGGTTAACCTGCCGTGCCGCCGGCCATCTTTAATAGGTTGTGCTCCAAAATTCGCAGATACAATCCCCATACTTTCGGTTGGAACTCCGGCAACAGTGCTGGCGTTTAGCTGTGCTTCCAGCCACTCATCACCCTGGGCAGTAATTGTAACTGGGGTGTTGGGGTTCTTCTTCCATGTTACTTTCCAGGCAGCATCCAGATTGTCTCCGGCGGCCACAATGCCGGCTGGGCCGGTTAACCCGGTTAACACGCACGAGGCTTCCAGTTGCGCACAATCAATAGCGGTTATCCCGCCAGAGGCACAATCCACCGATACCGAGAGCTGGTCGTCCCCATCCTGAAACAGATACTGGTAAACCGGCATGCCGTTGAGATTGGCTTTGTCCGGTACCAACTCTGGCACATTTTTCAGGCAGGCATACCAATCTCTGCCAGGCTTTGAGAAGAACCACTTGCCAGGTGTGGAGTTAACGATTCCAGGCACGAAGCAGCGCATATATACATCGCTCTCCGGCTCCCACATAAATCCCATCCGCTTGTAAAGCGGCATTGCCTTTTCATTTCCGGCCCAGGTGTGCAGGGTAACTTCGCGGTAACCTTGCTCAATGCAATAGTCAATGGCGGTACGCAGAAGTCTCTTTCCAATGCCAAGGCCGTGGATAGCGGGGTCGGCATATAAGAAGGCTACATAGCCGGTATCTCCATCTGCCTCTGGAGCCTTAAGCTCGCAGATCCCTAGGAAACGATCGTCTGCCTCTGCCACCAGAGCTAAGTTGCACGCCCATCCTTCGAACTTCCACATCATGCCTTCCAGATGGGGTTGAATGCCGCGCTTCCAGCCACCGGGCCATCCCTCATCCAGGGTGTTGAAGAGGCCAATTAGCCTGGTTGCATCGGCCTTACTGCTTCTATCGATTGGGCGTATGGTAACGGATCCCGAGATATGTGGTGTTGAGGTCAACTGTTTCTCGCTTCTTGTGCGCGCACGTCTTTGTATCCAGCAGCACATCCACAATGTTGCGGGCTCCACTTCATGATATGAAGCGAAGCCCGTTTGCAGTGCTTATCACAACCTGTATATCGTTTTCATGCCCTATCGGCGCTAAACAGTTTTAGTTCAGCAGATCAGAGGGCAACCCATCCGGGAAGAGGCCACCATAGGTTGGGTCCGGGTAAACACCGGCAGAGAAGTCCGGGATACCCTCAGAGATAAAGGGGTACGTTGGTGCGAAGGCTTTGATGTCAGCCGGTGGGTTTGCGAACCAGGCAGCCATATTTACCTTAACTTTTACTATTGTAACACCAGGCATTATTGCGGGGCCATTGTTTGCCCCACTGTTGGGGCCGCCGTTTGCCGCGGATGCTGCCAGTGCTGCAGGCATCTGCTCGAACACCCCGCCTGCGTATCCACCTGTAACGGTGCCGTAGATGTTCACCACAAACCTCGGGAACTTGAGGGTGAATGGGCCCACGGCAGCCTGTGCAATAACCGGCACCACATAGGTGTTTATACGGGTTAATACTATGTTCACCTTGGGAGTGTTAGGTAGCAGGTAACCACCGCTTCCATCTGTAGGGCGCGCCAACACGCCGGCAATCCCCTTCTGCTCACGATCAGCAGTGGCAGCTATGGCCTTCTGAGCAATCTGCAAGTAGGAGGCATCTCGCAACGTAAGAAATGGGCTGGCAGGCAGGTACTCTCCAGGCTCGAGCTTGCCGTTATTGTTTTTATCCAGATAACCAAAGTAGGGAACAAGGGAGTTAGTTACGCTGGTGGCTGGTTCCGAAATGCCGGGCGGTGGTGCAGAGCCAGCCGAGTTGGAGCTGCCCGTGTTGGCCATTGTTATAACGCCTGTGTTATCGCCGTTACTACGATCGCGGATGTATGCCAGTGAAAGTGCTATTTCGGAGCGCATAGAGTTAACATATGCGTCGAAAAGGTAAACCTCGGGCAGGCCAATCGTTACTGTTGCACCATTTTGATCGGGAGCAGGCAAGGTGTAGGTGAAATTAGCATCAGCCTCCACAATTGCCAGGTCGTCGGCTACAGTGCCGAGATCTGCAAGTAGCTTCTGCCTACGCGCCACATCAGAAGAATCGCCAAAATAGCCATTAAACGGCATCATGCCGAATCTGAGATCAGCAATGGGGCCAAGCATTTCAAGCAAGGTATTTGGGTTGGAAAGGCCACGATTGAGGAACCAGATAAGGCTGAGTTGATTGTGGCCGGGAACAGGCGCCGAAATGGTGGTGTCATCTGGCGGCGATGGGGGCATGGTGCCGGTTGTAGGCGGATCTGGAACGAGGCCCACACCGGGCGAACCTCCACCTGAAGGGGCATTGCCGCGAGTTATTGCCGTTGTGCTTCTGCCCGGAAGATGTGTACTGCCGGTGCTTCCTGCGCCGCTGGAACCACCGGAAGCAGCGGTGCTTCCGGCATCCATACCCTCGCCGCAAATGCCTGCAAGCGAAATTGCCTCACCAAAGCGTGCCTGAGAACTGCCGGGATTGGAGCGCACTGCCTTCTGAAACAGCGAGAATGCGTCGCCAAGGGTTTGAGTAGATGTATTGGAGCTGCCGGATGCCAGATTCACCAGAACGGATCGGCCAGCCGCAAGCGGGTCTACAGGAGTAGAGGTACCTCCACCACCGCCGCACCCCGTTAGTGAAAGCGTAAACGCGCCGACTATGGTAATTGCAGCAGTAACTCTGCTGGCAATCCCCACGGCATCTCGATGCTTCATCGTCATCTCCCCCGAGCGCACGCCTGCAGGCGGGCCCGGACTGCTTGAATACTCACGGTTGCAAAAAAAGTGTGGGGGAAACCGTCGCAATTTCAGCGCCAATACTGCAGAACCGGTGGGGGCCAGCATGGTGCAGAATTGCTGATTATAGCACAAGGCACCGAATGTGCCAATTGGAGCGGAATGCTGTGTAACATATTACACAGGGTGGCTTCAACCACCGTTATTGGACGGATGTAGAAATCTAATTGATCCTCAAATTTAGAAGGCGCAAAACGGCGGTAAAGTGTCGTGAACTGCGTCACAGTCCCGAATCGGTCCTTAAGGTATACTAAGAATGTTGAGAAAGGGAGAATGTGACGTTTTAATGACCGAAGCTAAGACTACAAAAAAGAAAAGTTCGTCGAAGAGCAAGGATACCACCGCCGCCGAAGACACTGCTGTGAAGCAGCAGGTCGAGACAGTTTCCGAACCCATTGCAGCCGTGGCTGCAGGTTCCGAGGCAGCCTCCGAGGAGGCTCCTGCCAGCGTACGTACTGAAAAATCCGAAGTACCTGTGGCAACTGAAGTAGCTGCAGCACCCGAAGTAACTGCGGCACCAGAACCAGCGGTAGCCCCTGAAGTAACTGCATGGCCTGCAGCACCTGCAGAAATCGTTTCCGAAGGCGAAGGAGATGCCGAAGATACGGTTCCGCCCGGAAAGCTTTTTCGAGATCTGAATCTGAGTGAAGCCACTCTGCGTGCAGTAATTGAGGCGGGCTTTGAAGCGCCTACGCCCATTCAAGAGCAGTCTATCCCTGTTTTGCTCTCCGGCCGTGATCTTATCGGCCAGGCACAAACCGGAACAGGCAAAACAGCTGCTTTCGCATTGCCAATTGCCGATCTGTTGGATTCTACATTCCACTATCCGCAGGCCATTATACTTCTGCCCACCCGTGAGCTTTGCATTCAGGTTGCTCAGGAAACTTACAACCTTTCCAAATACCGCAAGCTCAAGGTTGTTCCTGTTTACGGCGGCCAGCCTATCGATCGCCAGTTCAGGGCTCTGAGCCAGGGTGCACAGGTTGTCGTCGGCACGCCAGGACGTGTGCTTGATCACCTGCGCCGCGGCACGCTCGATCTTACTCGCGTTCGCATTGTGGTTCTGGATGAAGCAGATGAGATGCTGAACATGGGCTTCCTTGAGGATGTAGAAGAGATCCTCAAAGATGCCCCTGCAGAGCGCCAAACCGCACTGTTCTCCGCAACTATGCCGCCGCGTATCGCCGCGCTGGCGAAAACATATCTGCGAGACCCGGAGCGCGTTACTATTGAAAGCAAACGCCGCACGGTTGCCCTTGTCGAACAGAAGTACTACGAGGTAGCTCCTTCCCAGAAGGTAGAGGCTCTTTCTCGTATCCTCGATATGGAGAGCCCGGGCAGCACCATCATCTTCTGCCGTACCCGTCGCGATGTGGATGACCTTGGTGAATCGCTGCAGCTACGTGGCTATGAGGCGGAAACTCTGCATGGTGAAATGAACCAGGCAGCCCGTGATCGCGTTATGAGCAAGTTCCGTGCAGGTGCCGCCGATCTGCTAATTGCCACCGATGTTGCCGCCCGTGGTCTGGATATCGATCAGGTTACACACGTAATCAACTACGATATTCCGTGGGATGTTGAGTCTTATATCCACCGCATTGGCCGAACAGGCCGCGCGGGCCGCAGCGGCGAAGCCATTACTCTGGTAAGCCCCCGCGAACGATATCAGCTTCGATTGATCGAACGAACCATTAACGCACCCATCCGGCCATGCCGGGTGCCTACCTCCGCCGATATCGCCTCTCGCCGCCGTGAGATGTTCAAAGATAAGCTCAAGGCGTCCATCAATGAAGGCAACTCCGATGGCTTCCTGGCCACCGTTGGTGAGATGATGGAAGAGGGCGGATTCGATGCTTCTCAGATTGCCGCCGCTGCACTGCAGATGCTATGGCAGAAAGAGAAGGGCGCAGCCGATTACGATATTGCTCAGGCAAACGTAGAAACCGAGCGCACCGAATCCGGTATGACCCGCCTGTTCCTCCAGATTGGCCGGCAGGATGGCATTCGACCTGGCGATATTGTTGGCGCCATTGCCAATGAAGCCGGTGTGCCTGGCAACGCAATTGGCACCATCGATATCATGGACCGCAGCACCTTTGTTGAGGTTCCGGAAGCCGATGCCAACCTGGTTATCGAAGCCCTTAACCGCACCAAAATGCGCGGCCGCAAGGTGTACGCAGATGTTGCTCGCCCACGCACAGAAGGCGAGCCCGGTTCCGGGCCTCGCCCACCTGGCGCATGGCAGGAACAGCGCCCATCAGGCCCGCCACAGGGCGGTGGTGGAGGCGGCAGGTACATGGGCCCACCCCGTGGATCCTCTCCAGATCGAGATCGGCCGCAAACCCGGTTTGGTGGCGATCGGCAGCGCGTAGATCGCGCTGGCGGTGGCAAGAAACCATTCAAGCCAGAGTTTGACGGGCCTAAGAAGCACTTCAAGAAGTAGCTCCGATGGCGAGTAAATTAACTCCTCCTGCCAGCAAACCTGTACCGGCAACTCCTGCCGGAGAATCTCTGTTTCAGGCAATCGGCAAGCGGCTTAAACGCCGCTTGCCGATCCTGATAGCAGCCATTGGCACACTGGCAGTTGTGGCTGGTGGTGTTAATATCTATCGACATCGGCCAATGACCGCAGAACGGTACTATTGGCAAGGTGTTGAGCATCTGAAAGAGGGCAGTACAGCGTTTGCTATGCTGGATTGGCAAAATGCTGTACGCCTGAACAACAAAGACCCACGCCCTTATCTTGCCATGTCTGAAGTGGAAGAACGCGGCGGAAACCTTGGGCGTGCTGCAGATTTACTCGGCACTGTTCTGTACTACCACCCCAAACACCTCCACCTTCAATGCCGGCGCGCGCAGCTTTACGGTATGGCCAACCGGTTTGAAATGGCCCTCAACGTAGCGCAGGATGGCGTTGCCATAGAGCCAAATTGCCCCGCAGCCTTTAATGCGTATGGCATGCTGCTGGAGAAGGCTGGCGACTACGCAGGTGCTGCAGTGGCCCTGGGCCGCGCGCACACGCTTCTACCTTCCGATCACGCACTGGCACTTGATTACGCCCGTATTCTCGCTCTCTCTGGCAAACCGCAGGATGCTCTGGGTATTGTTGAGGCAGAACTGGCCACCGATAAGTTTCCGGTGCAGGCCCACTATCTGGAAGGCTGGATCCTCAGCGAGTACGGCAGAGCGGGCAAAATAGATGACAAAAATGCGATTATCCACTTTGGATTGGCGCTGGTAAACAATCCTGAACACACTCAGACGCTCACTCAGCTTGGGCGCATCTACCTGCGAAGGAATAATCTCCATGGGGCGCAAATAGAGCTGGAGCGCGCGTTCAAAAATGGCCCGGCATCTCTGGAACTTGTGGATGCCCTCGTAGAACTGTACGATAGGCTCAACAGCCCACTCCTAATTCAGGCTCAACAAACGAATGAACAGCTGAAAGCAGCCCTGATACCGCTACGAGATCTACGCCATCGTTACGTTCAGAACCCCAATGATCTGAATAACAACATGAAGCTTGCCGATGCGGAACTGGGTGTGGGAAATACTTACGATGCGTTTGACCTGGTTCGGATGGTACATGAAAAAGATCCGGGCCGTAAAGACGCGGCAGATAAGTACACCGAGATGACCACAGGTAAAGTGCCAACCGGGCCCAACAAAAGCAGCTAACACTTTTTGTACGGCAAACAATAAACGGCCCGCCCGGAGAAAGCTCTGGGCGGGCCGTTTAACTATTCCAAGGCACAGAAACTATCCAGACATCGAGGAGTACACCGCATTAAATACCTCTTTGCAGGTTGTGCGGCCTTCAGCAATTTTTGCGTAGCCATCGTCAAGCATAGTTCGCATATTCTGCTTGGATCGGGCAACCTCGGTAATGGCTGCAATGCTGGCCTGCTTTGCAATAAGTTCACGCAGTTCAGGCGTGCTTACCATTACCTCAAACAGGCCGAGGCGGCCCTTGTACCCGGTGTTTCGGCACTGATCGCAGCCAGTACCTTTATAGAAGGTGTGCTTGTCGATAAGATCCGGGTTGAGGTTAATCTCAATCAGCTCATCTCGGTCTGGCTTATAAGGGGTTTTGCACTTGGTGCAGATGGTTCGCACCAGGCGCTGTGCCATAACTGCCTGCAGGGTAGATGCAATAAGGTATGGCTGTCCACCCATATCAATCATTCGGCCAATGGTTTCGATAGAGCTATTGGTATGCAGGGTGCTCAGCACAAGGTGGCCAGTAAGGCTTGCCTGAATGCCAATACCCAGCGTTTCAGAGTCTCGCATTTCTCCAACAAGCATTACATCCGGGTCCTGCCGAAGAAAGGAGCGCATAACGCGCGGGAATGTAAGCCGCTCTGTTACCTGCACCTGGGTGATATGATCCATGAACTCGTATTCAACCGGGTCTTCTACGGTAACGATGTTCTTCTTCATACGATCCAGTTTATTAAGGGATGCGTATAGCGTGGAGGTTTTACCGCTTCCAGTTGGGCCCGTAACAAGCACCAGGCCATAGGATGATTGAACGGCATTGCTCCACTTATAAAGCACATCGGCGGGCATACCCAGCTTATCAAGGTCTACCTTTGCACCCATGGGGTCCAGAAGGCGCATAACAACCTTTTCGCCGTTAAGCATTGGCAGGCAAGACATACGAGCGCTGAGCTTGCGCGTGCCATACTCCATATCGAGGCGGCCATCCTGTGGTTCGCGGCGCTCATCGATGTGCATACCGGCAGCCAGCTTAAGGCGCGCCAGCACGTTCGGAACTATCTCCAGGCTGTACTGGCCAACATCGTGCATTACACCATCCATGCGATACCTTACAAGCAGGCGATTACGTTCTGGCTGAAGGTGCACGTCAGAGGCGCCGAGATCCAGTGCCTGGCGCATCATAAAGTCGACGGCGGTAACGGCTTCGGTGAGGTCGCCTCCCATTTCGCGAACCTGGCCACCTTCACGCATAATCAGCCGGAATGCGCCCGGTCTGGCTCCCATTTGTGTCATGCACAACTCTCCTTCACGAAGTTTACTTGCCTGCTGTACCGCCAGCGGAAGCCGGGGCCGAACCCGCGGGTTGCTGTGGCTGTTCCTGATGTAAGGGAGCAAAGCCGCCCATAAAAGCATCGACAGTGCTCGAATTCACAATCGTTATATCCGTAATGACGGGTTCACCGGGTTTAATAACGCCGGAGTTGCCAAACACATCCATCATCACATGAACAATGCGGCTCCCCATTTTGCGTGGGTTGGTGGCAAGGGTAGAGCTAACATACCCTGCCTTCACACCAAACAGGCCGTCTGGTGAGCCACCGTAACCGATAATCTTAATCTCTTTATGTGCGCTGGATGCCGCACGAGATACGCCGCGCGCCATGGCATCGTTACAGGCAAAAACTAAAAAGAGATCTGGGTGGCGCTCCAGCCACTGTGAGGCGAGCTTCTCCGCAGTTTCATTCGACCAATCGGCGCTCTTTTCCTCGACGATACTAACGTGCTCACTGTACTTTAGCACATCTCGAAAGCCAGCTACCCTGCGATCATTGTGGCTGCCGGGGGTGCCTTCAACAACAGCCACCTTCCCTTCCGGCACATCGTTCTTGCCATGCTTGCGCAGATACTCCAGGGCTTCTTCCCCGCATTTTTTGCCGGCATCGTACTCATCGTAGCCAATGTACGCTTCCACCTTGCCGCCAGCTGGCTCCAGCTGATTGTGGATGAAGATAGGGATGCCCGCCAAATTGGCAGCATGAACTACCTCACTGAGCTTGTTAACGTCCATGCCACAAACGCTTATGGCATCTGGCTTCTTCTTCAGAGCTTCCATTGCGAGGGCGGCAAGAACGGCATCATCGGCATCACCTGGCGGAGAATAAAACTGAACGGCCTTCCAGCCAAGCAGATCGGCCTGATTCTGGGCACCTTCAATTAGCTGGCTATTAAACCAGTTCGATCGCGCAGGCGTAACGATAGCCACGGTTTTAGGGCCCGTGCCAGTTTGTGAGCGGTTGCAGCCCGCGCACCAAAAGAGAGTGGTACACAGAAGGATGAGGGAGGCGCGTTCGAAGACGCGCTGTACAGCGCGTGCTGCAGCAGTAGTTGCCAGATGCGTGCGGCGCATGAAAATCCTCGAGAAACCCCGCTTAGGATACGACTGAGTAGATAATACCCGCAACTCGGCCCAGCGGTGCAGGTTACCCTCCAGCACCGGGCTGAAGCAGAGCTCCGCCCTGCGGGGTGGGCGGTCGGTTGTTAATCCCCTGGGGTACAGGTACGTTCAAAGCGCCGGGTACGGTGGCCGTTGGCCTGGGAGCACCTGCGCCAACCGCAACAATGGCTGAAACGGGTTTGTAGCGCGATGTAATGAGTTCTGTGCGTGCCGGCTTCCCATCATCTTCAATAATTCGCTTCCACTGAATGTTGTAACCGGGAGCGCCTTTATCTTTCACCACACGCTTGCCTGCTGGCAGAGTCTTATCTTCCACAACGGTGGTTGTGGATGGCGTAACAATCTGACGAATTTTTTCCAACACAACGTGCCGCCCGGGGTTGCGTTTGCTATACAGGCGGAAGGTTAGGCTCCTGCCCTTTGCATGAGCATATACGTACACGGGGTTCTCGGTATCGTTTTCAAATTGAAAATCTACCGCACCGTAGGCCACAGTAGCGTCCAGGCCATAAGGAACATAAACAACCGGGGTGCAGTGCGGCTGGCGTCTAACAACTTTCAGGCCAGCTTTCAGCACGGCATTGTAAAGGGTGCTGGCTGTCTGGCAGATTCCGCCGCCCACATCCTCCACATGCCTGCCCTTTACAAAGATTGTTGCCTTCTGGTAACCACCCTCTTCGCTTCGTTTGCCAACTACTTTGTTGTATGAAAACACATCGCCGGGGGCCAATAGCGTTCCATCGATATGTTGCGTGGCAATAGTTACGTTACGAACGCGTTGAGACGTTCCGCGAATGCGTGTGTTCATCTCCGCGATGGGGCCGTCAATTTTGGCCAGGTCGCCCTCCATAACCGGTGGAGGCAACTCTTGAAGTACCAGGCCAATTTCGTCACTGTTTTCAGTTTCGGAAGCAGATTTCTCTACCGTCTTCTGTGGATCCGAGGCTGATGTGGCAGGGTGAGGCGCCTGTTCGGCCGCAGGTAAAACCTGCGGCAAGGTCTTCTTCCAGTAATCTGTAATGGCTGCTACACTCGCAGGTATGTCCAGATGTGTTCCGGGGCGGCCAGGTTTGATCTCAAAGTGCACGGCTGCCATGTCTGAAAGCGACACATGAGGGTTGGTAGGCTGGCGGTTTATGCTGTGTGCAATCTTCTTAAGAACGCCATCCAGTGTATCCTGGGCAACACGTGGCTCTGGTGCGATGGTATGTTGCTCTGTTTTGCCGCTAATAATCTGCTCTACGCGCGCCGCGGCCTCAGCACTGGCCCTGCCAGTATCCAGTGCCTTCAATACGGTTGCATCCACATCAAGGGAAAGCCCCAGATCTTTAGCCGTGTACTTCCACGTGTACTGGCGGCCATTCGGCAGCTTGCACGTTAGAGTAACGGCGTGCGCTTCCGCCTTCTCCTGCAGTGGCGCCAGGCTGGAGCGCGCGGCCTCTGCAGATTGCCCACCCAGGTTTACACTGCTCACATGCACCCCTGGCGCTACTTGCGTTGAGGGTACACGAACGTAGGCGGCGGCAATAGCGCCCCCAACGGCGGCTATTATCAGCACGCTGGCGGCCGCTATTAACGGCTTGCTGCTTCTGGATCGAGATTTACGAGTTGTGGTGCGTCTTGTAGACACGTTTTGATGTTTCCTGATTACCGCAGATGAATCAAACTATGAGAGTGTGGCCAGCATGGGCCTGTACATGCCTTCTGCTATCCGCGTCGGCAACCGGATGCAGAGTCGTCGTTCGTACGGTCGATGAGTTGCTCCAGCTTCTCGCTGTGCTGCTCTATAAGTTCAAGGCGCTGGCGCAGTTCACGGATGGTTTCGTCCTGCGGATCCACGCGGTTTATCAGGTTATCCATTACATGCGGAGCGGCATCCGTTATCCGCATGCCATCCTGCTTTACCACGCGGCCGGGAATACCAACCACCGTACAGTTGGGTGGGATATCCTTGTTTACAACGGCGTTTGCGCCAACCTGGCAGAAATCGCCAATTGTAATTGGGCCCAGTATTTTTGCACCCATACCTATCAATACACCATTTCCGATAGTAGGGTGCCGCTTTACTTTATTCAGGCTGGTACCACCGAGTGTTACCTGATGATACATTAGGACGTCATCACCTATCACTGCGGTTTCACCGATAACTACCCCCATGCCGTGATCTATAAAAAACCTACGGCCAATGGTAGCGCCCGGGTGAATTTCTATACCAGTAATGAACCTGGAAAACTGTGAAACCAGGCGCGCTGGCATCGTCAGTTTTCTTAAATACAGCTTGTGCGCCAGGTAATGAAACCACAGGGCATGCAAGCCCGGGTACGTCAGGACCTCAAGCAGGCTACGAGCCGCCGGATCCTTGGCAAATACTGTTTGTATATCTTCACGCAAACGGCCAAACACGCCTGTTATTTACTCCCGCAGAGCGCACAGTGGCCAGTACTCCTGGCCGGAATTGTCTTCACAGCCATTGAAATAACCAAACGCGCTTCGTTGCGATCACTGGCTACCATAGCCCACTTACCCCCTGATTTTAGCATATAATCCTCAGGGTTGCAATAAATTGCGAGTGTAACTAACATATCCATTGTTGCTTTCCCGAGATTTGCTTCCAGATTACTCGCAGGCAGCCTGCGCTCCGATACTCTTTCTGTATCTCCGGATCCTGAAGCCTCGATATGCAAACTCCCAATTTCCCATACGCGTGAATGAACGTGCCTTCACTCTCATCCATAACTATGCCGGTATGAGTGATGCCTCTGCCACGGGGATCTTCTCTCCCCTGAAAGAATATGATATCTCCCGGGAACAGTGTATCTCCCGCACTAATATGTTGCCCCGCAAAGCACTTCGCTTGCTGGTATGCATCCCGCGGCAATGGCACGCCATACATGCCAAATATTCGCTGCACAAAGCCGGAGCAATCGATACCGAAAGCGCTGGTTCCACCCCACAGGTAAGGCGTGCCAATGAGAGATTGCGCTGTGCGCAATAGCTCCATCGGCTGCCTATCGGTTGGTGTTGGGGCACCAGCAAGGCAAGGCATCGGAATGTATCCGAATGGTGTTTGTGCAAACACTCCCACAGTGCTCAGAACCACTACATGTGAGCCAATTGTTAGTCGGCTAACAAGTGTGGCATCCGGCTCCGGTTCTGAAAGCAGATCTGCGAAGGGTATGCAGATCACAGCAGTATCTCCTGCTTGACGACTGATACCCCCAGGAAGGTTCCCAATATGCTGGCTGCGCAGCCAGCCTTCGTATCCATCCTGCATTACCACGCGGCTGAACTCTCCGCTGACTTCATGCTCCGCAACCACATCGCCATAAATAGCCTGGCTCACTAACTCCGAGCGGGATGATGGATCTGAATAGAGCGAGGATACGTTGTGTAGAATAAGCTTACGGTTATCTTGAGGCATGAAAACACCAGATTAGAAATGCAGACGCGCGACCCGGATGGGCCGCGCGCTGACAAGGAGGCTTGGATCGCTACGGAACTCTACTGAGCTTCTGGATGAACATCCAGCTGCTTTTCAATCTCCGTTACGATATCGGCGGTTTTGGCGGGGTCTGCACCTGCCTTGAAGCGGGCGGCGATCTCACCATTGCGACCAATTACAAACTTTGCAAAGTTCCAGTCGATGTCGCCAGCAAACTTCGGATCGGTGTTCTTATCCGTGAGGTATTTGTAGAAAGGAACGATGCCCTCGCCCTTCACAACTACCTTAGAGAACATCGGGAAGGTTACATTGTACTTGGAGGTACAGAACGCTTTGATGGTCTTGTTATCGCCCGGCTCCTGCTTGCCAAATTCGTTGGCTGGGAAGCCCAGGATTACTAGGCCACGAGTTTTGTACTTATCGTACAGCTTCTGCAGGCTGGCGTACTGCGGAGTGTTACCGCAGAAAGAAGCCACATTTACAACTACCACTACCTTGCCCTGATAACGGCCAAGGTTTACAGGGTTGCCATCAATATCCTTCAGCACGAAATTCAGTGCGGGAGCAACTTTAACGGTGGGGTATGCGGCATTGGTGGGAACGGCATCGCCACCTAATGCATCCGGCGCCACGCCTGCTGCCTTCGCCTCGAAAGCGTTATCGAAGTCGGCGAAAGAGAGGTTGTGTGAGCCGTAGTACATGCCACGGAAGTTTTTTGGACCCCCGGGAGTTACATGGCAGTAGTTGCAGGCTTTGTTTTCTTTGCGAGCAAATGCTGGCTTTGCATTTGCCGGTGTAGCGGCCGAGATAACCGCCAGCAAAACGGCTCCCACGAGCGCTTTCAGCACCATTCGAGACATCTAATTCTCCTTAGTGTTGCTCCCGCTCCAAAATGGGCGGGGCTTAGCACAGATACGACGACGGCTGCAGCGTACGAGCAACTGCCTACGCTGCGTTACATTTAGATTCAGAAGATCATTCAATGCGCACCTGCACCCATATCGGTGCATTGCTGCTCTGCTGCCCTGCCCGTACGTCGGCAGAGCAACATGATCTAAGACATTCCAGGTGCAAAGGTGTTGCACAAAACAAGCTACATTGTAGCATCTATTGCGTTAGGGATGCCGGATTCCTCTTGTTCAAGCATCTGCCAGCAGAGCGAGCTCAAGCAAATCGGTAGATCGATTCCAGGAGTACTGCTGCACGTGCTTCTGGCCGGCAAGGGCAATATCGGTTCTAAGGTTCGTGTTATCTAAGAGGCGCAGAGCAGCGCCTGCCAACGCTTCTGGGTTGCGAACCGGGCACACAAGAGCCGTTTCCTCATCCATAGCGAAGTCCCGGCTACCGCCGTTATCCGTGGTAACCAGCGCGCATCCGCAGCTCATTGCCTCTGTAGATGTGAGCCCCCAGCCCTCAGCATGGCTGGGCTGAAGCATGATGGAAGCGCGATTGTAGATCGCTTCCAGGGCACCAGCCCCGGGACGCTCTATGTATTCCATCCATTCCGGCAGCACATCCGGTCGAGGTGAAGTTCCGAATCCCACTACACTCAATGTTGAAGAGGAAGCTCTTATAATATTTAGAGCCGCCACACCATCTGCCAGGCCTTTGAATGGGGTGGTGTTCACCAGCATTGCCACAACGGGCAGCCTCTCCTGTGGTGGCACGCGCATTACAAATTTCTCAAGATCCATGGCGTTGGGAACATGGAATGTGTCGGCGCTCACTCCCAACTCCGTTGCTTTCTCCATCAACCAGCGTGATATAACAATGCGCTTCATTGGCAGCCGCCAGGTGGCATCCACTTCGGCCGCAGGCCCGGCCCAGTCTTCATAGTGCTGAATAAAGTAGAATTTCCGCCCCTTTGAAGCAGGGAGCGCAAAAACCGGCGGAGCTGTTCTAAAAAACGTGGCGATAATCACATCGGCATCTGGAACACTGCTTGCGGTAAGGTCCCTACACAATTTCTGAGTTACACCAGGGTGGGGCGCAATCCACGGAACAGGGCCACCAAAGTTCTTGCGAATATACTTGGGCCAGAGTAAAGATTTTATTGCGGGGACTATTCCCGGAACTGGGTCCCACGTGCGGGGGTGAAGTACCGTTACTGCATGCCCCCTGTCCGCGAGGTGGGCTGCATACTGATACACAATTTTGGCGCCGCCGGCCGGTTCCAGCACTGTACCCGGGAGTGCAAATGTTATGCGCATTGGGCCCTCAGGCGTGTGGAGCGCCCCGCTCTACCTTTTTTACAATACCAGTGCGCTGCAGGGCGCGCAGTGGTACACGAGCCAGCGCCTGCGGGTGCCGGCGTAGCCCCTTTAACAACAGCGCTATTGCAGGGCCCAGTTTTCTGTTTGTTGCCGCAGTTTTTGCCTGCCCCAGCATCTGCTGGTAGTACATCTCATTTAGAAATTGATAGGCTGCAGTGCGTGCCTTGCGGCATTGTTCGCATCCTGGATGCAGATCTTTATACCGATCAAGCACAACCACAATTCGATTGTACATGTAATCTGAGTTAATCGATTGCTGACCTTCGTGTCCGCGAATGTCCACGAGGCACTCGGGAACGCCCAGTACCGGGTATTTCGCAGCAATGCGTATGGTTAGCTCCCAGTCATCCGCGCCAGATACGGATTGATCAAAGCTACCGATTTCATCCAGTACTGATTTCTTTATAATTACCGATTGAAGTGCAATAGCCTGCATGCTGAGGAGCGTATGCACATCCAGCTCAGGTTCAGCAGGGTGCTGAGAGGTTATCTGGTGAGTGTAGTGATCAAAGAACTGACGGCCACATATCACCATGCCTGCATCTGGCCTATTTGTAAACACAGCCATCTGCTTTTCCAGCTTTTCCGGATGCCACAAATCGTCGTGATCCAGAAAGGCAACGTACTGGCCTGTAACGCTCGTAAGCCCACGATTTCTAGCTGCGGCTGTGCCAGCGTTTTGCTGTGTTATGGCAACTATTTTGGTGCCGTACTCTGCCAGTACCTCGGCAGTGTTATCTGGCGAGCCATCATTAATTATAATTGCTTCAACGGCCGGGTACGTCTGTGCAAGGATGCTGTCAATGGCCTCACGCAGAAACTCTGTACCCTTGTAAGTGGGCACAATAACGCTTACAACTGGCAGTATATTTGAACTGTTTGAAACTGACATGTGCTCCTCCGGAGGCTCCAAGCAACCCGGCGTTCACAGGTGAGAGCTATACTTTTGCCAACTGGCGCACTCTGTGCCAGATATGCATCCAGGTAAACTCCAATGCCCTGGTCCGGGCCCGCACTCCGAACTTATTTCGAAGCTCTCTGTCCTGGATCAGTGAGGCAAGGTGGCCCGTAAGGGCTGCAAGGTCATCGCGCTCAAACAGTAACCCGGCACCCGTAACTGCCTCTGGTGTTCCGCCTGTTGCGCTGGCGACGGCGGCCAGGCCTACAGCCATGCCTTCCAGTGTTGAAAGTGCAAACGGCTCATCCCAGCGCGAGGGCACCACATGAATATCTGCCTTCTGTAGCTCTCCCGGCAGATCCCACCGATTAATAAACCCGGGCATTCTCACGGATATCCCGGCTTTTTCCAACTGTTTTGCTCGCTCTTCCAGGCTGGCAGTATAGGCATCTGGCTGGCCACCGCCCCAGAAAGTGCTGCCAAGCAGCTGAATGCCGAATCTTGCGCCGTGTTTTGCAAGGGCAATAGCAGCATCCAGCAGTAAATCGGGCGCCTTATCATGGCTAAGCCGGCCCACAAAGTTTATTACGGGTACTGGTGAGGGCGCTCTGCCGGTTTCCGCCGGTCGAAACCGCTCACAATCCACACCATTGTAAAGTGTTTCAACAGTGC
Organism: uncultured Chthonomonas sp.; assembly: GCA_903859705.1. GTDB lineage: Bacteria > Armatimonadota > Chthonomonadetes > Chthonomonadales > Chthonomonadaceae > CAIXIX01. Next base: position 64,146 of record CAIONQ010000023.1, read on the forward strand.
CAGCGGGCAGGCCGTAGTAGTTTTCCGTCCATCGTGCGGTGAAATCGCTAACCGCACTAAAAGTGGTTGGGGCTGCTTCTAGTGATATCAGCTTTCTAAACTTTTCGCTGCAGCTGTTCTGGTTGTAGAAATGGCTGATGATGCGCGCATTTGGAAACTGCTGCCGCAAATACACGGTTAACTCAGGATCGTTGTGTAGTATTATTGGCCAATTCTCGGCTTTACGATCTCGTATAGCCTGGGCCACCAACGGATTGTACTTTTCTTGATGGATGTGGCCCCAACCAGAAATGCGCTTTTTCGCCTCAGCAACACGCCCCATGCCTGGCAAAGTGCTGCCATACGGATAATCCAGCATCACTTTGTTTTCCCAGTTATAGGGAGCAATACCGTCATCTGCGCTTTTAGAGATTACCAGGGGCTCTATGCCCTCTTCTGCGGCGCATCTGCATATTTCCCAGTGCCAGGTGCCAATGGCCCCGCTATGTGTGGGAGTAAATGTATCCGATATAGAGTTGATAAGTACCAGGCTCATATAAACAGCTTTTCCAGTACAACCCATGCCTGTTCGGCACGCTTATCCCAGGTGTTAGCGGCGGCAAACGCTTTTAGCTTATCTGCCTCAAGTGGGCTGTGAGAGCGCAAAAGTGCGCGCCCCACCGCGGCAGAAAACGCTGCGGGCTCTGTGCCAGTATCGGCAATCTCTGGGCGTGTTGCAAGTTCGTGAACGGCCGTTCCCACAATCGGCTTCCCCAGATACGCATATGCATACATCTTCACCGGATTTATTGCATCGTTCATTTCACCGGGGATAAACGGAATTAGGCCAATAGCACAATGCGCCAGCAGATACCGCCCATCTTCTACAGATACCTTGCCGGGCACTGTAACGTTGGGGAGGGCAAGAAGGCCGCTGCACTTATCTGCTACCTCTGCAATTAGATTGCCTGCAAGAATGAACTGCACTTCCGGATGATCCAATGCTGCACGCTCTGTTGCGGCAATATCAAATCGCCAGTCCACACTGCCGAGATACGCTGCTACTGGCTTTCCATTTTCGGGCCACCATGCCGGTTTCAGCGCTGCTTGCAGTAGCTCTGGCGCATAATCTTCCGGCGCACAGGCATTGTTCAACAACGTCACATTTGCATTGTAGCGCTTTGCCGAAGCATACAACGTATCGGCGGTCGCAAAAACCGCGGCGGCTTGCTTCAATATCGCCTGTTCACGATCTTCAAAATCGGCAAGCACCTGAGGAGATCTGTCGAAGCAGGGGTCGATGCAATCAAAAACCAGCACATCATGCGGAATAAATCGGTACGGGCGAAGCCAGTTCTCAGCGTCAAAGAACAGGATTTTACGGTACTTTTTGCGGATCCAGCGGGAATGCCACCAACCCCAGAGATACGAAAACATCTCCATATTACGCAGCTTTAGCTGCACCATGGGCTTCGCAAGGCCGCGCACAACGGTTATGTTTGGCGCAATCTCACGAATGGTTACCTGGCCCTTTTTGTCCCAGTTGCCATCCAGAAAAATAATTGGCACGTAGTGGGATAGCGCCTCCACAAGGTAGCGTTGGCGTGACCTTACGCCGTCCCAGTCGTTACCATGGGCGTAAACAATAACCCGGTCTTCTTGCTTTACCATTTACGCTGTCGCACCAATCCGAACCGCTCCTGTAGATCTACAGTCTGGAAATCTGTTCCCATGCCTGTTCCCCACGATTATCCCATGTGTTTTCTCGCGCAAACTCTTTAAGCATTTCGCCATGTGCCGGATCATCTGATCGTTGCAGCGCCTTCGCCACGGCTGCTGAAAAATCTGCAGGTGTCGAACCGGTGCTTACAACGTCTGGCCTTGTTGTTAGCTCATGAACGGCAGTTCCAGCCATTGCTTTGCCGAGGTAGGCATACGCATACATCTTTACCGGGTTTATTGCATCGTTCATTTCGCCCGGTGTAAATGGAATCAGGCCGATGTCACATTTAGAGAGCAAATAGCGGCCATCCTCTACAGAGATAAGCCCCGGTACAGTAACATTGGGCAATGCCTCTAGAGCGTCAATCTTGTCCGCTACAACTTTCAGCACTTTGCCGGCCAGAATAAAATTTACTTCGGGATGATCTTGTATGGATCGCAGGAGTACTTCGGTATCAAACCGCCAGTCTAATGAGCCCAGATACGCAGCCACTTTCCCTGGGCGGGTTGGCCACCAGGCAGGTATTGTAGCGGCTTCTAGCAAATCGGCACTGTAATCCTCTGGCGCACATGCGTTGTTTATCAGCGTTACATTCGCATTATGGCGCTTGCAGGCATCCCGCAGCGTATCTGCCGAGGCGAACACCAGCCCAGCATCTTTCAAAATCGTATGCTCTCGCTGCTCATAAGCGGCCAGGGCCTCTGGTTCTCGGTTGAAACAGGGATCGATACAATCAAAGATCAAATGATCATGTGAGATGTATCGGTATGGGCGTACGGCATTCTCGGCACAGATAAAGATGATCTTACGATACTTCGCTCGGATCCAGCGAAGGTGCCACCAACAGAATGGCGCGCAGAGGAAGTCGAGCTTCCGGGATGCAAAATGCATGATCCATCGGCCAACACCTCGCACCACTGTAACGTTCTCACTGCCTGCAAAGGGCTTAACCTTTTTGTCGGAGTCCCAGTTTTTATCCAGATATACAACAGGAATGTGGCGCGAAAGCGCTTCCATCAGGTAGCGCTGGCGCGCACGTACTCCATCCCAATCGTTTCCATGGTAATACACAATGCATCGGTCATCTTGCATCACACGGGTCTCCGTAACTCCTATTGATTTCGCCAATACGCATTATATCTTGGTACCAGCCGCATTGCTACTATCGGCGCGGCGTGTATTCAGGAAGTGGCGCTCCACCAATAAGTGAAATGCCGCCGCCAACCCCAGCGCCAGAACTGTGTCTGCTCCCATATAGATGGCCAGGCGCATTAGGCTGCTCATTGGTCCGGCACATAGGGAAGACACAATCATCACCACCAGAATATGTGTTAAGTACAGGCTATAGGAAACCTTGCCGAGCCAGAGGGCAAAGGGAGATTCGCATAACCGCACTATGAATGCTTGCTTCTGGCTCTGTATTGCGGTCTGCGCGCCATGCCAGCACCAAATCAGAAGGCACGCTGCCGGTACCCCGGATAATATAGATATAACTTGCCAGTACTTTTCAAATGAAGGCAGCCAGTTTATTATGAGCAGCAGTGCCAGGCTGACAGCAGTAAGTGCACCCCATGGCAACCTACGCAGCTTTGCATCAAACCCACTCGCCGAAAAGCAGATAACTGCTGCACAACAGCCAAATGCAAACTGACCAAGTAGCCAGTGCTGGGCACTATCATAAACGCCGTGTAATAAAAAGTGTGGTAACAAGCCTACCAGCAGGCCTGTTGCGCCAAGCGCTATTACGCCGAACCGGCGCCATAGTGGCAGCAACAAAAATGGCAGAGCAAAGTATATCTGCCACTCTGTGGCAACGCTCCACAGGGGGCTATTAAACTTGAATGCCCAGGTGGCAACTACATTGTGCACCAGCAGCACATGCGAGGCTAAGGCAGCCGTAAAAGCATGCTTATCGGCGCAGCTTGATAATTGAGACTGTATTCCTGTGGCATGCCGTAGTGCAGGAACCAGCGCATAAGCGAGCACGCTAAGGCCCAGAGCGGCATAGTAGGGGGGCAGGATGCGGCGCGCACGCCTGGAGAAATACACTCCTGGCCCGCCTTTTAGGTTGCCATCCGCAGAGTGCACAACTGGCAGCATCAAGCAGTATCCGGATAACACTATAAATACAGAAACCCCAAAGGTTCCAGGGGTAAAGAAGCTCATAGCATGCTGCAACCAGTGCGGCAGGCCGTGATCAGCATTCTGCCAACCCATCTCGTTCCATGCATGGTGCATCACAACATACAGGGCAGCCAGCCCCCGGATGCCATCCAGAAAGGGCAGGTGGGACACCGGTGTTCGCGCAGTGTCCGTTTCAGGTGGCATGCACACGCTCCACAGCTGCAGTGAATATGTCGCCAACGGCATCCCAGGATGCCCGCGATGCACGTTCCACAGCTTTGCGCTTCCAGGCCTCCAGTTGCTCGGGGTTTTGTGCCAGATTTCGCAATGCCCGTACCACGTCGTTAATATCGTCAGGATCCAGTAAAGTCGCACCCGTGTCGCACGATTCAGGCAGGCCGCCACGGTTGGATGCAATCACTGCGCAGCCGCTGGCCATTGCTTCCAAAGTAACAAGCCCAAATGGCTCATTTGATCTGGAAAGCACAAAGGCGATATCGTGATCTCGTACAAGGGCCGGCACTTCTGGCCTTGGTATATGCCCGGAACAGGCCGCACCAATCGTCTTGCACGCTACGGTTAGATCGCGCAGATATGTGTCTTCATGCTCATTGCCGTGCAGGTAGTACCAGATGCCCCCAGCCACTGTAAGGTCCACATGAACTCCCTCTAAACGCAAACGGCGTACAGCCTCCACGGCAATATCGGGTCCCTTATTGGGGTCTATCCGGCCAATGTAAAGAGCTTTGATGGGATCATGAGGTGTAGGGAAATCGTCTGCAGGATAAAATGCTTCCAGATCCACACCGCTATGCACAACCGTTATCTTATTGGGCGATATGCCATATTTCTTAACCGTTGTATCTTTGATGTACTGGCTGCAAGTAAGGAAGTGATCTATCGACGGTTCCCAGGTCTCTACACGCTTCATACGCGTGTTCGCTTCATTCTGAAGCCACACTATCGTGCGTGTGTTAGGCAGAGCCACCTTAACGTAGCGGGGCGTTACCAGATCGTTGAAAACAATCACCGCATCGGGGGCGGGGCTCAGTGTTCTAAGTGTTTTTACTACAGAACGCAGATAAAACTCGAAATAGGCATAGTCCCAGCCGCTGACCATGTACTTCAAAACGGCCAGTTTTCGGCGCAGTGGGTGAATCTCTGTACGATCCGGGCTGGCAACAGGAACCACGTTTCCTATGGGATAAACCGCATCGCCTTTATCCGGAGTAAGCACCGTTACGTAATGTCCACGTTTAACCAGCTGTTTGGCCGATTGCATCAATATAGTTGCAATAGCACCGCCAGATACGGGGGAGTAGTATTCAATTGGCGGGTTAATGTAACAGATTTGCATGATAATTAACGTGCTTGTGGCGTAAGCTAAACCCCGGCGTGTCCTCTAAGCTCGTTCCATGTTCTATCCCACGTAAACTCAAGCGATCGTACGCGCGCCATGCTTCCCATCTTTGCGCGCTCAGTTCGGTTCTCCACAAGCGGAAGCAGGGCGCCAGCAAGGCCATCCACGCTGTCACGCTCAAACAGAGCGCCTGCATTTCCCACAACCTCGGGGGTGCCGCCTGTGTTGGAAGCAACTACTGCCAGGCCACTGGCCATTCCTTCTACCGTTGTTAGCCCAAACGGCTCATCCCAGCGGGAGGGCACAACGTGGATTGATGCTTTGCGAAACTGGCATGGAAGATCCTTCCTGCCAACATGGCCTGGCCGCATCACAGATATACCGCGGCTTTCAAGCTGCGCAACCAGTTCGCCAAGTTCCCGCTGATACGTATCTAACTCAAAGCGGTCCCAGTGGTTAGAACCCACCAGCTGAACGCTAAATTTTCTGTTGGTTTTGGCTATCGATAACGCAGCCTTGAGCAACAGGTCTGGAGCCTTCTCAATACCAGTTCTCCCAACAAAGTTGATGATCGGCGGATCTGGCAACGCGCCTGCCGGGCAAAACTGATCAGTATCTACTCCGTTGTACAGCGTCGGTACTACCCCCACAGCGTAGTATTGCTTTACCCATTCTGAGGTAAAGTTGCTTACACCCAGTGTAACCGATGCCGCAGAGGCGTATTGGCGCTGCACCCGTGGCCTGCACTCTTGCTGATTTTCGAACCAGTGTACTATGCGCCTTTGAGGAAACTGCCTTCTCAGGAATATCGTCATTTCCGGGTCGTTTATCAATACCAGTGGTGCTTCTGGTAGCGCCCTCACAGCGGCCGCCACTCGAATGGCATACGCTTTGTGGCACAGATGGTTCCAGCCGGTTACCTTGCGTTGCAGCCGCAGCACGGTAAGCATTGGGCCGCCAGATGGTGGCTCCGGGTAGTCCAGAACGGTGGTGTTTTGCCAGCTGAAGCGGGAAATGGTACTGCTACGCGTTATTACAGCCGGCGATAGTCCCTGCCGCTGCGCAACACGGCAGCATTCCCACAAAATGGTTGCCAGCGCGCCACTGGCTGTGGGTGTAAACGTTTCAAGAGGATGGTTGATGAATATGAGGCTCATAGAGAGTTGTTGGCAGATTCCACAGAATTAGATATCGTCAGGCTGTGTACTTCTGAGTTAATCGCTCCATGCCCTGATAGTAAGCCCAGGTTGCACCACGATACATCAGGAAGAATAGATGATCCTGTGTTGCTTCATACACTTCCCCTTTTAGCCTGGCGCGCAGTCGCAGCTTTAACTGCCTCAGCTGTGCTCGCAGCATATCCCCTTTGCTAACGGTGCGCATGGGAACCGTGCCAATACCCTCTACGATAAAGGAGCTCACTCCCTGTCGGAACGCCGCATCCTTAAAGTATCCCCTTGTGAGCCGGCTCACGCCTATAATATGCCGCACCGAAGCAGCAGGGCAATACTTCAGGTTATATCCTTTCTTCATCATCCGGATCGTGAACTCAGATTCGTCCCAGAACCCGGATCGGCCAGGACCCAGCAGAGGGTTAAACGGCCCTATTTCTAGCGCTATCGACTTCCGAAATGACATGTTTGCCCCTACAAGATGCTTTTCGTAAGGGTATATTGGCTGATCCGAGGGCATGGTTTCAGCAAGAAATCCGCGATGTATCCCCGTCATCCACGTAGGCGGCGGTGCATCAAAGTCAAGCTCAATGCGGCCCTGTACGGCAGCTACATCGGGGTTTGCATACTGCGCCACATGCTCGGTTAGCCAACCCGGTGCCGGGCGAACATCGTCATCTGTAAACAACAGAACCGCGCCGTTTGAGGCAGTAATCCCGGCATTGTAGGCATTGCCCTTGCCGCGCTTGCCTTCGAAAACATACCGCACATCGAACTTTCCAGATACAAAGGCCTCTGTCACAGCTTTTGTGTTGTCTTTCGAAGCATTATCAACAACAATCAGCTCTACTCGGCCACCCTCGGGCAGCGCACAGCTTTCAATCGCAACCAGCGTTTCCGCAAGGCTATCGGCACGGTTGCATGTACAGATTATGATGCTGGCCACTACCGGCAAGGCAGCACTTTCCCCCTCTTGGGTGCTTATGGTATCAGGCATTCTGGCTCCCAATAGATGCGGCTGCGGGATTCTGCTCCGCAATCTTCCATGCCTTCTCCACCAGATGACGATACTCGGATACTGGCCTTCCTGCGCTCGAGTTTATAAGCACAATCCGCACATCCGTATCAGAGATCTTCTCTATGAGGTCCGATTCTATGTTCTCCATCTCCTCTGCCACCCAGTAATTCAACGTATACGGTGGCTTCGTTAGATGGTGATGCTTCATGTTGTTTACATCCCGTGCATAAACGCCGTAGGATGTGTACTCTGTAAGCTGACACTCCAGAAACGCATCGATCCATCGCTTGTTATATGTTTTCTCCAGAAACTGGCGCATCTCAAGCATCACTTCACGGTGAATTGGAACAGGGTTATGAATGAAACAGCTGGGACGCTTGCTATATGGCACATTGAATGCCTTCATGCTTGTAGCCATCCACATAACCGTTTCCACGGTACAAACATCGGGGTCGGCATAAAGGTGCAGTTTGCCATCCTGGGTAAAGAACATGTCCTCCGTAATATTGCGCGCGAAGAACACATCGCTATCCAGGCACAAAATGGCTTCGGTATCTACAAAGTCTGGCGCAGATACCTTTACCAACTGCTGCACCATCCAACCAAGAATAGATCGAGGTGTGATGTATCGCGTTGGGTTCCAGCGGCTCAGGTTCCGTTGAGTCCTGCGAGATTCAATATCGGGCGGCAGCACATCTCTACTGCTCAGTAGAGTTAGGCCCTGTTTAAACGGGATCTTTTCAAACAGGTGCAAGTCTTCATGCTGTACCACAGCAATATGAGGAATCGCAACACCACAGCGCTCCATAGATTCTCTGAGTAGAGTAAATCGTTCAAGATCGCGGGCGAACGTAGGAGTAAAGAAGGTGGCTCGCTGCCTCATAACTCATCTCCTGAATCAATCACTGTGTGAAGCAATGCGGGCATCACTCGGAGGTCAGCTTTAGTATCCAGGCACAAGCTTCAGGCAGCGCATCTGCTATTGCTACCGGCGTGGCGCTTGCCGAACCCGCAAGCAGTTTTGCCTCAGAGGCTGTGCCGTGGCCAGTACGCACCAGCACACCCTTTACGCCAGCGGAGGCACCCGCCTGAATATCCGTGAGGGAATCGCCAATGATGTAGGAGCTGTTAAGGTCGATGCCGAGCTCTACTGCAGCCTGATGCAGCATTCCGGGCAATGGCTTTCTACAGTCGCAGCCAACTTCGGGGTGATGCGGGCAGAAGAAAACGCTGTCTATGCGGCCGCCTTCCGCCGCAATTTCTTGAAGCATTCTATCGTGAATGGCACGCACAAAGGCATCCGTAACAATGCCTCTTCCAACGCAGCTCTGGTTGGTTACCATAACAACTCGCCAGCCAGCTTCATTGAGGCTCCGGATGGCGGCCGAAGCACCCGGGACGAAGTGCACTTCGTCCCAGCTCTTAACGTAGTCCTCGCGATTGATGATGATCACCCCATCGCGGTCCAGAAATATTGCACCTCGAGAGCAGCTATCGGTCATCAGCAGACAGGGCCGCCAGGTGCAACACGCTTGCGAAGCGAGGAGAATATAAGGTGCAGCGCAATCATATGCACATCTTCTATCTGCTGCATGTTTCGGCTTTCCACCACAAGGCACTTATCGGCTGTTTCCAGAAGTTTGCCGCCTCCATAACCCGCCAAACCGTAGGTAACGGCGCCGGCCTCTTTGCCGGCTTCCACTGCCCGAATTACGTTGGGTGAGTTGCCGCTGCCACTGATTGCTATCACGATGTCGCCAGTTTCGGCCCAACACGTAACCTGCTTGCTAAACACATTGGCGTACTCTGTGTCGTTTGCCCAGGCCGTCAGCAGAGGTGTGCTGTCTGTAACACAAAGGGCTTTCAGCGCTTTGCCGGTATCCAGCTGAACCATCTTCTGAAGATCGGCAACAATATGCGATGCCGTACTGGAACTGCCGCCATTACCAAGCAGCAACACTCGTCGGTCGCTCTTCCAGGCCTCTTCCAGCGCAGAAACAAGGTCTTCTACAAACTCTTCGGAAATCTGATCGATGAGATCTTTTAACCCACCGAGGTATTCGTGAAACAGTGCCATCACAACTCCTGAAAATCTGCTGGCTTAGAGCCGCATGCAATCGGTGCGTACGGCAAATAATCTAACCAGTTATTGCATCTATTCTACCCCGGAACCGCCCATGCCCCGGGTGGATGTTACGTGCGGAAGCGTGCCTCGCAGCTTAGTGGGTGCAAATTGGTTGTAATTTCGTTGCCTTTTTGCTTCTTCTATCAGCTGTTTCAGGCGAGCAATTTCCGTTAAAAGGGCCAACTCCCAGAGAGGAATGCCCTCGGATTGCAAGAGGCTAACGGCGTATCTAATACGCTTTAGTGCCAGATATCGTTGTGACAGTTTCAGGTTGGCCTGCAGATCTGGCTGCTCTGCGTACTCCCAGTGATATTGCCTGTATGCTATGCTACGGCCAACTTTGCCTGCAAATGCTACAAAGCTATCTCTCTTCAGGCGCTCTGGCTCAAAATGATGTTCAACCACAACGTTCCATTCAAATGCTGTTCTGAGGCCAGCTTTCTCTGCTTGAGCATGGTACAGTGTCTCTTCACCCACGCCGTACGCCGTTCCGGCACCCAGTTCGGGATCAAAAGCGGTAACAACTTCCATGGCTCTGCGGGAAAGGGCCATATTTGCACCCACTGGCCAGGGATGAGCTTCTGTGGAAGTATGCTCGGTGGATGCGAGATAGCCCAGGTGCGTGGCACCCATCCAGGGCCTTCGCAGGTGCCTGGCCAGGGTAACTCCGCCAGCAGTAATATCTGCCTTGCCAGCAAGGTGAGGGGCGCTCATTCCCTCGATCCAATTCGGTGGTACGCGCACATCGTCATCCGTAAATAACAAACACTCGCCGCGCGCCTCATACATTGCGCGATTACGAGCATTGCTCAGGCCGAGATGCGGTTCAACAATGTGCCGCACCTCAATTTGTGGGTGTTTAAAGCCACGGATAGCTTCAGCGGTACCATCTGTAGAGGCGTTATCGATAACCATTAATTCGGCAGTAGCACCGATAGGGCAGTGCAAACCACGCATCGCTTCCAGGGTTTGAGCGAGGTGTAAAGCGCGGTTGCGCGTGCAGATTGCAATCGAAAGCAGCATACGTAATATCACACAATCGTATTGGCGAGGAAACTGGGCGGTGGCCGCTTCTCTGCCGCTATTTGCCTGCCATAGTCGTCTTGTAATAGGCATCTGCAAGGCGAGAGCTAAAATCATGGCTGCGCTTGCCACTAAGATGCCACGTATCTGGAAAATCGGAGTCGTTGTACTCGAAGTCTGTTGCCGTAATAAGCGGAACGGCCCACGTAGCCCGAGTTGCGATAAGCGTACGTCTGTCCGTATCCTTCACTGGGGTTTCATATCCCGGGGCAAATACGCTGCTCATTGGCATTGTAAACAATACCAGTTTCCCGCCGTTCTGTTCCACTAGTTTCCGAATGTCCGCAAGCACAGTTTTGTTCCAGTCTGCAACAGGCACCGGTGCAACAGTGCCGTGCAGCCAGGATTTTGCTTTATCAAGGCCAACTTCCGCCGCGTTTTCATCGATGCGAATGGAGCCATCGGATTTAATATCCAGCGTTCGCCCTGATGTATTCTTTGCAATGTGGTGCACTTTGCCAACAAGCTTAGCAAATACCCCATCATATTTGGTCATTGCCTGCTTACGGATGATCTTACGGTAGTAAATCAGATAACTTTTCTGTTCATACCAGAGTTCTCGATAAAGCATCCGCTCGTCGCTGCTAAGCTTCGCTTCGTTCAAAAAACGGCCGAAATCAGATTTTGTGAGTAGAGGCACAAGTAGCTTTTCGTATCCGGGATCTGCCCAGTTGTCCTGCCATGTTCGTGCTTCTGGCAAGTCAAAAGGGGCTTCAATAAACACCGTACAGTTCTTAAACAGGTTTGGATACTTTGTAAATAGTTTGCGAAGCCCAAAATAGTGTACGGCCGCTGTTCGCGATGGGTGCCCCAGGTTCAGGCTGTGGTACTCCTTACCCGTCAGTTCCTTATAGCGTGAGTCAAACGCGTCTGGATCTATTGCAGCCTCAACACGAGATACTCCAATGAATATGGCGTCTACGGGCTTTGCTGGCGGTTTAGCTGCTGCCTCGATATAGCCGGTTTCGCGCTTGATTGTCCACGGCTTCATGCGGTGTTCTAGCGCGAAAAGCAGTATTGCCGGAATCAATATCCACTGACCCCAGCGTATCCACTTGTTTTCTGGTGCCCGGTACATCCAGGATTTCGCGGCAGGCGTGCCGCGCAGATCGGGTTCGTTAGTCATTGTTCTCGCGTACCCTTTCTAAAACTGGAAGTACAAAAATGCCTGCTGAGATTGCGGATACAACAGCATAAAAAGCAGGGCAAGTATCGTTACCGCAACTGGCCCAAGGCCCATGTTCCACATGGGGCGCTTCCTGGGGTCGTCGCTATTCTGGATCCACAACTCCATCACGGCCAATATTCCTCCGAATAACACTAGCGAAGAGAGCATTGTAACCGCAGATGCATCCAGCACTAAGCGAGAAGTAAGGCTGTGTAAAGATTCGGTAAGTTGCGAAACGTCTCTCACTCGGAATAGCAGCCAGCCGAAGCAGGTGAGGTGAAACATACATATTCGACTGAGGTTCTTATTTAGCGCCGAAGCCGGAACGCCCTTATCTGCTTTCTTCCCGAATATCAGCCGGTGCAACACCAGTATCAATCCATGGTATGCACCCCAAAGCACAAAGTGCCACGCGGCGCCGTGCCACAGCCCACCTATAACCATGGTTAACACCAGGTTTCTGTAGGTCATGAATGTCCCCTTACGGTTGCCTCCAAGAGGAATGTAAAGGTAGTCTCTCAGCCAGCTGGAAAGGCTGATATGCCAGCGCTGCCAGAACTCTGGCGGGTTGCAGGCTATGTACGGCAAATTGAAGTTGAGAGATAGCTCAAATCCCATTACCTTACCAAGGCCACGCGCGATATCTGTGTATCCGCTGAAATCGCAATATATCTGGATCGCGAATGCATAGATTGCAAGCAAGCACTGCACGCCATTTGGAATGTGCTTGGCCTCAAAAACCAGGTTGGCAACGGGGGCAAGGTTATCGGCTATCAGGCACTTCTTAATGTATCCCCAGAAGATGAGCCATATGCCCTCTGCGATTTGACTGCGCTTGATTTTGCGCGGGTTGGCCACCTGTGGTATCAACAGAGATGCGCGCGCAATGGGGCCAGCAACCAGCTGTGGAAAATAGAGAACAAACAGCATGTAATCTGCAAAGTTACGAATGGGGTTGAGCTTATCACGGTAAATATCAATCGTGTAACTCATTGCATGGAAGGTGTAAAACGATATTCCAACCGGTAGCAGTACAGTTACATGCGCTCCAAGCTTCCCAAGATGCAGCACACTCAGCATGTAGCTGGCACTATCTATGAAGAAGTTGAAGTACTTAAAGAAGCCCAGAATACTGAGGTTTACCACACAGCTGAACAACAACAGCTTCTTCTTTACGACAGGAGAATGGGCGTCGTGCAACTTTTGACCCACAATAAAGTCGATTGAGGTCGAAAAGAGAAGCAATATCAGGTAGCGCCAGTCCCAGCACCCGTAAAAGATGCAGCTTGCAATCAGCAGCATCCAGTTTTGCCACCGAAATGGCATCGAATAGTATAGCCCCAGTACAATCAGTACAAAGGGCACAAAAATCAGGGAATTGAAGAGCAAGCTGGGTTCTCCGCAATACCACAACATTCGGCAGTAATAATAGCCGAACTATGCGGCATGCATCCTGGTGCAAAACCGGGGCACACGGGCGCAATAGCAAGCAAAAGCGGGCATTGCGTGAAGTTGCGCGGTTAATATTATGCATCAAGAGTGCCTTACAACACTCAAATAACACGTACCACTGCAGTAATTGCGTAGGTGCTAAACAGGTGTATGCCGTTTTTTGCGGTTTCCTGCTGTCTGCAAGCCTTCATATCGGGATTGAGGGTTTAAGGGCTTTGTATACAGGATTATCGGCTGACAATGCATAACACCCTGCATGTTCTCAGCCTGGCCGGCAGTAAAGTTGCTGTGTGGCCCACCTGCTGTCTGGAGAGATGAATTTTGGTTCGCAAACTTTTTACTGCCGCTGGCACTGCCACGCTTGCCATTCTTGTTACCGCCGCTGCGGTAGGCGCCAAAGGCCCAAATCTGCCTGAAAAGCCGGCATCCGCCGGTGCTAAACCTCCGCGCAAGGTTCAGGTTCTCAAAGCCGCAGTTAACACCACCCCGATTTCTGATGCAGCCTACCACAAAGAGATCGAGCCTCTCCTCGCTAAATACTGCTTCTCGTGCCATAGCGCTGCAGCAAAAATAGCAGGGTTGGATCTGCAAAGGTTCCATACCACGGCTTCTATTAGAGCAGAGCTTAAGCCCTGGCAAAGCGTTGTAGATCATCTCGAAATTCCAGATATGCCCCCGCCTAAGAGCCTTCAGCCTACAGCAACAGAAATCAAACGCATACAAAACTGGGTTCAGGCTATCCTCAGCAAAGAGGCGGTGGCGCATGAGGGCGATCCTGGCAATGTGCCGCTCCGCCGCCTCAGCAACACAGAGTACGATTGCACCATTCGGGATATCACCGGCGTGGATCTGCACCCGGCCGCACAGTTCCCAACCGATGGGGCGGCCGGCGAAGGTTTTACCAACGCCTCCGAAGCGCTAACCGATGTTTCGCCCGCGCTGTTTGCCAAGTATATGGCGGCAGCACGGGATATTGCAGCACACGCTATTTTGCTGCCAGATGGCCTGCGTTTTGGCGTGGGCGCCACACGCAGAGATTGGACCGATGCCTCCACCGCACGGTTGCGCGCATTTTACGGCAGGTTTGCCGATGCAGAAGGCAAAGTGGATCTCAATCCCTACGTGCGCTATCTGATAGCAAATCGAGAATTCATCCAGCAAGGCGGCTCTGGCAGAAGGCAATTGCCTGCCGGGGTAAACCTGGCATATCTAAGTACGCTTGCCACGGCGTTAACCGAACCTGGCGCTGCCTACCCGCTTTCCGATCTGCAGCGCGCATACCAGCATGCGCAACCAGGCGACCAGGCAAACCTCGTCGCAGCAATAGAAGCATGGAAGAGCGCACTCTGGCAATCCGTGCGTGTTGGCAGCTATATGCATCCGGTGGGTAAAGGGTACGCAGTAAGCGATTCTCGGCAGCTTCCCTCAGTGCCTGCAACCGCAGCCACACGTACGGTTCGGGTCCGGCTCACGCCGCGTCCGGGGCAGCCTGATGCTATTCTGACTCTCGCCGGGGCAGATGCCGCCGGCACCCCGGGCAGTGCCATCGTTTGGCGAAATCCACGCTTTGAAGCCCCGGGTAAACCTCCCATATCTCTGCGAGATCTTCCCACGGCGGCGGCGGATTATGCCATCGATTGGAAATCGCTTTTCACTCAAACTCCAGATTACCTTTCGGCGGTTATCGAGGCAGTCAACAGCCCGCTCTCAGTAGATGATGTTGCAGTAAAGCGCCACCTAAACCCAACCATGTTGGAACGCTGGGTTTCGGCTGCCGCACTCCCCGCCTATGCGGCGGCGGCTGGCAAACTGGAAGCTGGCAGGTTGCTTCCCGCCTCTGCACTATCCATGCTCTCCGAGCAGAATAAAGGCGATGGCACCCATGCCGCCATCAACGGCTGGCATGCTCCTGGCAACGAACTTCCCGCACTCATCACCAATTCCTCTAACCGCAAAGAGCAGATTCCTGGCGATGCCGAGCCGCACAGTGTAATGGTGCATCCCACCCCAACAGAATTTGCCGGAGTGGTTTTCACCAGCCCGGTAACTGGCAAAATCCGCGTCAGCTCCACAATCAACCATGCGCACAACTCCTGTGGCAACGGCATCGCATGGTGGATAGAGAAACGGCATGCCGGTTCTGCAGAGCTTTTCCGTGAAGGCAAGATAGACCGCGGTGGCAGCGCCCATCCATCGGATATCGTTCTGCGTATGGAAGCCGGGGATCAGCTGCTGCTTGCTATCGATGCAAAAGATGGCGATCACTCTTGCGACCTTACGCGCATCGCGTTACAAATTGCCGCCGATGGCGGTGCCACCTGGGATTTAAGCAAGGATGTTGCCGATAATGTACTGGCCGGCAACCCGCATTCAGATGCCGCAGGCAAACCCGCTGTATGGCAGTTTGTAAAGGGCCCAACACGCCCGGTTACCACCGAAGGGGGGCAGCCAACCCTGTTCCCGGCTGGCTCCATACTCTCGGCCTGGAGGGATGCCGCTTCGGATCCCTCACATACTGCAGATGCCGAAACCGCAGCGCGCAAAGCAGCCCAGGTTCTAAGTGGCAGCCGCCCAACGGAAGGGCCAGATAGCAAGCTATATGATCTGCTTGTGAATGCTGCCGGCCCGTTGCTTGCCTCCGCAGATTATGCTGGGCTTCCGCATCTTGCTGGCGGCAACAATGCTTTGGCTCAGCCTTTAGGGTTGCGTGCCGGGCCAGCCCCGGCAGATATCGCCATTTTATCCGGTGGCGCAGTGTCCTTCCATGTGCCTGTAGCACTTGCAGCCTCTCGAGATTTCGTCGCAGATGTTGTGGCAGAATCCTCCCCACAGGATCATGTTCTGCTGGCGAATGCCAGCTACTCACAGAGCCCGGATAAACCTGTGGAATTGGTATCGCTGGATGCACAGGCGCCACTGGTAGCCACGCCTAACTCGCCAGCACTTGCAAAGGCTACGGCAGGTTTTGATAAATTCCGCAGCCTGTTTCCGCTGTATGTATGCTTCCCCAACGTGATTCCAAACGATGAGGTGGTTTCTCTCAAGATGTTCCACCGGGAAGATGAACCCCTTAAGCGGCTCTTCCTGAGTGCGGAACAAAAGGCACAGCTGGATAGACTGTGGCAGGAGCACCTGTTTATTAGCAGACAGGCAGATGCCGAAAATCGCTATCTGCCGCTCTTTATCGGTTTCGTAACGCAGGATCAACCGAAGGAGATGGTTTCCTTCTTCGAGGGCCTTAAGCCCGATTTTGCCAAAAGGGCCACCGATTTCGCCCGCTGGGAAGAAACAGCAATTCCGGCGCAACTCAAGGCACTGGCAGAGTTCACTTCAAAAGCGTACCGAAGGCCGTTAACATCGGCAGAAACCACACGCATGAAGAACCTGTACAGCAAGATGCGCAAAGAGGGCTCATCGCACGACGAAGCCTACCGCGCTCTGCTTGCGCGCTCCCTCTCTTCGCCAGGTTTCCTCTTCCGCATAGAGCAGCCCGTAGCATCCAAAAACACATCCCATATCTCGGATACGGAGCTGGCATCACGCCTTAGCTACTTCCTGTGGTCTTCTGCCCCGGATGCCGAGCTGCTGAAGGTCGCACAGAGCAACACGCTCCACAGCCCGAAGGTGCTTGCCAGCCAGGCTTCGCGCCTGATGGCGAATGATCGCACGCGCACTCTTGCCATTGAATTTGGTGCGCAGTGGCTGCATGTGCGTGGCTTTGATAAGCAGAGCGATAAGAATGAAAAGCTGTTTCCAACCTTTGACGAATCCCTGAGGGGAGCCATCTATGAGGAAACAGTGCAGTTTTTCCAGGATATGATCCGTGCTAATCGCCCAGTAACCAATCTGCTTACTGCGAACTACACCTTCCTCAATCAGAAGCTGGCCGAGCATTACGGCATTCCTGGCATCAAGGGTGAGCAGTTCCGATTGGTTCAGGGCGTGCAGAAGTATGGCCGAGGCGGCATCCTGGGCTTTGCCTCCGTGCAGGCTTCCCAGTCTGGTGCATCCCGCACAAGTCCCATCCTGCGCGGAAACTGGGTTTCTGAAACACTGCTCGGCGAACGGCTGCCGCGCCCGCCCGCAAACGTACCAAAGCTTGCAGAAGAAGAAACCGGAGCCAGCCTCACGGTTCGCCAGCAGGTTGAACGCCATTCTAAGGATCCCGCCTGCTACCCATGCCACCGAAGAATTGATGCCTTTGGATACACGCTGGAGAAGTACGATACCATTGGCCGCCTGCGTGATCGTGATATGGCAGGCAGAGCCCTGAATACTAAATCCGTGGTGCGAGATGGCACAGCCATCGATGGCCTCAAGGGCCTCCGTAACTACCTCAATACTACAAAGCAAAATCAGGTTATGCATCTGTTCTGCAAGCGCTTACTTGGTTACGCGCTTGGCAGGGCTGTTATTAACTCTGATCAACCACTGATCAACAGAATGACAAACACTGTAACTCACAATGGGGGTAAGATGTCAGATCTGATACTTCAGATTATCAACAGCCCGCAGTTCCAGAGCGTTCGTGGGGCTGCAGCACCCGGCACAACCCACATGGCACAGAGTCGACCATCGGCCAAAGCGCCTTCGGCACATAAGTTTGGATCCCTGTCTCCTGAGAGAGGAGTGCGACATGAGCGATAAGGTTTTTCAGCCGATCTCAAGGCGAACGTTTCTGCGTGGTGCAGGGGTGGCAATGGCCCTTCCATGGCTAGAATCTACCCCCGTGTGGGGAGATACGTCCTCTAAGAACGGCTCCGAAGCTCCGGTTCGCTTCGCTGTTCTCTTCTCGGGCAATGGTTACCATAGCCGGGAGTGGTGGGCAAAAGGCGAAGGCGCCTCTATGGAACTGGGCAAAGTGCTGGATCCGCTTGCCCCACACAAAGAGAAGCTCCTGTTTCTGCGTGGCCTCTACAACGCCGAAGCGCTCATCGGCGGCATTCACAGCTGCCAAACAGGCAACCTGCTCACCGGTGCACATCTGGCGCCGGGTGGCGAAGTACGATCCGGCGTTAGCTGCGATCAGGTAATTGCAGAGCGCACCAAGGGCCAAACCCGGGTTCCAAGCCTGGTGCTTGGCACAGAGCAGCCAATTGCCGCCATCCACAAAAACTACTCAATGATTTACAGCTCCCACATCTCGTGGAGCAGCGCAACCACGCCGACCCCGCTGGAGCTCTACCCCGCACTGGCCTTCGATAGGCTGTTCCGTAGCCAGGGCGCGCGCACAGATAAAAGTGTGCTGGATGCCGTTATGGATGATGCTACCGATTTTCGGCGCAAGGTTAGTTCTGCAGACAGGCACCGCCTGGATGAGTACCTTACCTCGGTTCGAGAGGTTGAACAGCAGATAGAGAATGCGGGCAAGCATGGCCGCCTGCAAGGCTGGCGCCCAACCATAACCGAGCCAGATATGAAGCGCCCACCGGATGGCATCCCGCAGGATATCGATCAGCACATGCGCCTTATGTCCGATATCATGGTGCTTGGTTTCCGAACCGATACCACACGCGTATGTACCCTCAAACTGAACAACGATCACTCCTCGCTGCGCTTCCCGAACCTGGGTGTGGACTATATGATTCACCATCTGCTATCTCACACGGATGGAGACGACTGGCTTAAAGTCAACCGCTTCTTTACTCAGCAACTGGCATATATTGCCGATAAGCTGGATAAAGTGCAGGAAGGCGAGCGCACGCTTCTGGATAACTCCATGATCCTCATGTGCTCCAGCATGATGACGGGCAGCCACAACAATGATCAGCTGCCTGTTGTCATGGTTGGCCGCGGCGGTGGCCGCATAAAAACCGGCCGCGTGCTGGATTATATGGGCAAGCCCAACCGCAAAATGTGCAGCCTCTACCTCTCACTAATGGATAAGGCGGGCGTGCACCTGGATTCTTTCGGAGACTCAAAAGAGGCTCTCGCAGAGATCTAAGCCACACACGCTGCACAGTTCATGCCGCTGTTCGTAAGATTCATAAGTTCGAATCTTGCAAACGGCGGCATTCTTGTTTGTGCTGCCGGGGAGCAAAACCTTGGTAAATATGGCAACAAACTGGCAGTTTAAAATTCTGTACGATGGCGATTGTCCGTTTTGCAAGCTGGAAATTAAGTGGCTGCAGTCTCGAGATAAACACCACCGGCTGGCAATTGAAGATATCGCTGCCGCAGATTTTGATGCCTCCACTTGTGGCAAAACAATGGATCAATTGATGGGCAGTATTCACGGCATATTTCCGGATGGAACCCTTATTTCAGGTATGGAAACATTCCGACAGGCTTACCGAGCTGCCGGCATGGGGTGGCTGATGGTACCAACCGGCTGGCCCGTACTCAAGCCGATATTTGATATGTTTTACAGGCTATTTGCCGCCAACCGAATAAAAATGGGCCGCAAATTTGGCCGCAACTGCGATACTGGCCATTGTAAAATCAATCCGTAGGGCGTAATGCCATGTATCCGCCATCGCAATCAAACAGGTAATCGAATGCGCTGAGCGCACATAGGCCCTTATTTACGTAAACCCCATGTGTGGGCTTAATCCAGTATAAAGGCTGGCTATGTGCTTAAAGTTAACCCGGTTCGAGAACGGGATGAGGACGCTGGATTTGTAAGTAGAATAGTCCGGGGCAGCTTCACCCGCAAATTCGCTGCCGGTACACAAAAGCGTATGCCTGAGTGAAAGCAACATCACCATACATCTGGAACCTAGGAGCCCTTTTATCACTTGAACTCACCTCATACCAATCACTGTTCGGCGGCATCCGCCATTTAGCAGTGTATCGGCCGTAAAATGTTGACGAACAGCGGCGTCGTGAGTTCAGATTGCACGCTTAAATACCTACCAGCTTATGTTGCAGTGGAGATGCTCGCAGTTAGTGGCCGCCTATTTAAAGCTCCATTTTTTGCTTCCGAAGTAGTTCCAGGCAACCACCACTACCACCGCCGCAAGATTGCCTACATTCACCTGCCAGTGCAGCGGTTTTGCCCCGTGACTCAGGAAACTTGAGACGAGAGCAATAATTTTCATGCTCAGCGCAAGACCCACCAGGTTCACTAAAATGAATTTCACATACTGTTCATGGGTTCGGGCTGCAGATTTCTCTTTAAAAGTCCAGCGGCTGTTCCAGATGAATCCGTTGGTAACAGAGCATACAAAGGAGATGCACTTTGCATACTGCCAGTCGAGATGCATGTATCGGATCAGAATGTTCAATATCCCGAAATCGACAATGGTGCTTGAAAAACCAACCACACAAAACTTAATAAAAGGGGGAAGCGCTTCGGCAATGCCGCGCTTTTCTAACTCTTGCTCCGCAGTCATCCATCACCTCGAAACGATTTGCCCTCAGGTTATGCTCACCATGCAGGGCACGCTAACCAAGTATACCAGCCCGCATACATCCTTAGAGTTCCCTCATCTCTTACAATACGCTCTAATTAACGAACTATTCTCATCTGCTGCGTGATAATATCAGGGGTAGGGGGAGTTATAAACCATGCACATTCGTTCAAACCACATTATCAGAGGTGCTTTCGCGGCGATTGCCGCAGTTAGCCTGTTTTCAGCCATCGGCTCAGCGCACGCACTTGTGAGCGCAGAAGGCAACGACTATACAGTTATCAAAACCACAAAAGTTGGTGGTGATGGCGGTTTCGACTATGTATACGCCGATTCTGCCGGACGCAAGCTGTACATTGCGCGTGGCGGCAAAACAGCGCGCGTTGCAGCCTACGATCTGGATACGTTAAAATCTGCCGGAGAGATTACCGATACCAATGCCCGGGGTGCTGCTGTGGATGCACAGAGCCACCATGGCTTTTCTTCCAGTAGCCCGGTAGCGATGTGGGATACACAAACCCTCAAAGTCATCAAAACTATCCCTGTAGAAGGCAGGCCAGATGGCATTCTGGCGGATAGTTTCAACCATCGCGTCTACATCTTTAGCCACGCTGCACCAAATGTAACAGTTATCGATGCTGCCAGCGGCGCAATCTGCGGCACCATTGATCTCGGTGGCGCACCAGAGCAGGCCGCATCAGATGGCAAAGGCAAAATTTATGTGGATATCGAGGACAAAGATAGCGTAGCCGTTATCGATGCGAAAACTATGAAAGTGGCAACCACATACACACTTGGCGGCAAGGGCGGTGGCAACGCGGGGTTGGCATTGGATGCAAAGAACCATGTGCTTTATGTGGCATGCCGCGAACCGCAGGCAATGGTAATGCTGGATGCAACAACCGGCAAATACCTCGCCGATGTACCCATTGGCCGTGGATGCGATGGTGCAGTCTACGATCCTGTTAACAAAGTGTGTCTTAGCTCTCAGGGAGATGGAACGCTCACCGTAATTAAGCAAACCGGCCCCACCGCCTTTAATGTGGAGCAAACGGTCAAGACCATGGTAGGAGCAAAAACCTGCACACTGGATTCAAAAACAGGCCACATCTTACTCATCGCGGCCGAGTATGGCCCGGCACCAGCAGGCCAGCAATCCAACGGACGTCCGGCCCGTGGCGCTATGGTTCCCGGTTCATTCTCGATTATAGAGGTTGCCCGTAGCAAAAAGTAGCCCGAAGAACCGTAATTCAGTCAACTAACAAACAGGGCGCTTGTAGGGCAGAGTTCTGCCCTACAAGCGCCCTGTAAATTCTGCAGGCACTTCTATAAATGCCCTGAATTAATGCTAAACGGCGGCTGTTGGCTGCTCGTCCGGCACATCACTTCCCTCAAACCAGTCTTCGCTGAGCCCCAGCGCTATAGAAATAGCGCGCATCTGCTCAACGGATGGTGAGCGCTGGCCATTTTCGAACATCGTGATCTCGTGCGCTGTGATTAAGACTTCTGTCTTCTCCTCCACGCGCTGTGCCAGCTGCTGGGCGGTCCATCGCCTTTTGTCCCGTCGCTCCGCCAGGAGTTCCCGGGGCCCACCTCTCCAGATGAACTCACCGTCAGAATAATTTCTGTTCCAACCTCTGTGGTTAGCCAATTGTAACACTCCTGAACGCGCACTGAAAATGCTCAGGTCCGCAAATTACGCGGCCTAAGCCTCACTCACAATGGTGCCGCTTTCGCTGGCAAGAAACCGCATGAATACCGCAAGCCCACTATCTGAAAGTAATATCTGTTGAATTCCAGGTGGCAACGGCCAGTTTTGCCGTAATGCGAGAAGCGGGACAAGTCAATTAAGGGATACTCTACTATACCACGGCTTTTGCGTGGTGGCTACATTTTTTCCCTGCAATCAATAACAATCTGTTCGTCTGCCCGCTGTCGGGACTCCATCGCTTCGCCCTGCCGAAGCAAAACAGAGCTGCTCCCCCAAATTGCGGTAAAAGTAAAACCACCTCAAAACAAGCCACGTATTGATCCGTAGTGGCCACAGCATGAGGAGATTACTTCGTGATACTGGCTTTTGAGCTCTATTGGAGAATGTAATGGGTACGGGATTCTGGATCAAACGCACAATTACTGTGTTCTGCCTGTTTTTCGCAGTGATTTCTGCGGCTCAAATAATGAAAGGGCATACTCTGTGTAACGCCGCTCTCTTCGGCATATCATGGGCTTCAATATCCACCGTTGTGTTTACTGCTGCTCGGCTATATCGGGCCAGCAACCAAATGCACTGTTCAATCTGCACCTATACGCCGGGAACAAGATACTGATATTTAATGGCTGCGTGTAGCGGCATCTGTATCCGGGAGGCATTCAGTTGAAAGTCTTGTTGGGGCTGCTTTTGTTAATTGGGACACCCACTGAAAGCAGGGCTGTTACTCCCCGTACAGGTAACCCTGGCAAGAAAATGGCTACCGTTCAGCAACTATTTAAGTCTAAAGAGTCTTGCCTGTACGAATGGGTGGATAGCAAAACAATATTCATTTGTAACACGGGTGATGCGCCGAACAATCCTGCCTTGTTTCACCTGGATACCGGTAAGCGCACGCTTCTAAAAAAACTACAGATGATGACCGCCGAAATAGAAACGCAACGTGAGTTTGAATTTACGGAAGCTTACGAACTCTCTCCAAACGGCAAGTACATGCTCTGGAACCGCTCGGATGGCACGGTGCATGCATCTCTCCTGAATGGCAAAGATCATCATGTGTGGAGCCAGCCAGGCAATAGTGACCTTGAGTTCTCACCCATTGCGCGCTGGTTGAGTGATGGGCACAGGTGGGTTGAAGATGATGTTACAAGCATCAGCCTGCGGCATCCAGAATATCCCCGGGGCACCTATGTTGGTGATATGCGCGTGCCAGCAAAGCATGCTCACAGATATTCGCCGGGCCAGAGTAGGTACCTGATGTATGCGAAAGCCGTCCTCAGTACCAACCATAGCTACAACGGCATAGTATTGGTACCCAGAGCAGTACACGGTAAAGCTGTGCAAGTAATGACCTATCCCGCGCCGCCATTGCCAATATCTACAGATGAAGTGTGTGGCAGCCCCAACAGAAAATGGCTTGCCTGGATACTTGTTCATCGCACCTACAGCCAGGCAGGCAACCAGCAGTTGGAAGCTGTAACCGGGGAGATATGGATTACAAGCCTGGATTGCAAGAAGACAAAACTCATGCTTGAATTGCCGTTGAGTGTAGCCAAAAATGGAGACGATGCTCCTTATCTGCTGCGATGGCTGCCCGGCGGCAATGAGATAAGTTATATCTGGAACGGCGCCCTGTACAAAGCACCTGTCAACCTGCACCGTGCTGGCCTCGAGTAACCCAACTTCAGTTACCCTTAAGCGGGAGGCACATGCGCGCCAGCGGATGAAAGTTATGCGAAGCCCAGAGGAATCAATGGGTAACCGTGAGTACCCAAATCACCAACAACCGAAGCGTCACGTAAATGCCCTGTACAACGGGGCATAGCAAACTCGTTCGCACAAGCGCCAACCTGGCGCTAAAACACCGACATAACAACGAGTATTACTCGCAGTAGGCGTGAGGCACGAATGCCGTGAAGCTGCGTCAAGCACTGAAAGTACTTCAAATGGAGCCAATCCGTAGGGTGGGATTTTGCACGGGAGATCCTAAGCGGGCCGGCACGAGGTTCCCGGGGTGCGGGGCGGAGCCTTGCGATAATCAAAAACAACCACCATTGCACAAACAACAAACAGTTTAGGGCTGGCCCTTGCATAAAGTAAACAAGCAGCATTAACCAGGCAAAAAGCAGATCAAGGCTTGCCCGTAAAAAAAAACAACCCATCTCACCGCAGGCACAAAAAACACCAAACCAGTACAATGGAAGGAGTTAAACACAAATCCATAGAACTGAGGCACTAAGGCAACAGCCAGTTTAATATTAGTAGTGTTATACAGTTCCGGAGTTATGAATGAGCCATTTAACGGATATCGGGTTTGCATTCTCAGGTCCAGATGAGTTCCTCGGTTTTGTAGAACAGGTTTCAAATCTGGAAGATAACGCTTCGTTTGCAGCAACAGATGGTTTCTACAATCTGTGGAGCCCCGGGGCTGCTATTGAACTTTGGATCAATGCAGACAGGCGGCTGCGGCTCTCAGGTTGCGCATTGCACTTTGCCGGTGATGGTCGCCTGCAGATGCACGTAACGCAAACATATCCTGTGCTTGATACAGTTATGCGTGGCACGGCCTATGGGTGGGTTAGCCCGGAGGATGAAAGCAACCCGTACACAGGGCTTACGCCGCTGGCTGTTGCTGTTCCTAACTTCAACTGCATATCAGAGCTAGTACTCAGGCACCCCATGGTAACGCTGCAGGTAACCGGGTTTGTAGAGGGCTTTCTGGAATGCTATGCTCCCAATTCTGAATTTGCGCCAGAAAAGTGCCTCACTCCCCCCTGGTTTGGCAATCCCAATCTGGATCCAGAACCGAATGCAGAGGTAGCGGGCACTGTTGTAACAGCGAAGCTTGTAACCAATGCACTTACTGGCAACCAGTTCTGGCATGTACTTCTGGATACCGTTGGTGGAACCATAGATCTTGTCGTCGATCAAGAGTCGGTGATGGATGGCCCACCCTCGCAGGGGCAACGCGCACGCGCCAAGTGCTGGCTAAGCGCCCACGTGGTGAGCGAAATGCCCCGAGTAGCAGTCCTGCCAAAACCAGAATCAACTTTCCGCGCACGCCGAGAAGCCAGGCGTCGCCCTCGCTCTGAAGATTAACCCTCTTTGTAATTATACTAACCGCTTATGCGCAGGAGTAACAGATGCCTAAGATAACCCTCATCGGCGCGGGAAGCACCGTTTTCGCCAAGAACCTGCTTGGCGATATTCTCTCATTCCCAGAACTGGCCGAAAGCCATATCTCCCTGATGGATATTGATCCGGTACGGCTTCAGACCTCTGAAACGGTAGCCCGCAAAGTGAGCCAGGCAGTTGGAGCAAACCCGAAGATTACCACCACACTCAATCGCCGGGAAGCGCTGGATGGTGCCGATTATGCCATCAATATGATCCAGGTGGCAGGGTACAAACCGGGCACACAAATAGATTTTGAAATTCCACAGAAGTACGGTTTGCGTCAAACTATTGCAGATACCCTTGGCATTGGCGGCATTATGCGCGCCCTTCGCACTATCCCGGTAATGCTGGATATGTGTAAAGATATGGAAGAGGTTTCCAGCCCGGATATCACCTTCCTCAACTACGTAAACCCCATGTGTATGAACACCTGGGCAGTAACCCGCGCCACAAAAGTAAAAACAGTGGGCCTTTGCCACAGCGTTCAAGGCACTGCAGAACAGCTTGCGAAAGATATCAGTGTGCCCATAGAGGAGATAAACTACCTCTGTGCTGGCATCAATCACATGGCGTTCTACCTCAAGTTTGAGCGTAATGGGGAAGACCTTTATCCCCTCATCCGGCAGGTGGCCACAGAGGGCCGCATCCCAGATTGGAACCGCGTTCGATACGAGATGATGAGCCGCCTTGGCTACTTTGTAACCGAATCTTCCGAGCACTTCTCAGAGTATTGCCCCTACTTCATCCGCCGAGATAGGCCAGATCTTCTCGATAAGTTTAATGTGCCCCTCAATGAATATATTCGCCGCTGCGAAAACCAGATTGAAGGCTGGCACAAAATGAAGGCGGAATTTGAAGGCGATACCCCCATAGAGGTGCACCGCAGCCATGAGTATGGCTCTCTCATTATTCACAGCCTGGAAACCGGCGTTCCCAGAGTGGTGTACGGCAACGTTGCCAACAACGGCCTCATAACAAACCTTCCGCAGGGTTGTTGCGTTGAGGTGCCCGTGCTCGTAGATAAAAATGGGTTGCAGCCCACGCGTATCGGCGAAATTCCGCCCCAGCTTGCGGCCATGATGCAAACCAATGTCAATGTTCAGTCGCTCACCGTAGAGGCGGCGCTTACCGGCAAAAAGGAGCATGTATATCATGCTGCCATGCTGGATCCGCACACCTGCGCCGAACTCACTCTGGATGAGATCTGGGCGATGGTAGATGAACTGATCGAAGCCCATGGCGATTACATTCCGGCGCTTCACTAACCCCTTCTGGAGAATTTATGTCCGTACGTTATCCCGCTCCTGCTCCGCCACTAACCCGCCGAGAGGAGATTGTAGATGTGCTGCACGGCACACCGGTACCGGATCCATATCGTTGGCTGGAAAACCAGAAGAGCCCGGAAACCAGGGCCTGGCTGAATGAGCAGATTGAATACACAGATTCTGTGCTGAGCCAGTACCCGGGACGAGAGGCTATAGAAGATCGCCTTACTTCTCTCATGGATGCGGCCAGTGTTTCGGTGCCAGTAGAGCGCCATGGCGCATTCTACTTTATGCGCCGCAATGTTTCTCAGCAGCAGTACGTTATCTATAAACGCCAGGGTTTGCATGGTGCCGATGAGGTTCTTATCGATCCCGCCGAAATCGAAGGCGCGGCCGATGACGATACTACCAGCATCAGCATTCTGGATGTCTCCAAAGATGCCGCACTCATCGCATACTCCGTTCGCCAGGGCGGCGAAGATGAGCTGGAGATCCGGCTGCGCTGCATACAGTCGCATCAGGATATCGGCGAGGCTTTGCCCCGAGGCCGGTATTTCGGAGTAGAAATAGATGCCGATAATCAGGGGATCTACTACTCGGTGAACACGGAGCAAGGGCCACGTGTTAAGTACCATCGGTTTGGCACCAACCTGGATCAAGATCTGCTGCTGTTCGGAGAAGGGGTTGGGCCAGAGAAGATCATCGGCATCGGTATCACTCCAGATCGCTCCTGGCTGCAGATTGTTATCTACCACGGCTCCTCCGGCACTAAAACAGAGATTTACCTGCTTAACACGGCCACCAATGCCGTTACCACACTTGTTAACTCTCTGCCAGCCCGAAGCGACCTCACTATCTGTGGAGACCTCATCTTCCTACGCACCAATTGGGAAGCACCCAATGGCAGGCTGTTCCGTCTGCCGTTAAGCGCAGCACCAAATGACACCTCTTGTTGGACTGAGATAGTTCCAGAAAATCCATTGGCCGTGCTGCAAAGCACTGGTGTCATCAATGGACGCATCTATCTTAATTATCTTCAGGATGTGGTGAGCTCCATATATTCCGTAGATGCAGATGGAAACAACCTGCAGGAGATCGCGTTGCCTGGCCTGGGTACCGCCTATGGGCCCTATGGCGATTGGGATGGGAAGGAGCTTTTCTTCGCATTTAGCTCTTTTGTAACACCTTCGCAAATCTGGCATGTGGATGCAGAAACTGGGGATTCGGAACTCTGGGCAGCCCCGGAGCTTCCTATTGATCCAGATGCACTTGAGGTCTCACAGCAGTTCTACACATCTAAAGATGGCACGCGAGTGCCAATGTTCCTGGTGTATAAAAAGGGGCTTCAAAAAGATGGCAAGCGCCCGGTTTACTTAACGGGCTATGGCGGCTTTAGCCTGCCCCGCACGCCCTCATTTTCGTCACTTGCCACAGAGTGGGCAGAATCTGGTGGCATCTTCGTGCTGGTTAACCTTCGCGGCGGCGGTGAATACGGCGAAGCATGGCATAAGGCAGGCATGCGTGGCAATAAGCAAAACGTATTCGATGATCTGTATGCAGCTGCAGAGTGGCTAATTGCAGAAGGGTACACAGCATCTCGCCATATAGGTATATCGGGCCGAAGTAACGGCGGCTTACTGGTGGGGGCAGCCATCACCCAGCGCCCAGATCTCTTTGGTGCGGTGGTTTGCGGGTACCCACTGCTTGATATGGTGCGGTACCATCAGTTTCTGGTTGCGGGCTACTGGGTGCCAGAGTACGGCAGCTCGGAAGATGCGGAACAGCTGGGTTGGCTCCTTTCGTACAGCCCCTACCACAACGTAAAGCCAGGTACAGCCTATCCGCCCATAATGTTTGTTACCGGTGATGCAGATACTCGTGTGGCCCCCCTGCATGCACGCAAAATGGCGGCGCTTATGCAGGCTGCCGTGCCGGCCGGCAGCACGGTTCTACTGAATTATGATGTGAAGTCTGGCCATTCTGAGGGTAAGCCTGTATCGCATGTTGTTGCCGATACCGCCGATGAAATCCTATTTCTTAGAACCCATATTGGCTGACATCGGCGGAGGAGCCTGTTCTTATGCCCTACTGGTTAGCCCGGCCTATCTTCTGGTTTGTGTTTCGGGTTCTGTTCTTTGTGTTGGGTGGCATTCGGTTTGAGGGGCGCGAAAATGTGCCCCTTAATTCCGGGGCTCTCATCACACCTAACCATATCAGTGATGCCGATCCGCCATCTGTGGCAGTGGCGCTGCCGCGTGCCTGCTGGTGTATGGCTAAAGAAGAGATCCTCAATATGCCAGTTGTGGGTGCCATTAGCCGCTGGCTTCACGGATTTCCTGTTAAGCGCTACACCGCCGATCGCAATGCCCTGCGCCGCGCAGAGCAGCTGCTGAAACAGGGAGAAGCGGTGATCATCTTTCCAGAAGGGCGAATTAGCCCGGATGGCACTATATGGCCGCTGCTCCCCGGCGTGCTGCTTATCGCCCGCAGCGCGGGCGTTCCCATTGTTCCCACCATCATCATCGGCACCGATCGGATCGTGCCGTTGGGTTCCCTCATTCCCAGGCCAACTTTTAGAAAATCAATCGTGAGATTTGGTCCGCCAGTAACGGTAGAACAGCTAACCCTGGGCAAAAAAGGCGGCGAAGCGCTGAAGGTGGGGGCAGAGCGCTTGCGCCAGATTATGAAGGCGCTTCAGGCCGGCCAACCCTACCCGGATCTGGCAACAATCACCTCTTACGAAGAGCCTTACCGCGGGGAAGTGGAAGCGGAATCCCAAACAGAAGATCAGGCTATAAACGCCTGATATAATGGCTCCGTAGGGTACCTGATTACCAAATAATGCCTGCTTTTGCTGCATGCATTACAAAAACGTATGCACTATTCGCGCCGCGTTATGCTTAAATGCGGGAGAGTGCTTTTCGGGGTACAATACTCGCTGTGAGGGCCCGTTCACGAGGCACTCAATCTCTTTAGAACTCTTGAGGAGGACGGCCCAATGGCCTACATTATTACCGAACCGTGCGTCGGCGTTAAAGACAAAGCTTGCGTGGCGGTATGCCCGGTAGATTGCATCCACGAAGGCAATGCCGATCTGGATGGCGCATCGGTCGACATGCTGTTCATCAACCCCGATGAGTGCATCGACTGCGGCCTGTGCGAGCCGGAGTGCCCCGTAACCGCTATCTTTGCTGATAGCGATGTTCCGAAGCAGTGGGAGAAGTTTATCCCGCTCAACGCCAACTTCTTCAAGAAGTAATCGCTGCGTATGGCATTTCGCATATACACCCGCACCGGCGATGCCGGCGAAACCGGCCTTTTTGGCGGCCAGCGTGTGCCCAAAGATAGTAATCGAGTTGAAGCGTACGGCGCCGTGGATGAATTGAACGCATCCATCGGCGCTGTGCGTGCTTCTATTTCTTCTATCGCCTCAGAAGCACCCGCCCATCTCATAGATATTGATGCCCTGCTGCATCGCATTCAGCACGATCTGTTTCTGCTGGGCTCAGATCTTGCTACACCACAATCCAGCGCAACTGCAGCAACAGCACGTATTGCCCGCATGAACCCTCAGCGTGTGGATGCTCTGGAGGAAGAAATCGACCGCTATGAAGCGGAACTCCAGCCGCTAAAGCAGTTTATTCTGCCCGGAGGCACCCCACAGGCCGCGTCTCTGCACGTTGCACGCACTGTGTGCCGCCGTGCCGAAAGGCGCGCCATTACTCTGGTCGCCATTGCCAGGGAAACAGATTCCGAAGGCGATCTCAATCCTGAGGCCATTCGCTACCTTAACCGACTCTCAGATCTACTGTTTGTGCTGGCACGTGCGGCCAACCATCGGGCGGGCGTGCCGGATGTACCCTGGAACCCGGAGGCGTGAAATGTTGGCGTCGTCCCTCCTCAAAGCGGCACCTTTCTCTCAGAAAATCACTGTCGGCTCTGCATTTCGCTCTGGCTGCGCCTGCCTCTTGATAGCAGCGGTAAGTACAGCTTCCTCCAGCAGCTGCATTGCACAAATAAGTCTTCCTAAAGGCGGAGTTCGCGCCCATCGCCAGCTTGATTCTGCGCCCCTACGCGTCCTTACCCTCATGGCAGATGCTTACGCGCGTATGGGTTCTGTAGAAATCAATAGTGTTTACACCGCACCAGAAAAAATTAAACAGCCTGCAGAAGGGCCAGCTCCTGCTCCTGCTACTTCAGGGGTAACTCCGCCCGCCACTGCTGCTGCTCAAAATCCGCTGCCGCCACCGGTAAATCTTACAGATGCTGTCGCCACAGGCGATGATGTTAAAACCCGCCGAACGTACCGTGTGGTGCACCTTACATATGCCACGCCAAATCTTCTTACCGTAACCGATAAAGCCCCGGATGAAAACGACCCCACGCGTTTTGCGCAGTGGGTGTGCGATGGCAAGCTGTTCAGCGCCTTTGTGCCGCACGCCCATGGCTCTGAAGATCTGCTCTACACGCAAGAAAAGGCACCACGCAGCATCAGGCAGTTTCCAAATCTACAGTACCTTAGCTCCTCAGGCATTGAACTTGTGATGATGATGGGCGTTAACCCCTTCTCTAATTTAAATGCAGAAACGGTGGATCTAAGCATGGATCCGCCAAAAGTTATTCGTCAGGTACCAACTGAAGTGGTTGTAATGAGCTCGGTGGCCCGCAGGCAACTCACCACCCTGCACATGTACATCGGGAAAGCCGATCACCTGCTGTATCGATTGGAAACCGATGTAACTCCACTGGATAAATCGGGCTCGGTTCGCATTGGCGATGCCATCGATGAGCAGGATCCCACCTACTCGGTAGATGACAATCAAACTCCCGTTGGCTCGGATCCAGATCATCCTCTGGAAGCAAACGATATCGCAACCAGCGTACGCCAGGGCAATGTAAACATCCATCTTCAGTATGATAATTTCTATGTCCCTGTAACGCACGTAGAACGTGAGGCGTTCAAATTTACACCACCCTCTTCGCAGATTGGGCCAGTAACTCGTGTGGCCAGGCTGTTTACCGCTGCCGGCCAGGAAACAGCCATGGATCCGAATGCGCGCCGCCTTGCCGATCTAATCAGGCGCAGCCGCAAAAATCACTCAAAGCCCGTTAAAGATATAAAACCAATTCATGAAATTGCGCCCTGATTTACGCACCCTGTTGGATGTGCCCATTATGCAGGCGCCCACCGGCAGCATAGCCGGCCCAGAGTTGTGTGCGGCCGTTTCAGAGGCAGGCGGAATAGGAGGCATGGGCCTCACCTGGACACCGCCAGAGCTTGCCGTTGCTGCAGTTAAACAGGTGCTCACAAAAACAGACCGCCCTTTTCTGGTTAATTTTGCTCTCGCATTTCCACCTGCCTCCTTGCCTGCTGTGCTGCAAGCTGGGGCACCAATCATCAGCTTCTCGTGGGGAGATGCAGGCCCTTACATTCAACAGGTACATACTGCTGGTGCCCTCTGCGGCATCCAGGTAACCTCCGCAGAAGGGGCACGATATGCAGCTTCCATCAAAGCAGACTTTATTATTTGCCAGGGTATTGAAGCGGGTGGCCACGTGCAATCCAGCACTCCACTTGCATATCTGCTGCCACAGGTGCTGGCGGCAGCATCTGGTATGCCAGTAGTTGCATCGGGCGGTATCGGCAATGCGCAGCAGGCTCGGCAGTTTCTTGGTGCAGGCGCAGCCGCCGTTATGATGGGCACACGCTTTGTAGCCACGCAGGAGAGCAGGGCCCACCCGTTATACAGGGAACTGCTGGTACAATCTCGCGCTTCAGATACAGCTCTAACAGTTTGCTTTGATGGGGGATGGCAGGGTGCTATCCACCGTGTTCTGCGCAATAACACGCTTTCTGCCTGGGAAGCAGTGGGTTCTCCGCCTGCCGGGTTACGGCCAGGCGAAGGAGAGATACTTGGCTTCAACGCGGCCGGTGAGGAGATTGAGCGTTACAGCGATGCAGCCCCACGCAGTGGTTTTAGGGGTGATGTTGCCGCCATGTGTTTGTATGCCGGGTGTTCTGTTGAGCATATCAACACTATTCCAACAGTAGCAGAGTTGATGGCGCAATTGAGGTGTGAGCTTATTCGCAACGAGGAACATCAGGCATAGATGTCCGCGTCACATAACATATCTGGGGTTGATGGCGCAACGGCGCATGGAAAGCAGGAGCGAGATGGCTGGCAGTTCAGATTTTAAGGGAAGGCTCTCGGGCCTGTTCAAAGGGCTTAAGCAGGCCGCAGGCGATGCTGTAGAAACCAGCCAGGTAGCAATGGCGCGCGGCAAAACAGCTTCAAGGGCGGTTACAACAGATTCTGGCGAGCTAATTGTGGATGCCGGGCACATAATCGATGATGCCGTCATCGCCTATGCAAAGCAAACGGGCAGGCTGCCCGCACTTGTGGCCGCGGCTGTGGCTTCGCAGGCGCAGGACCTGCGTGAAAAGGCCAGATCTGCTTACGATGCCACGCCAGACGGAATAGAAGCAAAATCGCTTGCGTCTTCAGATCAGTATATCGCGGCAAGGGCGTATATTGGCTGGATTGCCGCCACCGATGTAACCGATATCCGTGGCAATACCATAGTGCCCGCGGGCAAGAAGATTGACGACGAAGATGTACGCGCCGTGCGGCAAGCGGAGCAGCTCTCCGCGCTCATCTACTCGGCCCAGCAATCACCCCCACCATCAAGGCCCGTAGTTGCTCCCCCGCCCAAAGGGCCGGTTGTTGTAACACCCTCCCAGGCACAGCGTACAGCCCGGCCACTGTCATCCTACTACGATGAAGAGGAAGCGGAAGGGAAGTAGGCATAACTTCAATCCTTGCCTATTACTATCACGGTGAACGAACCAGGTTTCATAGAGCCACGCGTAGCCGGAGCACCCGGTTTTGCTCCGGCTGTAGGCGCCGCTGCCTCCGCATACTCTGCCGTTATCAGGTAGATGCGGCCCGTTTGCGAATCCAGGCTCAGGCGCTTTGTTCCAGGCAGAGTGGTTACGGTTTGCTCAACAACGAACTCTGTGGGTGATTTCTCTTTTATTATCGTTAGCGTGCCATCTGCATTGGCGAAAAAACACTCCATCGTTTTGGGATTGAATGCCGCCGCACTGCACCCTTTGCCTATAGGCAAGCGTGAAATCACCTTTCCTGTCTGCGTATCAATCATGGCGGTTATCTGGGGATCTCGGCTCGCAACAAACAGAACATGGTTTTTGGTATCCAGAGCCATGCCTTCACTCTTTCCAACCACGCCATCCAGATTGATGGTAGATCTAATCTCCATCGCCTTTGCATCTATCACCACAACGCTCTGCCTGTCTTCAATATCAACATAAATCAGGCCCGCCCCATCACTGGCCGATTGCTCTATCTCGCCACCAACCGCAAGCGTGCCCAGCACGGCACCATCCTTCGCATCCAGCACCGTTAATCCTGGCTCACTTCTGCCCTGTACAAATATCCGGTGCGTGAGCGCATCGGCCATTATGCCCGCTGGCTTGCCCTCAATGGGAACACGCTTAATTACAGCACCGGTACCTGTGTCCCATATAGCAACAGGTGAGCTCGCCGCAAACGCGCGCTTCAGTTCAGAATCAATAGCTACATTTCTCGCCGATACTCCACTAATCTCCCCGGCTGGCTTCAGAGTTGCTAAATCAAAGATCGAAATGTGTGGTTTGTCGCCTGATCTGGGTATGTAAAGTTTGCCAGCAGTTGCATCCACAATCGGCCAATCAAAACCTCCATCGCCTCCCAGTTTTACGGTGCGCCGCACACGGTATGTGCCATCCGCTTTTTGTTCCCTTGCATCCACAGCAAGAGAACAAAAGGCTATACAAAGCGCCAGTAGGCAAGGGCAAATCTTCAACGTCCGGTCTCCGTCAGTAACATAGCTTCAGCAGACTGATGTGGTTACTTTCCACCAAAAGCGCTCTTTACGGGCTTGCCATCAAGCGAATTGGGCAGGCGTACCCCAAGCAGCCAAAGGGCAGTCGCAGTGGTATCGCACGTGCTTACCCTTTGTGAAATGTGGAAACCGGGCTTAACGCCTTTGCCGCTTACAATCCACGGGATATGCATGTCCACAAGCTGAGTAGATCCATGCGTTTTGTCGTGCCCACCATGGTCTGCAGTGAGGATGAACACGCAGTCGTCGGCAAACCCGGCGCGGGTAACGGCATCCTTAAGAATGGAAAGGGCCTCGTCCTCGTCAGCAAAAGCCTGCACCTGCTCTGGAGAACCCCATCCATGGGAGTGCCCTGCACCATCCGAGTCTGCAAAGTGCACAAAGCAAAGGTTTGGCTTCTTTTCAACAATAAAAGTTGCTGCCTCCTTCGCCACCGCTTTTGCGGCATATTCTGGTACGGCAAATCCATCTAGCGTTCCGGGCACATTAAGGTGTTTGAACTTTTCTTTGCCTGCAAAAAGCCCCGTAGTAAAGCCTGCAGATTTTGCGTACGCGAACACAGTTGGCACTTGAACCAACCCTTTTTCGGGCTTCCATTCGTTCCAGTCTATGAGGTGTTTATCCGGTTCAACACCGGTTAACATCGAAGTATGAGATACCAGAGTGATGCTCGGCACCACGGTAAATGCCTCCCAGGTACCCGCGCCATCCTTCAGCATCTTCTGCAACACTGGCATGGTGCTCTGCTGCATAACGGTGGGCTTACCACCATCAAAACTAACGATAATTACGTGCCTGGTAACAGGGCCAGCTAGCGACTTAATTGGAACGAAGGCAAGAAATAAAGCGGAGATCACCCCTGCAAAGCACTTTCGGAAATTCATAATACAGACATTGCTCCTGAAATACTCCGGCATGAAAGAGACCTTCTACGCCATGCCAGAAAAACCCGGTTTGTTACCGCACCGCACTCAATTGCAGATGCACCGCTCATTTTGACAACCCAATCTTAGAATCCTCTCAGAAATATCTAATGTTATATGGGCAGATGCCCGCTTAATGGTCATACGTATAGCCTTACAGGAAAATGGCCCCCATCCTGTGGATGAGGGCCACAATGCTCTGCTGGCGGTTACCCATTTGCTTGCGAATGGTGCAAAGCAGCGAAAATAACGCCTGGTCTCCCGCCTCCCCATCAAAAGCGCCCTAACTCCCCCCTCACATACTTATCCCGCCAACATATACCTTCAGCTCCCGGTCTGCATTCTCTGCATTAATTCGCAGGCTTGCTGCTTCACGCCGCAACTGCTCCAGATGAGTTTCCTGAGTATCAAGCTCAGATACGTACCGCTTATATAAAGCAGAGTTCTTATCCAGCGCTTCCATATTCTTGCGGATGCGCTCCTGATCGGTGCTTATAGCACCTATCTCTGCCTCACGTGTTGCTACTTGCGCTCGCATCTCCACTACCTTGCGGCGGCGCAGCACAATCTCCTGAATCGCATTTCGCAGCTTTTCTGGCAACGTTTTACGGTTGCTGTACACCATAAGCATATCAATATCGGTATCCACCATGCCAAACCGCTGCTCTAAGGGGCGCGCTGTAACTACCTTTAATGTTTCCGACTTACCGGCAGCCACATTCACGTCAAACCTGTAAAGCGAGGCGGTTTGCTCGGCAGGCTTTGCGGCTTGATCAAGAGTAAACCCCTGGATTATGGGGTGCTCGATAAGCACATGCTTCTGTTTGTCGCCATGTACCTTTACTGTGTACACCGTTTCAAGCTGCTGCCTGGAAGTAACCACAAGCACACCCTTCTGAATACTTACAGAGGTCTCCGTGGAGGGGGCGCTTTCTGCTTTGGCATCCACCTCTGTTTCAAGATCCACTGCGTAAGTAATCAGCCGGGAGTCTGTTGGCGCAACATCCTCCATGCGCGCGTCGCCGGCATACACGCCGGCATCAAACAGGGTTACAGGGCCGCCTTTCAGATGCAGGCCTGTAGTGTTCTTAATGCGAACTGCATTTAACGCAAAACGGCTGCCGGTGCCCTGGCTAAACAGGCTCACTTTGTCCGATTCGATGTCCTGAGCGATAACTGGGATCATGGCCGATTCCTGGCGTTTCAGCGTCAGCGGCGAGCTGATGGTGTACTGAAACAGCTCTCCAGCCCGCTCACCGCTGGCCGCAGCATCTACTGATTGGCGCAATTCGGCTGATAGAGCACCACGCTTGCCAGAAACACCCCCGAATGCATAATTGGTACCGCCACCAAATCCGCCACCGCCAGGAACGCCCGCAATCAGCTTATCGGCAAGCTCATCCCCGGCCTGTTCTTGCCTGTCGGATTTACGCCTCGTCGCGGATAGCGTTGTTGTTGGGTCCATTGGAGAAGACTTCGCCAAAGCCACAACTTGCTGCTCTACAATGCCGCTATCATGCGTTTGTGGCAGTGGGGAGGCAACAATATCCGGCTGAACTATGGGCCTGCGGATATAGAGCGGCTGATACAGATCCTGAATAAATGAAACCGGCCTGCCAGAAACCAGCGAAAGCTGCACGCCGTTCCAGTCTTCATCGGTTGCATTCTCAACCAGGGCCCATCCCTGCAAATAGGGCTTATTGCCTGCGCCAAGCACCAACCGATAAGTAATCTTCCATATGGGAGATTCGGTTACATATCCCACCCTCACAGCACGCTTGCCGGCGCCGGCAAAGTGCAGCTTCACCTGCCGGCGCTGATCATCGGTGCCGGTTGCCAGCAGGTTCAGAGCCTCGTGAAACTCTTTATCCAGCCGCTCATCCAGCAGTTTCAGAGATTTTGTTGCATCCAGTTTTATGCTGCTCAGCCCGGCTTCTGTTAGCAGGTTTACATATACGTTGTGAGTGGGGCGGATCTCTTTACTATCCGTAGTTGCTTCATCACGCTCTTCCACGCTCACTATCTGGCCAGTGGCAACGGGTTGCTTCAAGTTATCCTGAAGAATCGCAATCTTCGCACCACGGATGCTCTTAAGCAGATCCGCTCTACTGATATTGTCTGAAACATCGATTGCAAAGGCCTTCAGGGCCCTGTTGATAGGATCTCGAGAGCCATAGGTTGCAGGCTGAACCTTGCCTCCTTGATCCAACAGTACCATCGACTTCAAGATGTCGTTGATTTGCATGGTTCGGAAGGATAGCGGGACCTCGGCATCTCCATCAATAGTGCCGGCCCGCTCTGTGTAAGATACCCCGCTGGTAAAAATAGTAACCTGCTTAACGGGCAGCAGGGCAGAGTTGGATGCGCCTTGCCCACGCGCAGCTACGCCCGGCAGGGCAAACGCCGCAATGTTAAGCATGGCGATGAGCGGAATAGTGCGCACATTGGAAACAGAGTTTGATATTTTCATTTTTGGTTTCTCACGTTAACGGGTTACGGTGCGTGTGGTTCAGTCCGAAATGGTATCCGCAAATTTGCGGGCATCTCTGTCGGCAGTAGCAGCCTGGTTGCTGAGGCGCGCATAGTCTGCCCGCAGAGAGGCTATTTTCGTTTCCTGTGCATCCAGCTCACCTGTGTACCTTTTGTAAAGCGGTGAGTTATGATCCAGTGCGCCCATATTCCTTCGAATACGCTCCTGATCTGTGGAGATACCGGCAATCTCAGCCTTTCGGTTGGCTGCTGCTGCTTTGAGTTCTGCTACCTTTCTGCGGCGCACTATAAGCGCCTGAAGGGCTTGCTTTACTCTGGGAGAGATAGTCTTCTCTTCGTAGTACTGGTACAGCGTATCGGAGTTTGCATCAACGATGCTCACCGTTTCAGAGTTCACCTTTACCGTGGTTACCTTAAAGGCAACCGTCTTTTTAGCGGGCACCTGTATCTGAAATCGATACAGCGTATCGGTTTTCTCACCGGGCTTAGCAGGTTCTGCTAGCGTCTCTTCCGCATCCCTGGGGTGCTCAATAACCATGGTCCTTGGCTTATCCAGCGTGGATCGGAAGGTATACAGGGTTTCGGTAACGTTTTTGCTCTGCTGGGTTAGCACGCCGGCCTTTGCTCTAATGCTCACCACTTTTGCATCGTCACGCGGAACTTCGTGGTTGCAGATAACTCCCTGATCTACCGCATAAGTAATGATGCGCGTATCTCCGGGTGCCACATCCTCCATGCGCGAATCACCCGCATAGGCGGCGCCATCAAACAGTGTTATTGGGCCGCCCTTCAGGTGGAGGCCAGAGTTGTTGTGTACCCTCAGCCCGTTCATCGCAAATTTGGGATCAATTTCGAAGTTGTAAAGCGATATTCTGTCTGCATCGATCGCACCCGAAATAATCGGGATCATGGCCGCCTGTTGGCGAGGCAGATTGAGCGGTGTTTTCAGTGTGTAGCTAAAGAGCTCGCCTGTGTGCCGGCCCGCCGCCGCCGCGCCGATCTTGGCCATAAAATTGGCGGCCAGATCTCGGTTTAGCTCCAGGCCATTTATGTTGTTTCCGTGGCCATCATAATAGCCATCGACGGGTGCTTTGGACTTTGCGACGCGCCCCGGCATGCCTGCCGGACCATCTTTCGCCTCACCAGCCTGTCCACCAGCAGCTCGCCCACCTTTAGCTACGAAGCCAACGGGTGCCTGTACGGCCACTGCCGGGTCTGTTTCTATCGATGAATCGTGAGTTTGCGGCAGGGGGGAGGCGGCAATATCTGGCCCAACCTGTGGGCGCGGAATATAGAGTGGCTGGTAAAGATCCTGAATAAAGGAAACCGGCCTGCCGGATACCAGGGAAAGGTCTACATTTGTCCAGTCTTCATCGGTGGAGTTTTCCACCAGCGCCCAGCCCTGCAAAAAGGGTTTGCCGCCCGGCGATTCACCGCTCACCAGCAGCCGGTAGCTAATTTTCCAAACGGGCGATTCCGTTACGTATCCAACCCGTACTAGCCGCGTGCCCGTTCCGGCAAAGTGCAACTGCACCTGGCGTTTGCCATCGTCTGAGCCGGAAGCCAGAATAGCAAGCGCACTCCGGAACTCTGCATCCAGTGCAGGATCCAGAACTCGCAGGGTTCGGCCAGCCTCCAGAACAATGGGGCTAAGCCCTTCAGCAGTCAGCAGATTAATGGTGCAAAGCTCTACAGTGCCGCCGGCACGGGGTTCGGTTTTCTTCTCTACTCCGGCAACGGCGCCGCGAGCCAGAGATTTGCCGCCCTGAAGTATCTCTACCTGGGTGCCGCGCAACCTACCCAGAAGCGATTCCAATGTTACATTTTCTGAAACGTCGATTGCAAAAGCTTTTAACGATCGGCTTATGGGATCTCTGGTTCCGAAGGTTGCCGGTTGAACACGGCCTCCAGTATCGATAAGCACCATCGATTTCAAGATATCGTTAACCTGTGCTGTTCGGAATGTCAGTGGTATCTGTGCATTGCCGTTTATCTGCCCTGCACGCTCAACATAAGCCACGCCACTGGTAAACAGCTGCACCTTGCGCACCGGCAGCCCGGGCACGCTCTGCGCACCGGCAGGTAGCGCAACGCTGAGTGCGGCTGCAAATATTAGCGGTTTAGCCGCACTGGCTTTCACTCGCCTGCGGAATCTTGAAATCAATTCGCACCTCCTGAATGTTGCTTGCTGTTTACGCACTGTTGCGCAGCTTTAAGGCCACCATCATTGCCTGGCCGGTCGCCGTGGTATTATGGATTGCTGGCGCAGCCTCACCGCGCCACGCAGCCACAGGAAATAACCATGCCCGCCCCCTTGAGAGCGTTAATTTTCGATTTCGACGGCCTTATTCTGGATACCGAGTATCCGGAATTCTTATCCTGGCAGGCGGTATACCGCCACTATGGTCAGGATCTCGAAATAACCACCTGGAAGCCCGGCCTCCCCAAAAACAGTATATCGCTGGATCAGCCGCCTTACATAGAGTTGGAACAAAGGGTGGGGCATCCACTGGATCGCAATTCTGTGCGAACCGAACGCGAAGCCATCTATGCAGAGCTGCTTTCGCGGGAAGAGATACTTCCCGGGGTGTGCGATCTGTTTTCAAGGGCCGTTAGCCAGGGACTGTTGCTTGCAATTGCATCCAGTTCACCCAGAAATTGGGTGGGGCCGGCGCTTGTTCGCCTTGGCCTGGCCCAACTTTTTGATAGAGTGTGGTGTGGAGACGATGTTCTGAATCCAAAGCCGAATCCCGAACTCTACCTTAAAGCCATCCAGAGCCTGGGAGTTGCCCCGCAGGAAGCCCTGGCGTTTGAAGATTCTGAAGTAGGGATAAGCGCCGCAGTCTCAGCCGGCCTGCGTGTAGTGGCCATACCAAACAGGCTTACCGTACACTCCAACCTTTCGGCAGCCAGTGTTATCCTCCCTACTATGGTAAATGCAGACATCGTTGCCCTTGCTCAACTCGCGTGAGTAATGCCAACACTGATGCTAAGACGATTTGTAAATGCCTGCGGTTACAGAATTGCTATAGGTGCTTCTGGGGTTTTAGGAGCTTCGGGTAGTTCAGGCAGTATCGCCACCTGTGCATCTTGCCGAGTTAATATCACCAGGCCATACACCGCTGCAATCAGGCTGAAAAAGTCAAAAAACAGCAACAGGTTAAGAGCTGAAGCAATAATACCAATGGTGCGGGCATTGCGGTTGCCGGTAAGCAGTGCCCGGCCCGAAATAATGGATGGAATTCCCACCAGCACAACAGCGGCTACAGCACCCAGCGAAAGCATGTGAAAAAATGGCGTAAGGGTGCTTTGCGCAGCATGCCCCGGCCTGGACGTTTGATAGGAAAAATCTGCAGTCTGAATCCAACCACTCATAAATCGCCAGAAAAAGGTCCACAACAAACCGGCAATTGTTGTAATTACCCCAACAGTAATATGAATCCAGGCAATAAGCTGAATGTGCGCACGCATAGCAACTCCGGCGGGATAGTGAATTGTTGATCATTTGCACCACTCGCCGGCGCAAAACTCAACCGCATCCTACTGAGGATACCCTGCGAATGCCTTGCTGTGGGGTTGATTGGTGGCGTTTGCACGCGCTGTACTAAACTATCATTCCAGCACCAACTGTGGTATTGGTGGCTTCATCAATCAAAATAAGGCAGCCGGTTATTCTGTTATCGTGGTAAGAATCAAAAACAAGCGGCTGCGTTGTTCTGATAGTTACCAGCCCAATATCGTTCATGCCAATATCAGAGCCATCTTCTATGGGCTCCATCGTAGAGATATTAAGCTTATACTGCACGCTCTTTACAACGCAGCGAGCATCTCTAGATGTGTGGCGGATGGCGTATTTGCCGTTTACAGCAAGTTTCTTCTCATTGAGCCAGCAGATCATTATCTGAATATCTTGCGAAACGTTTGGCGCCTCTTCGGCACGCACAATGGTATCGCCCCGGCTGATATCTATTTCATCCTTTAGTGTGATAGTTACCGACATCGGCGCGAAGGCGCTTTCAAGCTCGCCTTCATAAACATCTATCGATTCTATGCTGGAGGTATGTCCGGAGGGCAGAACCTTAACGGCATCCCCTTTACGAAAAACTCCCGATGCAATGCGGCCGGCATACCCACGGTAGTCGTGATACTCCGTTTGCTGAGGCCGAATCACATATTGAACCGGAAACCGGCTATCTGTAAGGTTCACATCATTTGCCAGCGGAACCGTTTCAAGGAAAGTCATCAAAGTCGGCCCGGAATACCAGTCCATGTTGGTAGAGGCATCCACAACATTGTCGCCATTTAGCGCGCTAATCGGGATGAACATGATGTCTGGGATATCCAGCTTGGCAGCAAACTGCTCAAAATCGGCCTTTATCTTCTCATATATCTCTTCGGCATACTCCACAAGGTCCATCTTGTTGATGCACACAACAATGTGCCGCATTCTGAGTATGCTGGCAATAATTGCATGCCGATATGTCTGCTCAATTACTCCCTTGCGAGCATCTATCAGGATGATTGCAAGTTGTGCCGTGGAGGCACCCGTAACCATGTTTCTTGTGTATTGAACATGGCCTGGCGTATCTGCAATAATGAACTTTCGGCGCGGTGTAGAGAAGTAGCGATAGGCAACATCAATCGTAATGCCCTGTTCGCGCTCAGCACGCAGCCCATCGGTAAGCAGGGCCAGGTTAACGTACTCTTCGCCACGCTTTTCGGAGGAGCTACGGATGGCCTCGTATTGGTCCTCATAGATAGATTTACTATCGTACAGGAGCCTGCCAATAAGGGTGCTCTTTCCGTCATCCACGCTGCCGGCGGTAGTAAACCGCAGCAGTTCCATATTAAAGTAATCGTACGTTTCGTTCATGGTTCAGGGTATCAATCACATTCCAACGCGGGGTGTGTGCAAGCGTTAACGCTCTGCAAAATCAGAAGTAGCCTTCCTTCTTGCGGTCTTCCATGGCGGCTTCGCTGCGCTTATCGTCGGAGCGGGTGCCGCGCTCGGTCACCCGAGAAAGGGAAACTTCGGCGATTATCTCTTCCATACTAGCTGCCGGTGAAAGTACTGCTCCCGTGCAGGTCATATCTCCCACAGTGCGGAAGCGAACCTGGTACGGCTTCACAACTTCCTCTGGCCGAACCTTAATGTAAGAGGATGCCGCAAAGAGCACTCCATCACGATCTATACAATCGCGCATGTGAGTAAAGTAGAGGCTCGGCATCTCAATGCCTTCATGGTGCAGGTACTGCCACACGTCCAATTCTGTCCAGTTGCTAATCGGGAACACACGAAAGTGCTCGCCCGGGTGTTTCCTGCCATTAAACAGGTTCCATAGTTCCGGCCTCTGGTTCTTCGGGTCCCATTGGCCAAAATCATCCCTGTGAGAGAAGAAGCGCTCCTTCGCCCGCGCCTTTTCTTCATCTCTTCGCCCGCCGCCTATCGCGGCATCAATCTTCAGCTCTTCAATAGCATCAAGCAGCGTAACGGTTTGCAGCTTGTTTCGGCTGGCATTCGGCCCCGTTTCCTCCGCAACACGCCCCTGGTTTATCGAATC
This sequence comes from uncultured Chthonomonas sp., assembly GCA_903859705.1. Taxonomy (GTDB): domain Bacteria; phylum Armatimonadota; class Chthonomonadetes; order Chthonomonadales; family Chthonomonadaceae; genus CAIXIX01. The sequence goes on from CAIONQ010000023.1 coordinate 107,731, forward strand.
TTGAACGTACCTAACCTGCAAGCGGGCATTTAGTTTCTCAACCCACGCATCGCGGTAGGTAATGGTCTCTTCAAAATTATGGCCAGTATCTATATGAAGAAGCGGAAACGGAATGCGCGCTGGCCAGAAGGCCTTGCGAGCCAGCCAACTGAGCACAATAGAATCTTTACCACCAGAAAACAGCAGCGCAGGGCGCTCAAATTGAGCGGCAACCTCACGCATAACATAAATCGACTCCGCTTCGAGCTCTTTAAGATGGGTTAACCGGGTGTAATTCATATCAGATTATGTAGGACTTTCGCAGAACCGGCGCAGGCTGATACCGCCGGTCACTTGAATGGATCAATCAGATACACTCTGAACAGATCTTGCCGAGCCCGGCTTAACGGTATGTATGAATGGGTGGAGGCAATCGTGGTGGAGAGCCATGCCCAAAAGCAGTGTGCAGATAGGCAGCGTTGAGGAAAGGAAGACTGAGATGTTTGGTTCCGCAAGGATTCTATCAAAACCCTCGTCCAAAATCAAAAAGCGTCATCGCTATCGCCTACGCACCGAGCCACCAGATACTCTATGCACTAAAGTTTATCCAGAATTCAAGAGTATGGATCGAACCACCGGCCATTGTCAAGGCACCGCTCACCCGTTTTCAGAATTAATCTTATAATTCCGATCAAATTTGTTTGAATGGTCTATCATAGGGCTCTTCTGCCGCTTTATTCCGCTAATGCGGCATGGCACACAACACACTCGGGCGCCCGATACGGCACCATTTCCGCTTGAACTGCTTCGCGCGCTGTTCCTTCGCTTCTCTCACCTCACGCACACAAAGGAGGTGAGAATCTAGTTAATTGCTTGCTGTTCCACACGGGCGGCTCGCCATTAATGGATCTGGCTCGTTTCTGAGTTGCATCTGGCCTTGTAGCGCAAAAAGCCATTAAATGTAGGGGTTTTGGGCCGAAAACAGGGCTGTTTTCTTAATGGTAGGGCATTAATGCCCGGTTAATGAGGATCCCATAGACTATAGAGGTCCAACACGAAGCGCCGCTCAACAAAGAAGAACTGAGCAAAAAACTCCCATGCGCTTCCA
>CAIONQ010000024.1 GCA_903859705.1 uncultured Chthonomonas sp.
CCAGTTCGGAAAGGTTACCTGGCTGGCGGCGCTTTCGCCGCCTTGCTTCATTATCCAATTCGGAATCATACAACTCGGAGAAAACATCTGTTTCGTCATCCATAGAGAGTTCTCGCTCCATAGCCCCGGTTAAAATTCGATATGCAGACACTGTATGTCAGTCTTCTATCGAATCATAACCGGCAATGGTAAATAGCGCAACTGTGGCTCCTGATTGTGGCTGGCCACTGTCTCCTAATTTGGTTCCAATGGATATGTTGATGTTGCATGTGGATATTTCATAATGATTGCTCTATCTGCCTGGCGTTTGAAGCGTGGCACGGTAGTTAAACCTATCGTCCGGTGCGGCATCGCCATTCAGAGTAAAGTCTGTCCAGTCTCCCTTTGCATAGCAGTTATCGGCCCATTTGAAGTCGATTGTTGCAGGCAGGTGCTTTAAACCAAGAAGAGATCTGGGAACGGCAATCTGCAGTTCGTTGCCTTTCACCTGGAATTTTGCCTCCCCGACTGCCTGCCACTCATACTTGCCATCGATGCAACGTTCCACGCTTACCGTATTGGAATTGCGCTTGCGATTGATCACAAAGTCATAACCGAGCCAGCCCGTTTTGTAGTTAGCATCCGTGTTGATGTAGAGCAGCATCCAATCGGGATCGGTTGTGGGAGATAAAGGTGCCGCAGTGCGCACGTAAAAGTAGACATTCTTAGAGTCGAAGGTTACTTTGGAAGCCACAATATCGTTACGCCCCGTTGTATTAACGTATGGCCCGGCATGGCCCACACCGGGGACATTGCGGTGCGCGGTATCGGCGATATAATCCCGATATTCTGGCTGAACGGATTTCCAGGCCGCGAAACTGCCATTCATGCGTATGGTTTTGGAAGTGACTGCAGGCAGTGTGCGCGCCCCTTTGTACTTGCGTGCATTTGCCACAAGCTGGTAATAGTAGTCATCCCCATGCCCGCCGCGCATCGGCTCGATATCCCGGCTAAACTCCTGGTTAAACTCATCTACAAAGATGGGAGGGGGCGCTTTATAACTGGACCACTCGGAGTAGAAACCGGCGGTCCACTCATTCCATCCCGTTACAAAAACGAAAGGCGGTTGCACTTCAAGGGCCCGGTTCCACTGTTCGGTAAAGTTAAATCCCTGTCTTACCGCATCCGGGCCAGTATCCAGCACGCCGTTGTGGTAGCTGCGGCCATAGGCACCCGGGAAGCTCATAGGTGCCAGATGTGTGGCAGAGTTGTAGTTTTGGGCAACGCCCACCGTAATCTGCTCCACTTCGCCGCCTGGGCTAAGTTGAGGCGCCTGCGGATAGTTTTGAAGCCAGGCCCACCCACCGCGCGGCGGTTTCTGGATATCATATGGTGCAATGGGTGTGCGGAAGGTGAAGAAATTGCGGATAGTCTTAGCACGTTCGGCCGCTTCTGTTGGCCCTACCTGCTTTAGCGTTGGTTCAACAACCTGTGCATCAGTACTTCCTGAATAACGCACGCGCACCGTTCTGGCCCCGGGTACAGGCGCTCCGGTTTGAAGAGCGCCCGAGGGCGACCCACCGGAGAGGCCCCACCAGCCGATATGCCCGACGGGCTGCGAAATCTCGAGATAGTAATTGCCAGCTGGAAGCTCGGCATTGGACTCAAGAAGCAGACTGGCGTTATCTTTAACGTTGGTGAACGTTTTTGTAAGCAGGCGTTTGCCGCCTGGCTTACCGGCATAAAGGCTAAGGGTCATCCCTGAATCGGTGGTTCCCCATGTTGGAAAATCGCCACCGACTGCGGTAAACGGCTTCTCTGCTCGCCAGTTCTGACCCAACGTTTGGCCCGAGTTTAGCTCAAAGGGCTGGCGAGTTGAGGGAAGCTGCATTGCGGCGGCATCTGCGTAGGATGGGTAAGCCATAACGAGGGGCTTGCCCTCCCACAGGAACCAGAGATCCTTATACAGTCCCGGGGCGTACAGCGTATCGTAAATCTCGCAGAGCGTAGAGGTTCCCATCCCATTCGGGTTGCCAAACGGACACAAGAACGCTATTTGAGGTGTTTGGAGCCCCTCCTGTCGCATCGACTCCCATACGCGGCAGAGTTGATTGCGTGCCCTATCGTAGGTAACCTGGTTTGAGTTATCAAAGATGATTACATCCACACCAGCGTTCACCAGCATTTGAGCGTGTTTGCGCAATACCCAATCATCATCGCTAACGTAGTAGCCGAAGAGCGGTTCGGACCAGTAATGCGATTCGTTCAACGGACCCCAGGCTGGATTATTGATGTCCTTAATTGCTTCCGGGTGTTCCTTTAGAATTATTGAGTTATCGTATGGGCCATTGCCGCCGCGGTCAAAGGTGAGAAAGTAGAACATCCCGAGAGTTTTGTTGGTGCGCGGTGGGCCCACCAGTTTGCTGTTGGGTAACGCGCGCATCAGCGCATCGGTGGCTACCCACGTATCCGGGTAAACATCCCATTTAGGTGCGGAATGGCTTTGCGCCGGGCTGCACCGCCCAACAAGTGCAAGGGCGGCGGTTAACAAAAGGGCTCGGTAGTTCATCATGGCAATCTTCTCGTGGCATATTTACCGCCTGGCAGATGTGTTGTATGAATGAGTGCCAGAACGGATATTGTTTTGTAATGCAAACTTCGGCAACTATGCCGGAATATACTTCACACATGTGATTTGGATGCTGAACTTCTCAACAGATTGTGGTACTAATAGATCTTGACAGCAAGGAGACTGGGAAGCTGAGTGGCTCCCCGTGTGGGTAGAGATAGAGATAGTGAGTAGCGCGATGGGTTCCTCACACTCAACTCAGATATTATCTTCTGGTTGAGACGCTGTCTCCAATTTTGATTCGGTTACCATTGATAGAGTGGACGATAGCCGTGTTTGGGCAAACATTAAGCACCTCTAACCAGCAGTTTCTGTCATTAAGAGGAATTAGTTCCATGCCTGGCAGTAATCCGCTCTGCGTCCCGGCATCTACAACAAATGTGTCTGCACCTTTAATTGATATCAGTTTGCAATTTACTGGCCTATCCTGCGGATAAGCAAGCCATGCAACCGGGAGATCTGGCTTTCCTCGGCCTAGTTTTTGTATGGTAGTTCTCTTTGCAGAACCCTTAGTGAATCGCCCTTTTGCAGTAAGCACGATCGATACTCGCTCAAATGGTCCACCTGCACTGTAGTGGAGCCGTAAACGTGCACCGGAACCTACATCGCGAGGTCATTTTTCTCGATTTCGGCGCAGGACCTTAGTTATTACCGCTTTCCAGAAACGCGGGCTTAACAGATTATTTGGCCGCACCAGTTGGGAACGCATGTGTGGAGGAAGCTGCCGCACAAGCGTTGGAACGGCACTCCTTTTGCCATCACGAAGCGCGAATGCGATGGCCAAGAGCTTAAGATTGCTACTTTCGGGGTATTTTCGCGATGCTTTCTGCAGGAGGTTTCGAGATTGCTGCGTGTGGCCGCACTGGTCCAATGCTTGAATCGCGACACCGCAAATGAGGGATCGGAACACCAGAAAAATTCGCTCGTCAATAGTGTAGATATGCTTTGTGGCATAGCTACCCAATCCGTTCTGCTGAAAGTCAAGATTACTGTGCCGAAAGGACAATGTTGTCATGCGCTTCTCGAAGATCTTGCTCACCCTGTGCGTTGCCAACCTGGCTGGATTAGCGTTCCTAGCACCAGCTGCTTCTGCCGAAGATCTCTATGCCACTTCGATCTCTGGCAGCAAGATTAACAAAGTAAACACAAACACCCTCGGTGTTACTACTCTGCTCAACACACCGAGCGCTGCCGACAGCCTCATATTCGATGGTTCAGGACGGATTATCTATACTCAGCTGTATACGGGTGAATTGCGGCGTTTCGACCCGGTATCTAGTACAGACACCTTGATTGCGACGGGATTTAATGAACCAGCAGATCTCACTCTGGAGCCCGGCGGACATAGCGTGCTTGTGAGCGAATACCTTGGCGGCAAAATTGACCGGGTAAATCTGAATACCAATGTGGTGACTACCCTGCTAACGCCTGGCCTCACGCCAGAAGGTTTGACCTATGATGCTTCAGGGCGCTTGTTTGCTAATCTTGGCAATCGTTTCGGTGGTCCAAACGGAAAGTTTGTCGCGCAAATTGATCCGGTCACGGGTGCGATACTCGCCACCAGCGCCGGACTGGATAGCCTTGATGGGTTGACTTATGACCCGTATACAGGAAAGCTCTTTGCTGCATCGCTCTTTGGCAACGGAGTTTATGAGATTGATCCTAACAACCTGACCTCGGTTACGTCCCACTTCTTTGGCCAACTGAATACGCCGGACGGCATCACTTCCGATGGAATAGGCAACATTTGGATCGCCAATGCAGGAGATGCCCACATCTATCAATACAATATCGGGGCAAACACACTAACGCAGAATGCGTTTGTATCGGGCTTAGATGATTTAGCTCCCGCATCGGGTCTTGGGTCTTTCCAATCCACTCCCGAACCTGGATCGGTTGTGCTGCTGATGGCGGCAGGGCTTGTAGCTGGCGGGATCTGGCGCCGCCGCAGATCTCATTAACAGACCTTATTGTGAGATATGCGCTGCTAACGGTTTGAAGCTGGTAATTGCCAGTTTCACATGGCTGCTTAATGTGGTTTGGGCGTGATGCAATTGGCCCCGCCAATCCAACAAAGGGTTGGTGGGGCCAGTACTGTTTATCCTATGAACTGGCACTCGGTACAGGTTACAGGGCATCCTATATCAACGAAGTGCGATGCCTGCTCATGTGCTGCGGGCATGGGAGTAGTTTTGGGCATTATTATGTTTCTAAACTTGACGTTGGTTACGCTTGCAGCGCTTAGAGTGATAGCCTCTGGATCCAAATATTGCGGAAGCGAACTGGATTGTGATGCCCCTGCAGCAGAATAGGTCTCGGCTCTGGGCCTTCTTTCTGCCCAGCCCCGGTCTTCGCGGTGATGGAATAGTCATCGTGTATCAGGACGCCGTTTTGATACGCAGTAATGCGGGCGTTCTCGACCTTTTTGCCTCCAACGAAACGGGCAGCCCGAAACACAACGTCATAAGTCTGCCACTCACCTGCCTTCTTGCACACAAGGCGATCCGGCTTTTTCTGGCGATAGATGCTGCCACAGTCGCTGGCTTTATAGTCTTTTTCAGAAATACCATACGAATTGAGAATCTGAACCTCGTAGCGCTGTTGAATATACACTCCCGAGTTGCCGTCTGCCTCGTGATCCTTCGAGTCTTTCACTTCGTTGATGTTGAACTCAACATGCATCCGCAAATCCTGATAGCTGTCGGTAGTGATGACATTGTCCCATAGCGGCGAAGCGGTTAGTACTCCATGCTCAAACACCCATTTTGTGGGTTCATTGCTGTCCGTAACAAGGTTATAGCCATCTGGACCAACAACCACAACCGCATCTCTGGGGCGCGCGTTTTTGCGAATATCGATAATGCCCCGGGTAGTCCCGGCATTGCCATCTGTGGTGGAGCGCTGCAGGTTCTCAACAGATGAATCTGGTTCCCCGAAAGAACGCACTGGGCCGGTTAAGAAGACAAACGCTGCCGCAGTAAGCAGCGTCTTCAGCCACAGTCTGATGAATATCATTTCGTTCCTTTCGATCCGCAGTGACTAAGATGGGGCGATCCTGAGGTCAGGATGTCTTATTTGTGCCTGTTTTACTTTACTTCTATTGTCGCTCGTCCGACAACATCTTTATCCAGTATCCAGATCGCTCCGTTTGTGCCCTTGACCCTGTGAGCTTGCACTGACCTGCCGCCAACCCGAATTTCTCGCGAATTATCGCTGGCTGGCAGCTCAATATGCGCCTGTACTCCCACGGGTAGACTTACCGACATTTTAAAGCTGGCCGCATGGGACCACCGTACCGTAATTGGGCCATGTATTGTTGGAACCTTGCCATCGGCGAACTGCAAACCACTGGTACAGGGGCGGATCACAACTCGGCTATAGCCCGGCGAAAGAGGCTGAACGCCGAGTACAAACCGGGGCAGGAGGTTGGCTGGCGCTGCACCCCAAGCATGGTTCCAATCCTGGTTGGGTTTGTATTTCTGGTCCCATGCTTCCCACGTTATCGTTGTGCCGCTTTCAACCATATGACGCCAGCTTCGGTCGGTTGATGCTGTCATAAGCGCTAATGCTTCCGCCCCAGCACCGCTCTGGAAGAGCCCTTCCAGAAGGTACTGTGCAGCATAGACGGAGCAGGACATACCACGCTTAATGACATAATCCGTAACGCTTGTACAATGTTCAGCAGGCACCAGCCCGAACGCCAGGGCAAATAGATTGGCGTGCTGCGAAGCGTGATCCGTGCCTTCGCCATCCAGATATACTCCGCGGCTGCGGTCGAACAGCTTCTCCTGAAAAGCCAACCGTGCAGCATGCTCAAGCTCTCGATAGTGCGCCGCATCGTCGTCCTTTTTAAGTGCTGCTGCCATCTCCGCCATCAGACCCAGCGCACGCAGATGAAAAGCGTTGACTACGGTGTTTACGGACTTAAAGACATATCCGTCGCGCTCAGTCGTTGGCCAGTCGACGATATCATCGTGCCGGATCTGCGGCTCCGAGCTGACGATCAGACCATCTGTGCGAGCCTGACTGAGCTTCAGTTTAGTCTTCAGCCCCTCATATCTGCGAGCCAAGCATGCCATTTCACCTGTTCGCATCCAATCTGCGTGAGCAATAAAGATCATATGCGAAGCCCACTCTGTAGGCCAGGTAGGGTGCTGCATGAGGTGGTCGAACGTGTCCCGAGCCATCTGCAGATCGCTATCCGTATAGTACTGGCTCAGTTGGTTCAGATACGCGTCTGCTTCATATGGAATGCGCTCTCTGTCGCCATCAACATAAATCCCGGCAAAACTGGTAGCCTTGATGGAGTAGCGGCACAGCTCCCAAATGCGATCGAGCATTGGATTGGAGGAGTGAAAAGAGGCCGCTGCATCATCCCAGGTCGCTAAGAACGCCGCCTGGCGCATCACATTATCCCTGGTGAGGTCTCCTGGCCACCCCTCAATCTCTACCCAGCGGAACGGCAGAACCACGCCCCACTCTGCCGGAGTGAGTATGGCTTCAGGCTGTTTTGTGTTTCTGGAATCGGCCTTTTGCGCCACAACGATCGGGTTGGTACCATCCAGGATAGCCTCAGCTTGCGCGTATCGGACGGTGCCTGGTGGCGTTCGATTTATACGGCCGTTAACAAGCGACTCGCCGAAACGAACTGTGATCCGTTGTGTCCCACCAGGCGGCCCACAAATACGCAGGTTGCCAAATGCAGCCCTTCCGAAATCCAGTAGGAATACCCCTGGCGCAAGCCTGGCAGTGCGTATGGGGGCCTGCCGAACCAGGTGCACTGGGGCAGCAAAAGCGTTAATCCCTACCAGGGCGAGCGCTGCCACGCATGCGAATACATGGCAGCCCAACTTAATTGATAACCTTAGGCAGTTAGTCACCTGGGATTTCGGCGTGCTGATAGACACGTTTATCTCCGAATTTTCAGCTTTACGATGCAGCCAATGTCGGATAGTCCGTGAATCCGATTTCTGTCCCACCATAAAACGTTGCAGGGTTTGCTTCGTTCAGTTGTGCGCCAGACTTCAGCCGTTCGGGCAGATCGGGATTTGCAAGGAATGGCACTCCGAAAGCAGTTGCGTCGGTAAGTCCTGCCTCCAGGTCAGCTTCCGCTGTCGCTCCCGAATATGCTCCGTTGGTAATTATGCTGTGGCCATACACATCTCTGAAGGTCTTGAGAGCATCCGGCTCATTGACTCCAGTAACGAACGCAAAATGGACGAATGCCAGATTGAGTGCCTTCAGCGATTGCAGGATAGTCACAAAATTGTTTAACGGATCCGAATCAGACATATCATCAAACGCGCCGAATGGTGAGAGGCGAATACCAACCCGATCGGCTCCCCAAACGTCAATGACAGCGCCGAGAACTTCCAGCGCAAACCGCTGCCGATTCTCAATCGAACCGCCGTATTCGTCTGTTCGACGATTAACGCCATCTCGAAGGAACTGATCGATCAGATATCCATTCGCACCGTGAAGTTCAACCCCATCAAATCCGGCAGCCTTCGCACACTCCGCGCCTATTTTGTAGTCTGCCACTACCTGCTTAATCTCAGCAATTGTTAGTTCGCGCGGTGTCTCGGCCTGCACCTTTTCAAATGCAGCGGTGAAAACTTCCAGGTTGGGGGCAACAGCACTGGACGAAACCGGCTGGCCGCCGACGAGGGATGAGTGGGCAATCCGACCGGTGTGCCACAACTGACACAAAATCTTCCCGCCTGCATCATGAACGCTTTTAGTGATCTTGCTCCAAGCTTCAACCTGCTTCTCTGTCCAGATACCGGGAATGACGGGATAGCCGCTGCCCTGCTTGCTGATAGCAGTAGCTTCGCTTATTAGCAAGCCACCGCTTGCACGCTGCGAATAATAGTCGGCAACATACTCGAAAGGGACACCATCCGGCGTCGCACGATTGCGGGTCATGGGTGCCAGAACGATACGATTTGCGAGATGGAACGCGCCGAGGCTCACAGGTGAAAACAAATGCTCGTAAGTCATCAATATATCCTCGATTAGTTTGGGGCTGTTGTGTTCTGCACTCTGACTTTAACAGTGCCGCATAGGAACTGTGGCGGTGATGCGAACTGAACTACAAGCCACAGCCTTTCTACGCGTGAAAGAGCTTTATTGTTTTTATTCTGCAGTTGTCGGTCTGTAATTTTTGTAGTCGTTTAACTTTGAGACCAACTCAAGCTACTGCATTTGCCCTGGATAACGGTTAAGCCCAAAAGCAGATGCGCTGTCTGTTAATCCCACGATTCCCACACCGTGCGAGTGACGAGCGGTGAATGTGTGGCATGAAGCGGGCGGGCGCGCACTCTGTGCAAACTGGCGACTTTTTGTCTAATCGCCTGTGGGCGATGGAGCTGAGGGGATTCAAACCGGGTCCACTGCCGCCGCGCGAAGAATGAGCGATGAAGGTGCGGTAGGGCAGACCAGGGTTCCCACGCGTTGCGGAGCGGGTTCCCTACGCGTTGCGGAGCAACTAAAGCGTAGGGCGAAAGAGTGGGACGAGATGCGAACGAGGCGCTCGGTTTTGAGCTTAATCAAAACGAATTCGTGCTCAAACCGTTGTCTTTACTTTCCACTTTTCTGAGAAACTATGCGCACAGTGATTTGAGCGTCTTTATTATAACTTCGACAGACGTGCATCTACGTTGGCCGTACGCTCCGCGAATTGATATTATCCGGCATTTTACGGCCTCTATTTGACCAGCGGCAATAATCTGGCCAATATGGCAGGATATGTGCAGGCAGTCCTCAAACCCATATCAGACTTCGTTTGGCCACGAACTTGAGACCGTCAAATTACCGAGTATTGGCCTCGATGCAGATGCAGTGATGGAGGCGTCGCTTACTGTCGTGGTACCGCAGCATGTACCTGTCTATACGGTTGCCCTCCGTCGCAGCGATGTTGCATCCCTGGAACCAGTGATCCCAAATCACCAAGTTCAGTTGGCGATTTCGAAGCCCGGCAGATGCGGCGATCCTTGTGCGCGACAGACTTCAAGATGCAGACCGCGAACACTTCATGGTTCTGATGCTGGACACGAAAAACAGAGTGATCGGCGTCAACACGGTCTCCATCGGAATTCTGGATTCAGCGCTGGTGCATCCGCGCGAAGTGTTTAAGCCCGCAATTCTCTGTAATGCATCCTCAGTCATCCTGGCTCACAACCACCCATCCGGAGACCCCATGCCGTCTCAGGAGGACCGGCGCGCAATGTAAGGGATAGTTCTGGCATGCCGGTCTCGCGGCGCAGAAGTACCTGAATATACAAACGGTGGCGACGACAACTTCATCCCAGCAAGCGACTGCCAGCTTGTCGGTCCGGAGCATCCTACCCGTCGCCCCAATCGTGCCACGTTTGCAATAGATTCGGCACGTGCCACTTTGGTATAATGCTTTAATAATTGGGCACTTAGCCCCACTAGCGAAATGCTAGACGAGGGCCCACCGGCAACACTCAAAGGCTGGGTCATCCTGACAAAGCGCAACACGGCTGTAACGGAGTAGTAGAGTCTTATACTATTGAGTTAATTGGATGAGCATTTCGGCACAACAAGATATCAAAGGAGCATTAGCAGTGGCCGCCTTTCCCCTCGATAAGTCGCTACAGGCGAGCATTTTAGTGGATGACCTGGTAATAGTAGTTCTGCAGTATTTTCAGCAAGTATACAGTACGAATCGCAACGTTGCTTACCCTATGCAAAAGCTTAATATACTCTCAGCTCTAACCGGCGACAATGACGCCGGTTTCGAGAACAGCACGTTCAACCAGAACTTTGATTTTACGTTGATTGAACTAAACCAAAAGCGACTCATCGCTAAGTCGCCGTCATCGACCGACACATATGTTCTCACAGGCGCCGGTATAGCATACGACACGGCGAAACCAATACTTGAGCTAACCGGTGTCGACGAGTTCCTAGCGTCGGTTGAGCGTAACGCCGGAGTTCTAGATGCTGTCGCACGCGATTATCTTCGTGAGAGCTTCCTGGCAGCGAAGAGCAATCTCTGGAAGTCCAGCGTCTTTATGCTTGGAGCAGCGGCAGAGCGACTCATTTATGTACTTGCTGAACATGTCAATGCGATCCTCACGCCAGGTCCTGAGACAAACAAGTTCAACTCCGACGCCCTCGCGAAAACGCAGAAGGACTGGGTCGTCAGGCAGATTCCCCAACTCAAGAAGCAGTTTGCCGGTAGCGTGACGTGCTTCCGAGAACTCGAGGACACTTTGAACACTCTATTTGCGATCTACAGGCGTCAGCGGAATGAGGTAGGTCATCCTAATCCCACTGTTTTCGTACCTCAACCTGCGCGCGAAAAAGCCTTACTAATGAGTTTCGAATTGTCTGCAAAGGCTGTAAACGATGTGCTGAATATCACCTAGTATTCTGAGTACCGCAGTTTATTCAATCCTATCTACCAGAACAGCATCATGAATTCCAACAACGGACAGCCGGTCGTGAAATAGCCTTGGCACATACATATTGACAGTAAAGAAAATCGGGGGATGTGCCTAACAAAAGCCTTAGTTGTCGACTCGGACTGCGTGCGAGTTCAGATTATTTCAGCAAATCAAGCAATCGGTTGACATAAGCGTGGGCGGAAGCAGAGAGATCATCGTACTCGTCTTTTGTCTCCTCCGCCCGCTTTCCGTACAGGAAGAACGCGGCCCGCGACGGTCCAATGCTATCAATCGTTTTGTAGGCTTGCTTTAGGAACTCAATAGCCTCCTTAGCGTCTTTGTCGTCCAGCATCGGTTGGAGTTCGGCGACTACCGAGTCCACTCCGCCGTCCAGGTTAACCAGAACATAATGCAGATCGAAAGCGTCTTTGGGTTTCTCGCGCTGGTGGATCGCCCGCGCCTTCAGTACGACGAATGACGCAGGACCGCAGACCCAGATATACCGCTCTGCCCGTTCCCCGCGAATCGTTTGGCCCGAGATCAATATCCTTCGTCTGTCGCGCTCTACTAGCTGGAGACCGTCCGCGATCAGGGCGGCGAAGTCCTTCTCAAGGTTCTGGACTCGTGTTCCAGGCGGTTGTTCAGGGCTGCGCGGAATCAGGAAATCGACCGTCACGATGGCGCCTAGCGACGGGTCAGTACGCCTCATCGGTTAATACGGAAAGCTGTAGCCCCAGGTCCAGATCGGCGGTGCCCGGATGGGCTTCAACGCCTTCTGGCAGACAATCAGCCGGAACTAACAGAGAAGGCACGAGCCCGCCGATAAGTGTTAATTGCTCCATCCAATCGCCAAGTATAGAAGCGATGTGAAGCATCGCCTGTCGGACTCGTTCGTACGTCTCCGGCGAGTAATCCAGAATTGTCTTGCGTTCGTCCATTAGGGCTCACCTTTCTGATCGATCGCCGGCCATGATAGGTGTGTTCGCCTGAGCTCGGCCCGCGCCTCCTCAGCACGCTCTGAGTGCGCCTTCAAATCTACGTAGACCTGCGCGGCGCTCACACAGGGAATGTCCTCACGATCTGTCTGCCCGGCGAAAACGCCGGCATCATCCGGAACAACGAGCCAGGTGTTGCTTCCACGCGTCCCCTCGTGGAAGCCAACTGCCGATAGTAAGTCCTCGCTCGGGCGGGCTGACAGGTAAAGCGTTACCGTGCGAAACGCAGCGAATGGCTCCCACAGCCATGCACCTGCGAGCCCTGTTGCTGCGTGCTTCACATCATGACTGGTCAGAGCTTCCGAGAGTTCTCGTAGTAGACCGACACCATCGCGGGCCGCCACGTGGCCGCGAATTATCGTGTGAAGGTTGAAATCGTATGTTGCGAACCAGGCATTAAGGAGCGCAGTGGGGTCCTTGACGTGGTATCGCAATCCTTTTCCTTCGCTTTCATGTGTAATAAAGCCAGCTTCCACGTACCTGGGCAACAGGCGGCTGAGATAGCCCTTGGTTAGGCCCGTAGCTCCGGCAAGCTCAGTCTGCAGCCACGATCTTTCTGGGTCGATGAGGAAAGTTCGCGCGGCGCGCGTACCTCGTGGCGCGAACAGAGACTGCGGTTGCCCGGGTCGCTTGAATTTGTTGGGTTCTCCTTGTATGCGGATTCGCAGTGATGGCGCGTCAATCTCCGCGTTTCCTGACAGATCGAGCCAAGACATGTTCGCTACTCTACACAACTCCCGTCCTGATGTTCCCATGTAAGGTACGACAAGTAGCGGAACTGCCTTTTGCGTGGGGAGTACCGACAATTGGCGTAGAGCAGAGCTTATCTGCTCCCCATTGGCTGCGGCTATGTACTCGACAACGAACAAGTTTCCGCCAGCTCTTAGCGTCGCATCGTAGGGTTCGTGCTTTGGGTCTGCATGCCAGTCTTCTATTGCGAGCCCGGTGATACGTTGGAACTCGGTTCGCAAGAGGTCAAGTGCTGTTTTCTCATTCATGTTTCTAATATACCCCATGTTTCGCACGTGCGAAACATGGGGTATTCACGAAACTGATTGCAGTATCTGACGTCCCATCTGCGATATTTCGCTTGCCACCATTGAGGTGTTGCGTCACATTGGCGAACAGCACACGCGACAAACGGTCTTAGCCTTCAACGCCGCTAAAACACTCTCAACTCAGGCGTATTTACATCCGGCGTATACGTTCAGTTATTTGCAATTTAAGAATGAACGAAGCGCTCCCGCATGTATCCTGTTTCGTCGAACGAAGGTTACAGAATGGAGACCTGGGCGAACTATTGCGCTCAGTTTGAGCTCACTAGGTATGAGTTAGCACTGGGCAAAGGAAGCGCTACCGCGCGTTTGGGCTGATAAAATTGAGCACGCGCAAAACAGGCCCACCCCGGCCTGTTTTGCGCGTGCGGTGGACCTGTATGTTATCTAGCAGTCTAATCGCGTGGGGCGCGATGGAGCTGAGGGGATTCGAACCCCTGACCTCCTCGATGCGAACGAGGCGCTCTCCCAACTGAGCCACAGCCCCAGAAATGGTTCGTTAAAACCTCGTGCAGTATACTCTGATTTGACCGTTGCGTCAAGATGAAACAGTGTCTGTCTCGCCCTGTGGCATCGGCCCGGTACCGGGGCCAGCACCAATTATTGGATCTGCCAGCTGCCGCAGAAGGCCGGGTGCAATGGGTTCCTGTATTCCATATTCACTGGGCCATGTATCCGGCAGGTAGAACGACCCGAATGCGATATCCAACCATGGCAAGGTGCTTGCATAGTTGCGATTAATGGGTCCGGATTTAACGTGGTGCCAGTGGTGGAAGTGCGGAGTGGATACGAGCTTTTCTAAGAATCCAAATTTTACTTTGATATTGGAATGTACGAAAAAACCCCAGGTGGTGCCAACGATTACGGTTACAATTGCAATAACCTGATTTGCTCCCAGCTTTCCAGGTAACGATAGCCCGAATAGCGCCTGTAGGGCAATTCCACAGAACCTGCTGAATATCATATCGATTGGATGTGCCCGCGTGTTTACAAGGAAATCAATATCTTCTGCGCTGTGATGTACCGCATGGAAGCGCCACAGAAAAGGCACCTCGTGGCTCGATCTGTGAGCCCAGTAGTAACCTGTTTCCCCCAGCACAAACGCCAGTATTGCCTTTGCAGGCAACGGCAGTTCCCCTATCATCTCCCCAACAATACCTGGCATATACCGCCGAAGCACTGTTATAAGGAGCGCATTCAGCACGCTGAGCACAGTTAACGGGACAATACTGGAGAGGTAATAATACACCGCATCCTGAAGCATGCCCCGCCGCATGCCACGATGAGGATGCACTGCACAGATACGCTCCAA
This sequence comes from uncultured Chthonomonas sp., assembly GCA_903859705.1. Classification (GTDB taxonomy): domain Bacteria; phylum Armatimonadota; class Chthonomonadetes; order Chthonomonadales; family Chthonomonadaceae; genus CAIXIX01. The sequence continues at coordinate 14,385 of CAIONQ010000024.1, forward strand.
TGGAATGAACACTGCCGAAAGGGCCATCAACCAGATTGTGAGGTTGCGAACCTCAAGAAAAAAATAGTGCTGATTAGGTGTCAACCCGGAGGCTCCCTTTACTTGACTGGCGGTCCATCGGCAACCGATCTATTCCCCACCCTTTCAATAATACCCATTAAAATACAGACTGCCGGCGGAAACTCCACCGGCAGCCATATACATACTTGCCTGTTGTACTTGCATGCTGCCCTACGGGCGAGAGCGCCTGCGCCGTAATACCGTTCCAAAGCCAGCAACCGCTGCTGCAGCAAGGGCCATCGCTCCGGGTTCGGGCGTAATGGTAACGGGTGGAGCTGTGTATTCAAACATGCTAACGCCATCCAGTAGTGCAAATGGAGGTACGCCATCTGGTGTGCCAATGGCGAGGAATGAGAGCGTTTCCGAAGCGGCCGAGGCTGTGTACACAAACGATTGCTGCCGCCAGCCAGAGAAGCCGCCCGTAGGGTTGCTAACTATAGAAGTGAGTTGAGCATCACTGCCGAGTGACACCTGAAACTGCTCGGTATTGTCGCCGGGTAAATCGTACTGTTGAGCGCCCGCCCAGTAGAAACTTACCTGGTAGGTTCGCCCCACAGTTAGCCCGCTGACAACCTGCTCTATGGCCCCAACCTCAAAGGCACCATCGGCGCCCACAAAGTTGCCCCCGGAAGGGCTGGCCGCCGTTAAGCCGTTGTTAGACCCATTTGCAGGGCCCCAGAGGATAACAGGGCCGTGGTATTCACTGCTATAGGCACCCGTGGTATCTGCAGTACCGGCGTTAAAGATGAAGTTGTATCCGTGGGAAACCCACCCTGTTACATTAACATAGGGGTGTGCAGCGTCAAACTGCCCCGAGCTGTGCCCGGATGTAAGCTCGAAATCGCCGTTGACAATGAGGTCTGTTTGCGCGTACGCACCGCCCGATGTAAGCATCAGGGCCGCGAACGCTGCCCCGCAAGCAAACGCCTGTTTTATCAAAGTGTTGTATCTCCTATGAGCGTCATGACTATAGCTGTGTTACCAGAGTTCGTTGGATTACTCAGCGTGATTGGAGGAAAGTGCCGCATTCAACCGAAGTCCGTGGTGTGCAGCGACCAATCATAAACCACAAAAATTGAATTGTCAACTGCACATTTATAGAAGTCGTGCTTTTATGTTCTATGATAGTACTATTGCACTACATGCTTCCAAAAGAGTAGTTATAAACAATTAATAATCGTTGTTGCAGATGGATTTGCAACAATTTGCGTTTGCGTTGTATTCCAGTTTCCGGGGTGTTCATCAGGTATTACGGGAGTACAAGTACGATTTGCGGACTCGCGAAGTAGGCGAGTGCGCAGGCTGGCTCAGTAGAGGGTGGACATGGAAGTATTGTTCGGCAACGTGCTCGGCAGAGAGTTGCCATACCCTGCTCGATAACATAAAAATAGCCCGATGAGCGGAAACCGCAGACCGGGCTAAATGTAATGTATGTAGTGCCGAGATTTCTTATTTTCTTGCGGCCCTGCGCCTTCGTACTACAGCGCCAGCAAACCCAACAAACCCTGCCGCTGCAAGCGCCATGGCGCCTGGCTCCGGGGTTACTTCCGAGAGATCGTACATAGAAACGCCATCTATCAGCGCAAAAGGTGGAACACCGGAGGGCGTACCAATTGCCAGGAGGGAAAGCGTTTCTGTACCACCGGTTGCAATGTAATCGAAGCTTTGCTCCGTCCATCCAGAGAATGCTTCGCTGGGGTTAGAGATTGTTGATGTTGTGTGAAACTGTGATCCCAGCGTTGCTTTGATCTTTTCAGTGGTATCGCCGGTGTAACCGTGCTGTTGCGCTGCAGCCCAGTAGAAGTTAAGCTGATACGTATGGCCAGCGTGCAGACCAGTAATTACTTGCGATATGGCACCCACCTGGTATGCGCCATCCATTCCCACAAAGTTGCCGCCGGTTGGGCTTGTTGCAGGCAACCCGTTGGCAGAGCCACTGTTAGGCCCCCAGAGGATAAGCTGCTTGGTATTCTCAGAGCTGTATACGCCGGTGGTATCGGCGGAGCCAGGTGTGAACAAGAAGTTGTAGCCAGCAGAAGTCCACCCGGTTACGTTCACATAAGGATAGTGGCTATCCCACTGACCAGAGGATTGAACAGTGGTCTGCTCAAAATCACCGTTGACGATCAGGTTAGTCTGAGCAAACACTGAGTTGCACGAAAGAAGCATTAGCACAGGCATCGTGGCGCGTACAAGTGGCTGGAAATTCAAGTAGTGTTTTCTCCCGCGGTAATCACCGCAAATCAGGCGGGGCAGTAAATAGTGGCATAGCGATCGCTGCAGGCGATGTCCGTAGCTTGTAACGAAAGCCAACCACACCTACTACGAGCGAGCGTACTAAATTATTGCCGGATTATAACGTTTTTCTGGTGAGATGCATGGGAGTTGCACGATTGATGATCCTATAAATACAGCAATCCCGGTGCATGGCAGTCTAGCTACTGTGCACCGGGATCGTGTTTACAGGAATGAGAACCCTGATTTACTTTGCTGCGAGGCGGCGGCGGCGAAGAGCCGCACCTGCAAAGCCTGCAAGGCCCGCGGCAGCCAGCGCCATTGCGCCAGGCTCTGGAGTATCCGTGGGCGGAGGGGTGGATATATCGTAGAGAGTTACGCCATCCAACAGAGAGAACGGCGGCACGCCATTGGGAGTTCCGAGCGCGAGGAAAGCCAGCGTCTCCGAGGTAGAAGTGGCAGTGTACGTAAACGATTCTTGTTGCCAGCCAGAGAAGCCGTGGCTCGGATTGTTATACACCGACGTTAACTGTGTATCACCACCGAGGGACGCCTGCCACTGCTCTGTATTCGGCCCATCGTAACCTTGCTGCTGAGCTCCGGCCCAGTAGAATCCTAGTTGATAGGTGTGGCCAACGGTAAGGCCATTGATTGTCTGAGTAATAGACCCCTGCTGGAATGCGCCATCGGCGGCTACAAAGTTGCCACCTGTTGGGCTATTTGTTAGTCCGTTATTCACGCCATTGCCTGGCCCCCACAGCGTTAGCTCATTGTTATATTCTGAGCTGTGGGCACCTGTGGTATCCGCAGTATTAGGAGCGAAGATGAAATTGTAACCGTTGGAAATCCACCCGGTAACATTGACATATGGATGGTTAGAATCCCACTCGCCGGAGCTATGCCCGGTGGTGACTTCGAAGTCTCCGTTTTGAATCAGGTTGACCTGTGCGAATGAGGAATTTGATGCCAGCATCAATGCCCCAAGCGCCGCCCCGCAAGCGAATGCTTTTCTTAACAATATTGTGTGCCTCCTGTGAAACAGGGACACATAGCGAATTGTGCCTCCGCAGAGATATCCGCAATGTGCCTCATTCTGCATAACCTAGCCAACACCCCTGAAGCGAATCAAAGGCGATAGGCCAATTAGCATAGAATCTCAAGCGGGCAATTGTCAACGGCAAGGCATTCGGTTCAGGTTAAATATTATTAATTATATTAGGAACAGTTCACTTTCACTGCACTTGATTACGCTGTGCCCGCAGGCGTGCTGCCACAGCTGCCCGGTGGCTGCGCATAGATACCGCCTGGCACAGCACGCCAGCAAGCATAATCGCAAAACTGGCTACAAACCCCATTCTCCAATTGGCCAGTTGCATATGCTCTGTATGGCTCAATACTAGCAACATTCTTATAGCAACCAATGGCGCTATTGAACCACGTAGCCCAAAAAAGCTGGAGTGCACGGCCTGATACTGCCCTGCCCTGCCGGGCTCCGCAAACATTAGAGTTGCGTTGAGATAACCAAGATCGATACCAGAGGTGGAGATGCCACCAAACCCAGCGGCAACAAACAGCCAGCCAACATGCGAGCCAAAGGCATAGCATAAGGGCATCATCAAAAGGATAACGTAGCTAACCATTATGGCCGCAAGCGAGCCAAACCTATCCATGTACCAGCCCCAGAAAAAGAGGCTAACAAGCATGCTAAGGCCGGTAACATTTTGCATACCTGCAATTTGCATGGGCGTTATATGAAACTTATCGACCTGGTAAATAGGATAATAGGTGGTGGCAACCAGGTTGCCAAAACCGCCGATAAACACGCTGATGGTAAACCAGCGGTACGCGCGGTTATGTATCAGGACACTGTACGTCTCTTTAAAGAACTGAGCGAATGGTGGAACAACAACATCTGTTTTAGGGGGAGGCACTTTTATATGGTTAAAGGCCCATGCCGATGCCGCACCAAACATCCCGCCTACGCAGAACATCCATCTGAAGTCAAGATGATGGCCTGCGATGCCGTGCTGCTGAAGATAGCCGCTGATTGCGGCAGAAGAGAGCATGGCCGTAGCAAAGCAGATGCGAACATAACTCATTAATCGGCCACGGAGCTTATCCGGGTAGATATCCTGCATTACAAATGTATATGCAGGCACCGATACAGAGAATATAATTGGCGTGAGACAGATGAGCGCTATAAATGCTGAGCGGCCGAATGCCCCCTGCACAGCGAGAGGCGTAAGCATAAACATGCCACGTGCTATAAGCCAGGTAACGGTAACAAAAGGGAGGCGCGGTTTGCCCTCCATTTGCCGTGCCCACAGGGCTGCAAAAAGTACTCCGATTGCCGGTGCAGCAGTTGCCAGGCCCATTTGAATGCCACTTGCGTGCAGCTTACCCCGGGCGAGCTGAAGGGCAAAAGTCCACACCGCACCCTGATATATTCCTGCGAATATTCCTGCGCGCACGTCCCACTGCCAGTTGTTCCACACATCTTGTGGGATGAGTCGATCCAGCAAACGACGGAGGGGCCCTTGTATAGGTTGCTTTTCAGTAAGCTTTGTATCAGCTAAGCTAGAAGGCATGCGGCTGGGGGATATCCTCTCAGTTACTGCAGTACGCGTCTGAGACATTATTGTACCGCTCTGGAAAGGAACGGGGGTGCACCAGGATTGCAGCTATGGCACACAGATTGTGGGCTGTTAAATAGTTCTCAAAAGGATTGTGTCAACATATATGAACCGTCTGACCTCGGAATGTTGTATATACTTACGGGCCCACACAGGGTGGGCTGATAGCATGCGCTGTGGCATGATGCCTGCAGCCGCAAAATGGAAAACAAATCTATGAAGCCGAATTACACTGCTCGAATATCTGCCGCACTGTTCCCGGCCGCAATTCTTCTGCTTTCTGGCTGCGCCCAGCGCACCGTAGTGGCGGCACCACCTATGAACAATGCCCAGTTGGCACCTGCGGTTCAGGTACAAGGACAATCTGGATCTGCGGCGCAGGTTTATGCCTGGCAGGATGTGCCCCAGGGTCAGGAGGTGCCGATTACTCGTGCAACCTTTGATCAGGGCGGATACCAGATTTTTGCTGCCAGCGGCGAAACTATTGTTGTGCCGTTTGTAAACCAGAACCTTTATGCTATGAAATTTGGCCGCTCTACACGCGGCGAGAGCTATTTTGTTAACCAGGGTGATGCCCCTACTCTTTACCTGGCAAATGGTGGCTTTCTTGAAAATGCAGCGGCACAAAATGCCCGCTGGTACCCAATTCCTGAGAGTTATGGGTACACAAGGCCCATATATGTAACGGTGGCTCCTAGCTACAGCGAGTTTGCGGCCATGGGCTGGTACCCGGGCATGAATTACTACGGTGGCATGTGGGGATACTACCCACACAGCAGCTTTGTGTGGATGCCTGGCTTTTACATTGGTATTGGCGGATCACGATACACAACCTACACCAGTTATCACAGTTACTATATCCATACCCCTGGATACGTGCGTACTACGGTAGTTCACACGTATTACCCTGCTCGCGGAACAAATCGGTTTACAAGCAGAACCACTTTCCGCAGTGGCACTAACCGCTCGTTTAACAGTGGAACCCGCCGAACCTTTAACAGCACGTCAAGGCCATTCGGCGGCAATAGCTCCTCAAACTCTGGAAGTTTCTCCACTCGCCGCACCACCCCTTCTGGCGGTACGTTCGGCACGCGGCCATCTGGTGGATCTTTCGGAACACGCCCCGCGGGCGGCACATCTGGCACCAGGCCCTCTGGCGGTTCTTTCGGTACACGGCCTTCTGGCGGGGCCTTTAGTGGTGGTCGCTCTTCTGGTGGATCATTTGGAGGCGGTCGATCATCCGGGGGTGGCGGCAGCTTCGGTCGCCGGCGGTAATTTACGCAAGCAATTTGTAACTTACATCAGGTGTGCCCATTTCTGGCGCACTTTGATCCGATTCAATTGAAGGGGTAATCACACCATGAATAGCATGATTTTCCAAACAGGTGGAGATTGGGACAGCACTTCTCTGTTTAATAACGGCCAGGAAGTGATGGCGGCCCAGCTTTATGTTGAGTTGCATGCCGGCCGGGATGGCTGGGGAGACCCGGATAGGGGCGGGATATATGCCGGTGGAGATATTTCGGCATTTGTGCGCACCCAGGATAGCCCGGATGAGGAGTGGGGTATTTTCCCGGGGCGCCTGGAGCTCGATTTTCCGGGCCACACCCTCGTACTGGAGAACACGCATCCTGCATTTGATTTTGAATGTACGCGGCTTTTATATAATGGGCAGGATGTAACATCCAATGTCGTGGACCTTGTTGTGAACATTGATGCCGATAACAACATCGTTCAGGCCTATATTACACTTTACAAACCGCACTGGCTTACGGCAGACGAAGTAGCTACGTATACGATCATATAGGCTGGAGCAAGCAGTTAGCTTCTGCAGCAGAGGCATGCCCCCTTAGAGGGTGTGTTGCCTGGAGATTGTCGAAATGAGCGAGAAGAATCGGATATCGGGCGGCGGCAGTACCGGCGTTCGCCTTGCAAAAGTGTTTGTTGTGGGGATGCTTGCTGCGTTGCTGGCATTTCCCATTGCAGATGCCAGCGCACAACGGCGTGGTGGTGGCGGCGGTGGAGGATCATTTGGTAGATCTTCCGGAGGATTTGGTCGGTCAAGCGGAAGTTTCGGTCGATCCAACTCGGGCAGCTCGTTTGGTGGCGGCCAGGGGCGCTCAAGTAGTGGAACTGGCAGCGGGTCGTTCGGTCGATCTAACAGCAGTTCCTCCGGATCCTTTGGCAGAAGTGGAAACTTCGGATCGCGCAGCTATACAGGTTCGAGCTCCCGTTCTACCAGTACATATTCCTATGGTGGCCGCAACTACAGCGCACATTACTATGGCGGATACGGCGATTATTGGTACCACCCTGCGTGGTACTACTGGACTCCGTTTCATCCGGCGTTCTACTACAGCTCGCCTTACCTTGGTGCCGATAACGTCTACTACCCAGGCGGGTTTAGCTTTGTCAGGCTAATTTTGGGACTTGCGGTATTCGCAGTAATTTTCTGGGTGTTTGTTAGGATCGTTTTCGGTGGAAAACGCGTACGGTATACTACATACAGCTAAAGTATGTGATAGGACGGAGAGATCATGTTCGGTAAATCGAACACTAATGCACCAAAACCAGGCAATGCACAATCACCTCAAGTTGAGCGTGCAGCAGCTGTTGAGATGGCGCGTATAGCCGGCGGCGGGTTAGTGCAGATGATTGTTACGGATACCTATCCGGTGCAGTTCTATCTGTTCTTGAACGATAAGTTGGTGCCGGATATCGATGTAGAAAGTCTCTCCGTTAATATCGTAGCACCGATAACCCAGACAGATTCGATGATAGTGCGAGCAACACTATCCAGTTACATAACCAATGTTGCAGGGGAGCGCACTCTTGAGAACAGGGAACTATTCCCCTGCACGCTGGAATTAATTGCCATGGACAGGCGTATTGCCGTATCCTGCACTCGCCCCGACTCTACCGAGGGCCTGTGGGTGAATGTTGGGCTGCGGCCAGATGGAGATAGCCGGGAACTTCAGGGATTGAAGGAGTTTCGCCTGCTTGTGACGCATGACCTGATTGATGCACGCATCACCTGGGTTGATGGCGAGAGTGAGAGCCTGTTTCCCCAAGAGTAACAGGTTACGAAGTTGTGCGCAGGTATGTCGGGCCAGCTACCTGCATACGCCCTCCGGCTTACCCGGCGAGGTGCCTTGAAATAGGAACTTCGGACAGAACATGGAGTCGAACTGATGACGGACATTCAGCACCGCATTTTGCGCCGCTGCCCATTGCACGCTGTAGTGATAATGGCATTCCTTGCCGGGATACAGCCAGCACATGCGCAGACTCCGCCTGCCCCTCCACCCGCAAATCCTCAGGCTGCCGCCACTGCAAATGCCGTTAAAGACAAGATTACACCCTTAACTGAGGATAACGAAGTTAAGCTTGGCCGGCAGAATGCAGAAGAAAACGACAAACATATACAGTTTGTAACAGATGCTGCTCTTGTGCAACGCGTAAATCGCATCGGCAAAGAGATTGCAGATGTTGCCAATACAGTAGCAATCAAACCATTGTGGGGTTACCCGCAACTAAAAAAGTTTGATTACTCTTTTAAGATTGTAAATGAGAAGGATGTAAACGCCTACTCATTGCCCGGCGGATTTATCTACGTAAACAAGGGCCTTATAGATTATGTGAGATCGGATGACGAACTTGCCGGCGTACTTGCCCATGAGATTTCGCATGCCGATCATCACCACATGATGAAGCTCATGAAGGAGCAAGGCAAAATACAGAACATTCTCTTGCCGGCTCTTATTGGCCTTGTTGTGGCTACTAAAGCAAGCTCCTCTGATATGGTGAATGCGCTCAACGCTGGCTACCTGTACACCATTGCCAAAACCAATACCTATGGTGTGGAAGCAGAAAAAGACGCCGATCATTCCGGCATGCTGTTAATGACGCATACCAAGTACAACCCCGTTGGGCTATACAGTTTCATGCTTCGCATGGCGGCAGATGAAGACCATAAGAACTTTGTGGATATGGGAATTCTGCAAACTCACCCGCCGGCCGCAGAACGCGTTAATTCTGCCCGTGATTTGCTGGAAGAACTTAAAATTCCGATAGAGCTCTCGAAGGTAGATCCCACACTGCTGATCAGCATTGCAGCGGTAAAGGCAACGAAAGATGCTCCAGAAATGGTAGAGTTGAGCATCAGGGGTATACCTATTTGCCGTGTTGTTGGGATCGCACCGAAGACTGCAACAGACCGAGCAAACGACATTGCAAAGCAGCTGAACAAACGCATTGATGACGAATTTCAGGCAAACGAAGTGCGCTTCTTGAAGGACAAGAACAAAGTACTACTGCGGTATGTAACTGTGTTAATCGATGCGGATGCAACTGCACAGGGCAAAACGCTTGAGGAACTGAGCAAGACGATGGCCACTGCCATTTTGCTAATTAATCAGAAGAAGCAGCAGGAAGCCCCACACCAGTAAAGTGTGCACCAGCTCAGTAATTAAAATAAGGGCGAGGCCAATTGGCCTCGCCCTTTATGCTAGCTGCTTTACTTGCAGTGGTTATGGCTGGAAGATGATCTTCCAGGCCACCTTGCGCCCAGTTGGAGAAGCAATATGCACCCTAAGCAAATCGCCCTCATGCTCGCTGGTTACTGAAACGCCAGCGGCCACGTCCTCCGCCGAAACCGATGCAGCAAGTAGTGCGCGCTTTGTTGCCACGACTCGAAGCTCATAATTATCCGCCCCAACTACTTCGCTCACTCCTGAAAGTGTGGAAGACCCAGGGTTCCAATCCTCGCCAGTGAGCTCGAGAATCCCCTGAGATACATGGCGGGACGTGCTGATAACAAACGGATGTGGTAAGGATGGCCGAATAGCCAGAACTCTGCAAGCCTCACCGGGAACGCTTAGAGCTAGTTCCCCTTTTGCGGGCGAGAGCAGACGTTTCGCCCAGAAATCGTACACGGAGTACTCACGCGCCGCCGGAATTCCCAGTTTCTTGAACGCAACACGGTACTCTGATGGCTTTTCAGACCAGTTAAACAGGCCAACAACATCTCTGCGGGTGTGGCCAGCGCGCGTGTCTGAAACGGTCCACATCCGCGGTGGCCAACTCTCAAAGATATCTACCGGGCGTGCAGTAACGCCGTGGCCTGGAATACAGCGTTTGATGAGCTCCAGGCGGTTCTCGGGCAGGCCAGGCAGCCAATCGCTCAGCGATACCATCTGCCCTGAGAGGGCGTTCCAGGATGCAATGCACTCCGCGCTGGCGAGCGGGATTGAATCGCGAACGTACATTGGATCTGGATCACTCCACCAAATGCGCCCATTCAGGTGGTAGTTGCGAGATCCAAAATCCGGAGAAACCAGCCAGTTCTTGAAGTTGCCCCCGTTATCTGGCCCCATCCGCATAGCATCCACCAGGCCAAATACACCGGCATAACTGCGCATGTTCTGAGGTGCACAGCAGCCAAGGATGAAAGTAGTGGGCCCGGCAGCATTCCGGATCATACGAAGCCCATCGCGAAACACTTCGATGTGCGGCTTAGTAGGAACAGAAAAATATCCATCGCCCAGGTTGTCTTCTTTCCAAGCATCGTTTACATACTGGGGATGTACACCAACACCCGTTGAAAGCCCATCCAGTTTGAGATAGCCATATCCCCAGGCGCTAACAGACTGCGCTATTTCACCGCGAACAAAGTCTATTGCGCCAGGCTGCGTCATATCAAGCGCCGTGCCGCCCCATGCAGTATCAAAAGGCTTGCCCTCGGCGGTCTTCACAAACCAATCTTGATGTTTGGCAAAAAACGCATCGTTGTAACTGCCGCCAAACGGTAAGATCCAGAGTCCCGGCCGAAGCCCATCGGCGGCTATCTTATCTGCTGTAGCCTTCATGCCGTCTCGATATGGGCCATTTGGATCATACTGGCTGAAGTTTTTTCGCGGGCCATTGCCATGCGGATCGCCCATTTGCCAGCCATCATCGATCTGAATTGTTCCAAGTCCGAATGGCTTCAGAGTTCTTGCCGCAAATTCGCTGAGCTCAGCCAGTGCCTTTTGATCGCTGGAACCGCCGTGCACGTTGTCGTACCAGGTGCAATAAACAATGGGCATAGCGGGCAGTTTGTGATGCAGTTTGCGTGCAACGGCATCTGCCCAGGCTTCCATACCCAGCCGAGCATCGGCAAACCAACCAATTGCGAAGAGCTCCGACTGTACAGTGGAGGCTGCAGGAACTATTAGCCGACCATATTCGAGGCGAGCCGATACCGTTGCTCTATGATCATTGCTGCCCGGGAACAGCACACCGTTACCTTTTTCATGCGTTAAAAAGCCACCCACCACGCCATCGCCCGAGTGTGCATTTGCCAGCGCAGCCCACGCATAACTACCAACGCCATCGGATGCCGGTTTCAGCCCGCCGGTTCCAAGCGATATTGCGTTTGCGGGCAATACTGGAAGAGAGGCCGTAAGCACAGGGAGTTTGTTTACTTCGCGAGCAGTGGAAGAGGAATTCTTCAGCAACAGGCTGGTTACAGCGAACGGAAGCGATGCGTACAGGGCTACTGTTTGAGAATCCCCATTGGCCGCCGTTACTTTAACGGCAGTATTCTGGCCATAATCGGCATCTGTGCCGTACAGCAGTTCCGATCTTACTATGGGGTTTTGCAGCGCAAAAACCGCATGGGCTACTGCTTTACCAGAAACAAGAAGGTCAAAGCCCGGCGCATCTGAATGCAGGTGCGTTTGAATTGAAAGGCCGCGCTGGCGTATGGTGATATCGCGCGCTGTTGGCCCCGCAGAACCAGCACCTTCAGATCCCAGTACCATTACCACACCTCCCAACCCTAAAACTATAAGCTTTGCCAGCAGCTGTATACCAGTACCGGATATCATAAGAAGTATCGCCTTTCAACATATATCAGCAAATAGATTACATTTGAACGGGCGAAATTACTGCGCGGACACAGCTGCAAATTACGTTTGTGATCCATTATCGAGATTAGTGTACAGTCGCAAGTTTCCAGCGATTTGGCGAGTTTTGAATGCCATGGCATGTCTTACCACTTTAGATAGGTATTGCTTCTCAGTAAAAGCACATAACGTAACTGCTGCTGACCGGATTGAAAAGTTCGCCTCACTTGATATACAGTAAACAGGCTCCCATTCTTCCGGTCGAAATTTCTGTTTGAAGCGTTCCAGTCCTGCAAAGTTATATGGCATGTATTTGGTTTGGGCAAAGCGAAAAGCCGCTTGAACCCAGGGTGGATTGGCTGGTGTGTTAGATAGTTTTGAAGTGGACAGCGGTGAGAAACCGAGTGTAAACATATTGGATCCCGCGCTTTGTGCAGCGGTTATAGCATGATGTACCAATAACTCTACGCTACCGTTGGGCGCAGTATGTCTCCTGGGGAATAGTTCTGACATCCAGCCCTTGCGCGCCGGTATTGGTATCATCAATAGAAATGCTACAACCTGCTCGCCTTGCAGAGCCACAAATATCCGTTTGTCCCTTAATTCTGAAATGCCTGCTGTACCGGAAACAAAAGCCATTGGTGCCATTCGATGTCTGCTGCGCCAATCGCGATGGCACTCCCACAGCGAATTGCTGTGCATCGCGCGTTCTGGTGTCCATTCACACACAGTTACGCCACTGTTTCGGGCCCTGCGCAGTTGCGCCTTTAGCCCACGGTTTCCATTTAGATTGTGGCACCAACGATCTGGATTCCAGATAGGAAGTGCACCACATGCAATAGCGCTATGTGTGCCTTTTGTTACAAGTTGAGTACACAGGGGTTGCATGGCACCGAAGTAACAAACCCGGCGTCCCATACTTGCGGAGATTTGTTCCCATTCCTGTGCTACATGCCCGAGGTGCTCAGGTCCACAGATTGGAGCGCCAGCGACTACATGTGTTCTTGCGCGTGTAACATACCCAACGGCTGCATCTCCACATGGAGCCAACCAGTGTAGTATGCCTGGGCTGTCAATCTGACAAGAGCATACATTCCAACCGTGGCGTGCAATTACTCTGCGTACTTGCTCCCTATCTGGTTGTATCAATGCTTGTTGTGATGGACCGCCTTTCATATTGCAGTGTCACATCCGGCTTTTAGCGCCTCTACTCCGCCAACAACCTCGGGGGATATGAGGGCGGTTAGTTGCAGGTGACGCACCAGACGCGTCGTCGCAGTGGGCACCCAACTGTTTGCTTCTTGGTCCTCGCACTTAAGTAAAATGCACCCGGGCGGCAAGCCAAGATCCTGAACAAGGCACCCATCGAAGGGAGCACCGGGCATAACTTCCAGGTGCAATACAAATGGCTCAGGAGAGCTCGTTTCAATGCCGTTGTTTCGTAGGTCACGTTCGAGCAGGTTTTCATAAATCGGCATTTCGCCCAGTAATTCTGCCACTGCATAGGCGCAAAAACAGACCATAAGCAGGGGAAGCATAAGTGAGTAGCTTCCTGTCATCTCCACAATAAGCACGATGCCCGTAAGTGGTGCTCTCACAATGGCGGTAAACATAGCAGCCATACCGGCAACAGCAAATGCAGCGGGCTGAGGTACCACGCTTGGCCATGCATTGTGTGCAGCCAATCCTACAGCGAGGCCTGTAAGTGCCCCCATGCCAAGCAATGGAGCAAATATCCCGCCAGGCGCGCCGGTTGCATAAGAGAAAACAGAGAGCCCTATTCTGGCAAGCAGCAACATAGGAATGATTGTGAAAGCCATATTTGCGGATAGCACGCGCTCTGCAAGGTGATGCCCGCCACCTATTAGGTCAGGATGAAAGTACCCGGCGATACCTGCAGCCGCACCCATAAAGGCAGCGTATGCTATTTTCGCATTCCGTGGAGTTTTTTGGAGCAGGTTTAGCCCCACAATAATCGATCGGCAGTAACCAACCCCTATAACGCCTGTAATGGCACCAAGCAGAATAAACAGTGGAATGCTCTGCATGGGAGGTGCGACGCAGGCAGGAACATGAAAAACAGGTAATTGCCCTGAGGCAAACCGTGCAACGATATCTGCTACCGTTGCTGCCACAAATGCCGATCCAAATACTGCCGGTCTGAAGTCTCGTTGAACCTCTTCTAAAACAAACACGAGCCCAGAAAGAGGCGCATTGAAGGCGGCCGCCAGGCCAGCACCAGCACCGGCCGCTATCAACACCATCCGGTCTGGCTCCGTAACCTTTAGCCAGCGCGAAATTGCATCTCCAACGGCGCCACCCATCTGAACGGTTGGCCCTTCCCTTCCAAGTACCAGCCCGCTGGAAAGGGAGGCAGCCCCACCAAGAAATTTGACCGCAATTAGCGGCTTCCACCTTATAGCGCGGTATCGGTGGAGGACAGCCTCGAGGTGCGGGATACCGCTGCCAGCAGCATCTGGCGAAAACTTCACAACCAGAAACACTGCAAGTGCGGCCAGGCACATAGAGTAGCAAACTGGAATGAGCCCGCCCGCCCCACCCATCTGGTGAGCGGTTGTGCAAATACGCAGCCTCAGGTTATCACCACTGGCAAGCACAGCCCTAAATAGAACGGCCATGAGGCCGCTAACAAGCCCTACCAGCGCAGCACGCGGAAGGAGGCGTCGGCGCTGCTGCCGGTAGTACAGGTACTCTTGCAATTCTGATTGCGCTACAGACGTGGTTGCAGGTGATGTCATTCCGCATCAACGGCTTCCGATTGCTCAACCAACTGCACTTCACGCTCCGCTTCTGGATCACCATACAGTGCGTGAATGGCACAAAACTCGTCAATCATGGTCAATATTCTTCCTATTCGTGGGCCCCGCACCCCGTAAACACGCAAGTTTCCCTGTGGTTCAACAGCAAGCAGGCCAGATTTAACAAGCACCGCAAGGTTCTGAGAGGTAGCCGATTGACCAAGATCTAGCCGTTTACAGATCTCGTTCACGCTGAGCGGCTGCTCGCACAGGAGCTCTGTAATTCTCAGGCGGGTTGGGTTAGAGAGTGATGCGAACAGCGCCGAAGCGCGCGCGATAACTGCTTGATTCATTAGTGCTGCACCTGCCCATCAACTATTAGCAGTTTGTAATATTAGATACTGGTAATATATCTTACGAACAGGTCCCGGCAATTTGCTTCAAACATTCAACAGTGCAATATTAACACACCCGGCATACCGGTCACGATGCAGTCACGATAATTGTATCTATCATATTTTGTTAGCGTAACACAAGCATTGATCTTGTGACGCGATTACTGCAGCCTCACAATCTGCAATCTGGATCATTCAGATTGAAGGCTTCAGCACAAAACGGCAGAAGCGCTCTGGTTGGCAGCTTTTGCAAAGATTACGTATTATGCGGAGGATCACCATGATCGGATCTCGTGCCAGATCTGGCGGCTATGTTGCCGCAGCCATTACTGCAGTATTATCGTTTGCTATGCCTGCTAATTCTCAGATGACCCTAACTTCTGATGGTCAGGCCCTGTTTAACCTTACCCAGTTTGCAGACGGGTTTCCCCCTTTTCCGGAGTTGGGCCGCTCGGTTTGACCGCCACTGGTGGCAAAGTGTTCGTTTCAGACATTACGAGTGGTACACTCTCGATTTTCAATTCGGATACGGACGGCCAGCATTACAATTCCGCTACAAATGTAAGTATGGGCGTGTTTGGCCTCGCAACTTCAGGCGGTAAAGTTTTCGCAGCGATGCCCTCAGGCGGAGGATACCGTGTTGCGCAATTAAATTCGTCTGGAGCCGTAACAAATAGCTACTCAAACGGTGCACTTTGGTATGCACTGGCTATAAGCAATGCTCCTGGAAACTCGCTCCTGGTGGCATCTGGTGCCAACATTTATTCTATTGCTAACGACTTGACGGATGCAAGCTTCCACCAGGTATTGGACCTGAGTGGGCACAGTGTTGATGGCCTTACCACGGCTGGTAACGTTGTTTATGTAGCAGTCGATGGCAATAGAATTGAAGGCTTTAACATATCCAACGGTTACTCAAAGGTATTTGATTCAGGATTAATGGATGATGGCCCAGATGGGGCCACTGCTGGTTTCGGATCCCTCGCTGGTAAGCTGTTTGTCAACACAAATGGTGGCAATGTATGGGAAATTGATACAAGTACGCAGGCAAGGACCCTGATTGCATCTGGTGGATCACGTGGCGACCTGATTGGGGTTGATTATAATGACGGTTCACTATTGCTCACCCAAAGCGACTCGGTGTTGAGGCTTTCTCCGTTCAGCGGTACTTTTGCTGATCCTCAGTCCGAAACTCCAGAGCCTGGAGCCACCGCTACTCTCGCAGGGTTTGCGATAATAGGGCTGCTAGCGTACCGCAGACGCCGCACCCTTAACCCATAGAGATATTCTAGTTTAGTATGCAGTTGTAGCCCCTGGTGAGCAAACTCACCAGGGGCTATTTGTCTTTCCTCACTTAGATGGAATACAAAGAGGAGTTCTCCTGACCAGTTGGTGGTTGCACTCATCCAGCATCAATGTTATTTTAAGCCACCATAAGGCGACTACCGGTGGTCATCATGGTCACGACGGTTGTCCTGATCTCTATCTCGGTCACGGCAATGCTCACGTTCCCTATCGCGGACTCTGTCCCGGTCACTAATATTATCATGATCGCGATCGTGATCCCTGTCTCGGTAATTAGTTTCCCATTTTTGGACTACCCTGCCCTGCACATATCCATGGCTCTGTTCATGGTTTACCGGTGCAACCCGCTCTACCCGGCTGTTCCCACGATATTGTCCACTATCATCGCCATGCCTTTCATCGGCCATTGCTGAGCTACCAGCCAGGAGCCAGCAGACGGTGGCTCCTATCGCAAATGCTGAAACACTGTTTGCGATTATGTGGTTAATTGCAGCTTTCATCTTCGTATCTCCCTTCAGTGATGCTGCGTATTACCGCACAGCATTCTTCATTAACTCCGGCCAGTTTCAGGCTTGAATACAATGCTATGCGGTTATGTATGGTTCGACGCGGTGCATTGCTGATTGTTCACCCATATTAAGTATCTGTACACACTCTCACTATATGGCTGTTAGCCGTTGCACACATGTAGTTATTGCGCCGGAACAATCAAGCATACCGTTGCGTCTGCCGTGTGAACGACAGCCTCAATGCGTTGTATTGCGGAGTCGAAATAATCCCAAACCATTGATTACGCGGCACATTTGTATGCCCTTTGGCGAGCCGGGATCAATAAGGAATGAACTCCATGACAACACAGGTGCCCGTGTCCTCGCCGCCAACAGCAACCGTGCAGAAACAGCCCGCCCTTGCGCTGAAACACAAACCGAGGTGGAGACGATTTGCCCCTGTGGCAATTGCTCTGGTAATTATTGTTTGCGTATCAATATGGGGCTGGAAAAAATATCATCCAGTAGACAACGGGCTTTCGGGCCTTATTACGGATGTTGTGAAACGAGGCGACTTAATTGAAACCGTATCTGCAACCGGTGCGGTGAACGCTCAAACCGGAGCGCAAGTGAAAATTGGATCTCAGATAACAGGCAGAATAAAGAAGCTAAATGCCGATGTTGGCAGCATAGTTAAGGCAGGTGCCATTATTGCCGAACTGGATCTCCCAGATATTGAGGCTCAGCTTGCGCAAGCCAGGGCAAACCTTGCGGCTGCAAGGTTAAAGCAGGCGCAATTCCAGAGCGGTGTGCTTATGCAGCAAACGCAGATAAACAGTGCAATCGTTCAGGCACGCGCCGGGCAGGTGAGTGCTGCAGCAAAACTAAACTCAGCCCAGGCGGCCGCCAATCAGCAGATTGCCCAAACGCCAACAGATATCGACCGCGCTCAGAACGTAGTTGCAAGCGCAAACGCCGCCCTCTCTACCGCGCAATCAAACCTTACTCAAATTGAAGCTGGCATCGCTCTACAGGTTGCCAACTCCCAACAACAAGTAAACCAGGCGATTGCAACATCTCATAATTCAGATCTGGAACTCGGGCGCGAACAAGCCCTTCTGGCAAAAGGCTATGTAGCCGGAAGCATTGTGGATCAGGCCCAGGCTACGGCCACCGTTAACAAATCACTCATACTGTCAGCACAGCAGAATCTGGCTCTGGTTACACAAAAGAATACCGCCGATCTGCAGTCTGGAAAGAACCTGGTAACGCAGGCGGCACAGGATGTGAAAACGGCTGGCTCAGCGCTTGTAGCAGCAAAGGCGGAGTCTTTTCTTGATGCTGTTAAGCTGGCCGCGGTGGGAGATGCCCGCGCAGTGGTAACGCAGGGAGATGCAAACCTGTCCATTGCCCAGGGGAATACTGCCCAAAACATTCAGAAGCAGCAGGACATTCGCCAGGCGATGGAAGCGGTTGCGGCCTCAACACAACAGGTTGCCTACGCGCAGGCGCAAGTTGATAAGACGTTCATCAAATCCCCCATCTCTGGCACCGTACTTCAGCTGGCGGCACAGCAGGGTGAAACGCTTGCAGCCGGCCTATCATCCCCTACTTTGATTGTGGTTGCCGATCTTAACAGGCTTCAAGTGGATGCCTATGTTGATGAAACAGATATCGGCAAGGTTAAGATTGGGCAGAGCGTTATTGCAACGGTGGACGCCTTTCCGACCACTCAGTTTACGGGCCGTGTTTCCAAAATAGCTTCTGGATCAACCATACAGGTGGGCGTGATCACCTACGATGTGACCATAGCAATCGACAATTTGAACCATCAGCTGAAGCCGGACATGACCGCGAGCGTCACGATACAAACCGGTAAACGAACCGCCGTGCTGCTAACGCCATCAGAGGCGGTAAAGATTGGTACAAATGGCCTAACCGTAAACGTGCTAACAAAAACGGACGGCAGCTATACCACAACGGCTCGCACCGTTACCACCGGTGGAGAAGACGGTGTTAATACCGAGATACTTACCGGGCTGAAGGAGGGCGAAACCATTATTCTTGCAGGAGTGGTGAAGGCCGCCCCTGATAAGAAAGCCAGTTCGGCCTTTGGTGGTGGAGGCGGGCGTGGTGGTGGCGGCAGACCTGGAGGCGGCAGATGAATGTATTTGAAAGTTTGCAAGTGGCCCTTGGAGGGCTTACCAGCAACAAAATGCGGACTGCCCTTACGATGCTTGGCATTATCATAGGTGTTGGCGTTGTAATCATCGTTGTTGCCATAGGCCAGGGTGCCACCAAGAGCGTTACCGATTCCGTTAATGCTCTGGGAACCAATATACTTACAGTTACGCCTGCTCCATCTCATGTGCGGATAAATGCAGCCACAGTAAAAGGCAATGCCGATGTACCTAATCGGCTTACCCTGGCAGATGCTACGTTTGTATCTCGCAACTTTAAGAAGAGCATACTGGCGGTGGCACCACAGGTACGAGGGCAGGTTCAGATTGTGCTTGGCAATACAAATGCCACAACAAGCCTCACGGGCACAACCGTTGATTACCCGTTTGTTGCAAACTCAAGCGTTAGCACCGGCAGGTTCTTCAATGGTGCCGAAACAGATGGCAGCCAGAAGGTGTGTGTGGTGGGAACAACGGTTGCCGGCAACCTTACCGGCGACTCCACTACCAACTTAACTGGCCACTCTATCGCCATTAACCACCAGATGTTTCTGGTGGTTGGCATGCTCACATCCAAGGGAGTTGGCGGCCCCGGTGGCGATCAGGACGACATGATTGTTGCGCCTATTACCACCGCCATGCGCAGGGTACTGAACAAGCAGCTAATAAACTCCATGACGATACGGTGCTCGGATGCAGCACATATGCTGCTTGCAACCGAACAGATATCGAACTTTCTGCGTAACCGCCACCATCTGCGTCCACCGTTCCCTGCAAATGATGACTTCAATATACGAAGCTCCACAGAGCTGATGGCACGGGTGCAGGGCATTACGGGCACAATGACATCCCTGTTAAGCGCTGTAGCAGTTATTTCGTTGCTTGTTGGCGGCATTGGAATTATGAATATCATGCTGGTTTCCGTAACGGAACGAACGCGAGAAATCGGCATTCGAAAGGCGATAGGTGCCACCCCCGCCGATATCAGGCTCCAGTTCCTTATAGAATCCGGAATCCTATCGATGCTCGGCGGGCTCGTTGGAATATGCCTGGGAATTGGCGGCGCAATGGCGCTCGCAAAGATAAGCGGCTGGAGCACTATCGTTAGCCCGGCATCGGTGTTTGTATCGCTCGGGATATCTGCTGGCATTGGAATATTCTTCGGGCTTTACCCGGCCAGCAAAGCCGCCTCCCTCCATCCAATAGACGCGCTGCACTATGAGTAGGACAAAGAAACATAGCCGCTATGCGCGTCAGATTGTCGCGCTGCACTATGAATTGGCGAAACAAGAACTGCATTGATAACAAGAAACGATAACATCAATTGACCACAACAGAGGTTGCAAGCGTTTTACTAAGCCTTCGGGATATACGAAAATATTACATGGTGGGCGGCCAGGAAGTGCGGGCGCTGGATGGCATCCACCTCACTGTAGATCATGGCGAGTTTGTTGCGATCATGGGTCCATCCGGATCTGGCAAGTCTACCCTGCTAAACATCATTGGTTGCCTTGATGCGCCAACATCGGGAACGTATGAGTTGGATGGAATAGACGTATCCCGCATGGATGAGACAGAGCAGGCACATGTGCGAAATCAGAGGATTGGGTTTGTGTTTCAGGGATACAATCTTCTGCCACGAACAACGGCGCTTAAAAATGTGGCTCTGCCGCTGCTATATGGGCACCATAAAGATCAGGTATCACTGGCGACAGCAGCGCTAGAGAAAGTGGGGCTGGGCGATAGGCTTTACCATACCACCAGTGAGCTTTCTGGAGGGCAACAGCAGCGGGTTGCGATTGCAAGGGCGCTGACGATGAATCCGCCCCTCATTCTGGCAGACGAACCAACTGGCAACCTGGCAACTCGGCAAAGCGAGGAGATAATGGCGATTTTCCAGCAGGTGAACAACGAAGGCCGGACCGTTGTTATGGTGACGCATGAGCCGGACATTGCATTATTCTGTAAGCGCATGGTAATTGTCAGGGATGGGAAAGTGGTGGAAGACGGGCCCGTAAAGGACCGCAGAACCGCTGTGGCGGCTCTGGCCATACCTGTGGCCGGATAAGAGGGATTTACCGAGCCCTTTACGCCTGTATTCCGGGTGCACACAGCGAATCTGTTGCGTGTTTTCGTGCAATCCGGTTGCCTGCTGTTATTTTCAGTGTAGAATTGCTGTTATGGCAATTAGAATTCATAAAGCAATCGGTGCTGTGCTTGTTGCTGTTCTGTCGCTTGGCGTAACGGCTGCCGTTGTTCATTCCACCAATCGGTTACCTCGCCTCACCGTAGTAGCACAAAACGTATATTCAGACCCAACCGTAGGCGAGGGTTTTGCAGAGTTACGATGGATATCAAATACCTCGGTGGCGTACTTAACGCATGATGCCAAATACCACCCCTTGCTTGCGCAATTCATTCCAGCCTTGGGACAACGGTCGAGTTATAAGCAGTTACCTGCAAATATATCGAAATATGCGCATGGTCTCCCATTGTTGTCCGAGGATGCATCTTGACTGCTGACGAGAACTCGTTATGATTTACTTGCATCCTACGCAAATGATGGAGAGCTGCTATGTACGTGGCCATGCCCGGTGAATTATGGGCCATCCACCATTCTGCTGAAACATCGCTCAGGATGGATGATGTTTAGCAATCGAACACATTTCTTATCTCTTCTGCTTCACAGCTCACCAATCCCGCAGCAGTTACCCATCGGCCCGGACGTGTACGAAATTGCCGGGCAGGATCGAGAAGGCCATGTGGTTGCGGCGGTTTTGGGCACAACCGCAACACATGGTTTTGCATGCCGTATCTATCGCATTGCTGCGGGCCAGTTGGAAGTGGTACGGGAATTCTCACTACCGGGATTAGCAGACAGAGATTATATAAACACCATTCGAACCGACCCCACCGGGAGGCGAATAATGTTTACATTGGATTCGGGAGGGAACTACACGTTTCCACGCTGGGTGCGAAGGCATGTTCAGAGCCTGGCGCAGCGGCGCTCTCCCTGGGTTCGGTCGCTCTGGACGTGTGATCTGGATGGCACCAGTCTTCACGAAATTGGCAGCATACGCAGCGATGAAGATAGCGGAACTATTCGAAACCCAACATGGCTGCCGGATGGTAAATCAATCAGTTTCACACACAACAACTGCCTCTGGATTGTACCGGCCCCATAACCTCGTATAGCATCCAAAAGGATGTACGCATTGCTTAGCTGCGACCTGATACCAATTGCAATTATCTTAATTTTATAAAGTTTCATGCGAGCCCGTCGTTGCATACACGGGTGGTTGGGTACTTTTCATTTAACGTTCAAACGCCAGAGAGCGAACATCTCAGCAAATAATTCGGAGGTATGTGTGCGTGTTGTATACTATAGGGGCTCACTTTTTGTCTTACATTGGTAGTACAAGAGGA
This sequence comes from uncultured Chthonomonas sp., assembly GCA_903859705.1. Classification (GTDB taxonomy): domain Bacteria; phylum Armatimonadota; class Chthonomonadetes; order Chthonomonadales; family Chthonomonadaceae; genus CAIXIX01. The sequence goes on from CAIONQ010000024.1 coordinate 36,753, forward strand.
GTACAAAACCCTACATTCGGAGTTATCGGTTATGCTTGCAAGCGAGATACGCAGAAAATATGTTGCCTTCTTTACCGAGCGCGGACACCTGAATCTGCCGAGCGCATCGCTTGCACCTGTTGATATTCTAGGCAACCCGGATAACTCCACGCTATTTACCGGCTCAGGAATGCAGCAGTTTAAGCCTTACTTTCTGAACGCTTCACTGGCACCCAATGGCAGAATTACCACGGTTCAGAAGTGTATGCGTACGGGTGATATCGATAGTGTTGGCGACTTTTCGCACTGTACATTTTTTGAGATGCTGGGCAACTTCAGCTTCGGCGATTACTTTAAGTCCGATGTTATCCCGTGGACGTGGGAGTTTTTGACAAAAGTGGTTGGCCTGGACGCGGATCGCCTATGCGCCACCGTTTACATCGAGGATGATGAAGCGTACCGAATATGGAGAGAAGTTATTGGCCTTCCGGTAGACCGCATCCATCGCCTTGGCGAAGACAAGAACTACTGGCCAGCGGGTGCTATAACCAATGGCCCGAACGGCCCCTGCGGCCCTTGCTCTGAGATATTCTACCGGGTTGCCCCGCTGGAGCAGATGACTTCTGATCCGGCGCTTTCTCCCACAGAGTGCTACCTGCTGGATGATTCTGCAGGGCGCTGGGTAGAGATTTGGAACAACGTTTTCACCCAGTTTGATCGCAGCGAGGATGAGAACGGAAACCCGGTGCTAACCCCCTTGCCCCGTAAAAACAATGACACGGGTGCCGGCCTGGATCGCATAGCCTATGTATCCCAGGGGAAAACCAGCGTATTCGAAACAGATCTGTTTGGCCCAACTCTTCAGCACATCGCAAAGCTATCTGGCCACACATACACCGGTACTATGAGTGCCGTTGACTTTGCTTTTCGCGTAGTTGCCGAGCATACCCGCAGTGCCGTATTCTGCATTGCAGATGGCATTTTGCCCGAAAAGGCCGGGCGTGGTTATGTTCTGCGCTACATCCTGCGGCGTGCCATTCGGTATGGCAAAACGGCCCTCGGATTTGATACGGCGTTTTTGGCCGAGGTTGCTCCAAGAATTATTGAGCAGATGGGCGACTTCTACCCGGAACTGATAGAGCGCTCCGAGCTGATTTTGAACACCCTTAAAACAGAGGAAGAAACGTTCCGCAAAACGCTGGATAACGGCATGGCGCGGCTTTCTGTGCTGCTGGAACATGAGAGCGTTCAGAAGAGCAAGGTTTTACCAGGAGCCGACGTATTCCGCCTATACGATACCTATGGCTTTCCGCCGGAAGTTACTGCCGATATTGCTGCAGAGGTTGGCATATCGTTGGATATGGCGGGGTATGAAGAGGAGATGGAGCGGCAGCGACAGCTCTCAAGTGCGGGCAATGTAAAGGAAGTGTTTGGGGACATTGGTGTGGCCGAATTGCTTTCTGATGTGGTGCAATCAACGTTCGTTGGCTACACTCATACCGAAGCAACAGCGGAGGTTACCGCCATTCTGGTTAAGGGTGCCAGGGCCGAAAAGGCAAGCGTCGGTGATGAGGTTGTGCTCGCGCTGAACAGCACCCCGTTCTACGGGGAATCTGGTGGGCAGGTTGGCGATACCGGAGCCATCACTGCCGATGCAGGTGCCCTGCGCATACAGGTATCCGATACACAGAAGATTGGCGGCATATTCCTGCACACGGGTACAGTACTTGCTGGCGAGATAAAGGTTGGGCAAACGGTGAATGCGCGGATAGACGCCACACGCCGCCTAAAAATAATGCGCAACCATACAGCAACACACCTGCTACAGGCCGCCATGCGCGAAGTGCTTGGTTCGCATGTTCACCAGAAGGGGTCGCAAGTTAATGCAGAACGCCTCCGCTTCGACTTTACTCACGGGCAGCCAATATCACCCGCAGAAATCACTCGCATTGAGCAGTTGGTGAACACGGAAGCACTGCGGGATACCGATGTTGTTATCCACACCGATCTGCCAATTGCCGAGGCTAAGTCCCGCGGTGCCATGGCGCTGTTCGGTGAAAAATATGGCGACAAAGTGCGCATGGTAGAGGTTGGAGAGTTTAGCCGCGAGCTGTGCGGCGGTTGCCACCTCAAACACACATCGCAGGTTGGCCTGTTCAAGATAGTTAGCCAAACCGGTGTTTCTGCGGGCGTTCGCCGGCTGGAAGCAGTTACAGGCGAGGCGGCCGTTGAGCATGTATTCCGGCTTGAGGAAGCAATTTTGAAGGCGGCTGAGGCGCTGAAAGCCAACCCGGCAGACCTGCCTGCGGCAGCAGAACGAGTGCGTTTGAAAACTGCTGAACTAGAAGCTCAGATCAAGAAGCTGAAGAGCGGCACCGCTCAGCAGGGCACCGAGCTAAAGCCAGTGGATGTGGAAGGGATACCAGTAGCGGTAACTACTCTGGAAGGCGCAGATGCCGAAACTGCAGCGAACTTTGCAGATAAATCTGCAGGGCAGCTGGGTTCAGCCGTTATCGTGCTTGCCACGGTGAACGATGGCAAAGTGGCATTTGTGGCCCGCATTACACCAGACCTCGTTACTCGCGGCCTGCATGCCGGAAACCTGGTTCGTGAGGTTGCCCGCATCACGGGCGGCGGCGGCGGCGGCCGGGCCGATTTTGCTCAGGCTGGCGGAAAGGATGCAGCTCGCCTGCAGGATGCCCTTGATGCTGTTGCCTCGTTGGTGAAGGCACAGCTGCATAAGTAATGAAAGTGTGTACCAGATCGGGCTCAACAATGAGACTCCTGTTCTCCAGGAAGGGTGGCATTGGGTTGCCCGGTCTGGGTGCGCTTGCTCTTAGCCTTCTACTTGCAATCTGCGTTTGCTTTCAGCCCAGGGCAGATGCTCAGGCGCGCAACCAGAATAGCCTTGTACTAATACTTTGCGATGGTTTACGGTTAGAAGATCTGCAGAGCGATTCTCTGCAGGCACTCCGAGATGTGGCATCTCGTGGCAGCCTTGGGCTCATGAACTGTGCTGTAAACGGCAAGCGCAGTGGGGTTTCGGCGATGCTTGCCATTGCGGCTGGCACACAGCTCCCTGCCGAAGATACCGATTCTCAGGCCTACAACGATTGGGAAATACCGCAGGGGGAGAACGGCTCGGCGCGCATGGCCTACATGCGCCGCATGGGCCCGCTAAACTCTGAAGCTCAGAAGCAATTGCCGGATCCAGAGCAGGCAGTAAAGCACCTTGGAGTTGCGAGCCTTGAGAAGCGGCGTATCTCGCGCAATACACTGGGTGCAGCACTTGCCTCGGCAGGGATTACTCGTTGGATTGGCGGATGTGCAGATACTGATAAGGCCCAGCGTGCCGCATCTCTGTTAACCGTGGATGCTCAGGGGCTTGGAGCTGGCGCATTTGGCCTGTTGAGGCATGATAACAGCGCAGCCTACGGCAAGATTGACGATCCCCTGGCGCTGATACAGGCAACCGAAGAGGCCCTCGAAACCCACCGGTTTTGTGTGGTACAGGTTGGGGACCTCAGCCGACTGGAAGCTGCCCGGTCTTACCTTTCGGATAGTCAGTTTCATATCCGCCGATCGGATGCGTTGCGCAGGTTAAATATTCTTGTTTTTGGCCTCTCCCAGCTTGCATCAACACGAGCCGACCTCGATGTGTTGTTTGTATCTCCCCACCCGCCTGCAGATGTTCAGTATGGCCGTGCATGGAACCGGCTTACCCCAATTGCTGGGATTGGTCCGCACTTTTCGGCAGGCCTGATGACATCCGACACAACCCGCCGCTCCGGACTGGTGGCAAACACCGATATTGCCCCAACAATTTTACAGATATTTAGCGTAGAAGATAGGCCCACTACGTTTACCGGAAGGCCGATACGAACAGAAGCGGCGGGAGGCAGTACCGGCGATTCGCGGTTGGCATATGAGGCTCGGCTGGATTTTGTTTCTCATATGAACGAGCCCGCCAAAACGGTTTTGCTGTACCCCATGGGTGTATTCTACTTTTTGGTGGTGGCCGCGGCGTTGCTGTTATGCCGTAAAGCCCCCGGGCAGGCTCACTGGCTCACCCCCTTCCTTGTGTCTGGCTTAAACATACCGGCAGCTATGCTGCTAGCACCGGTGCTGATGCCGCCAACCATGCTGGAGTACGGGCTGAGAATACTTGCCTGGGCGGCCGGCCTAACTCTGGTTGCCTATGGCATTGGAATGTGGCGAAAGCTCTCCCCTTCTCTGGTAACTATGCTACTTACAATGGCAATACTGGCAGCGGATACGCTCACAGGTCAGCACCTGCAAAAGGATTCGCTCTTCTGCACTTACACAATTGCGGGAATGCGATTTTACGGCACTGGCAATGAATACCTCGGCATAATCCTGCCGTTCAGTATCCTTGCAGTGTTTCAATTGTTGGATGAAAAGCCAGGGTTTGTGAGAGCGGCACTGCCTACAGCAGTTGCGCTGTGGATTGCAGTGGCTTTTTTGTGCGGATGGCCGTCTCTAGGAGCGAATGCAGGCAGCCTGATTGTTACCACAGTTGCATTTGGTGCTGGAATACTAAAGCTGCGAAAAATGCCCATAAATGGGCTTGCATTATGCTTTTTAACGGCGGCTGGCCTGGGGCTGGCCTTTGTATTTGGGGCAGCCGATGCCAGCATCAATGGGGTTCACAGCTCTCACTCTGGTGCGGCGTTGCGCGCAGCTGGCAACGGGCGTGGAGCCGAGTATCTTGCAGAGATTGCGATGCGAAAAGCTCAGCTTAACCTTGGATACCTGTTGACACCAGCCGTGCTACTGGGCATTGTTGCAGTGGTATTATCTGCCTGGATAGCCAATGCCGCAGCAGGTGAAAGGCTGCGCTCTGCGCTTGCACGCCGCCCCTGGAGTGTGGCAGGATTTGCCGCCATTGGCGCGGGGTGTATTGCTGCCCTTATGTTTAAAGATTCTGGCGTAGTTACGATCGATTTCACGCTGGGAGCCATGGTGGTACTGATTGTAGACGCCATGGTAACTGATGGTGCTTCTGCGCCAATTCGCAGGGCTGGCACAGACTAATTCTGATTGTTACGATGCGGATTTTGTGCACATAGAAGGTTTGCGCCCCGCATTTGATGAATAACTCGCCACCAATTCTGCACTTCAGGAGTGATCTCTTTATGCGTTCTATCCAGAGCGGCGCCATTCGTCTGGCGCTCACAATGCTTGTTATGGCCGCCCCTGCCGGGCGTTTACTTGCACAGCAGGCGCTGCCGTCGTTGCCTGCCGGCACCGTTTCTGCCGGTGCAGACGAAGATGGCAAACTGAAAGATGGCAAGCCGGCCGGTAAAGGCTGGAAATCAATATTCGATGGCAAAAGCCTAAAGGGTTGGGTTGGCGAAAAAGGATATTGGAAGGTCCAGGATGGCGCCATTTATGGCGACAAAGGCGGCAGCACCCCTCACCACCACTACCTGTTCACTACAAAAGACTATTCCGACTTCGCGATGCACATCGACTTCAAGATGACAGGTTACAACAGTGGAGTGTGCTGCCGTATCCACCCGGTTTCATTTGATGATGTGCCTGGCTACCAGGTAGACATGGGAGATAACTACTGGGGCTGCCTGTGGGATGAACATCATCGCCAAGTTAAGATCTCCGATTACCCGGCCGATGAAGCTGAAAAGATCCTGCATCGCGGCGACTGGAACCACTACTACTTCCGTATGGATGGCCACCACTACGTTATCTACCTGAATGGCGTAAAAACCGGCGAGGGAGACGACCCGGGTGGATTCGAGAGTGGCCCACTGGGCTTTCAGCTCTGCCATGGCAACAACACTGTGGCGCAGTTTAAGAACATCTACGTTAAGCTGTTAAAGCCAGCGCTTCCGGGCACAGCCCCGGTTCCGGTAAACCCACCCGTGCCGTAGGGATTAGATTGTTCAAAGGCCCTCGAACTATTGTTCGGGGGCTTTTGTGGTTTGTGATTGCCAGAATTCATTTTTCTTTAACAATTGGACTGTAAGCTAAACCTGCAATGAACAAGTGGAAGCGCTGCCGATGTGCAGGGCAACACACCCAACCTTAAACGTCGAGGAAATGCACATGAAGAAAAGCACGCGCAACGCAGCCGCGTATGCCGTTATTACCGCAGCAACGGCGGCTACGGTGCTGGGGGTTCAGAAGGCCCGCAGTCAGGCCTTTGGCCGTCAACAATCCGCCTACACATGTGAAGTAAAGATTACTGAGGAGAATGGCTACAGAGTAATCGCATCAAATGGAATTCCGGATCATGCAACAGGCCAATTTCCGAATGTAAATAACCCCAACACCATTTCACCTCAGAGATACAATTTCATGGTTCCGCTACACCCCAAAAAAGCGATAACGGCAACCTATCGGCCAACATATGCAGGGGTTTTTGGCATTGCATTGAACGGTGTGCCGTTCGACCCGGGAACCGCCGAAACATGGAACGGAGACCGCACCTGGACCTATGAAGCACTCTCCGGCTTCTTTGCCGGCAGAGGTGGCCTTGGTGTGGATGATAGCCTGGCACATGTTCAGCCGGGTGGAGCCTACCACTATCATGGCTTACCGTATGCATTTCTGAAAAAACGCGGGTACACAACCCATCCTACCCTGGTTGGCTATGCCGCAGATGGTTACCCGATGTACGCTGATTACGGATATGCCGATGCAGCAAAACCAGGCTCCGGCATCAAGAAACTGAAGTCCAGTTATCGCATAAAGTCTGGAAACAGGCAAGGTGGCCCTGGAGGTGTATACGATGGCTCCTTTGCTCAGGATTATGAGTTTGTAAAAGGGCTCGGAGATCTCGATGCTTCTAACGGCCGTACCGGAGTTACGCCAGAATATCCTAAGGGGACCTACTATTACGTTTTAACGGATACGTTTCCGTTTGTACCACGCCTGCTTGCCGGAGATTCGGACCCAAGCTTTTCCAGACGCGGGCCGGGAGGCCAGGGCGGCCCAGGTGGATTTGGTGGGCCAGGCCAGGGCGGCCCAGGCGGGTTTGGTGGGCCAGGCCAGGGTGGCCCAGGTGGATTTGGTGGGCCAGGCCAGGGCGGCCCCGGCGGGTTTGGTGGGCCAGGCCAGGGCGGCCCCGGCGGGTTTGGTGGACCAGGCCAGGGTGGCCCAGGTGGATTTGGTGGGCCAGGCCAGCAACGCTTCGGTCCACCAATGGACTTCGTGCCTGTCGACCCTTTGAAGGCGTATCTGGGATTAACAAAGGCGCAGTCGGAAAAGCTTGATTTGTACAAGAAAGTGGTTGAGAGGCTACGCAACAGCACATTTGCCCTGCCCCAGTTCAGCAAACTCAAGCTTACGGATTTGCAAATTAAGAAAATAGCCGGCGGTGCCGAACCGCGTTCGGTACTTACGGCTGACCAAAAATCCACGTGGGATGCCAATCAGCGCCCAGGGCAAGGTGGATCTGGTGGTGGACCGCGCCGTTAGCCCCGGGAATAATGGTTAGGCGCTGCGCTAAGCGAGGGAGTTAGGGAGTTAGGCGATGCGCTTAGTTAGAAGCAAGGGAGCTCCGCCTGTTCGGTATAACGCTAAATGATAATCCGCCCGTTTTTGTTGCTGCACAGTTTTGTGTGGCAACAAAACGGGCATTTTGTTGGTTGCCCACAGAATCGTTGGGCTATTTTGTAATATGTCGCTCTTTGAGCGCTCGTAATGAAGCAGAGTACACAGATGGCTCGGCAGAGCAGCCCGGGGGCTCCATTGGCGCAGCGCGTCATCCAGTCGAATGCGTCGAGCCCTTCGTCATCACGCATTTTGGGGTCCGCGCCATGATCCAACAGGGCGATGGCCTGATCGTGCCCGGCAGTTAATATGGGCACCGTTTTACCCTTGACAAGGTTGGCATTTGGGTTTACACCCACGCTGAACAGGAGATCCCGCAAATTCATATCCGATGTAAGAAGGCACCATGCCTTATCTGAATCGGGTGTTACTGCAAGCGCGCCTTTTGAAATCAATAACTGTATGCTTACAGGCGACGCCTTCATGAATGCCAGCTTAAGAATGGATGTTCCATCATCCGAGGATCTGTCCGCTGGCGAAGCCCCATGTTCCATCAGCATCCGAAAAATTCGGTCCTGTCGGGCCCGCGCGTCATCACTATCTACAGCGGGAGCGATCAACAGCTCAACCAGTGGTGAGTTTCCACGAGCCGGGCCCGTTTGTGCCTGCAGTTGATCAAATCCGGTGGCCTTAGGGTGCGACCGCAAACTTATAGTTGGGATTTGCGCCAGCGTTCAGGAGTTGCGCTACTGTGTCTGTATCCAGCGCCTCCACGGCTTCAACAAGAAGATCTTCGTCCAGACTCGCATGTTGATCGTTGGTCACTATCAGCATAAACGTGCTGAGGATCACGATTACTGCGAGGCAAGCGTACCGGCCCCAGAGCTTGCCTCGAGCGTCCTTTACAACAGGTTAGGCAGTAGATACAATTGGAGTTCGTTTCATCGCCATTCAAAAGGGTAAAAATCAGCCATCATACACAGATCTACTCTTACCTCGTTCCCTCACCCTATTGTTCGCTACTTATTCAGCAAATGCGGCTGTGCACCCCAGAAATCGCAAAACTCTCTCAGTGGTTTATCGGATTTTGGCCGTGTATCGCTTGTCCGCACGGCGCGAATGAGCAGGTTTTTGGGTGTATGGGCCGTTTCAATAAACTCCATTACCTGTACCTTGTAACCAGATATTTCCAGCCACTCTGCCCGAATGGCATCGGTCAATAGAGCTGTAGCTCGCTCTTTTAAAACTCCATGTTTCAGCAGTGGCTGATTGACGCTGTTGTGAAGCTGCTTGTATAGCTCGTGCTGGCAGCAAGGCACAGCCAGTATAACGGCTGCCTGCCACCCAACCGCCTTTTGAAGAGCATCGTCTGTGGCGGTATCACATGCATGTAGGCTCACTACCATGTCTGCCGTTTCCGCCTGAAACCCGGCGATATCTCCTACTTGAAAATCCAGGTCTTCACAAGCAAGATCTGCCGCTATACGGCTGCAATCCTCTATTACATCCTGCTTGATATCGAGGCCAGTAACCCGAACATTTGCACCACGAATATGCTTTAGGAAATGATGCAGGGCAAAGGTTAGGTAGGACTTGCCGGAACCAAAATCTATAATTCTCAATGGCCGATCCGAGTTTGCAGTTGCTATAGTCTGGAGTGCCGGCCAAACATCATCCACCATTTCTAGAAATCTATTAATCTGGCGATACTTATCATACTTAGCCGCCACCACTTTGCCATCGGTGGTCATCACGCCAAGCCGTATCAAAAAGTCTACAGGTTTGCCTTCTGGCAGAATACGGTGTTTAACTCTGTTATGTAAGGCTTCTTCGGCCGCAATCGGTGCTGTGCTTTTACGAAGCGGCACAATATTTACCAGAATATCTGTGCCCTTACGCCGAAGCAGCAGATCTGCCGTTCTGGTATGGACCACGCCTTTATTAAATGCGCTCAGCAGCAGCTCGCACAAGACCTTGCAGGCTTCCTGGTGCTCAACATTGCGGTGTACATTACGCGCTTTCTGTTGGTATGAAAGCTGTACCAGTGCGCGTTTGCGAACAGTGACGGGCTTGAACTCAATTTTGCTGAGCCCGGGCATATCAGCCACTGCATCGCAGGCCTCCGCTGTGGGTGAGGTGAGATTTGCAGATACAAACGCCCCCTCTGTAAATGCCTGTAACAGCGCCTCTTTATCCGTATCCTGAAACACGCAGCCTCCTCTGGCCCCTGGCCAGACACAGTGTACCACGCGTGCCTTGTGGTGCCTGAGGTAAACTTTGCACACGGAGATATTGAGATGAATGCAGATGCACCTAAATGCTGTGTGCTTAAGATGGGAACAGTGCCATATCAGGACGCGTGGCAGCTTCAGGATGAGCTGGCAGCTAAGCGTCTAATAGACGAGATACCAGATACCCTTTTGCTGCTGCAACACCCCCCAACCCTTACGCTGGGAAGAGGAGCAGACAGAGATAACATTGTGGCCGAGCCAACACGGCTTGCTGCAATGGGGATAACGGTTGTAGAAAGCAACCGCGGAGGTGACGTAACCTACCATGGCCCCGGGCAGGTAGTTGGTTACCCCATACTTCGGCTGGACAAGCCACCTTACAAGCAGGATTTGCACTGGTATTTGCGCAGCCTTGAAGAGACACTGATTGTTGCACTTGCAGACAGTGGCATAGAGGCGGGGCGTTTCCCTGGATACACGGGTGTTTGGACGGCACCAGGAAAGCCAGAAACCCTGAAGATTGCAGCTATCGGGATACGCACCAGCCGCTGGGTTACCCAGCACGGATTTGCGCTAAACGTTACATCAAACCTGTCTCATTTTGATTTGATAGTTCCCTGCGGGATACATGATTACGGCGTAACCAGTGTTGAAGACTGGTACAGGCGTATTGGTGCGCGGCATACAGCAAATATAGAAGTGATGCAGGGCCGAATTGTTGCTGCCTTTGAGCAAGTGTTTGGTGTGCGGTGTGAGGAATGAGCTCAGCAGGTGAATCTATTCGGGCAAATCACGCATGGTTGATCCGCGGGTATGCCTGCCGCTTGACATCGCATGGCAGTCGGGGTATATTAACCGGGCGTTCGGATCAGGGCGCTATGCCTGTGCATTAAAACCTGTTCCGACAATTATTTTCAGGACATATCCGGGGTGACGGCTACGCCGCTCCTCCAGGCATATTCTTAAGGAGACGGCACATGTCGCGAATCTGTCAGGTGTCTGGTGTGGGTCCCCTCAAGGGCCACCGCCGTCGGCACCCTCATAGCGGCGCATGGAACCTGCGCGCACCAAAGAAGAACCACACCTTCCTGCCGAACCTGCAGACCGTAACGGTTAACACGCCGGAGGGCAAGGTTCGACTTAAGGTTACTACCAGTGTGATGACTTCTGAGAAGTTCCAGGACTATCTCACCGGCACCCGTCCTCTTCCCAAGGACCTGTGCAAGAAGTCTCGCCACCACCTGAAGAAGAAGTAATTCTGTTTCTTCAGTAATAGAATTAAGAGGCCGTGAAGCTTAGCTTCACGGCCTCTTCTTTTTCATACTTGCTTGTAGACACTACTCGGTGAATTGCATAAAGGCTTTTGCAGCCTCCACGAGTTCGCGCATTGAAGGCTCTATCAAAACCTGAGTTTGGGCACCGGAACCTTGAAGCACGGCTACCGGCACCCGACAGTTGCCATTCGCAACAGCGCGAACAGCGTCTTTGCCCCCAGGTTCGGTATCAATATCCACCTCAACAAAGGGTATGCCGGCTCGCTTTAGAGCATTGCGCGCCAGTACAGAATCCAAACACCAATCTGCCATATACAGTATCACTACAAATTCGGCAGATGGTGTTCCTGCGTTCGCCATTCTGATAGCCTATCCGTGGCTGGAGCTGGAAGGCGTCCCTGCATCGCTCGGGCGAACCGATACGGTGGCTCCAAGTTCTTCAAACTGCCTGCGTAATGCCTCCGCCTTTCTCAGCGGTTCGCCCCAGGCGATTGGGATGGGTGCCGTTTCACTTGCACTCGCAAGGATTTTGCGTGCATCCACGAGGTTCACTGTCATGATGTTCTGGATCTTCATGGCAGTGGCATTTTCGTGCCGTCGATCGAAAGCAACCAGCAGAACATCGTACTGATGCTGCATTGCCTCATTCTGTGCATTAGATGCCACAGCCACCTTTTGCGTGATATCAGTAGACAGCTTTAGTGGCCGGTTACACCTATCGCAAACGTACCTCTGAATGTTCATTGGCACACGGTGTTCTGTGCGGCACGCCTGGCATATAATGGTGCGCACCATTACCATGCTTCCATCTTCAAAGTGAATGGTTCGGGCACATAGCTCGCAATCGAAATCCGCAGTAGGCGTACCAAAAAAGTAGTTTGTGCCATCACAGAACGGGCACTTAAACGGCGTAGTGGGTTTTGCATCCACATGCTGGGCTTGAAACATAGCTACCGCAACTATTGCTGCACCAAGGATGAGCCCTAACACAGCAATTAACTTGAACGTATGCACAAGATTTGCCGGAAGGACCACCTTGCCGAAATAGATAACGAGCCCGGACACCGCCATGATGCCAATGCCCCAGACAGAGGACCCGATTGAGTCGGTCCACGTCCGCTCCTTAACATCCTCGACCTTGACCGCCTTGTTCGACATTCCCAAATCCTCCCCAGCCATCCAATCACAGTGCGCTCAAAGCACACCGTCCCACTGTTAAGTATAGTGATGGAGGTATCCCGTGTCAAGCCATTGAGGCTCTGCTGGCATCAATTAGTGTTCTTTAAGTGCAGTGATCACACCCTGCCTGCGATGCCCGCCACAGGTTGCCTGTTAACATCGTTACATGAAGGCGAAATAGCGCGGGCACTCATACCATTTTCATCTTTTAAAACCATCCATATCCATACCAATCGCTGCACCAGGGCACCACACAACGAAGCTGAGCCAGTGCAACGCATGGATTTTCGGAGGGAGGATAAAGAGATGAATAACTGGATGTACGATTGCAGGAGAGCGTTTAGTGGCCGAATCCTTACCCGCCGAGAAACATTACTTACGGCGGGGCGTGCTGGCCTCAGTGCGGCTGCGCTCGGCCTTTCTGCAGTTAATGCGCGGGCACTGCCCCACGTGCTGCATGTTACGGGACAACCGGAAATTTATGATGGTACCTATTGCATGCAGATGGATAATCAAGTTGCTCCCGATGTTGCTGCTTCCGTACCAGGTGATGCTGTTGCAGTAGAAGTATCGGTACAGGTTGATGCTCTGGACAGTGGACGGCTTATACCTCTTGCAAATGCTCAGGTTGAACTTACCGAGATTCAGATATCAACAGCACAAGATCAGGGCAATACGCCCGAGAACCTGAGATGCTGGGCCGCTACGAATACAACCGGAAGGACACGTATCGCGGTATTTGCACCAGACAACGGGAGAGATTTTGCGATACAGGCGACTTTAAGAGTGCGCCACTACAAGCTGGCAGAGAACCGCACAATGGAGTTTAGTGCCCCAGTAGCCTTTACTGGCTCCGAATTCCATCTCGAATCTGCTGGTTTTGATGGAAGGCTGGCAGCACGCATTTCGCGCACAGAGCATGGCTATGTATGCTCCGCACGCATAACACTGGTACCTTTCAGTAGTTAGCGTGCGTAAATCATATTGCGCCATCCGCAATTCGGCGGATTCTGGGCTTGCATCATCAATACACGCGTGATATAATTGGGCAGAGATTGCCTTTCGCGTCGGCGAGACTATCGTCGGCTCGAGCGTGCGTCACCAATGTCCAGTTATGGACGTGATATGAAGCCCAATGCTTCGTGCCCAGTGGAGATAGTTACGATGAATAAGATGATCGTTCGCAGCGCCGCGGTTCTCGCCCTTGCCTCTATGGTACTTCCCGCCTTCGCACAGAAGAAGGACGACAAGAAGCCGGCCGAAAACACATGCCCGGCATGCAAGATGGCCATGACTCCGAAGAAGACCGCGAAGACCACCGTGGCTGTCCAGCTGAAAAAGGGCGGCAAGGTATTCTTCTGTTGCGACCATTGTAAGATGGATCCGAAGATCCTTGTCAAGTCCAAGAGCTCCGACACCAAGATGTAGTTAGCCTGAATGCGCAGCGATTAAATTCCAGCGCAATTCAAGAAACTGCTATTATATAAACAATTCGGATCGCCCCGCCATAAGGTGGGGCGATCCGTTTTTGAGCCTGTTAATATGCCTGTTACCACAAAATTTACGATAGCTCTGAAATGCGCGATGCTGCTGGCATTGTGCGGTTGTATTTGTTTGCTACCGGCTGTTAGGGCTCATTCCCAACAGGCGACGGAGGTTGGGTTCCGCCCAATGGATCCCGACGAGGAGCCTTACATATTTCGGGAACTTGGCTCGCAAGAAATTCCATCAGAGCATGCAAGGTTTCAGGATGGGCACTCGTTCATAACCTATCGGTTTCATTTTGTGCCGGGCACTGCGGTTTCCGTAGTTCTGCAAATCTCCAACCAGTATCTAGTAGAGGCATCTGCAGATGGTGAGAGTTTTACAGCACTTGCCCGATCGGACAAAAAGAACGGCCCGCCGGAGATTGCCCGGCTGGATGCCACCAGTTTCAACCCAACCGGTGGGTCTGGCCTCGTATATTTACGTATAGGGGATTCTGCACCTGCCGATGGATGGGGCGGCAAGATATGGCATGTATCGGTTAGCGGAACGATGCTGCCTGTTAGCAACAGGCAAGTACATGATGTAGTGCCGAAGTACCCACCTGCCTCAGAGCGCTTGTTCCCCACCCTGCCATCCCCGGCGCGCCGGCTGTTTCATTTCCCCGCAAAGGGCGCATCTGCTGAGGAAATGATCCTGTTCCGAACCCTGCAGGGCCTTGTTAACCGCGAGCGCAACTGCCTGGTAGTGGCAGATACCTGGAAGATGCTGCCGGCACTGCAGCACAGGGTGTGGATTAGTGGTGTAACCGAAATAATGGATGCACACGCCCTATTTACGCAGTTTCCAAAGCGTGACACAATTGTATACGACCCAGATTTGTACGGATCTGAAAACCTTGCTGTAATGATAGGTGCTCAGAAAGGGCTTGTGGTTGCCCACCCATCTTTGATTGAAAAGTACAGACTGCGGGTAAAAGAGGATCTGCGTGGCAGGTGGAAGACGACCCTGGAGGGTTACCAGGATGTTTACAAAACGTACTACGGCCGGTTTAACGACAGGGTTCTGGTACTTGCGGCTCCCGGCAAACGGAGCGGCCTTTACGATTATGCTGTGGCCATGCGTGCATTCACTTTCTGGATAACGGGCGGCACCGATGCAGATAAGAAAGGCGCAGACAGGTGGGCAGAAGAGGCCTGGTTTGAGAAGTTGCTTACGAGGGAGTACGCAGTTAACATCCCTATTCTGGGGTACCCACAGGTAGAGCCTGAAGATGGCATTGGTGAAAACAGGGGCGTTGCTCTGTTTTCCCGCTGCGCAAAGTTCCTGATACCGGCAGATCACATGACGAGCGTGTCTGTATTCTCAGCCTATCCGGCTCAGAAAGGTGCGGTTCACATCCCCGCCCCGGCACCCGTCACGCTGGATACACACCGTGCTTACGCAGCGATGGTGCTTTCTGATGGCGATAATCTGTGTTTGTGGAACGGCCCTACCGCCTTTATGTTTGAGTATATGAACGCCATGCGCGAGCCCCGTTCATTCCCTGTTTCGTTTACTATGGGCCCATCTATTGTGGACCTGAACCCGCTTGCTGCCAGCATAATTGATGCGAATTTGCCGGCAGGAGATACCATTGGTTGCGCCGTTTCTGGCGTAGGCTATATGGTAATGCGCAAGTATGCCGCCAACTATGGCAAACAGCGCGATGAAGTTGTTGGGGCATTTCTAGACCTGACATCGCGCTACATGAAACATGCAGGCGAGCGGTGGAGCTGGATTATGGATTATGGTGGCCCGGGCAGTGAACGCCTGCAGCAGTATAAGCGACTGAAAAACACGGCTGCCTTAATGGGTGGGTATGGCCAGGAAACTACCAACCCACAGGAAACGGCAGAAGATGTGGGCAGCGCAGTTGCGTTTCATTCTGTTAGCCGGATGGTAGAAGGTAAAGATGTGCTGGAGGATGTGCAAAAGGTGTTGAACACGGGTACGCGCCCGTTGTTCTTACATGTGTTTATTGGCAACTGGGGCATTAATCCCCGGCAGTTTAAACAGCTGGCAGAGGCCCTACAGGCAGCTGGCGTTACAATTGTTACGCCAGAGACACTGGCAGACCTGTACCATCAATCTAAAACTCAGTGAGGCTTGCGCTCAACGTACTTCTTGCAGAAGTCTAACACACTTCGGGTAAAGGTCCAGGGCTCCGAATCCGGAATGCTTCTTGAGGGAGCATCTACCCAGCTCTCTACCACGTATTCATCCGGGCTGCCATCAACAAAGGCATAATCGGCACCCTGGCGCATAATGCCTATATACCAGCTGGAATCATCAGCAAGAGATAGCTGCTTCATCCTATCATAATCGGCATCCCAGTAGATAAGGCTAAACCGCACTAAGCGCTGCCTGCACTCCTGTTCCAGTTTATGCACATCTGGCCAATTACCAGGAAGAATGGAGTTGCCGATTGTGAAGTGGTTCCAATCTACATCCAGCCTTAGAAAGTCCAAACCACGAACTCCGGCAGACTTAAGGCGAGCGTTGACCCCATCTACGAATGCTAAGAGTTCTGTTCTAGAAAGAAATGGATAGGGCTCTACATCCCCTATTGAAACATCCGGGTATTTCTGGTGGACCAGTTGAACAAAACGGGCCGTTTGTTCGATAGCATAGGCATCCGGCTTTTTAAGGCTCTGCCGTGTGCAACACAGTGGCTCATCCATGGCAAGAGCTGAAATCTTGCCACCCAGAGCTTCAAACCTATCCCACATTTTGCTGCCGACCGCAAAAGCCTGTTCGCCTGTTGGCCCCCACTCCTTAATGGCGCCCACTTCGAGGCCAAATTTAATGCCCCATTGCTGTAACAGTGGCAGCCATTTCCTCAGTTCGGAATCCGTAAACTGCCTATTTAGATTGTGATCCGCACAGCCGATTACCTGAATGTGCTTTCTGGTTTCTACCCAGGCCAAAGGATTTTCAAATAGCTGCCGCCACGCCTCACCGTTTGCCCTCCATGGCGGCATCATCCATACCGGACGAGCAGCATCTTTTGAAGCCTGCTGACCTATTGCCGGTGGGAGGAAGGTTAGGACGGCAATCAGGCAGAGGGCAACGGCTCGTGAACCAGTGTGAGCACGCATTGAGTGGCTCCTTATGGCATTAGTCAACATTTACTGCTTGGCCGAGTTTGGCAGATCGGTAGCAGGCATCTATCACGGCCTGTTGCAGAACAGCATCCCGGGTATCATATGCCAGGGGAGTGCCCTCTACAATAGCCCTGGAGAAGTGTTCGAACTCCAGCACATAGTGGTTCACCCCGGAAAACGTTTCGGTTTCGGTACCGTTGGATGTGTGAATGTGGATCACAGGGTTTTCACCTGGAAGAATTGCCAGTGGGCAAACGAGACTGCCCTGCGTGCCGGCAACTTCATATTCACACCTGAAGGGTAGTTCGAACCCGCAATCAAAGCTGGCGCGCCCGCCCGGAAACTCAAGGATGGCAGAAGCAAGCATATCCACCCCGTACTCCGCATCAAAATCTGCAACTGCATAAACGCGGGTGGGCTCTGCGTCAAAAAGAAAGCGGGCTTCGCTAATGCAGTAGCACCCAACATCCATAAGTCCGCCGCCGGCAAGCTCCTTGCTTAAGCGCACATTCGGCTTGCGCTCTATGCTAAATGTAAATGCGGAGCGAACGTTTCGCAAGGTGCCTATCTTACCGCTCTTAATGAGCTCTCTCACCCTGAGGTGCATGGGATGGAAGCGCCACATAAAGGCCTCCATAACCAACACTCCTGAATCAGCCACAACGGCCTGCACTCGTTGAGCTTCGGCGATATTTGCAGCAAAGGGCTTTTCTACGAGGCTATGCTTGCCAGCCCTCGCGAGCTTAACCGTCCATTCTGGATGCATGCCATTGGGAAGTGGGTTATATACAGCTTCCACTTCTGCATCTTCAAGCAATTCTTCATAAGAACCGTAGGCTTTTTTGAAGCCAAACTTTTCTGCAAACTCCTTCGCTTTGCTTACATCGCGGCTAGCAATAGCTGTAAGTTCTACGCCCTGCGCCTTAAGCATGGCAGGTATGGCTGTGTCTCGGGCAAAGGCTGCACAGCCTATTACTCCCCACTTTACATTTCTCATGGCGATTATGCCTCTCTTAAACAAACCGGAAAGCCGATAGAATGCGTCTATACTGATGTGCTGTATGCCAATTCGCAAACACCTGGTGTGGGCCCCGCAGGAGTTGGCTATTACGGCGACTAATCTTATCACAGTTTATTCGGGCATGCAACCGGAAGTCTGCCCTGCTTTTTTCGTGTTTATCCGGAGTGGAGAGTTCATCTGAATGGCAAAGACAGTTAGGCGCAGTAAACCGCAGGTTGAAGGCGCATATGGCATTAAGTTCACAGAAATCATCGTAATTGCAATGGTGTTGGCAGCTATCGGGGGTGGCGTACGGTACTACATGCTGTACAAGAAGTCTCCAACAGCGGCACTCAAAGGGTACTTTGATGCGGTGAAGTCTGGCAATGTTCAGGCACAGTACGAACTTCTGGATGATGACGACAAGGCACAGTACATGCCTACGTCCAAGGATTATTCATCACACTTTGTTCAATCGCATGGTTACACAGAGCGCGTGGTAGATGTTACGGTGGACCCAACCCCCGTTACTCCCACGACTACAGAAGTTACCCTGAATGCTACCGTGAATATCCTCGGCAACTCCTCAGGCAAAGAGTTGTGGCAGGCAGGAACTTCCAAAGGGTTTACTGATAAGTACGTTATGCGCAAAGATAAAGCAGGCTTATGGAAGCTTGTTTTAAGCAAGAGTGGAGATGGCAACGGAAATCTGACGTTGAAGGATGCCGCCCCAACGCCAGATAGCCAGTACTAACAGATACGGAGGCCGCAATGGTGAGGTGCTCGAAGTGCGCCACAGAAATCGATAATTCTAAACTTACCCACTGTCCTTTCTGCAATTCACCCCTGCCTGCTGCTAACAAGCAGGCAGGCGGCCCACCGCCCTATCCGTTTTCACAACCTCAACCACTTGCGGCGCCACCACAGCCGAAACCGCCAGTGCTGAACCCGCAGGTACCACCC
Organism: uncultured Chthonomonas sp.; assembly: GCA_903859705.1. Lineage (GTDB taxonomy): Bacteria > Armatimonadota > Chthonomonadetes > Chthonomonadales > Chthonomonadaceae > CAIXIX01. The sequence continues at coordinate 55,546 of CAIONQ010000024.1, forward strand.
CCACCTCCACAACCCGGCTTTTACACGCCACCACCGCAGCCACCCACCAATGCTGCGCCATTATTTGGCTCACCGTTGCCGGCGGCCAGGCCGGGCAGTACTCCAGCAAGGCCAACATCAGCTCCCGCAAGCCGCGGTTCCAGATACACACATACCGATGGCAAGTTAAAGTGGGGAGCTATTGCCTCTGCTTGCTTGATGATACTTTACTATTCTGTGCGTGTTGGCGCACGCCTCGTTTCATATAACCATGGAAACGCTGGTGCCAGCAACGGTGGGTACTCTGCTTCGGCAAGTGGTTTGGATGAGAACCCATACCTCTCTAAACTCAACACCCCAGAGAGTGCAACAGAAGCGGTTATGGAGGCACTGCAAACGCAAAACTGGCGAACGTTCTACTTTGTGAGTGCCTTTTGGCCAGATGCCGCAAGAACCAATGCTGACGCAAACGTGCTTGCAACCGAGATGCAGATGTTACTGAGTACAAGCACGAACGGCCGAGATTTTCAGGCGGTTATGCGTGCGATGCACGATATTAGGGTAACAGGCGGAGGGGCCGGGGGAGATAGGTGTAATGTTGCTGTTAGCGCTGGAACCTCCTTTATGGGGCATGCCCTGAAGCTATCCGGCACGGCGCATTTAATAAAACTTTCTGGCCACTGGTATCTGAACCTGGTTGAGGAGAATGGGCGAACCACATCTTCTGCCTTTTCAGATCTGGCGGGGCTTTCCAACCTGAGATCAGAGAGTGGAACTTTGCTGTTTCCGCAGGGTGGTAGCTTCTTTCGGCCTGGCATCCAATCTATGGGTCCACGCGGAATTGTTGGTCAACAGCCGGGCTTCCAGCAGGCCCCGCAGGGAGGACCAGGGGACACACAGGGCTCGGTGCCACCAGGGATGAACTTCCCTCGCGGTAACATGCCCGGCCAGGGCGATATGCCTATGGGAAGAATTCAGCAACCTGGAAATATGATGCAAGGCAACCCGCAGAACAACATGCCAGGAATGGGTATGCAGGGCCAGCCACCTGGCTTTCCTGGAGGGCCGATGGGGCCACACCTTATGCCAGGCCAGCGATTTGGGCCATTTACAGGTTCGCCTGGTTCCGGAGTTCCGGGCTCACCCGGCGCTTCAGAGAGCACGCAGCCGCCCCCGCAAGAGGGGCAACAAAGTGGGCAGCAGCCGGAGAATGGCGGCCAGCCCGACCGCCGTGGCGGATTTTAATACTTGAATATGTGAAAAAAGCTAGCAGCAATGGAATAAAAACTGATATCGCCAGAAGCTTACCTTGCGATATCAGTTCAAATCTGCTACACTTTTGAATCTCTCGGTTTACGTCTGCACGCTCAACGTAACCGGAGCCCGAGCATGCTCTGAATCGTTTAGCTATGTCTGAAATCAAATCTAATTACGGCCATATTCAGGCCCGAGTGCAGGAAGTGGCGGTGCGGACAGGCAGAGACCTTGCCGATATCCTCATTGTTGCCGTATCCAAAACTCAGCCTGTGGACCGTATATTAGAGGCTTATGAGGCAGGCATTCGTGATTTCGGGGAATCGTATGTGCAGGAAGCTATCCAGAAGATAGACGATCCTGCGCTACAACTGCCGGATATCCGATGGCACTTTATTGGGCATTTGCAGAGCAACAAGGTGCGGTTTGTTGAGCCCAGGTTCCAGCTGATACATAGCGTGGACTCTGTGCGCCTTGCCACGGAGATATCGAAGCGCGCGGCGGCTTCTGGCCGTGTAGCGCGAATACTACTGGAAGTGAAGCTGGATAGCCGGGACACACGTGCCGGCATTGAACCAGAGTGTGCTATTAAAGAGGCCCTCGGCGCCCAGGCATTGACCGGGGTTCGACTGGAAGGGCTGATGGGGATCGCACCGTACGACCCGGATTTACAGGCAGGAGCAAGAGCTGAGACAACCCGAAGAGCTTTTCATCGGTTAAACTCACTCTTTTGCCAACTTCCGGATGCGTGCAGGCAGACGCTTTCCATGGGAATGACCGGCGATTACGAAATCGCCATCGAAGAGGGAGCCAATCTTGTACGGATTGGCACCGCACTCTTCGGAAACCGCACATATAGCGGAACCTGATATCGAAAGATAACAACCTACCGAGCGGGGCAAAGATCCCGCCGCTTTATGGTCAACAGGTAATACAGACCCAGAGTTCAGGAGTTGCCAGGTGAGCCCACAGCCAATGCGTGAATATACACAAGAATCTAATAACGGTTATTACGAAGATGAAGAACCACAGCAGGGTTTTCTGTCTCGGTTCGTAGAGAGATTTCGCAGGGGATTCCTCGGCGAGCCCAAGGACGAGGAGTTTGACGAAGTTCAGCAAGAACCTGCCCAGCCTGAGCCAGCCCATGTTGTGCCCAACACGTCCGTTCGCCAGCCAGCCGCGGCCTCTGTACCCAATGCTCTCACGATGGACCAGGCGAAATCTGGAAGTGTGCGCATCCGCCGAACAATTGCTAAGGAAGAAGATGTACGTGCAGCAGCCAAAGGCCTGATGAAAGGCGAGCAGCAGATTATTAATCTAGAGCGGTGCCCCAGCGTGGCTGCGGAAGAGATAATCAACTTCCTCAGTGGCGTGTGCTTCGCCCTTGAAGGTTCCAGCGAAAAAGTGGGAGATAAGGTCTTTCTGTTCGTGCCAGCCACTGTGGAGGTTTGCTACGATTCTCAAGAAGCAGGAAAGCCAGCCAGTGGCGCGGCACAACGTAAGGCCACGTTTGAGCCACGATCAGGGACTCTATGACGGAAAAGACAGGCATTGCACCTGTGGAAGCAGATAGGCCGCGAGAGATTGCCGCAAGTTCTGGCGTGCAGCTAACAGGTGCAGCAGGCGGATCGGGGGGTCCGGTGCCCAAGGCCCCCAGACGCGTGTTGACTGGATCTGGAGCGCCGCGTGCGCCGCGCGGCCGCGCTCGTGCACCACAACCTGAACCAGCAAAGGTCGAAAGTTCGCTTGATGGCCGGCGCATAGGTATCATTGGTGCCGGAGCGATGGGCGGTGCACTGTGCAGGGGCCTTGTTGATTCCCGGATTGTTACACCAAGCCGGGTTCTTGTTGCCGACCCTCACACGGCACATGTTCAGGAACTGGCCCGATCTCTGGGCATTGTTGCAGCCGATAGCAATATTGATGCCGCACGTAACGCAGATATTGTGCTACTTGCGGTTAAGCCCTACAATGTAGAGCCTGTGCTGCGTGAGATTGCGCCCACGCTTGTGCGAGATGAAGGCGCGCCGTTGCTAATCTGCATTGCGGCTGGTGTATCCACTGCCCGCATTGAGAGCATACTTGCCAGCCTGGCCGATGCACCCAGGGTACCTGTTATAAGGGCAATGCCTAACACACCAGCACAAGTAGGGAAAGGGGCATGCGCCTATTGCAAGGGCTCTTTCACCGATGCTTCCCATCTGCAGCAAGCCGGCGAGATCTTTCAATCTGTAGGCATTGCGGTGGAAGTTCCGGAATCGATGATGGATGCCGTTACCGCTCTCTCCGGCTCTGGCCCGGCCTACATCTATTTGATGATAGAGGCTATGGTAGATGGCGGAGTGCGTGCTGGATTGCCGCGCGATATTGCCGCCAAACTTGCATCCCAAACCGTACTTGGCGCAGCCCAGATGGTAATTGATACCGGCAAACACCCCGCTCAACTGCGAGATATGGTTACCACACCAGCTGGCACAACCATTGAAGCGCTGGCATCGCTGGAGCATTCTGGCTTAAGAGCGGCACTTATAGATGCTATCGGCAAAGCAGCTCAACGCAGCCGCGAGCTCGGGTAGAGAGCAAACTTGTTCACACATGCTGCCCTTAAGGAACATGTGTCCCCCCTCCTCCGTATCCAGAATCAGCACACTTGCACCGGCGCCTCCAAGGGGCGCCGGGCCAGTTTCACAATGGAATGCTGAAAGGCCGGACATCCGCCATGGCGAAATGGACCTATATTCGGGCAGTTATGGCTGCGATGCTATTTGCTGGGTATGCACGCGTACCCGCGACCTCGGCAGAAGCTCCCCCCAAGAAACCCGTTGCCCCGCCAATAGCAAGGTTTGCATTGCCTCTGAATGGTGCATGGAGTACTCGACTTGAGATACCGACGGTGCCAGCATCGTGGCAATCCGAGGCAGCTGCGGATGCTCAACTGGAAGCACAACCTTCAGAGCGTTTTTTTAAAGCGTCAGGTGCCGTGTGGTATTGGAAGCGATTTTCTATCCCAGAAGGGTGGCAGGGTAAAACAAGGATACTCCGCCTTCAGTTTGATGCCGTTGCCGAGAATGCCGAGGTGTGGCTAAATGGTACTTCCCTTGGCAAACACAGCGGCGGCGGAGTGCCTTTTGACTTTAATGTAACGAAATCCGCAAAAATTGGCGGAGAAAACCTGTTGGCACTGCGGGTTACGGCACCCATTGGCAGGGTTGGTGGCATCTACCGTGGTGTGCGGCTTATTGCCCATGACGAGGCCTACGTGAGCTATATCTGGCCTCAAACGGACGTGTTTGGCCATGTAAATATGGAAATTCACCTGCTAAATACATCCACAATATCTGGCAGCGCAACCATTGATGTAACTCTGAGTCCGGCAGATACCCCCGTGCGCAGCCTCCAGAAATCTAACCAGGAAGTGCTGCTTACGCCCGGCAGCAACATCTCTACCTTTATAACCAGCCTCAGAAGCCGAGATCTGCACCTGTGGAACCCCGATAGCCCCAATGTGTACCTCTTGAAAGCAACCTTTCATCAGGGCAAGGATTTACTGGATGAGCTGGAACTGCCGGTAGGATTTCGCACCATTACGGTAGACCAGGCACAGTGGATGGTTAACGACAAACCCATAGCCATCACCCCAACCCCACCCGATTACAGGCTGGCAGCTGGCACTAATGGCACCGATGATGAGCAAAAACTGCGCGAACAGCTTCAATCCCTGAAAGGGAGCGGAACTACCACACTATTCTTATCTGCTCCATCCCCCGAGTTGCTTCGGTTAGCAGACCTTGCAGGGTTGCTGGTTGTTGAATCACCAAGGCAGGGGCTCAGCAGCGCTGCTGCCCATAGTGAATTGGCTGCGCTGGTAGAGCGAGACAGGCACCACCCGTGCATTGCAGCGTGGTGGCTGAAAGAGAACTGCAGTGCAGATGAGCTGGCTTCACTTCGTAAAATGGATCCAAATAGAGTTGTGGAGGCTGGCACTGGTGCAAGCACTAAGATAGCGCTGCCCGGGAAACGCACGTTTGAGCCCGGGCCTGCCCCGGCAGCGTTAAGGCCTTAATGGATTAGAACGCATTGCCAACAAATATCTGGGTGCCGGAACATATGGAAAATCGTTTACCATCTGGCATCCAGGATGCAGAGATGCTGCCTGCGTACTGCATTGGCACCCCTCCGAGAGCTGTGAGGCCCGAGCCATCCTGCTTCATCCGGAAGAGTACTGTTTGTTCGGGCGTTTTCATTCTTGCAAGGAATCCTATCTTGCGCAATGTTGGTAATTTGAATACGTTCTCACGCGGGATCGTTCCTAATAGCAACACATCATCATTAATGGGCGAAAACACAATTTGACGGACCATTACCCTATTGGGAAGTTTCAGCTCCACGCGCCTCGTTTCCCCTTCGTGCGTAAGGCTTCTATATGTTAAGCAATCCAACCGTGCGGCTAAATATGCAGTCTCGAATATTACCACCTCTCCTCTGGAATTTATACCTTCTGGAAACCCGCTTTCGGTGCTGCGTACGTTAATATCTGCTTTACCCGGTTGGTGCACCCGGTAGCTGTACTCCTGCGGCCTACCTGATTGCCCTACAATCGCCTCAATCCATAGCGGCCCATTGGGTGCAATGTATAGTTCTGCCATATCTGCATCGCGGCCAACTGTTTGGCACAACTGTTTGCCTGCCATATCGTACTCGGTGAAAGTACGCGTATCACCCTTCAGGTTGCAGACAACAAAGTAGTTGCCATTTGCAGATATTGCAGGCGGCATGTTTCCGCTGTGCAACAGTGTTGCAGCTGGCTCTGGCAGGGGTTGTTCACGGGCTTTTCCGTCCCTGCCAATTTCCAGATTCAGATAACGTATTGACGTCGTTTTTCCATCCGTATACACGGATACAAGCGCTTGCGAATTTGAACGCCAGCAAACATCGATAGAGTCGTTAGCAGTTCCGGTACCCAGATATATTGGCTGCATTCGGGCGATCAGGTCTGGGTACCGGGTACGCCCCACAAGATAGGTTGCAAATCCCCATGGAATTAGCAGTCCCATGGGGATTATCAGGATTAGTATGAGCCGCTTCTTCTTCATACCGAAGATTTTGGAACTACCGGCACCCATACGTATATAACGGCACTTCCTTTATCCGGACAGAACTCTGAACCGTAATACTCAAATTCCGGGCCGGTTGCGCGCTTGTAGCCAGATTGTTCAAACCAGCCGCCGTAGATCTTGCCAAAGGTTTCTCCAATGTTCTGGAGCGTGCTTTTGAATACCGCATAGGTTTGCTCTGGAATACTCCAGGCCACCATGCCCTCCGGCAGTGGGGCATCTCCCGAAACGGGTATAGCAGCCTGGTAATCGAAAGTGTTGGTTTGAGGATCAAAATTCCCCATTACGCCGTAGCTTACCCCCTGACCGGCGCGGTTCGTAATCTCTGCCATACGTGGAACAAACTCCTGCCACAGAGCCGGAATTTCACCGGGTCCATGGGCATATCGTTTGCGCAATCCAACTACCTTAAACGCACTGTGCTGCAGTATTGTGTACTCCATCTCGAGGTCCTTTCCGTGCGGGCCAATGTTTCACTTAAGCCCTGCTTGAACTTAGCTAATATGCATTCCCTGTGTAGAGTTTGCCCCAATAAAAGAGAGAAAAGTGGCGGCCATCGGGCAGTCAGGACATTGTGGTTTGCGCCTCAACAACAGATTGCACGAGTTTATCTGAAATCGCAATTCCGCCCAGATTCACAATTTCAGGGCTGTTTTGGTTAAGGCGAAACAGCAAGATTTGACCTGGTGTTGCTATTCTATCCGTAGCTGGCAGATTGCGCAAGAACGACAACCAGAACACCATTTTGGGTTGGACAAATGCAAGCATGAGGATATCTTCCGTAACCGGCGATAAGGCTACCTCCAAAAGATCGATATCAGATGGAAGGTTCGCTATTTGCTTTTGCCGAAATTTGCCGGGCTCTTTCTGAAGATCGATTATATTTGTTGTTTCAGTGATTTGTATATCGTTGATTGCTCTGAACGGTACCAACTCATTTCGGGTATTCATGCCCTCTATATATCCATTGGCGGTGGTGTTAATGGCGATGTCTGGCTGCTGAGGTTGATGGACATAAACTGTCCCCCTCGATTGCGCAGCCCATCCGTGGTGCATCTCCAACCACAGCGGCCCTGCAGGGGCAAACACAACCGTAACCAGATTGGCCAGGCGAGTGGATTTCTGAAGCAGGGTGTTGCCGGACATATCAGATTCAGCCATAGTTCGAATCCCACGATCCACAGTACAGGTTACAAAGTAGTCTCCATGTGGTGATATGCTGGATTGGCAGTTACCAGATTTAACCAATGATGCAACCGGTTGGGGCAGTGGCAGTTCTGTTGTTATTCCACCTCTCTGGACGGAAAGGTGATAATAGCACTGGCTCGAAGGCGAATCGACGACCGTTTGTTTCACAAGTGCCAGGTTGCTCGATCCCCGGTAGAATTGGAGCCTTTCACCCGATGATGCGCTGTGTTGCCACACCTGGTTGAGCCGCTTGTGCAGGTCTGGATAGGGTGGTGCAGACATGAGTTCGTGTAACACGAGACGAACGCTAAAGCCTATCACAATTGCGATGATTATAAGTACGGTTCGAGGTAGGTTTTTCATCATATTTCTGGCGTGATGGCTATCTAAGTGTGGTTACCATCACTGAGTATGTTTAGGAGCAATCCTGGAGTGCATGCAACGGATGTTCGCAGGTTTGTGCAACGGATTTTGCCGGATATTCCAGCGAGTTTTGGCCAGCGCTATTGGTTAACTAACTATTCTGATAATACCTCCACCAGCGCACTCTCACACAACTGGCGACGTGTTATCGGTTACCCCGAATTTACAGGATCCTGTGTATATTGTGTGATAATTAATATCAACGAACAAATGATCTGCTTAAAGTAAAGGGCGTTACGCGCGGTTTGCCAATATGGCCTCATGAAGGGTGGCGCGATTGCGACAAGGTATTTTCGGTGCACGTGCAGTTTTAATTGCAGCGCTAAGTACAACCATTATTCTGGCTGTTTCAGCAAATGCAGAGGGTGCAAAATCTCTTTCGAGAAATACGTTGCCTCCAGGTTTTGCCAGTGGCGCTGATGTAGAATCTGTTGAGTATATATTTTCTGCGTTAAAAGGCGCCAAATACCCTGCGGATGTAGAGAAGAACCTGTTAGCGGACGTCGAACGATATTCAAAAGGCGTAGTTGACGAAAAGTTCACCCCACCAATTTTACTTAATGTATTTACACCCTATCCTGCTTTTGTTTCCGAAATGCAGAAGCGGCAAAAGATATCGGATTTTGAAGCTGCAAAGTATGCGTGTGCCTTCGCCTATAAGTACCTGCTATATGGCTGGATGCCACCACAGAAGGGCAAAGGACGGTTTGACTTCAACTACATCTCAAAAGCACCGGTCGAATCGCTATACGGTGATATAACCATCCACAACGGCATGGGAGTGTGCTCTGAGTATTCTGCACTCTGTGTAAGGCTGTTAAGCGTGGTGGGAATCAAAGCTGCTGTGGTTTTTGCGGGCATCCGATCGGCTTCTGGGGATGAACGTGGGCACGTGTATATTGTGGCACGCGTGAAAACGCATTCGGGGTATGTGTATACCCCCATGGATCCTACTTCCAATGTTTGCTGGCTAACTTCCAGCCGCGCACCTGCAGACTTGTTTAGTATGATGGCGGCCGAGCGCAAAACTCACAAACTTACTGATTATACAGACGCACCCCTGGAGCCCGGTGCTATTGGCAAGTTTGCACAACCTGGCAGGGGAATTGTAATTTCGCCAGACTTCCAGTTTGTGTATACGCCAGACATGGATGGATTTAGCCCGTGTGCCGTAAATAGCTATCGCTATGGTAAGTTCTATGTTTTGCCATCCGCCCGCACGTACGCTGCCTGGAAGCGGCTGCGAAGTGTGGCTGAAACATACATTCGGTATGATGGCGAAATGGGACATGAAGGCACGTGGGAAGATTTCATATTCAATGCTGGCCTAAAGCCGGTAGATTGGATTGCAGGAAAACCAACTGGCCTGGTTGCTGACCCTGATACCCTGGATCAGTTCATTAAAGCATATCAGGCGTTTGCTGCTGGCCAACCGCAATAGCAGCTTTGATACGCTAAATCGGCGAGCATATGGTAAATGGGCCAGATCTCGATTGAGACCTGGCCCATTGCCGTTAGCGAGGATTCAGTTCTAAGGAGCTGGAGGCGGAGGTGGACCATCGCCGCCCTGCCCACCGGGACCACCCTGTGGGGGGCCGAAGCCACCCGGGCCGCCGCCCTGTCCGGGCCCTCCCGGGCCACCCTGGCCGCCTCGGCCGAGTTCCAGGTTGATGCCTACCAGCTGAGCAGAAAAGCTGCCATCCTGGTTGTGTGTGCCTGCTGCCACCAGTTTATCGCCTACTTTAAGGCTGCTGAAGGCGATTGTTTGGATCTTTGTGACCTTGGCGCCGGGTGCCATTTTGATTACAACCGATACCGAATCGCTGAGTGAAATAGTAAGTGGCGATATTGCAGTAACCCTACCCGTTGCCATGGCATTGGATTGTGCCCTGCCACCCTGCTGCCCCCCTCTAAAACCGCCCTGCCCGCCGAATCCCTGCGCTCCGCCTCGGCCCTGGCCGCTGGGGCCGAACCCGCCAGGACCACCCTGAGGTATTCCGCCATCCTGGCCAGGATCTTGCGGTACAGCCGCAGATGGTGCACTGTTATTATCATCCCCTGCAGACTGAGGCGGGCCGCCTGGAGGAGGACCACCCTGTGGTGGGCCACCTTCAGGTCCGCCGCCGGGGCCACCTTGTCCCCCTGGGCCAAAGCCGCCAGGGCCACCAGGACCACCGCCGGGGCCGAAGCCGCCGGGGCCACCCGGCCCACCACCGCCCATCAGGCCCTGAATGCTGGAGAGGTCGCCAGCGAGCACCGAGTTTGCGGTGATAGCGGTTGGCAGGCCCTGAACCTGAACCTGATCGCCAATTTTAAGATCACTTACACTAACGGAAGATTGAGTTACCAGCTTTGTATTGTTATCGAGTTTAATGGTAATAGAGGCATTTTGGCCCTGACCGGAAATTGTGATTATTTTTGCGGAGGCATCGCCACCAGTGATACTGCCTGAAACAGTGGGTAAGCCACCCATCTGCTGCTGACCAGGTTGCCCGCCGCGTTGACCACGCTGTGCGCCACCGTTTTGCCCATTGAAGCGTCCGCCTCCCGGGCCGAAACCGCCTTGCTGATTGCCACGGCCAGCAGGTTGGGCAATGGCAATGACTGGCAGAGACACTGCTGCACAAATAGCGGAGGCTGCCAGTGCAAAGCGTGCACCGCCATATCGGCTGTTCTGAAATTTCATCGGTGTAAACTCCTTGTGTACCGGAAGGTCTGAATATACTCTACTTGGGATAAATGAATTCCAGATGAACGCAAATAAAACAAATTAAAAAGCAGTTGAAAATCGCGGCAACTGTAAATTAGGGGCCAGATATGATGACGGTGGAATCGTGCTCTGTGGCGACAGACTCCTGCGGTACGCGGTAGGAAAGCACGCTGCTTATGCCAGCCTCACGCATGGTTACACCGTACCAGGTTGGCGCGGCCTCCATGGTAACCGGGTTGTGGGTAATTAGCAAGAACTGGCTGCGCTGGCTGAAATCGCGAACGAGCTCCGTAAACTTTTCAACATTGGATCCATCCAGAGGTGCATCTACTTCATCCAACAGTACAAATGGGCTTGGGCGCACTGATAAGAATGCAAATAGAAGGGCAACGGCCGTAAGCGCCCTTTCACCACCAGATAGCAAGGAGAGGTGCTGAGGCTTTTTACCTGGCGGCTGTGCAATTACTTCTATACCGGTTTCCAACAAATCTTCCGGGTTAGTAAGAACCAGCCGTGTGGTGCCGCCTTCAAAGAGGCGTGTAAACAGGCGCTGAAACTCCTCTTTAACTGCCTCAAAGGTCTCCATAAACACGCCACGTGTGCTCTCATCAATTTCTGCGATGGTGGCCAGCAGAGAAGCGCGCCCTTTTTCTAAATCGTCTTTCTGTTCAGATAGGAACGTGTAGCGTTCTGTAAGGCGTTCAAATTCCTCAGCGGCACCGGTGTTTACCTGGCCCATGCCACGGAGCTCGCGGCGCAGGCGGCCAACCTCGATTGCCGTGTTCTTATCTATAGTGGTGTCTTCTGGCCGTGCCAGCGCTTCGTCGCGCCCAATGCCATACTCTTCCTGCAGACGCTCTGATGTTTGTGCTACCTGTATTTCAAGGCGAGCAATTCGCAACTCTGCTTCATGTAGGCTTGAGGTAATCTGTGCACGCCTCTGCCCGGCTTCGCGCATGCCCTGCTGGAGTGCAGTGCTGCGCCCGGCCTGTTCCAGACGAACGGCATTCCACTGGTTAAAGGTTAGCTCTGAGGTAACCAGAAATTTGCGGGCTTCTTCGATTTGAGACTTGAGTTTAACCTGCTCCGATTCCGCTTCCATGCCCTCCGCAGCAGAGTTATCGCGCAGATGTACACGGGCCTCCAGTTGGCGCTCGAGGGAAGCCAGCGTGGCCCGATCTGCAGCGATTGTGCGAGTTAGCCCCTCGCGCTTTTCACGCAGGCGCCCAACTTCCACCTCCAGAGTAACTGCACTAGATCTGCAAACATCTCGCTTTTCTATCAGCTCTCGGGTTTCATCAGAAAGGGCCGCAATAGCAGAATCTGCTTGATCGTTTTCAATTCGCCCGGCTTCTATGGCCGCTGCAAGCCGATCGGCTTCTGCGCCAAGTGCCGCAGCCTGCTGAGTTAGCTGGCGCTGCTGTTCCTCACGCTCTGCGGCTTCGCGATCGAGGCGGCTTTGATCTCGCTCTGCGGATGCCAGTGCGGTAGTGCGCGATGCCAGATCTGCAGAGGCAGCCGACTCCTTGCGTGTTGCCGAGGCCCGTTCTTCTTCAAGGCGAGAAATATCCGCTATAAACTTCTCAGTTCGTGCAGTTAGTTTATCTACTGTACTGCGTGTGCCAGGCAGGCCCTTGCGCAGATCATCCATCTCACCTTTGCGGCCAATAAGGTGTGCCCCCTTGCCCTGTAACGAGCCACCCGTAAGCGCACCGCCCGGTGTTAGCAACTCACCATCCAGGGTAACGATTTTGCTCCAGCCGCCGCCAGATCGAGACACTGCGATGGCGGCATCCATATCCGGGACAATTAAGACGCGCCCCAGCAGAAGGCGAACGGCCGGATCAAAATCAAAATCGTACTCCACCAGATCGGCGGCATTCAGCACATCTTCGCTGTTCCAACCCTGGCCACGCCCGGGGATGCTTGCTTTTTGGCCAGGGCGGAGCAACGGAAGCGCCAGGAATGTGGCCCTACCAGCGCGGTTTCTCTTGAGCCACTCGATGCCCGATTTGGCCTCGGACTCTGTGCGAGTAACTATATCCTGAAGGCTGCCGCCCAGTGCCACTTCTATGGCAACCCTGTATGGTTCGGGCACGGATAGCAGATCTACAACGGGCACATAATGCCCAACAATATCGTTGCGGCGGCACGCATTCAGTACTGCACGCACCCCCTGGTAAAAGCCTTCGTGGCTTTCTTGCAGCTCCGTTAGAGTAGAGAGGCGTGCCGATTGCTCTGCCATTAACCTGCGTGCTGCATCCAACTCTACGCGCGCAGTGCCGAGTTCCGCTCTGGTTTTCTGAATACCCTCATCAGAAGTGCGAGCCAGTTCCGCATACTCGGCCTTAAGCACCTGCGCCGCATCTACTGCGGCGCGACCTTCCTCTGTGCGCGCGCGCACTTCCTGCCGAGAGGTGGCCATGGTCGCAATTTCTGCAGCAAGTCGTTCCGACCTACCGGTTGACTCTGCGATACGCTCTCGGGCAGAGCGGAGCGCCGTTTCTCTTGATGCTCGCTCCTGTGCAAGGCGAACACGTTCCGTTTGCCGCTGTTCTGCCTGCCGCATTGCAGCCTGCACTGCCGCCTCGAGAGCGCTGAGCGATGCCTTTTGCCCCGCCCACTCTTCTCTCGCAGCAGTTTCGGCGGTGTCTACTTCAATTCGCTCTTCACGATCCAGCTCGATGGCATTGGAGAGCTCGATCATTCTCTGCTCGATGCCCTGGATATCCTGCAGCAACTGTTCCCGATTGCGAGCTGCGCTGGCCCCGCGCTCCGCCATAAGCGTAAGCCGCGCTTCCAGCCGTTCTACGGCTGTTTTGGCAGTTTGAAGCGTTGTTCGGGCAGCTTCTAGCTCTGCCTCTGTTACAGATAGCCGCTCTAACAGCTCACCGCTACTGCGTTCCAGCGTAGTTACATGCGCATCCAGTTCCAGCAGGCTGGCCGTATCTTGCTCTTGCTCCTGCCGGCCAGCATAAAGTTCATAATCGGTGCGCTGTAACTCTGCTACCAGCAGGCCAACCTCAATTTCATGCAGCCTATCTCGCAATAGCAGGTAGCGCCGTGCAGCTGTGGCCTGTTTTTCAAGTGGCCCGCGCTGCACCTCCAACTCACCAAGAATATCACGAACGCGCATGAGGTTGCCCTCAGCATTCTCCAACTTGCGCAGTGCATCACGCTTTTTTACTCGATACTTTTTGATGCCAGCAGCTTCCTCAAACAGCTCACGCCGATCTTCCGGGCGAGCTGAAAGCACGGCATCAATTTCGCTCTGACTTACGAAAGAGTAGGCACCTTTGCCAACACCCGTATCCAGAAACAGTTCAATGATATCTTTGAGGCGGCAGGGAGAGCCATTAAGCAGATACTGGCTCTCCCCGGATCGGTAGATACGGCGGGTTATTGTGACTTCGGCAAAATCTATGGGAAGGCTGTTATCTGAGTTATCAACTGTGAGCCGGACTTCAGCCATGCCGAGTGGTTTGCGCTTATCGCTGCCCGAAAAGATTACATCTTGAGAGCTTGCGCCGCGCAGCAGCCGGGGGTTTTGCTCACCCAGCACCCATAACAGAGCATCCACAATATTGGATTTGCCACTGCCGTTTGGGCCGACGATGGCGGTCATGCCTTCGTCGATATTAATCTCGGTTTTATCCGCGAATGTTTTAAAACCAATCAGGCGGAGCTGCTTGAGTTGCACTCAGGTGTCCCATGCGGTCCATGTCCCGGTTGGTGCGGACAGAAGCGCCAAATAGCGGCTGACAGGCGGCAAACGCCTGTGTGTACCGCCGCTTGATGAATAGTAGGATAACCCTGTATTATACGGGAATATTCTGCAAGGTACTTTCCGATTCAGAGCGAAGCGTAATTCCAGATAAGTGATTGCCCCACCGTTGGGTTTCGTAGCAAGTTGGAGCCAGGTTTCCGTTCAATGCTGGAAGCGTGTTAAGAGGATACAGGTTTGTGTAACCAAATTCAACTCACATCTTCTAATCCTGAGCTTACCAGGATCTTTGAGTGGGCCCGTGATACAGCGATGAGCTGCGTGCGCGATAGTACACACGCGGTTGGGCCCTGGTATGAGGCATCACTGCCGAACCGCAACGCCTTTTGCATGCGTGATACCGCACACCAGTGCATAGGCGCTGCTTTGCTTGGCCTGCACGAACAAAATGAAAACATGTTGGGGAGGTTTTTGACGGCAATTGACACTACCAGAGATTATTGCAGCTACTGGGAGATAGAGAATTCAGGAAACCCGGCTCCGGTTGATTATTGCAATGACTTCGACTTCTGGTACAACCTGCCAGCGAATTTCGACCTTATAGATGCCTGCTGGCGGTTGTATGAATTAACGGGATCTGAAGCGTTGATTGGGACCGAAGCGTTTTTACGATTTGTTAGCCAGACTTTGAGTGAGTATACACACACGTGGCAGCTTGAGCCTGACCAGGTGATGCATCGATCTGCATTTCCGACAAAGGGAGACCAAAGTGGCAGATTTGGCAATGCTCGCGGCATCCCCTCTTACGACGAAGCACATGCCGAGATAACGGTGGGGGCAGACCTGTTGGCCGCGCATTATTGTGCTCTCAACAATACCGCCGTACACCTTGCAAAGACGGGCTCCCCACTTACCGAAGTTTATCAAAAGCGTGCCTACGAATTGCAAGAATTGATTGAAACAAGATGGTGGGATGCAGATAGACGCCGGTATTTCGACTTTCTGTATTCCGATGGTTCGATGGGTGGTGCCAGCAGTGCCGGCAATCTATTTTTACTATGGTTTGGAGCCCTGAATAATCCTGAAAGGGTACGAGCGGCCCTTGACACCCTGGAAACGGATCAGATAGAACCGCTTTCTTACTTTCCACAGATACTGTACCGGTGTGGATATGCGGAAGAAGCGCGTTCTAAGTTGCAAAGCGTGTACAAGAACACAAGACGCGAGTATCCGGAGGCCTCTTTTGCGGTAATAGAAGCCATGATCAGCGGACTTATGGGGATTGTGCCGAGCATGACCGATGTTCGAGTTCAAACTGTTTCTGGGTTATGGGAACATGAAGAAGCAACCGTTACAGACATGCCAGCATTGGGTGGCACAATTACTGTTAAACACATGGGCCAGGCTTACACACGGTTCTTAAACAACACGGGTTGTGAAATTACATGGCGTGCTGCCTTTGCGGGTAACTACAACGAAATTGAAGTAAACGGAGTGCAATATGGATCAGAGAACACCCAGACAAGTGCCGGTATGCCATTCTGTTTTGTAGATAATATGGTTAGACCGGGCGAATCTTCTGTTGCTCGCATCGTCATGTAATAATGAAACAACGGTTATTGTTGGCTACAGGGCCAATTCAGGGAGTATTAGATGCGTGCAAACTATACACTTCGCCATCGCAGTGGTGCCTTAGCAAGCATCACAGTACTCATGGCAGCTTTTGTACCGGTTAACGTGCTGGGGCAGGCTCAGAAGCAGAAACAACCTTCCGCTACCCCACCCACCAGTGTGAAACCAGGGCCTGTGAAGAAGACCTCCCCGCCACCAGCCCAAGTGCCAGAAGGTGACCCGGCAGATAGCAAACCAATCCCACGCCCGGCGCCAAAAAATGGCGAAGACACACTGATTGCTGGTGTGGATTGTGCTGTGTGGAAGCCAAAAACGCCTGGACCGTGGCCCCTGGTTATATTCTCTCATGGGTTTCATGGTTCCGCCCGGCAGGCCACTTTTCTTACAGTGGCACTGGCCGACCACGGATATCTGGTAATTGCTCCAAACCATAGAGACGCTTACAAGTTTGGGGTTCCGAATGCTGGACTTAGATCGCCCCAGGCAAGTTTTGCAAATACTCGAAATTGGAATTCAACCACTTATAAGGATCGGGCAGACGACATTCACCGCCTGGTTGCCGGGCTTAAGCAGAGCGATACATACAAGAAGAGCATAGACTGGGCACATGTTGCCATTATTGGCCACTCTCTGGGTGGTTATACGGCGCTGGGGCTTGCAGGAGCGGTGAAGGGCTGGTACTTGGCAGACTTTAAGGCTGTAATTGCGTTTGCTCCCTACACAGCGCCACTGCTGCAGGGCAAAGTGCTCAGCAACATTTCAGTGCCTGTGATGTACCAGGGTGGAACACTTGATTTCGGAATTTCACCAGCAATCCGTTCAAAAGGAGGCGCGCTGGACCAAACACCCGCACCGGACTACTACGTTGAGTTTTCGAGAGCCGGCCACTTTGCCTGGACAGACATAAATCCGGCATTCCAACCAGAAATAATTGCCTACACAGAGCAGTTTCTTGATAAGTACCTAAAGAGTGAGCAGAATATAGACCTCACCAAACAGAGTAAAAGTGTTTCTTTACTTAGGTACAAAGATAAGACTGCGGCAGCGCCGCCAAAGGCACCTGCAAAAGCTACCAGGTAGATATTGCAGTTAAGAAAAAGGAGGTGAAGGACATTGTCCTTCACCCCCTTGCATTTGATCCATTACCGCTATAGCTATTAGTTACCGCTATAGCTATTAGTGCCTGTGGTCCCGGTCACCATCTCGATGATCACGATCGCCGTCACGCCGGTCATGATCATGATCCCAGCGCGAATGCTCGTGCTCTCGGCGCTCGCGCTCCCTGCACTCCGCCTCGCGGCGTTCTCGTATCAGAGCCTCTTCGCGCTCAATACGTATGCGCTCTTCCCGAATTCTATCCGCTGCGCACCGATCCTCATAGTAACCATAAGCAGGGCGCGGCAGGCAGGGCTCGCCAATGCGGGCTTCCAGCCTCAGGCCCTTTCCCAGGCTAATTGCTATGTGACCGCGGTCGACAACCACGCCACGATGCTCGTCGGCGCGGGCTGCCGGAGAATTGATGATTGCGAATATGGCTGCAGCTGCGATTACGATGTTTGCACTGGTACGGGTTTTCATTTCAGGAACCTCCTGCCGCCGATGTCTCGGGTTAATTCCCTGTAGGTTCGTTTCCTTCGGGGTTCCGGATCATCGCGGTTATGCATCATCTGACGACAGCTTTTTAGCCTTGTTCTGTTTTTCGGTACCAGTGTGTTGAGGTTCACAGATGGCTTGTTACGGGCTGCACAGAGGCCGAAAAAAGGGCTGCTGGCGAAGCGCCTGACAGCCCCAATTCAGGATATTTGTGTAGAATGAAGGGATCAGGCGACCTGTGTGGCTCGCTGTATCTCGGGATCCTGAAAGAAATCACACTCGTCACGGCTTTTTGTAGAGAACTCACTTACCACTGCACCCTGTGGCCCGGCCTGAAACCAGTGAAGAATACCAGGCATGAGTGTATACTGCTCACCGGGCTTCAGCACAACTTCGTGAAACACAGTGTAGGTTTGTTCGCGTCCGAGTGGGAGAACGGCCTGAATGTTAGAGGTGGGTTCGCCTTCTACATACAGATATACCTCGCCCCATCTGCAACGAAAGGTCTCCTCTTTACCGGGATCATCATCTACGGGTGGGTGGCGATGCTCCGGGCAGGTTTGCCCGGGAAACAGAACCAGTTCTTTGGCACAGCATCTGTCTGTATTCAAGTACACAACCAATTCCAAACCGGTAGTTTCGAGCTGAGATAGCCCAAAATCTGCCACTTCAATGTTGGCGGTTTCTTCCGGTGTTAGAACAATGCCTGCCGATTTAAGGTAAACACTGGCCCGGTTACGTGCTGATGCGAGCTCATCCTGGGTTAGCATATTCTGGCTCCTTCGCCAGCCCATTTTGGTGGCGATTTTGGTAAAGTAATGCAAGTATAGTGATGAGGTTCTGACATTGTCAAGAAAACCCAGTTCAGATTTCAACAGCGGTGAAACTGAAGGTAATACCTTTGTGCGTAACGCCACTATGGCAGATGCAGTTGCCATTTCGGAGATATTTGTTGAGGCATTTCCCGGGCTACTTGCAAGCTGTTTTGGAACCTCTAATCCAGAGCGACTAACCATGATACTTGCTGCGACTATTGAAGGTGGGTTTCTTAGGCTGGATACTCTGGCAGTTGTGGAAGTAGCTGGCAAGGTTGCCGGGGCCGCAATTTTTCAGGATGGCAAGCCCATAACTTCTGGCAGCATGGGCGGTTACTACCGGGCTTTAAGACCTAGAACTGGGAGTATGCAGGCAATGCTTTGTGTGCTGGGTGGCCTTAGCTATACGGCATTTGATGCCAGAAGCCCGTTTTACTCACACCTGCTATATTTAGAGGCTATAGCTGTGCGGGAAGAGTTGCGCGGCGCAGGCATTGGTAGACTGCTGCTATCCGAAGCAGAAAACAGGGCGGCCGACCTTGGCAAAACGCATATAGGGTTGCATGTTATTCGCAGGAGAGCTCGAGCCCGGCAGCTGTACATAAATAGTGGGTATCAGCGGATAAGGCGGATACCCGCGCAACCCTACACAACCTGGCCCTCACGGTGGGGAGGCAGCCGAATAACCTGGTACATGGAAAAGCCAGTTAACGTTGGTTTGGATTACACCACTCCGCAAAAGCCTGAAGCATAGCAGCCTCCATATGCTGCGCACAATCAAACAGCCAGTGACCATCTCGCCCGTTCTTCTCTACATGGGCCTCAATCGCGGTGGAATTTCCGCTGCCAGCGTGGATATTAGCAAGTTCCTGGCCCATTGCTTTCAGCAGGTGCTTCTCATCTCGCTGAGCTGGAAGGGTGGCAATTTCTATTTTGGAGCAATCTGGCGCAAGGCGGCGCACAATAAAATTGCTCAGGAAATGCATATGTGGATCGGCACAGCGTACAGCTCTCGATATGATTTCAGAGCTCAGGATTTGGCCCGAATCCTGCCCCATTGCCCAGCCCGCTGCGGATGGCAACAGCGCCTTAACTTCGCGGGCGATTTTGCCACCCTGATAAGTGTTGATCGCTACAATGCGCATGCGTCCAAGGCTGCCCAGGCCGGCCACCCTATTATGAAAACTGGGGGCGGGTTCCTGAGCTGGCAATGCACGCAACAAGAGCGCTAGCGCATTGGATGGTATCGCAGAAAGAGCATCAGCCGTTGGCGATGGAAGCGCCGATAGCTTAATCCAGAATTTTTCTGGATCTCTCAGGTTGCTGAGGGCCAGCGGCGCCATCCATGCGTGTTTTTCTGCAATTACAAAGGGCTCTGGCCCTTTGGATAGCTGATCGAGATACCCATCTAAGATCGCAGAGGCAGCAGCATTGCGTTCCAATTTGAAATGAGAGGCGCGCATAGCCAGCCACGCACTAACGGTGAGCCGCACCAGATCTTGGGTGTATGGGAGGATGCAGGCTTCATCGAAGTCGTTAACGCCCCACGCAAGCCTGCCCTCGGCATCGCGCCAGGTACCGAAATTCTCAATATGGATATCGCCCACACATAACACTTCAGGAGCATCTGCGGCGGCGCCGGCCAGAGATAGCCATAATCTCATCCAGTGGTAGAAGGTGGCACGCAGAAAGGCAAACTGAGAAAGTGCCATTTGGTCATGCTTGATGTTTAGTTCTGCTACGTTTAGGGAGATGTAGCTCTGCACCCAATGCTCGTATTCGGAAGTAGATCGATGTATATTCATACTGCCCATGCTCCTCATAACGCCTCACCGAGCAATCACCGGTTTCTTGATGCGGGAAGGTTATTTAAGCGAATGTTAAGAACTGTTGGTGTGGGTTCAGTATTATGGCCGCAGAGCACGTTTTTAGTGCACACCTGGTGAAATGAACATCTCCACAGACTACTTTTTTGGTTTATATGTAGATCCGCTGAGCCTCTGGGGAAAATCCCTTGTGGTGCTGCTGGCGGTGATGATGGGTGGCGTTATTGGGCTGGAACGGCAATGGCGCGGCAATGCTGCCGGCATGCGCACTCATATACTTGTATGCGTTGGCTCTACAGTAATTACGCTGGCATCTGTTGAAGTGGGGCTGGGTGTGAGGGGAGGAATGCGTGGAGACCCCGGACACATTGCAGCTCAGATTGTATCTGGAGTGGGCTTTTTAGGGGCAGGAGCCATTCTGAGAGAAGGTTTGAGCGTTAAGGGCCTCACTACCGCTGCCAGTGTGTGGACAACCGCAGGCATAGGTATATCGCTGGGTGCCAGCCCACGCCTTGGCGAACTGGGGGTTGTTGCAACCGCAGTAACGCTTTGTACACTTGTTCCGTTAGGCTGGTTGGAGACTCGGCTTCGCCTGAAGCAGGGCGCACGGAACCTCCAGGTAGAAGTGATTGAGGAGAACAGTGGGCCGGCGCGGGTATTGGAGGCCCTGGTTGAGATGAGTGTAGAGATACTGGGTGTGCAGTCTCAGCCTGGCTCCAGTTCGTTAAAAGAGAACGGGCCGGGAGTTACCCGGAACATGTTTATTACAGTTCAGTTGCCTGCCACGCTAACAACGGCTCAGGTACACTCTCGCCTGTTGGAGCTCGACGGAGTAATTGGCAGCCATATGACCTGATATGCGGGCAGTAGTGCCGCAGCCTGCAGGTAAGGCCCGAACCAACGGCGAACTTACGTTCAACCTGATTCAAACATTAAAGGGGAGTTCGTATGGCAGCCGACAAGGTACGTTTTGGTGTTATTGGCACGGGAGGCATGGGTTCCGGCCACTGTAAGATGATTCCTCAGATTCCTGAAACGGAACTGACCGCGATCTGTGATGTAAATCCGGAGGTTCGTGAGCGCATCGCTACCACCTATGGCGTTCCGGCATTTGCCACACACTCCGAGCTATTGGATAGCGGCCTTGTAGATGCCGTTACCATTGCTACCCCGCACTACTTCCATCCGCCCATAGCCATAGAGGCGTTTAGCAAGGGCATCCACGTGATGTCTGAAAAGCCCCTTGGAGTGACTGTAGCGGCAGCGGATGCCATGATTGCGGCCGCGAAGGCCTCCGGCTTGAAGTTTGGTGTTATGTACCAGATGCGCGCCGAAGCGCAAAACCAGGCAGCACGGAAGATTGTAGAATCTGGCACGCTTGGCGATATTTACAGAACAAGCCTGGTAATGGCCTGGTACCGCAGCCAGGCATACTATAACTCTGGCGGCTGGCGCGCAACATGGGCTGGCGAGGGCGGCGGTGTACTTATAAACCAGGCACCGCACTACCTCGACCTGTTTACTTGGCTTGGCGGTATGCCGAGCACAATAACTGGGCAAACCCGCACACGCTTACACGATATTGAGGTGGAAGACGAGGCGTTTGCTACCCTGGAATATGCCAATGGCGCGCACGGTTACCTATATGCCTCAACTACAGAAGTGCCCAACAACAATACGCTAGAGGTTTGTGGCAACCTTGGCAAACTGGTGCTGGATAACGGCACTATAAAGCTATACACTCTGGACCAGCCAATACGAGAATTTACCCAAACCAACGAAGTTATGTGGGGATCGCCAAAGGTTGTTGAGGCTGAGGTGGAGATTGAGGACTACAGCCAGCACTTGATTAAGGGCCATGGCGCCATCACACGCAACTTCGCACGATCCATTCTGTTCGGCGAAGAACTGATAGCGCCGGGGTATGATGGTATCAATGCTGTTGAGCTGATCAATGGCATTATCCTCTCCAGCAAGACAGGCGAAACCGTTAGTGTGCCGGTTGATCGGGCACGATACGACGCACTTATCGAAGAGCTGAAACAGACATCTCAGGAGAAGGCAACCGTTGTAGAACAGCGAGTAACCGATCCTAAATTCGCATAGACTAAACAATAGTAAAGTATCGGTGGTAGGCCTCCGGCGAGAGCCGGAGGCCAACCCGAATTGCGCCCCAAGTATGACAGAAATCGATATCAAATCTAATGGTGTGTACCCATCTCAGTGGATACTGGATGCCATTAGCAAAGGAATTGTTACGGCATCGGTGCCCTTTGCGGAAGGGCAGGTTCAGCCTAACAGCCTGGACCTACGGCTTTCCGACGTGGCCTTTAGAGTGCAATGCAGCTTTCTGCCTGGAGACGAAGGCATTCAGCGCAAGCTCGATAGGTTTAAGTGGTACACCGTTACGCCTGGTGCCGAAGGTATAGTTCTGGAGCGAAATCAGGCATACATATTTCAGCTGTGTGAGAAGCTAAACCTGCCAGCAAATGTTTTTGCGCGTGCCAACCCCAAGAGCACTACCGGCCGGTTAGATGTTTTTACACGGCTTGTTACGGAATATGGAACCAGCTTTGATGAAGTAAGGCCCGGATATCAGGGTGCGCTTTACCTGGAGGTAGTGCCAAGATCATTTGCTATACGTGTTCGCCCTGGAGATTCCATTGCTCAGATCCGCTTTCAGTGCGGAGAGCCTCAGCTCAGTCAGCGTGAAACCATTGATCTGGTTGAAAGTGAAGCCATACTCCTGAGCCACGATTTGCGTGTATTGCATGCCAGCGAGGTTACAAACCCTTCAACGCCTGGCCTGGTGCTATCTATAAGTTTGAGCCGCAAACATGAAATGAACCGCACAACTACAGTGGGTTACCATGCGCGGAAGAATACACCACCTATAGACCTGCGCGCCATCGGCAAATCCACGATTAGAAACTATTGGGATAGAATTTACGACGACACTAAAACCGTTATTCTTGAACCAGATGAGTTCTATATCTTCGCTTCAAAAGAGCTGGTTCGCCTGCCGCCGGAGTACTGCGCCGAAATGGTGCCCTTTGATGCCGGAAGCGGTGAAGTGCGTACCCACTATGCAGGCTTCTTCGACTCTGGATTTGGCTACTCCCCCACTCGCCCACCCGAGTTTACATCTGCCGCAGTGGTTTTGGAGGTACGCAGCCGCGACGTTCCGTTCCTTATAGAGGATGGGCAGCCACTTTTCAAGGTTAATCTCATGCGGTGTACTGAACCGCCCGCAATCCTGTATGGATCACAACTCGGAAGTAACTACCAGGGACAGAGGTTGAGGCTGAGCAAACAGTTTACTCCGCCCGTTGATGATGAAGAGGTGGCGGAAAGTGTGCAGCCACAGCTGGATTTTGCGTCTTTATAAGTGGTGTTTCGGCGGCACACAGGAAGTGGCCGCCGATTGCCCTGTCAACTTGCTGTAACCGCTCGATAGTTATAGCGTATAATTCGTTGTGCTCACTGCTAAATGGGGTGTGGCTGCAGCCTTATGGAAACCCACTGGTCTATTGATCTCGGAACTACTAACACGCTTATTGCGAAATGGGTGGGCACACATGCCGCTACCATTGCGCTTGAAGAGCTTGTTGATTATGAGCCAGCGTGGCACACGCCTCTCATCCCGTCTGCCATCTATTTTCAGGATCTCGAAAATGCGATGATCGGCCGGCCGGCACTCTCTGCCCGAGAGATTTTGCATGGTCAAGATCCTACCGCACTTGGCCCCCTGGCACGTAGCTTTAAAAAGACACTGGCACGCGCAAGCCAACAGGCTGTAGCACAACTGGGCTCTGAATCAATTTCTGCACGGCACTGTGCAACGGTGTTTCTCAAAGAGCTGTTGGAGGCTACGGCAGCTTATGAACGCCAGACGGCAGACCCACACCGCACCAGGATGCAGCGGCTAATGAGTGCTTTACGCTGGTGGCGCAAGGAGGGCCAGGTAACCAGCCTTACTATGACTGTACCGGTGGAAAGCTATGAGCCCTACCGTGCAGAGCTGGTTAGCATATCAAAAAAACTGGGTGTTAAGGATATACGCACCATCGATGAGCCGGTGGCAGCTGCTCTGGGTTACGGCCTTGATTTGAGTGAGGAAAAGCACCTTCTGGTGGTGGATTTTGGCGGAGGAACGCTGGATCTCGCCATTGTGCGCACTCACCCTGCTGCTGGCGACAGGCAATCTCGAGGACCTGGAACCCACAGAGCATCTCTGCTGGCTGCCCGCGGCCTGATATACGGTGGCGAAACGATAGATGAGTGGATAGCAGATTTTGGCTGCGAAAAACTGCGTGCGCATCAAAACGCACTTCGACCGCTTCTGCTGAGCCAGGCCGAAGCCATTAAGAAGGATTTGAGCAACAAAGCCTCCGTTGCCGACAGTAGTTACTTTTTGCTGCAGGGCGGTGGAAGAATTGATATTACCAGGCAGGAGTTTCTGGACCTGCTGGAGAAGCGCGGACTGTACCGCACTCTGGAGTCACTTACGGAAGCGACCCTGGACGATTGTGCGAGAGAGATCAACGAATCGCAGCTCGATGCTGTCTTACTTGTTGGTGGCTCAACTTTGCTGCCCGGTGTAAGAGACCTCTTTGAAAAGATGTTCGGCGCTCAGCGTGTTCACTACTGGGAGCCATTCGAAGCGGTTGTAAAGGGCGCGGCGATTTACGGGGCTGGCTTCAGTGTAGATCAAATCGTGCATCACGATTACGCTATCCGCGTGTACAACGATGCCGAGCAACGCCCTGAGTATGAACGGCTTGTACGCCGGAGTACCGGGTACCCCACCCCGAAGCCGTTTGAAGTGCGGTACTACTCGGTTGCCGAAGGCCAAACTACGTTCAGGCTGCCGGTGTGCGAGGTGGGTTATGCGGGGCAGTTATCATTGCCGTGGTCTCGCCGGATGAATGGCAATGAATACTGGATTCCCAGCGGATCCGAAGAGGGCGAGTGCGTAGTTACTCTGAACGAAGGAGATGCTCTGAAACTGAGCCCGCCGGGAGGCGGTGATCTTGCCAGAGCACGCTTGCGCATAGAGTTTACAATAGATGAAAACCGGTTTCTGGTAGCTACTATTCATGATCTGCAAAAGCAGCGCGACCTGAGAACGGATGAGCGTGTAGTAAAGCTAAGATAGGCCCATGTTAGATTCTGGACCTGCTCGATGTTTTGCTCTAAACCCGAGGCAGCACAAGCTGACCTCACTTTACCGGCCAAATGTGCCGGCTGCAGGTGCGGTGAGGAGACACACACTATGTCTGCATCACGAGACAGTGGGCTCGAAGCTCTGAAACAGGGCAATGTTGTACAGGCCATAACGCTGCTGGAAACTGCCCATGCGGAAGACCCGGCCGACTATGATGCATGCGTTTACCTCGGCGGGGCTTACGGCCAGGCCGGCCGGCATATGGATGCCATTGCCGTTTTCACCAAGGCAGTGCACCTGCAGCCTGGCAGCGCCCAGGCGCGCTACAATCTGGGCGTTGCCATGGAGCATGGTGGCTTTCCGGAACAGGCACTGCAAGTTTACGATCAGGCTGTACAGCTTCAGCACGAGTACCCCGAGGCCCATGATGCAATAAAGCGCCTTGAGGCTACCAGCAACGATGGGTTTGGCGCTCCTCCGCCACCGCAATTGGGACACCATGACGCCCATCACGGGCACGCTCCCGATGATCCATTGCTTCATGCAGCAGCTCCGGTGCAGCAGCAGCCTGTTCAGCCCTTTGTGCAGCCTGCCCAACAGCAGCCCACACAGCAATTTGCGCCACCGGCGCAGCAATATGCTCCGCAGCAACCTACGCAGCAGTTTGCTCCTTCTGCTCAGCACCAGCCGGCACAGCAGTTTGGAGCCCCTGCGGCCGCTGCCGAAGAGCCCGGGCTTAGCAACTACGCAGCTCCGCCGCCCCCGAAACCAGCCCCATCGCCCTTTGGCTCACCAGGTGGGGCTGCTCCCAGTTATCGCCCTGCCGCTGCACCGGTGTTTAACACCGTACCAGAGTATGAGGACTCGTTTAACCCGATAAAGGCTATTGGCGACTGTTTTAAGGCTGCCTTTACACCGAACAAGTTTTTCAGTGAGCAAGTTGGGTGTGAATCTATGGCTGGCCCATGGGGCGCCATTTTGTTCTATGTGCTGATCATTATCAGCACCAACACTATTGTTGGAGCCTTAAAGCTTGGCGGCAGCGTGTTGGATGGGTTTATAAAGGGCTTGGGGCCATCTTTAACTTCAGTGATATGCTGGTTGGTTTATGCCGGCCTCATCAAGATGCTAAGTTCTGCATTTGGCAGCGGACTGCGTTATGGAGCCTCGTTTAGGGCAGTGGTCTATTCGGCATTTCCGTTTGTTCTGATGTTTGGCATTTCTACGATTTTAATGGTAAACAAGCCATCTGGAAATGTGGCTGCAAATACGCAGAATGTGCGGGTTCAACTGGTGCAGGATCAAACAGGTGGAGGCATGAACCAGATGCCCAATTCGGACTCAGGTGGCTTTCAGCAGGGCAGACGGGCAACAGGATCGCCGTATGCCGGGCAGGGCGCTCTTAATTCAAGCATGTTTGGTGAAGCGCTTGCACAGGGTGCACTAATGCTTGGATTAATTCTGATTGGCGTTGTATGGTCCACAGGTATTCTCCTTTCTGCCTTACTGAATATCCATGAGATGCAGGCCGGTGCTGCCTTTGGCACTTTGATACTTGCAGATATCATATTCGCTATCGTGTTTGTGGGAGCGCTGTTCGTTATTGGCATTATGCGCGGCGTTTCTAATTTATCGAGCCTGCCTTCTTCGGCGGGCCGTTAGCCGCCAATTATCGCTACTTGCTGCGCCGACAGACCCTCTGTCGGCGCAGTTTTATTGAATCACTGAAATTCTGTGAGTGTGTGTGAGCGACACAGGCACTGGCCAGGAAAAACGTACGGGGATGAACCCGGAATGAAAGCTGCTAAATGACTGATACGCCTACATCGATGAAGAATAGCCCACGAGCCATTAAGATGGCACAAGAGCTACTGCAGACCTGGCTTGTGCCTGCAACCTCGGGGGAAGAGCCTCCACTGGATCGCATAGTTGCCGCAGGGTTTAAAGAGCACAAAGAGTTTAACTCCGGTGAACGCCGGTGGATAAACTCTGCCGTGTATGGCACTGTTCGCTTACTGGATCGTCAACGGTTTTTGCTTGGGCGAACCGGCAAAGAGGAAACTACTGAGAACCTAATAACGCTATGGCAGGATGAGCACACCGTTACTCGCCCGAACTGGGCAGACTCATTGCGCGATGCCATAGATGCACTGCCCTCTGCAGAGGACCCTCATGGCTATCTGCGGGTTACTCTCTCAATACCTGATAACATCGCCACGAGTATTGAAGCTCAACTTGGCGATGAAAGCCTTGAGGCAGGAGCTGCATTTAACGAGCAAGCCCCCACCGTATTGCGAGTTAATACTCTGAGAACGCGCAAGAGCCGGATAACCGATAAGGTTGCCGATACACAGGAAACACGTTACTCGCCGCTAGGGCTGGTGTTGCCACAGCGTGTTGCATTGCCGACTCTACATGGTTTTAAAGAAGGTTGGTTTGAACTTCAGGAAGAAGCAAGCCAGCTGGCAACACTATTAACAGATGCACAGCCTGGCAGCACGGTTGTAGATGTTGGGGCAGGCGGCGGTGGAAAATCCCTTGCGCTGGCCGCTATGATGAAAAACCAGGGCCAGATCACTGCAATAGACCCATCTGAGTGGCGCCTAACGGAGCTTAAGCAGCGAGCAGCGCGAGCTCACGCGTTCAACATATCCACCTTTTGTCCTGAACTGGATGAAAACGGCCTGTGGATTGATGACGCCAGCGGCACTTTAAAGGCACTAGAGAACCAGGCAGACTGTGTTTTGCTAGATGCACCGTGTTCTGGCTCCGGCACTATGCGTCGATCTCCAGATATCCGATGGCGCTACCACAGCACTGTTGCATTTGCGGCCCTTCAGCTATCACTCGTGCGGCAATCTGCACGGTTTGTGAAGCCCGGTGGAGCTCTTGTGTATGTAACTTGCGCACTTGAACGCGATCAGAACGAGGATGTGATAGAGAAGTTTCTGGCTTGCGCCGAAGGTGCAGATTTTAGCATTGAGCCCGGCAAAGCGGCGTTAGAAAGTGGTATGCAACGGGCCGCAGTATATTGTATGGGAATTGATGCAGGTGCACGCTGGCTACCAGCGGATACAGACACACTGTTTAACGGGCCATTTTTGCGCACATGGCCGCACAAACATGGCATGGATGCATTCTTTGCTGCGCGCCTGGTACGATCGGTCGCTCGCTGATAGTTCAATAAACCATGGCGCTCACAGAACAGTTGTACAATGAGCTCCGGAGCCACATCCTCCACAGTGAGGCACTTGAGGCTTCAGGATTGTTGCAGGAGGCTGCAGAGCGCCTTGTGGTGGCAGCTGCAGCCTTTGGCCCTGAGGGCGCAATAGGCCCGCAAAGCATGGATACTCGGAACATGTATGCTGCCCTCTGCACCCACGCTGGCAATTCATACCGGCGTATGCGCGATTACGCCCATGCTGCATACATGTATCAGGAGGCTGCGGATGCACTTGTTGATGAGGGAGATAGTAAGCTGCGCGCTGAGCTCGCGGCCAACACAGTTGCCTGTGTGCGGCTAACAGGCAGAGACCCTGCCGTGCGTCTTAACCTGTTGCTGGCTAAATATGAGCATCTGGAGCGCCAATACATTGCCGCAAATAGGTGGATGGAGGCTGCACGGGCGCGAATGCAGATAGCACGCGTATATCAACGCAGAGAGCGGTTTGAAGAAGCCGCCAAGAACTATCAGATGGCAATCGACGCGTATTCGGAAGCTGAAATATCGTTGGAACGTAATATGGAGATAGCAGAGTGCCATCACCGACTGGCAGGCATTCTGGATGTACGCCTGAAAAATTCGGAAGCCGCAAGAACACCTTATCTCGTGGCTATTGAGATATATAGATTAAATGAGCCGCTGGTTTATGGTACCCAGCAAGCACGTGAACTTTGCGAGTTGGCGGTAGATGCAATGGATGAAACTTCCGACGAAGCCGATAATTAGCGGCGCGCACAGTTAAAGATACGCTGATATGGCTGATCTGTTAACCGGCTGATAGCTACACCATGCTCTCCAGAGCTGGAGTGTATGAAGTAACCATTGCCGATATATAAACCCGTGTGTGTAATACGTGAATGCCCAAAATAGAGCCGATCGCCACACTGTAAACTCTCTGGCGATACTGGCATCCCAACGTTCGTTTGTTCTGCGGCGGTTCGCGGAAGGCTATAGCCCAGAGACGAGAATATTTTCTTCATAAACCCGGAGCAATCGATGCCGTTAACCGTGTTTCCACCCCATTGGTAAGGTACGCCAAGGTAACGATATGCCTCACGTAGCAACTCTTGCGGGTTACCCTGAAAATACTCAGAACCGGATCTAGGCTGCAACTGGCCATTACCAGTATCTGGGATGGATGGCGAACCGCTGGAGACAACCTGATAATCCAGCAGTTGAACCTTATCTCGTGATATCCAGCCGGTAGTACCATCTGCCATCAGTACACCAAACCAGCTAGTGTTTTCATTGCGTATGGCAATGTATGTCCCAGGATCAACTGTCGCCAGGCGCGCATCTCCACCTTTTGAGCGGAAGATGCCTGTACGATTTGTGATTTCACCAAGACGACCAATAACCCGTTCTGGAGAACCGCTACGAGATGGCAAAGTAGCGCGGCCAGAAAAACCACCAACGGTATGCACAGTCTTACGTGAAGTTGCCTGAGCGGTTGGGGGTACTGTCTGCTGCAGTTTTTGGAGCGCAGCGCGGGCTTCTAATGCCTTTTGGGATGGCGGCAGATCAAGCGTTAGCGAATCATCAGCACGCGCCAAAGGTGCCGTGATGCCAACAATGCCCGCAATAAAACCTGCGGCAATCATAATCTGGCTAAAACTCCGCAATAAAACTCGCCTCCGGGTGGTAATCACGCTGGTATTGACGCTGCGAATGCACAGAAGTATCGCTCTTCTTACAGCAGCCACACAAACATTATACTGTAACCGATGACGATTCCCACTAACCTGGAATGTGCCACAGCCGTAAGGCACTACATCACCCGGCCAAAAACGCGCCAGGAAATTTTTGAAACCCTACAAGGATGAAAAACAAAAGGTGCGCCAGGCCAAATTGCGGCCTGACGCACAGATGATGATTTGAGCAAAGCTGCAAGATGCAGTTTATCGCTTGCTGAACTGGAAACCGCGGCGGGCGCGCTTGCGTCCGTACTTCTTTCGCTCTTTAACGCGCGGGTCTCGGGTAAGGAGGCCGATGCGGCGGAGGCGAGGTCGAAGCTCAGGATCCACTTCCAGAAGTGCCTTCGAGATGCCGTGGCGAATAGCGCCAGCCTGCCCTGAAAGACCGCCGCCGTTGCACTTGGCGATCACATCAAAGCGGCCCTGGGTCTCGGTAGCGTCGAACGGCTGCTGAAGCAGGCGGGACAACACTGCACGACCAAGGTATTTCTCACCCGGGCGCTCGTTAATGGTTACAACACCGGTGCCCGGTGCGAGCCATACACGGGCCGTAGCATTTTTGCGGTGGCCAGTGCCATAGTATCGAGTGCGATTAACATCTGCCACGATTATTCGTCTCCTCTGCTCTGTACTCCACCAGTAAATATGATGGGCGACTGAGCCGAATGGGGATGAACCGGCCCTTTGTACACTTTGAGCTTCTTAATAATGGAATCACCGAGCTTATTGTGCGGGATCATACCTCGCACAACGCGGCGAATGGCCTCTTCAGGCTTCTTCGCCAGCTCATCCTGGCGCTTGATGGACTTCAGCGCGCCCGGCCAACCGGTATGGTGGTAAACATTTTCGCCGGGCTTGTTGGCACCGGTGAGAGCCACCTTATCAGCATTAATAATGATTACATGATCCCCCGTATCAACATGCGGGGTGAAGATGGTTTTATGTTTGCCGCGCAGGATCATCGCCGCATCAACAGCGAGGCGACCCAGTGGCTTATTGGTTGCATCCATAACGTACCAGACGCGTTGCGCTTCCATATCCTCAGGTCGCGCCGAAACTGTAGTTTTCATTCCCTTAGTGTGCTTTCCTCTGGCTATGCCGTGCTGCCCGCCGATAAGACAGCCGGCCGGTATATGCACTTGCCTGATGGTTAGTTGTATGTTCAGCGCGCATAACACGCGCAAACGGTATCGAATGCGGTTTACCGCAAGGTTGCCCGGCCACCCGTTCAGCCGGATTAAGGAGCAGGCTCCTTATTGAGACGCTTGTAATTTCGGCGCTCGCCGTAGCGTACGCGCAACAGGCATAGACCCTGAGGTGGTGCCGATGGACCAGCCAATCGCCGATCTCGAGAATCTATAAGATCTCGGATATATTCCGGTGATCTCGTTCCATCCCCAACCTGCATCAAGGTGCCTACTACACAGCGCACCATGCCCCGAAGGAAGGCATTAGCTTCTATCCGAACAACAACAAAGCGTCCATGTTGCGCAACAGAGCAGCGCATAACATCTCGCATCGTTGGCTCATCCGGCTGCAGTTGATTGGTAAAAGCAGCAAAATCCTGTTCACCAATCAAGTACGAAGCAGCACTCTGCATGTTAGATACGTTCAACCTGTATTTACAGGGTGCTGAGAATCGCCTCCACAGTGGAGAGCGTGTATCACAGCAACGTATCACATAACCATACACCCTGGAGGATGCTGAAAATCGAGCACTAAACTCCGGGGCCACCTCTGCAACACTCCTAACAGAACAATCTGACGGAAGTGCCGAGTTGAGAGCAATCGCCATTCGATCTACAGGGATCCGGGTTTCGGCACTGAAACTCACAACCTGCCCAACCGCATGCACACCTGCATCGGTACGGCCCGCACCGGTCAGCCTTATCTGCTGACCGGTACGTTGCAAGATTGCGGCCTCTAGCGCGCCTTGAACGGTTCGTTCACCATGCTGCCATTGAAATCCGGAGAAATCGCTACCATCGTATTCCACAGTGGCTTTGAAGTACCGAATTGACATATCAGCAGGCGAGGCGCTCGGGACTAGCCCCGTGCGCGCTTACGACCGAACAAACCGGTCTTGGCCTCTGGCTCGGCTTCCACCGGAGCAACAACAGGCTCAATACCTTCAACGAACTCCAGCAGAACCAGCGGAGCAGCATCGCCACGGCGGAAGCCGATTTTGGTAATGCGTGTATATCCGCCGGGGCGGCCCATATAGCGCGGCGCGATTTCCTCAAAGAGGCGCGGCACAACATAATTCGGGTTGCGCTCGATCTTTTTGCCACCCTTTGCACCGCCAGGAACGCGGATGAATTCATCAACGTTACTGTCTACCCATCGGCGAACCAGGCGTCGAGCATGCAGGCGAGCTGCCACTGGGGCATCTACCCCACCCTTACGGGCGATGGTAACCAGCTTCTCAACGATTGGGCGAACCTCTTTGGCACGGGTTTCGGTGGTAACAATACGATCGTGCTGCAGCATGCTTCGGGTTAACCCCTTCAGCAGCGCGCGTCGCTGATCACTTGGAAGTCCAAATTTTCTCAGCGCCTTTCGGTGACGCATTATACTGTCCTTTCAAATATTTGCGGCTTACATTCTAACCGCCGGAATCTCGCAGCCTCGCGTATCAGGCGTTGGCTGGAGGTTGACTAATCGCCATCTCCATCAGTGTCGCCGTCGCCATCTTCATCATCCAGATTGACGGTGGTGCCGCCTTTCAGGGTGGTGCCGAGTTGGCTGAGCTTCTCACGTACCTCGGTAAGCGACTTGCGTCCGAAGTTTCGAATCTGCATGAGGTCGCTCTCGGTGTACTGCGTGAGCTCCGGAATGGTGAGAATGTTCGCCTTCTTCAGGCAGTTGTACGTACGCACGGAGAAATCCAGCTCTTCGATTCGAACATTCGGCGGAGCGTCGACTGGTTCGCCGCCGACTGGTTCGATACCAATTACGAACGGGCTCGCGCCCCTTTCGATGGTACCAAAGAGTCCGAAGAACTGAGTTAGAATTCGCGAGGCTTCTCGGATAGAGGCTTCCGGTGTTATCGTGCCGTTAGTCTCTACTTCGAGTACAAGCCGCTCGAAATTCGTATTGGACTGCACGCGAGTAGCCTCTACTGTGTAGTTCACTTTACGAACTGGTGTAAAGGCCGCCCCCATGGGGATAGTACCAATCGGCATCTGGCTGCGCCGCTCCAGCTTATCCGGAAGGATATATCCTTTGTTGATCTCAATCGTCATCTCGATGGAGAGCGAAGCATCTTCATCGGATATGGTGGCGATGTAAGCCTCCGGATTGGCGATCTCTACATCCTCGGGGCAGTGAACATCAGCACCGGTAACCTGGCCTTCACCGCGGACGTCAATTCGGATCGTCTTCGGTTCAGGTTTCTCATTACCATTGCGGTGTATCTTCACGTTGAGGCCCTTCAGGTTAAGAAGAAGCTCAGTAGTGTCTTCTTTAACTCCCTGAATGGTCGAGAACTCGTGCAGCACCTTATCGATTTTAACGTAAGTAATTGCCGCGCCCGGAATGGACGACAGCAGCACTCTGCGCAGGGAATTTCCCAGGGTAACGCCGTAACCCCGCTCCAGCGGCTCAATTACAAACTTGCCATACCTGGGGCTTGTTTCGAGCGTCAGGATATTCGGCAGCGTAGGTTCCATCGTTGCACACTCTCCTTTGTGTTCCCGATACGGCAAGCAATCCGGCACAAAAGCCATCCGTATCGACACGCATCAGGCAGAACAGATCAGCGAGAATAGAATTCGATGATTCGCTGCTCTTGGATATCTCGGACGTCGCCAGTAGCCTTAATGTCTGCAAGCGTCGGAAGGGCCACTACACGAGCCGTGAGTGTCTGTGCATTCAGATCGAGCCAGGTAGGCAGGCTTCGCTTGGTAGAAAGGACGCGCTCGCGTGCTTCTTTAATACCGCCAGCCTTCGCCATACCTTCGTGAATACCGATAACATCGCCCGCTTTAATCTGATAAGAGGGGATATTTACGCGGCGGCCATTAACGGTAAAGTGGCGGTGCCCAACCATCTGCCGGGCCTGAGCGCGAGATGCGGCAAGGCCAAGGCGGAAAATAACGTTGTCAAGGCGGATTTCCAGCAATTGCAGAAGAATTTCGCCCGTAACGCCCGGGCGCCTCAGAGCTTCATCCATGTAACCGGAGAACTGGCTCTCAAGCACTCGGTAAACGCGGCGTAGCTTCTGCTTTTCACGCAGCTGCTGACCGTATTCAGTAATTTTCTTCTGGAATGAAGGTGAACCGTGCATACCCGGGGGCTTATCGCGCCACCGAGTTTTTCGATCATCTTTACTAGTCTTATCAATCGTGCACTTCGGTCCAAAGCACTTGTCGCCCTTCAAGTAGAGCTTTACGCCCTCCCGTCGGCATTGGCGACAGCGCGGATCATGGTTATTTGCCATTCTAAGATGCTGCTCCTTGTGGTCCTTTGTTACCACCAAGTAACTGGCTGAGGCGCACAACGCCTGCCAGGGGCCAACTTCGGCCCGGCAAAGCGCATGCAGCTCTCACGCTCAGGGTGTTTACACGCAATTAACATTGCGCTTCATCCACCGATGCGTACATACACACACGTAATTAGACGCGGCGTCGCTTCGGAGGTCGGCACCCATTGTGCGGGATCGGGGTAACATCCTTGATAAGGAGTACTTCCAGTCCAACACCCTGGAGAGCTCGTATCGCAGTTTCGCGACCAGCTCCCGGCCCTTTGACGAAAACCTCAACCTTGCGAAGCCCATGTTCCATGGCCTTGCGGGAAGCGTTTTCAGAGGCGATCTGTGCAGCGAATGGGGTTCCCTTTCGAGTTCCCTTAAACATTCCTACACTGCCGGCGCTTGCCCAGGAAATCACAGCGCCCTGCATGTCAGAAATAGAGACGATTGTATTGTTAAAGGTGGACTGTATGTGTACAATGCCCTGAACAACGTTCTTCTTCTCTTTAGACTTCGGGCGGCCCGAAGTCCCTTTGGTTGTTTGCTTATTAGCCATTCAATTGCTCCCTACTTCTTCGCCTTCTTCTTGCCTGCAACAGTACGCTTCGGACCTTTGCGGATGCGTGCATTCGTCTTGGTCCTCTGACCGCGCACCGGCAGACCGCGACGATGGCGGATTCCGCGGTAGCAACCGATCTCCATCAGGCGGCGGATACTCAGCGCAAATTCACGGCGGAGGTCTCCCTCAACACGGAACTCACGATCAAGCACCTCCCGAATCCGGCTCGTTTCACCTTCGGTCAGTTCCCGAACACGTGTGTCCGGGTTAATGCCAGTCGACGCAAGGATGCGCCGAGAACTTGGCAAACCGATACCAAAGATATAGGTGAGCGCGTATTCGATTCTCTTGTCGCGTGGAAGGTCCACGCCAGCTATACGTGCCAAACCGCTCCTCCCCCTTAGCCCTGTCGCTGCTTATGCTTGGGGTTGACGCAGATAACACGAACTACGCCTTCCCGCTTGATAACTTTGCACTTCTCGCAAATCTTTTTCACGGAAGCTCTTACTTTCATAACATCCTCCGACTCGGAATACATCCTCACGTGAGCCGAACTATTATACACCTATTCCGCTGGTTAAGGCGGGGAATCGCGAGAATAGAGACACAAAAACAGGTTGGACACTGCTGGAGATTCCAGCAGCTCCTGAATTTGCTGCTACTATTCGCGGATACTGTGCTGGCCAATTAGAATAGAGGCTCAGAACAGGGTGAATTCAGCTCTTATAGCGGTACCTGATTCGGCCGCGCTCCAGATCATAGGGCGACAGCTCTACCAGAACACGATCTCCCGGCAGGATACGGATGTAGTTTTGACGCATCTTTCCAGATACATGCGCCAGGACGATCTTCTTCTGATCGCCGACCGGTATCTCGACTCGGAACATCGCGTTTGGCAGTGCCTCGGTGATGACTCCTTCGATCTCGATTCCGGGCTCTTTGCCCCCGGTCTCATCCTTCTCCGGTGGTGCAGGTCGGGGTCCGGTATTTACCGGCCGCGGTGCGCCTGGCGGTTTAGCGCCGGGGCGTCTCGCTCCACCGGCTCCACCGGGCCTTGGTGGCCCGCCTGGTCTTCTGGGTGGTGGCATTCATTCTCCGTTCGTCAGTATCTCGGCGCCATCCCTGGTGATAGCAACCGTGTGCTCAAAGTGGGCGGAAAGGCTTCCGTCCCGGGTGACGATTGTCCATCCATCGGCGCGTGTGCGGATATGCTCACGCCCAATGTTGATCATGGGTTCTATTGCAAAGGTCATGCCCTCTTTGAGCACGGTACCTTTACCGCGATATCCGAAGTTTGGAACGTGAAGTTCCCCTTCGTGCATCTTGCGGCCTACGCCATGGCCATTAAGTTCGCGCACTACAGAAAACCCTGCGGTTTCAGCATGCTTCTGAACAGAATAACCAATATCACCGGTTCTGTTACCGGGTTTTGCCTGCGCGATGCCTTTGTAAAGACACTCTTCAGTTATCTTCAGCAGTTTTGCAGCTTGAGTAGATACCTTTCCAACAGGGAAGGTAAAAGCGCTATCTGCAAGCCAACCGTTGAGTTCAGCGCAGCAATCAATTGTTACGAGATCGCCCTCTTTGATGATGCGCGGTCCAGGAATGGCATGTACAATCTCCTCATTAACGGAGATACATGTCCAGGCCGGATACGGCGGATGGCCGTATGGCGCATAACCAAGGCATGGAGAGGAGCCGCCAGCCTCGGAAATTATGGATACAGCGATGTCTTCAAGCTCGGCCGTAGTTATTCCAGCGGCGATGTGCTTTCCGGTTTCGTGTATTACGCGGTGCACTAACCTACCGGTTTGGCGCATCTTCGCAACTTCGTCAGGAGTTTTCAGGTCTATCATCGTTACAATTACCTATCCTGGCTATCCTGCTGCTTACTTCGTTCCCGCGATTGAGCACGTAACAGTTCAATGGCGGTAATTACCTGTGCAAACACCGTTTCTGGCTCTGCAGAGGCATCGACTTCTCGTAGCAGCCCCCTGCCGTGATAGTACTCTCGAAGGGGTGCCGTCTTTTCCTGGTACACTTCAAGGCGCCTACGAACTACTGCGTCTTCATCGTCTGGACGGATCATGAGAGGAGTCCGGCAGATATCACAGAGTCCAGCTACTATTGGTGGTTGCACGGTTACGTGGTAGGTAGATCCATCCACTGGGCAAACACGTCTGCCACTGAACCTGCCAACTATGTCGTTGATAGGAGCATCGAAATCCAGAACACCGGTTACGCTGAGCTCCTGCTCGGTGAGCATGGAGTCGAACGCGTCTGCTTGCGGTATAGTGCGTGGAAAGCCATCAACCAGGAACCCAGCCGCACAATCCGGTTCAGCAATGCGCTGTTTCACGGCATCTACAACAACTTCATCCGGTACATACTCACCCTTATCGATTCGATATTTTTGGATGGTACGCCCGAGCTTTGTTCCACGCTGTACCGCATCCCGAAACAGGGCTCCGGTAGATATCGTTGGAATGTCGTAATGCACTGCGATCCGCGCGCCCTGAGTCCCCTTCCCTGCTCCGGGAGGACCAAGAAGCACCAGTATCATTCGCGCGCTTCGTCGCACAGCTTGCCGCCAATCCACAGACAAGCGAGCGGGATCCGGCATGCTATAAACGGCATTGTTTACAGCACCGGAACCCGGCTCGCAGAGCGATCTATTATCGGTTCTCGTTCTTGATGAAGCCTTCGTAGTTACGCATTAGCAGCTGCGCTTCGATGGCCTGCATGGTTTCGATGGCAACGCCAACGATAATCAAGAGAGAGGTACCTCCCACGAGGGTAAATGTTTGGAACCCCGTGAG
Source organism: uncultured Chthonomonas sp. (assembly GCA_903859705.1). Classification (GTDB taxonomy): domain Bacteria; phylum Armatimonadota; class Chthonomonadetes; order Chthonomonadales; family Chthonomonadaceae; genus CAIXIX01. The sequence continues at coordinate 93,737 of CAIONQ010000024.1, forward strand.
AGACGGAACGATATACTGCATCAGAGCAATAACTGCCAGGAACACAGCACCTGCAAGAGTGATCCTGGAGATTACTCTCTCAAGGTACTCATGTGTTGGCTTACCAGGGCGAATGCCCGGGATGTAGTTACCATACTTCTTAAGATTATCCGCCATTTCTTGAACGTTCATAACGATGGCGGTATAGAAGTATGTGAACAGCACAACCAACAGAGCATAAAGCAGTGTTGCCCATGGGTTTGCGCCGGGGCGCATCTGATCCATGAAGTATTTAAGCTTTGACAGCGGCCCTGTTTCAATGGGCAACATGCTGGCAACAGTTGCCGGAAGCAGCATAAGGCTCATTGCAAAGATGATTGGGATAACGCCCGCCGAGTTCACCTTAATTGGCAGGAACGAAGCTCCAGCCTGCGTTTGGCGCATACCCACAACACGCTTGGTGTGCTGGATGGGAATTCGCCGGGTGCCCTGAGTAATGAAAACTATGAGCAGCGTAGTGCCAACAAAGAATGCCAGCAAAACGATTAAGCCGAACCAACTTGCGCCACCGGCCGCTATCTGATGGTACATCTGCAGAGCCTGAGATCTCAGGCTCAGCAGAATACCTGCAAAGATGATGAGCGATATACCGTTGCCAACACCATTCTGAGTTACCTGTTCACCGAGCCACAGCAGGAAGGAGCTTCCCGCAGTGAGTGCTACAGTGATGGTAGCTATCTGAAATGGCAATATATGTACGCCCGGGCTATGGTTGAGCGCAATTGTGATACCCATGGATTGCAGAACCGCAAGGATAACCGTAAGATAACGGCTGATCTTTGCAATCTGCTTACGTCCCGATTCCCCTTCCTTCTGCAGTGCGTCTAGCTGTGGAATAGCCATCGTCATCATCTGCATGATAATGGAAGAGTTGATGTAAGGCTGAATACCCAGAGCAAACATCGACATTCGGCGGAAGGAACCGCCGGAGAACATGTCGATGAGGCTGAGAATACCGCCACCACCTTTACCTTTAAGGTAAGCATCAATTATTTTGCTGCTAACACCGGGAACCGGTATATGGGCACCCACAGCGAAAATCAAAAGCATTGTAAGCACAAATGTGATACGTCGCTTCAGTTCCGGTATGGACCATGCGCGCTCAAGCGCCTCGATCATCTTAACTATTGCCTCTCTTACGCGAGGATTTCGATGGAGCCGCCCGCCGCAGAAAGCTTCTCTTGAGCGCTCTTGCTGAACTTATGCGCGCTCACTTTGAAACTCTTGGTGACTTCACCATCGCCCAGGATTTTTATGCCATCCCGGATGTCGCGGAGAATACCGGTAGCGATTAGCGTTTCCGGATTCACCTCGGCACCAGCCTCGAATACACTCTCGATATCGCTCAGGTTGACCAGTGCATAGAACTTCTTGTTAACTGGCTTAAACCCACGCACCTGCGGCAAGCGCCGATGCAGAGGCGTTTGGCCACCTTCGAAGTTCGGGTTAACCTGGCCTCGTGCCTTGTTACCCTTGTGTCCGCGGGTAGATGTTTTACCATGGCCAGAGCCAATACCGCGGCCAACCCGCTTTCGGCGATGGGTGGAACCCGGCGCCGGTTTGAGGTTATGAAGACCGATTGACATTTATTATCCCTCGTCGCCTTCTGCGACATCGAAGATCTCGACGCGGACCATGTGTCGAACCTTATGGACCATGCCGCGGATCACCGCGTTGTCGTCATGCACAACGGTTTGCTGAAGCTTCTTGAAGCCCAGAGAGCGAACCGTTTCGCGCTGTGACTGCTCGTAACCAATGGGGCTACGATGCAGGGTGATTTTAAGTTTAGCCGCCATTGGACGCCTCCAGCTTCTTCACCCAGGGAGCCAGCTCCTCTACGGTGGTGCCGCGAAGGCGAGCAACATCTTCAACACGCTTCAGTTTCTTCAGTGCGGACATAGTTGCCCATGCGATGTTTACTGAGTTGGAAGAACCAAGGCTCTTACCAAGCACATCGTGCACTCCAGCCAGCTCAAGAATGGTGCGCATGCTACTTCCAGCTACAATACCGGTACCTGGGGAGGCCGGTTTCAGCATAACTTCAGCTGCGCCTTCGGAAACAAACAGCTCGTGCGGGATGGTGCCACCAACGATCGGAACCTGAATAAGGTTCTTCTTGGCCGCTTCAACGCCCTTGCGGATTGCGTCGGGGATAGCGCGTGCTTTGCCCAACCCGGCACCAACATAGCCGTTGCCATCGCCAACTACGACGAGTGCACTCCAGCTCATGTTGCGACCACCCTTGGTGGTCTTCTGGCACTTGTTGGTTTTTACAACACGCTCTTCCAGGGCCAGCTTGTCAGGGTCTATTTTAGCCACTAAAAGGATGCTCCTCTCGAGAATGCGTCTCACGCGCAGGGCCTGCTACTGTAGCAACAGGCTCTGTGCGGAGCAGCGTCCTCAATGCTTAGAACTTAAGACCGGCCTCGCGAGCGCTGTCCGCCAACGCCTGGACCCGACCATGATATTTGTAACCGCCGCGATCAAACACAATCGAGGTAATTCCCTTTGCGAGTGCGCGTTCGGCAGCCAGTTTGCCAACAGCTATTGCGGCTTCCACATTTCCACCGCTCTTAAGCTCGGAACGCAGGGTTGGTTCCAGAGATGAAGCAGAGGCGATTGTGGTGCCAGTTGTGTCATCGATCAGCTGCACATAAATGTGCTGAATGCTGCGTGATACATTGAGCCGGGGCCGCTCAGCTGTGCCGGAGATTTTATACCGGACACGGCGATGGCGCTTCTTTCGAAGCAGCTCCTTATCCTGAAGATGCATGATGTAATGATTTCCTCTCGCGTTGGATTGCCGACCCAACGCTGCGGTGTGCTGGCACCCGCAAATGGCGGGCGCGACAGCGGATAATTATACCACAGAGTCCTGAAGCCCGGAGGGCGGCACAGGTGCGCCGCCCCTTCCAGGCAACATCGGTTAAGTGCGGGAAGAAGACTACTTCTTACCCTTGCCACCCTTACCGCCGGCTTTACCCTGTTTGCGGCGCACGTTCTCACCCTTGTAGCGGATTCCTTTGCCTTTGTATGGCTCCGGCTTGCGCAGTTTGCGGATCTCTGCCGCAATCTGCCCAATTCGCTCTTTGTCAATTCCGGTGATAGTAACTACCGGGTTTCGGCTCACGGGATCGTTAGCAACCGAAAAATCGATTCCTTCACGAGCCTGAACTTCAACAGAGTGCGAGTACCCTACAGAGAGAACCAGAACTTTGCCCTGTACAGCAGCGCGGAAACCAACGCCGATAACTTCCAACTGGCGTGTATACCCGTTTGTAACACCCTCAATCATATTTGCGGTGAGAGTGCGGATAAGGCCATGGAGCGAGCGATGCTCTTTGCTATCGCTCGGGCGCTCTACCAGTACGGTAGCGCCCTCAGTGCGAATGGTAATGTCAGGGCTAAACTGCCGGGTAAGGAGCCCCTTGGGGCCCTTAACGCTGAGCGTGCCATCTTCCGTGCGTGTTAGAGTAACGCCGGCAGGCAACGGAATCGGCCTTCTGCCAATTCGAGACATAGGAATTGAACCTTTCGTACAAACGGTGATTGAACCGCCGAATTTAGGCGCAACGATGCGCGCCGAATCCGGCGGTGTTTCCCAGACAGAAGTACGCGATTAGAATACGAAGCAGAGAATTTCGCCACCCACGCCGCGCTTGCGCGCTTCACGGTCTGTCATCAGTCCCTGGGAGGTAGACAGAATGGCGATGCCGAGGCCGCGCAGAACTCGCGGGACATTATCTTTGCCACAGTAAACGCGCAGGCCAGGCTTGGAGACGCGCTTGAGGTTGGTGATAACCTTCTCACGCTTCGCACCGTACTTCAGGACAATCTTAATATTATCCTGCGGTTCCTTCTTGATCACCTCGAAGCTCTTGATAAAGCCTTCGCGATGCAGGATGCGGGTGATCTCCAGTTTAAGCTTGGATGAGGAAATCTCGAGTGAATCGTGGTTTGCACGATTCGCGTTGCGGATGCGGGTAAGAAGGTCCGCTACCGGATCAGTTGTGTATGCCATTTGCTTTCTCCCTTACCAGCTCGACTTCGTAACGCCAGGAATTAGACCCTTAAGCGCCATCTCGCGGAAGCAGATTCGGCAAATGCCAAAACGACGGATTACGCCACGGGGTCGACCGCAGCAGTTGCAACGGGTGTAACCGCGCACGGCGAACTTGGGCTTACGCCGTGCTTTCTCAATCAATGCCTGTTTAGCCAACAAGATCCTCCAGATCTTCGGGACTTTCGCCCCTGTCGCAGCCGGGAGAGCACATTGGCTCTCCCGCTGCGCCAAGAATCTACGGAGCTAATGCTCCGCCTCGCGCTCCTTCTTGTGGTTCGCGATGATCGGTGATGCGATGTGTGCCGGCACTTCCTCGTAATGAGAGTGCCGTGCTCCGAACGATCCTCGGCCGCGTGTAATCGACCTCAAATCTATCGCGTATCGGAGCATTTCTGCATGCGGTACATTTGCGGTGAGGATGGTATGCCCTTCCCCATCGTTATCCGTACCTATTATCCTTCCGCGTTTGCCGGTGAGATCGCTCATCACGTCTCCCAACATAGCTTCCGGTATCGTTACATCTACGGTGAGAATTGGCTCGAGCAATACGGGCCCAGCCTTGGCCGAAACCGTATTAAACCCAACAATTCCCGCCATTATAAACGCGGCTTCCGACGAATCTACGTCATGATAGGAGCCGTCGTAGCATGTAACTTTAATATCCACAACCGGGTAGCCGGCCTGTATGCCATGATCCATGGCCTGGCGCACTCCCTTTTCAACTGCCGGGATAAACTGCCTGGGTATGGAGCCACCTACAATGGCATCGACATACTCAAAACCTACACCGGGGTTAGGCTCTATCCGCAACCAGCAATCGCCGAATTGGCCCCTACCGCCGGTTTGCTTCTTGTGCCTACCCTGGGCTTCTGCGCGCTGAGAAACGGTTTCACGATACGGCACCCGCCGATCAACTGTTTCTACATTTGCACCGAACTTCTTTAACCGCTCTACAACGATCGCAAGATGCGTTTCGCCGGAGCCAGCAATAATCGTTTGCCCTGTTTCCGGATCCCGATGGAAGCGGAAGGTAGGATCCGAAGAAGATACGCGCTGAAGCGCGGGGCCCATCTTATCTTCATCTACCTTGGTTTTAGCAACGATAGCCTGCTCAAACACGGGCTCATCAAACTGAATTCCATCCAGCAATATCGGGTGAGCCGGATCGCAGAGCGTGTCTCCGGTGTGTGTATCAGCAAGCTTTGCTGTTACGCCAATATCCCCTACATGTATCTCCGTAGCTGGCTGCTGGGTTTTGCCTATTGGTGTATAGACCTGACCGATACGTTCTTCCTTACCGCGCGCAGCGTTAAGAAGCGACATACCGGGCTTTATCATACCGGACATTACACGGAAATAGGACAAAGTTCCGAGAAATGGATCGGCAATTGTTTTAAATACTTGCAAAGCAAGCGGCGCTTCATCGGTTGGCTCCCGTTTTTCGGGGCTACCGGTTTTTGGATTCGTGCCGTGGATGTGTTCTATTTCAGTTGGATTCGGAAATTCATGTACGATGATATCAAGCAAATCCGTCATGCCGATATCCTTAAGTGCCGATCCGCACAACACCGGTACTACCTTACCGGCATCAATACCTTCGTGCAGCCCTCTTACTACTTCATCGTGAGTAAGTGTCTCACCACCTAAAAATTTCTCTAGCAGATCATCATCGCCTTCAGCAGCAGATTCCACCAGTAGTTCGCGATACCTGGCAGCTTCTTCTGTATATTCTGATGGTATCTCAGTGGCCGCCACATCTTTACCAGATCCTACAAACGCCTTCATCTCAACAAGATCTATAACCCCTGCGAATGCCTCGGCAGTGCCTATTGGCAACTGCATAGGTGCTACGCAGTTACCGTAGCGCCCACGAAGCCAGGAAATGATCTGCGGTAAATCTGCGTTTTCGCGGTCCATTCGGTTTACAAATACCGCGCGGGGCAGGTTGCGTGCGGCCGCATTGGCCCAGGCAATTTCAAATCCAACTTCAGGTTCACTCTGTGCCGGTGTCACCAGTATTGCCGCTTCCACCACGGCCATAGCACTGGTAACTTCACCTTTAAAATCCAGGTAGCCAGGCACATCTACTACATTTACTTTTGCGCCAAGCCATTCACAGGGCGCTACAGCAATGTTGATACTAATGTGCCGCTTGTTCTCTTCCGGGTCGAAGTCACAGGTGGTCGATCCATCATCTGTTCGCCCAAGACGATCTATCTCTCCAGAAACAAACAGTAGCGCTTCTGCGAGTGACGTCTTCCCGGACCCCTGGTGCCCGAACAGACCTACATTACGGAGCGACCCAATACCATAGCTTTTCATCGTATACTCTCCTCGCCATATAGATTGCCGGAAGGCGCGTGGCACGCGCACTCCGCATCTCCAGACTCGTGAAGGTCGTTCTTCTCGATTCCAGTCGTCGTCAATCGCCGAATGTGAACATTCGGTTTTCGGCGGCGAAGGCAGAGCAACTCATACTTATTTGGTTATCAAAGAGGAACAACCCCGGTCTCATCTGCACGAGACACTGAGCTATTCACGCCCTGCGCAGCGGAATCCTGCGGAGGGGGCTGTGAGCGAACACGCAGTTTAAACGCACACTCCCCGGCACCTTCCGACATTGCTGCCGGAAGATGAACGGGGAAGGTGTTTACTTGGTGCGGAACGGCATTCCGAGGCCCTTAAGTAGAGCTCGTGCCTCTTCATCGGTTGGGGCAGTGGTTACAATAATGATATCCATACCACGTACCTTATCGATCTTATCGTAATCGATTTCAGGGAATACCAGTTGCTCCTTCATGCCAAGGGCAAAGTTGCCTCGGCCATCGAAGCTATTGGGAGATACGCCCTGGAAGTCGCGAATACGGGCAAGAGTTACGTTTACGAGACGATCGTAGAACTCGTACATCTTGTCGCCACGAAGTGTTACTTTGCAGCCGATGCGAGCGCCTTCGCGCAGTTTGAAGTTTGCGATGGACTTGCGGGCGCGGGTAACAACCGGCTTTTGGCCGGTGATTGCTGCCATATCGCGCACGGCACCATCAAGCTCCTTAGAAGCCTCGCCACCAGCATTGCTCTGGCCAGCGCGGCCAACGCCCATATTAAGCACGATCTTCTCGAGTTTCGGGATTTGCATCACGTTCTCGTAGTTGAACTGCTTGGTGAGCGCAGGTGCCACTTCAGCTTTGTATTTTTCTTTAATTCGAGTCATATTCAACTTTCCGGATCCCGGGATGTGCCGCCGATTCCCGACCGGCGGCGGGGAGATTAGTTACATTGCAACCAGCCTTACATCCCGTAAAGGCTGCCCAGAGTGCGACTATACGTCGAGCGATTTACCGCAATCTGGATGCTTGCACACGCGATACTTTCGGCGAGAAAGTTTCTCCTCGCCTTCCTTGTAGGCGTAGCCTACGCGGGTGGGTCGCTTGCATGCAGGGCACACCGCCATTACTTTGGAGGCGAATAGTGGAGCTTCTTTCTCCACGCGGCCACCTTTGATTACGCGGTTGGAACCTGCGGCGCCCGGCTTATTGCTGGGCTTATCCTTGGTATGGCGAACGATAAGGTTTGCACCCTTAACGATTACCTTATTCTCCTTTGGAAAGGCAGAAAGGATCTCGCCGCGAACGCCCTTGCTCTTACCGGAGATTACTTCTACGGTATCGCCCTTTTTAACCTTGAGCTTTACAGGCTCTTCCGGCTTGCTTGCCTTTGGTCGTGGCATGTTACAGCACCTCCGGTGCGAGGGATACGATGCGCATAAAATCGCGCTCGCGCAGTTCCCGAGCTACCGGGCCGAAGATTCGGGTGCCGCGCGGGTTCTGATCTCGCTTATCGATAACTACTGCCGCATTGTCATCAAACCGCAGCACGGATCCATCCTTGCGGCGGATTGCGTGGCGGGTTCGAACTACAACGCAGGTAACAACATCGCTCTTTTTGACAGTTTGGTTCGGGGTTGCAGACTTCACAACACCGATTATGATATCGCCAACAAAAGCGTAACGTGCATTGGAGCCTTTCATGACTCGGATACACATAATTTCTCGTGCGCCAGAGTTGTCTGCGCACTTCATTCTTGTATACGGTTGGATCATCCTGGGTTAGCTCCTTACTTGGCCTTCTCGACGATCCTGACGACTCTCCACCGCTTTTCGCGAGAGATGGGGCGGGTTTCCATGATCTCGACGGTGTCGCCTTCGCCGCAAGAATTATCTTCGTCATGCGCCTTGAACTTGGTGGTTCGCTTCATAAACTTACCATAGAGAGGATGGCGCTCGCGGCTCTGGACCGCAACCACAACCGTCTTCTCCATCTTGCTACTTACCACCTTACCCACGCGGACCTTACGGCGACCGCGGCTGGGTGCTGGCTCGGCACCGAAATCGATCACATCAACTTCGGGAGCAACTGCTGGTGCTTCGGCTACCGGAGCGGCCTTGGCGGCACGCTTTGGCTTCGCCGGTGCTTCTGTTGCTGGCTCCTCCGCCGGCGCAGAAGCATTGATAATAGTTTCGTCGGCCATATCTTATTTCGCCTCTTTCTGCGCGGTCAGCTCGCGCTCCCGAAGGATTGTGAGCGCTCGAGCAATTTGCTTGCGTGCGGCGCGAATTGCCGCGGTATTATCCAGCTGGCGCATCGCATTGCGGCGGCGGAAATGGTACAGCGCCTCGCGCTGTGCTGCAATTTCACCGTGAAGCTGGTCGTTATCCATCTCGCGAAGCTGCTGGCGAATTTGCGTCTGCTTAAGCTCGGCCATCGGCATCCTCCACCGGTGCCGCGGTGATCACATCCGCCGGCTCCTGGTCCGTAATCTCTTCGCCGGCTACATCCGCAACAGGTGCGGCAGGAGCAGCGACTCGCTTGATAAACTTGGTTTCGATGGGAAGCTTGTGGGAAGCGAGACGCATGGCTTCACGCGCCGTCTCTTCATTTACACCGGCCAGTTCAAAAAGGACGCGGCCCGGTTTAACAACGGCGACCCATCCATCCGGAGCGCCTTTACCAGAACCCATGCGGGTTTCGGCCGGCTTCTTGGTGAAGGGCTTATCGGGGAAAATGCGAATCCAGATCTTACCGCCGCGGCGGATGTACCTGTTGATTGCAATACGAGCGGATTCAATCTGGTTGGCAGTCATCCAGCAGGATTCTTGTGCCTGTAGGCCGTACTCGCCAAAGCTCACCACGGTTCCGCCGGACGCTTTACCAGCGCGGCGGCCGCGATGTTGCTTTCTGTGTTTGACGCGCTTGGGCATCAACATGATCGTAATTCCTCCATCAGGCGCTTTGCCCGCAACCTTTCAGCTGCAGATTCTTTGCGCCGCGCGTTGCCCGCCTCCGGCCCTCATTAATTCGGGCCGGAGAACGTTTAACAACGTTGGGACTATGAAATTTAGCCGGCACAGTATACCGCATCGGCTCGCCTTTAGGGGGCGTTTATTCTGCGGGTGTTTCCACAGATGGGCGTGGAGGGCGAGGACCGCCACCACCGCCACCGCCTGGGCGACCACCGCCACCGCCACCGGGACGACCACCGCCGCCTCGGCCACCGCGATCACCACCGCGGCCACGGCCACGATCGCTACCGCGATCAGAGCGCTCGCCAGAGCGATCTGGGCGGCCTTCGCCGCGCGGTGCACGTACTTCTGGCTCAGACTGCCGTGGCTGACCAGGCAGAACATCACCTTTGTAGATCCAAACCTTGATGCCAATATTGCCGTAGGTGGTAGCCGCCTCAGCAAAACCGTAATCAATGTCTGCACGAATCGTGTGCAGCGGAATCTTGCCAAGGCGGTCCTGCTCTTTACGAGCCATTTCCGCACCGGCGAGACGTCCGGAGCACATGATACGAATACCGCGAATACCTAGCTTCATCGCGCGGAGAACTGCCTGACGCATGGCGCGCTTGTAGGCAATTCGCTTTACGATCTGCTGAGCAATGGACTCAGAAACCAGCTGAGCATCGATATCCGGATGGCGGATTTCCATCACGTTTACATGAACCGCTTTACGGGTGAGTTTCTCAAGAGTATTCTTGAGGTCCTCTACACCCTTACCCTGCCGACCGATGATCATACCCGGCTTGGCAGTGTGTAGAGTTACCTTAACTCGGTTGCCAGCGCGCTCAATCTCAACACGGGAAATTGCCGCAGAGGAGAGTGCACGCTGAAGTGCGCCAACAGATTTCTTGGCCTTGGCGCTATCGGTACCTTTAATGAACCTACGGATCAGGTAATCCTCGTAGAGGGCATCAGCAAAAGCACGCTGTGGAAGGTACCACTTGCTGTCCCAGTCACGAATTACGCCGACCCGAAAACCAATTGGGTGTACTTTGTGTCCCAAATCGCTATCCTTTCCTGTATCAGCAGGCGGGCCCGGTTATACAGAACCCCGTGCCCAGCCCACGAATACTGTCTAAGCGTCGGCCTCGGTCGGCGCTGCATCCTGTGCCGCAGTGGTATCCACCACGGTCTCCTCAACAACTGTTTCGGAAACCGGTGCTTCTGCCACGGCAGTGGTTATCACTTCGGTAACTTCAGCTGCAGGCTCTGCCACGGTTGCGCGGCGAGCGGCGCGTGCTGCCTCGGCGCGGCCACCAACGGGCTTGCGTGGCTTACGCGGCTTCGGCTCCACTTCCTCCACCACTACTGTGATGTGGCTGGTTCGCTTCAGGATTGCGTAAGCGCGGCCCTGGGCTCGCGGCTGCACTCGCTTCATGCGCGGGCCTTCATCAACTCGGGCTTCCACCAGCTTAAGGCGGCTGGCATCCAGGCCGTGGTTGTTGGCGCCGTTTGCTACTGCTGAGGTCAGTACCTTAGAGATGTAACCAGCAGCGCGGTTCGGGATGTAGCGCAGGAATGCGAGGGCATCCAGAGCATACTTTCCGCGAACCTCATCGATTACAAGGCGTGCCTTGCGGGGTGGAACGCGAAGGAACTTCGCAACTGCTGCAGCCTGGTTATCTTCAACCTTGCGGCCGCGGTTCTTTTTGCGGTTTTCGCGGTGCTCTTTAGTCCGCTCGACCGTGTTAACATTAGCCATGTGTGTGTGCGTCCTTCTCTATTTGATGCCGGATCGCCGCTCGACCTGCTGGCCCGCGTGGCCTCTAAAGAGGCGCGTAACCGCGAACTCGCCAAGCTTATGACCAACCATGTTTTCAGTAATGAAGATCGGAATGTGCTTCCTGCCATCGTGCACCAACATGGTGTGACCGATGAAGTCTGGGAAGATTGTGGAACGGCGAGACCATGTTTTGATAGCCTTCTTCTCGTTCCGCGAGTTCATCCCGCGCACTTTCTCGAGCAATTTGGGGTCCGCGTAGGGCCCTTTCTTAAGTGAACGTCCCATCCATATCTCCGGGGTTGGCTTTATCGGGATGCCGCAGGCGGATTAACCTGCGGACAACCCATAATATGCCACCCTACTTAGCGCCGCGCTTGCGGACAATATACTTGTCGGTAGACTTGTTGTGCCGTGTCTTGGCGCCGAGAGCGGGTTTGCCCCACGGGGTTGCAGGGCCCTTCTTACGCCCAACGGGGCTCTGTGCTTCACCACCACCATGTGGGTGATCGCGCGGGGTCATTGCAACACCGCGAACGTGCGGCTTGATACCGCGCCATCTGGAGGCACCTGCTTTGCCGAGGGACAGGTTCTCGTGCTCGGGGTTGCCTACCTGACCGATAGTTGCATGGCAGGTGAGCAAGATGAGACGCGTTTCGCCGGATGGCAGGCGAACCTGTGCGTAGCGGGCTTCTTTAGCCATAAGCTGTGCACCGACGCCGGCGGACCGAACGAGCTGACCACCCTTACCCAGATGCATTTCGATGTTATGGATGGTTGTGCCAACCGGGATCGAACGCAGCGGCATGCTGTTACCGGGACGAATATCGGCGGTGTCGGATGCGATTACGGAATCGCCTTCCTTCAAGCCAATCGGAGTCAGAATGTATCTCTTCTCGCCATCAGCGTACTCCACGAGGGAGATACGGCAAGAGCGGTTGGGATCATACTCGATGGTAAGAACGGTACCTACCACATCGTACTTATCACGCTTGAAATCAATAACGCGATACATGCGCTTGGTTCCACCGCCGTGGAAGCGATGGGTTACGCGGCCCTTGTTATTTCGACCACCGGTTTTCTTGATCGGGTTGAGCAGCGGTTTGTATGGGTCTACCGGCTGATTCTTACCTTCGGCTTTTGTAAGCTCTGAGAAGGTTGGGATCGCTCGGAAGCGCCGCCCTGGCCCGGTGGGTTTAAACTGTCTAATTGGCATCTAAAAACTCCCAGTTATTAGAAGGAATGCTCGTAGCGAGCACGCTCCGCAGCCACGCTGCGGATCGCGGAGTTCCTGGCTAAATACCCTCAAACAGGACGAGCGGCAGATCGGTGGTAACGATGGCCTTCTTCCAGTTGGGTGCGTAGCCGGATTTGCCTCCGCGTACCTGCGCACGCTTCTTCTTTCCCTTCACGCGTAGCGTGTTAACCTTGGTTACCTTGACGCCATCTTTCTGGTAGATTGTTTCAATTGCGGATGCAATTTCAATCTTATTAGCGTCCAGACGTACCCGGAAGTGATACTTATTTTCGGCAGCCTGGTCGGTGCTTTTTTCCGTCAGGAGCGGCCGCTCAATGATATCGTGCGGGTCTCTCATTTAGAGGCCTCCTCAGTCGTCTCCACTGCGGAACTTGGGGTCCATACAGCTTCGATCTTGGCAACCGCATCCTTAACCAGAACAATTTTGTGTGCTGTCAGTGCATCGCGAACAGAGAAGTTCGGAGCAAAGCGCAGCTCAACACCTGGTAGGTTGCGAGTGGACTTGAGCACGACCTCGTCGTACTCTGGGATTACGATAAGTATTCGGCGGGTGTTCTCAAGGCCAAGAGCCTTCACCAACGCAACCGCAGACTTCGTTTTGACGGCTGCGAAGCTAAGAGCTTCGAGGCCGATTATTGAACCCTCAGTAACCTTAACTGAGAGTACGCTTCGCATTGCGCCACGGCGCATACGAGCTGGGAAGGCTTTGCGGTAATCGCGTGGGGTTGGTCCACCAACCACGCCACCATGGCGCCAGTGCGGCGATCGGGTAGAACCCTGGCGCGCGCGGCCGGTGCCTTTCTGTCTCCAGGGCTTACGACCACCACCGCGCACTTCGCTGCGCGTTTTGGTATCGTGTGTACCCTGCCGTGCATTTGCTTCTTCGGTTACGATGGCCTGATGCACCAGCGCCTCGTTGAAATCAACGCCGAAGATAGCATCTGGCAGCGGCAGCGAGCCAACTTGTTTGCCCTCGATATTATAAAGAGGAATCGTTGCCATAATAGGTGCTCTCTCCTAGCGCTGTTTCAGCAGCTGAATCGTGATCAGTCCGCCATCGGAACCAGGGATGGCTCCTTCAACCAGCAGAATGTTCTTAACAGGATCCACGCGGACAATTCGAAGTCCGCGCACGGTAACCTGCTTGTTGCCCATCTGGCCGGGTTTGCGGGTTCCCTTGAAAGTTCGGGCCGCATCGGTTGCACCGCTGGATTGCGGTTTACGGTGAATCATTGAACCGTGACCCATGTCGCCACCATGAAAATGGAAGCGCTTTACTACACCAGCAAAACCTTTACCCTTGGAGGTGCCGGTCACTTTTACGCGCTGGCCAGGTTTAAAGATGTCGCAAGTAATTGTATCACCGAGCTGGTAACCACTGATATCTTCGGTGCGAATTTCGCGCATATGCCGAAGGGGTTTGATGCCGGCCTTGCTAAAGTGCCCCGTTTTAGGCGCGTTGACGAGTCTTGGACGGATTTCGCCAAAGCCTACTTGGACGGCTACATAGCCATCCGATTCAACACTTTTGAGCTGTGTGACAATGCAGGGGCCTGCCTCTATCACGGAAACCGGAATGATTTCACCCTGGTCGTTAAAGACCTGAGTCATTCCGATTTTCCTGCCCAGGATTGTGTCTACCACGTTATTCTCCTGTAGAAGTACGCTACTCTGCCGGATAGTTCCCGGCGGAAAAGCGGCTTAACGAACCGCGGACGGAACGTTTTGCATACCTGTTATCTGCCAAAACAATCGTAGAACTAGAGTTTGATCTCAATATCCACGCCGCTGGGCAAATCTAAACGCATCAGTGCGTCGATTGTCTTTGGTCCGGGTTCAAGTATATCGATCAAGCGCTTGTGTGTACGCTGCTCGAAATGCTCCATCGACTCTTTATCGATGGTGGAAGCCCGGTTCACGCAGAAGATTGCCTTTTCGGTTGGAAGTAGAACGGGGCCCGCAACACGTGCGCCAGTTCTCTTCGCGGTATCGACAATTTTTTCTGCGGATTGATCCAGAATACGGTGATCGAATGCGCGCAAGCGTATTCGGACCTTATTCTGTCGTGCCAGAGTTGCCATCCGTCTCCTCTTTCAGAGTTTGCCGCGGTGCGCAAGTGTGCGCGTCCGTTCGGCAACAAACAAAGCATCAGGTTAAGTGCCGGACGATTCTACCACAATTCCTGGCAGTTCGTTAGGATATCTTAACAAATGCTCTCACACACACATTTGGGCCGGACTTCCAATTTGCGGAAGTTCGGCCCAATATTTTTGAACTAATCCAGGATTTTGGTTACAACACCTGCGCCAACGGTTCGGCCACCTTCGCGAACTGCGAAGCGGAGGCCTTCTTCCATTGCGATGGGCTGGATGAGTTCACCGGTGATGCGAATGTTATCGCCCGGCATAACCATCTCAACACCTTCCGGCAGGTTCATTGTACCGGTTACGTCCGTTGTTCGGAAGAAGAACTGCGGGGTATATCCCGTAAAGAACGGGGTATGGCGGCCGCCTTCTTCCTTGGTGAGGATATAGAGCTCACCCTGGAAC
>CAIONQ010000025.1 GCA_903859705.1 uncultured Chthonomonas sp.
GGTGGGCCAGGCGCGCCACCCATAGCGTGGCAAACAGATACTTACATCTGCCGCGGTGGTGGCACAGAAGTTTACCAGCCCCGCTTTACTTTTCACGGTTTCCGGTATGTAGAGGTAACAGGCCTGCCAGCCGATGCCGGGAAAGAGGCAATCACGGGCCTGCGCATGAATACCGATGTTCCCAGAGTTGGTAACTTTGTGTGCTCAAACTCAACACTCAACCAGATACAGGTACTGTGCGATAACACCTTCCTGAGCAATATCTTCAGCGTTCAATCCGATTGCCCACATCGTGAGCGCTTCGGGTATGGTGGCGATCTGGTGGCAACCTGCGATGCCTATATGGTGAACTACGAAATGGAACGGTTCTATGCCAAGTCTGTACGAGACTGGGCAGATGCCGCACTGCCAGATGGCATGCTCACCGATACCGCCCCTTTTGTTGGCATACAGTACTGTGGCCTGGCCTGGGCCCTTGCCCATCCACTGGTTCAGGCGCGCTTAATTCAGTACTATGGTGATTCTCGCCTTGCCGCCGAGCAGTACGCTGTATCAGCAAAGTGGCTGAATCTGGTGCGCAAACAGTATCCTGATGGAATTGTAAAAGATGGTTTGAGTGATCATGAGACCATCGCTCCAACGGATCCACAGATACTGCTTACCCCACTGTTTCATACCGCAACCAGCCTGCTTTCCGGCCTGGCGCGGCAAACACACAACGGGGACCCTGCCGATTGGCAACTGCTTGGCAGGCAGGTTGGCGCAGCATACAGAAAGCAGTTTGTGGATGGCAATAATCACATAACAAAGCCAACCCAGGCCAGCGTGTCGTTTGCCATCGAACACGGCGTGCTTACGCCGGAAGCCAGAACCACCGCGGTGCAAGATCTGGTCGATTTATCCACCAATGGCGAAGACGCAAACCTTACAACGGGCATACTCGGCACGAACTACACGTTGGATGTACTGAGCAAATCTGGACATGGTGAGCTTGCACTGAGAATAGCCGAAGGACCAACAGCCCCGTCTGCAGACAAGAAAACGGAGCGGGTTGGCTTTAAGCGGATGTTAGACAATGGGGCTACCACCCTGTGGGAACACTGGGAAGGCAGCGATAACACCTACTCTAACAACCACCCCATGTTCGGCTCGGTAAGCCAGTGGATATGCCAGTGGGTAGGCGGCATTGCCCCGGCAGAAGATGCCGTTGGTTTCAACCACATCCTGGTGCATCCCCTGCTCAACCTGGAAAACGTCTCCTCATCAGAATATCGATATGGAACCGTGCGCGGCACCATCGTTTGCCGTTGGAAGAGAACAGGAAACGTTGCTGAGGTAGTGCTTGTTGTGCCAACTGGCTGCACAGCAGATGCAGACTTCAACAGTGGAGACAAATCGCTCATCGATTACACCCACATCACCGAAGGCGGCAAACCAATAGGCAGCGACGCGGGCGTAACCATAGTGCGCGGTGCTGGCAGTAAAACAGGCCCATTGGTGCGGCTTAAATCTGGCAGGTATGTGCTTCACCTGCCACTGCGTGCTGGCGCACTCAAGCACTAACTGGCTCCCAGTACACGCGCGGCCCTTTCCACTTGGAGAGGGCCGCGAGGGTTTCGGGAATAGATAGTGCCGGAAATCCAGCCTTTACGCTCACCCCCCATCCGAAGGCGGCATTTCAGCGCTGAAAGCGCGACATAGGATAGCGAACGCCAGCAAGCGAAGCGCGGTAGAAGTTGCGTTTCATAAACATCATGTTATGCGTAGCGCGGCAGAAGTTGCCTTTCGTAAACATTCTTAACGTGGTAGCACTGCTGTCGCTATCACTGATCGAGAGTTACCGGTTTCAGACTGCATATTAGAAATGCTCCACAAAGGCGGCTGGAACATCATCCGAAATATCTCCAAGAAGTGTTTTTACTGTAACTACGAAATCCACAATGCTAATTGGCAATTGCATCCACGCAGAAACAGGTATGGTTTCCCATCCAGGATATCTCTCACGCTGCCCAATCACAATTAATGGCAAATGTCTTAGTTGAACACAGCATGCTATTTCCGGCAGATCAGCTGCTGCATCGCCAGTTACAACGAGTGCCGGAATATCCTCTGAGCCCTCCGAGCTTTGCCAACTCCGCCAGTTGTCGGCTTGCTTTACCGTGTATCCTTCACGCTCAAGAGGCGCAACAATTATGGCCGACACATCTGTTTCCAACTCCACAAGCAGTACCATGCGCTGCTCGCTGGTTTGGTCTTTTCTGCGAAAGACGCGGTCCAGGAGGCATGAGATGAGCGACCCTTCTAATCCCACGTAGGCAAATTTGTCTAAAACTGGCTTTCGGCTGTTGTTTGTCATCCCTACCCCTTACGGCGCCTCAGATGTACCCAATTACACCACAGATTACGGAGTAACGTAGGTTGTCAGCGTTAAGATGCAACCGCTCATTGTTCAAGCGGTTGAAGCTTCTGAGTCGAACAGCTCCATTGCCGCCAAAAGATATGCCTGATAGTATTGCATTCAAGTACGATCTTAACGGCCAGGCCAATTCCGCCGATGACCATGTTTCTTACGCCCGGTCCAACCCACTCACCGCCGCAATCTACCTGGGATTTACCGGATAGCACCAGGTTCCACAGTACTTTCCAGGCGCTGTTTCCACAGGCTGCAAACAAAGCTTTGCCGAGTTGCAAGCTGACTAACTGATTAAATGCCGTGGCACGTATCACCCAGATTCTGACACTTTAGAAGTCGGTCAATCCGTAAGTTAATGTGTCGCTACCACTTGAGTCAAGATAAAGTGCAGAGATCATTGACGCGTATACAGACCAGTTAACCCCATCCTTCGCCGGATCCTCACTCACAAACCATCGCGTATCTCGCGATTAGCATGTCTCGGCCATAGTTCATAATGCCGCGCGCCGCCCGAGGTACGAGGGAATCAGGCAGCGCCAGGTGCAAAAGAAGTTACCACCA
>CAIONQ010000026.1 GCA_903859705.1 uncultured Chthonomonas sp.
GCTTCGAAGCAAGCCTGCCATCCATAATCCCACAGCTCAGCAAGCTGGCAAAAGGCGTACAGACCATCTTCCAGCAAGAAGGCGCACCGCTACTAACCATATCCCACGCACCAGATGCATTTGCGGCAAAGTGCATCCTCACCAGCGTAATCGGCAAGCCATCCAAAAGCATAAAGCCAGAACCGCAACCCGGCAGAGATCAATACACAGAATTGAAAGCCGTAATGGATAACGCCGACAACGGCGTCAAAATCTACCAGTACATCCACGCCATAAGAAACATCTGCGCCAGCCATCCAGAAAAACCCATAAAACCCGAGGAAACAACAAAACTAATCCATCGAGCCATCCTCGCATCTTGAAACTGAGCTCAACCGTGTGCTACGAGCGCCGACCTGGAGCTAAAAACACTAACAAAGCAGCAAAACCAAGCCGCGCTGTAACTCTGGTGTTCTCTGGAGCGCCGAGGCAACGAGGATGAAGCGGTAGAGGCGAACAGTGTTAAACAGCGCTGGCAACAACAGAGCTACCAAGAGGCACGCAAATCGGCGACCTGCCGATAAAGTACACAAGTAAACAGCCCACGACGAATCGACGTGGTGTCCTCTGCCGCGCCGCGAAGCGGAGGCAAGCGGTAGAGAGCGTAGGCCCTTTTTCAAAGTTACGGGCAGGGAGGTTCCCTCGGCCGCCCGAGTGTGCGAGGGAAGCAAGGCCGGAAGGTAGGAGTCAGGCGGTAGATGGGGCCTCGCAAAGAGCGAACAAGCTGGTCCAGCAAGTCGAAAAATAGCCCGGCCCTGGTCCCCACATAAATAAACCCAACTGTTATTGCAATCTAATACCAGTAAAATCAACTTAAACATTAAACAATACCACCCACCGAAGACTCTCGGTGGGCGGTTAAGAGGGGGAGGTGCAATTAGTTCTGGTTCTTCAGCTTCTCGTGGAATTTTTCGCGGAACTCGGCTATTTCTGGTGCGATTACCACACGGCAGTATCCCTGCGTGGGATGCTTTCTGTAGTAATCCAGGTGGTAATCTTCTGCGCGGAAGAAGTTTTTGAACGGCTTTACTTCGGTTACTACTCTGTTTGCCCAGATGTGGGAATCGTTGATCTTCTTGATCATCTCGAGGGCATCTTTTCGCTGCTGCTCATCGCGATAAAAGATTACCGAGCGGTACTCATTGCCTTCATCGTTTCCCTGGCGGTTGAGGGTGGTTGGGTCGCGAACGGTCATCATTACTTCCAGCAGATCTTTAAAGGTGATAACCGAGGGATCAAAGGTTACCGTAATCGATTCAGCATGGCCGGTGCTGCCCGTACACACATCCTCGTATGTGGGGTTGGCAAGGCGTCCGCCGGCATAGCCAGGCAAAACCTTTTCAACGCCTTTAAGCTGTTTGAAGATGGCTTCCATGCTCCAGAAGCACCCTGCAGCGATAGTTGCGGTTTGGCGAACGGGCTTGGCTGCTGGCGGAGTCTGGGCAGTTGGCTGCTGAGCACGCGATACGCTTGAGCTCAACAACAGGGAGGTTGCCGCCAGCGCCAGCGCTGCAGTGCGGATCCAGACATCGGTAATGCGAGACATCGACGTTCCTTTCGCAATCAAAATGGGTAATGTGTCTGCATGGGTTGTGGGCATTCACATTAGATGGAACACCGGCCACCTGGCAAGAGTTCCGCAAGAGTTAGCTGATATTATTACGCAACGCAAGTGGCTTTGTATCTCCCACAATTGCGAAAGTTATGCATGTGTTTGGGCCGGGAGAGTGTATCACCCTCGATTTGGGCAGGAACTGACTGCCAAACAGTGGAACCTGATGGGGTTGCACAGCCAGATGAACACACTCTTGCATACACTGCAGAGGATCTGCCAGCCCGGATGCTGAACGCCACAAGAAATGCATAGCGTTAAGACCGCGGTTGGTGACCCTGCATCGAGGTTTATAACAACGATGGATGCGGGCTATCGCATAGAGCTGCTGGGTGGCGTACGCCTGTTGCAGGCAGGCCGTACCATCACGCGTTTTAAAACAACCAAGAACGGTTCGTTGCTGGCTTTCCTTGCCATTAACCGTGGAAGGCCCCAGTTTCGTGACGCCATTACTGAGCGCTTTTGGCCGGATATTGAGCCAGATGCCGCCAGAAACAGCTTTCGTGTTGCCCTCAGTTCGCTTCGTAAGCAGGTAGAACCCACCGGCGTTCCGCCCAACTCCATTCTCCGCTCGGACAGGCTGCAAGTTTCCCTTAATCCTGATGCTTTTACCACGGATGTAGAGGATTTTGAATCCGCCATCCGAGCCGAACAACGCTGCCCAGAAGACGACATGAGCGGAGACCGGCTGCAGTTGCTGCAGCACGCCGTAGAGCTTTACTCTGGCGATTTAATGGCTGGCTGGTATGAAGATTGGATTCTGCCAGAGCGCACCCGCTTAAACGATATGTACCTGGGTGCCCTGCGGCGGCTGATGCGTATTTATGCCGAGAAACAGGATTACGATAGAGCCATTGATTGTGGCCGCCGTGCAGTAGTATCGGATCCGCTAAGAGAAGAGTGGCATCGCAGCCTGATGCGGCTCTACAGAGTTCAGGGCCGCCCGGCAATGGCTGTTAAGCAGTTTCAGGAATTGGAGCGCGTACTTAAGGAGGAGTTGGGCAGCCAGCCTACACCCCAGACAATTGAGCTTGCGAGGCAGTGTGCTGCAGGGCTAACGCGCCTGCCAAGCTCCGATGGTACCGGTATGGTTTCTGAGGTTGAAGAGGAACCGGATGCCGAGGCCCCCACCCGAGATACGTCCTCGCCTTCTTCTGCATCTGCCGCCAGAACTGGCGGTGTATTGCCGGCCATTGTAACGAGGTTCTTTGGGAGAGAGCTGGAGCTGCAGGAAGTTGTGGCGCTGCTTAGCCCAATAGTTGCGGCCGATACCGAAGATACCGGCGCCATGCCTGCTACCCGGCTGCTTACCCTTACTGGCATCAGCGGCACAGGCAAAACCCGGTTGGCCCTTGAGGCCGCTAGCCGCCTGCGGCAAATTTACGACAGGCGCGTTTGGTATGTTAGCGTAGAAGAGGCAAGTGAGGCCAACCACATTCTTGAGCGAATTGTGTTTACGCTTAACCTGCCACCCGCTGCGGATAGTTCATTACTCGAGCGGATAGTTGGTTTTCTTCAGGGCCCACCAGTGCTGCTACTTCTGGATAACTTTGAACAGGTGGCCGAGGTTGGCGTGCCGGTTATTTCACAGTTGCTTGATCAATTACCCGGGCTGGTACTGCTGATTACCTCTCAATTGCGACTGGGTATTGGCCCGGAGCGCGAATTCCCGGTGGCACCACTACAGCTGCCCTCAGAGGATGCCGATTTAGAGAGCCTGCTGGAAAGCCCACTAATCGCACTCTTTATAGATAGGGCACAGGCTGCAAGGCCCGATTTTCAACTAACAGCAAGAAACTCCGCTGCCGTAGCTGCCCTGTGCAATCGCCTGGAGGGCGTTCCGCTGGCCATTGAACTGGCCGCGGCATGGGCACAGGTGCTTACGCCTGCGCAGATGCTTGAGCGCATGTCTGATAGGTTTGATCTGCTGGTATCCACTCGAAAATCCAGCACCGACCGGCGGCGAACGCTGCGGAAAGCCATCGACTGGTCTTGCTCACTACTGTCAGAAGAGCTGCGCAGCTTCCTGGGAAAGTTATCCGTGTTTGCTGGCTCGTGGACTGGCGATGCAGCCTCCGCCATTACAGGTGAACCCCACGCAGAGCAATGGCTGTGGCAACTGAGACAGCGCTCTCTGATTCGCTCATTTGAAGCCGAAGAAGAGATGCAGTTTAGCATGCTGGAAACCGTGCGCGTGTATTTGCGAGATCAGATGGAATCTCAAGAGCTGGCCCAGCTGCTGGCGGGCCATGCGGCCTACTATTTGCAGTTTGCAGAGAGCAGCGGTGCACACCTTACCGGACCGGATGCCTCTGAGGTGGCCCTGAAGCTCGAGCTCGATCATACAAATATTCGTGCCGCAATGAGCCTCGCCAGCCAGGAGCGCAGTAGAGTGCCACTGCTAAGGGCTGCTTCGGCGGTTTGGCGGTTCTGGTACGTACGCGGGCACTTTCAAGAAGGCATTAACATACTTTCCCGCGCGCTAAGCGATATGGATACTGCCAGGCTGCTGGGTGAAGCCGGCGATGAACCAGCCAGCACCATAGACTCTTTGCGGGTGGTTGCGCTGCAGGCCGTAGCACGCCTCTCGTACGCAATTGGCCGCCCTGCCGAAGCCCGAACCTACTGCCAGGAAGGGCTGAGAACCGCTGAAAAGGCAGGTAACTTCAGAGCCACAACATTGCTGCGCGCAACGTTGCTGCTGGGGTATGAACATTCAGCAAGAGATGTGGCCAGCTCTGAAGCCATTGCAAAATTGGGAGAAGATGCCGCCGAATCACTGCTGAAACAGGCCGATAGGCCCGCAGCAGCGCTGCTGCTTAATAGGTGTGCCGGCCTCTATACACAGAGCGGTCACCTTGATGCCGCATTGAGGGCATCGGAACAAGAGGTTGCAATTCGGCGGGAAATTCAGGATCGGCCAGGAGAACTGGAGGCCCTGGAAACAGCTGCCCAACTGCGAGATAAGCTAAATATTGATCAAGATCCATCCGCGCTTATAAAAATCAGGGAGCTTGAGGAGCAGGTAGAGATCGCAGAACGCATCGCAGCTTCTTACGCAGAACTGGGCGTAGTAGCTGGGTTGCAAGGGGACTACCCGGATGCAAGAGAGCAACTTGAGAACAGCCTGGTTACCCAGAAAGAAGATGACGATAGCCTGGCAGTTTGGTGGATTAGCGAAGCGCTTGCCCGAACGGCATTGGGCCAGAACGACCTTTCTGCGGCAGCAGGGTGGCTGACACAGCTCGCAGGCGAATATGCCGCAAGACACGATCTTGCCGGGCAGAAAAGCACATTTGCCCTATTTGCAGAGCTTGCCGCCCGAATTGGCCGTAGTGAAATGGCAGCGATATTTAGCGGATTAGGTGGTGTAGAACCCATTACCGACGCGCTGCACGCCAGCCAGGATCTCATTGGGAAGCAGCGCTGGGATGATATTGTTGCGCGTGCAGCATCCGGAGCTATCTCCTATGATTCCGCTTCTGCAATGGCCTGCACACTAGCTTCTGATGTTCAGAATCCACTCTGATTTATCGCTACACCATAGTGAAATAGTATTGATTTAACCTTTATATCTGAATTTTGTCTCCGCGTATTAATGGACAGTTAATGGTATTAATCTAAAATATGCCCGGGCGGTTGCACATATTGTGCATCTGTTGCGGTTGAAACCGGGTAAAGCAGTAGTACGCGGAGGTTTTAATGTACGGCCTCGTAAATCGAGTCATAGAAGACATGGTGCGTCAGAATTATGGCGATACCACGTGGCAAACCATAGCTGAGAAAGCGGGTGTTGAAGACATCCACTTTGTTAGCCTGGAACCCTATCCAGATGAAATTACATACGATCTGGTGGGTGCCGCGAGCAGTGTCCTGAGCTTGAGCCACGAAGCGGTACTGGAAGCAATTGGCGAATACTGGGTGCTTTTTACCGGGCGAGGAACGTTTCCCAACTTGATGGCAGCTGCTGGCGGTAATTTACGCGAATTTCTTGGCAATCTTAACAACCTGCATATGCGCCTGGGATTCTCAATGCCGCATCTTACGCCTCCTTCGTTCAATTGTACAGAAGATAGCCCAAACGTATTGCGAGTACACTACTACTCCTTTCGAACAGGGCTTGCACCGATGGTTGTGGGACTTCTAATTGGCCTTTCGAAAATGTTTAATGAATCAGTAGAAGTTCGCCAGGACATTACACGGGATGATGACCATGATCACGATGAGTTCACCATTCGCTGGATATAGACCGCAAAACATTATAAAAATACGGTGATTACCAGAGGCATGCTAACCATAAGGAATGCATGTTTAACGCACGCAGAATTCAGCTCAACAACACGTTCGCCACGGAACCAACGCCACACGTAAATAGAATTGTGATACCTGGCAAATTTGACACGTAAGATAGTGCCAGATACTGACAATCGTAATTGAATCCGAAGGATTCCGGCCGAGCAATAATGAATTGTTCTCATACTCAGACGGTGGAAATGGCCCGGCAGCCATTGGCGCCGGCTCAGTTAACCGGACTCTTGTGGGGCTATCAGGTTAACCGATGGAAGGAACTTCAGAGAAAATAACGGCAGACACACTCGTTTCTCTGTTTCCGTTTTATATTGAGCTGGATTCGCAACTAACCGTTGTGCGGGCGGGGTCATCTTTGTTAAAGGCCATGCCGCACATACAGGTAGGTGCTCCTCTTTTTGCCAGTTTTAGGGTTTTGCAGCCTGTTCCACTTAACGATTTCCACTCCTTCAAGAAAACTGTTGGCTCTGCTATATTGCTGGAGGCCGTTACAGGTGCCATAAAACTCAAAGGACAGGTTGTTCCTCTGGGAGACGATCGGCTCTTTTTCGCCGCCTCTCCCTGGGTTACGGCCTCAACAGAATTGTTAGCGTCTGGCCTAACCCTAACCGATTTTGCACCCCATGATAACACCATCGAATACATGATTGCGATGGAATCTACGAACGCCTCACTTGCAGATTCGCGCGAACTGACGCGCGTATTGAAGGATGAGCGCAAAACGCTACGAGATACCATTGCAGAGCTAAATGCCAGCCGTGAAAAGTATCGATACGTTGTTGAAACCGTTCGGGAAGTGGTTTTTGCTACCGATGAAGAGGACAAAATTACATTTCTTAACCCGTTCTGGGAAGAGATAACCGGCTACAAAGTTGCTGAGAGCATTGGCGTAGATATACTTTACTATCTACACGAAGATGATAGATCCCTCAGTAAAGAGTTACTTACAGCATTAAAAGAGCGCATTCTCCCATATGGCAGGCATCAGATAAGGCTGACTACCAAGAGTGGTGAGTGCCGCTGGTTTGAAGCCCTGTTGCGCCTGATTATCGATGAGAATGATGTTACACGCGGGATGTCTGGCACGCTGAACGACATCACTAAGCGCAAGCATGCCGAAGCGCAACTGCGCGATAGTGAAGTTAGGCTGCGCTCCATCATCTCCACTGCAGTGGGTGCCATCGTTGTTATCAACTCCGAAAGCATTATCGAAGAGTTCAATCCTGCTGCTGAGCGGATGTTTGGCTATGGTGCGTATGAGGTTGTGGGCAAAAGCGTTAGATGCCTGATGCCGCCGGGAGTTGGCTACAGGCACGAAGGGTTTGTAAAACAGTTTCTTGATACAGGGATTAATCGCGTTATTGGCATTGGCCGTGAAGAGGTGGCCGTACACAAGAACGGTGATCAGTTTTTTATAGATCTCAGCGTAAGCGAAATGATGATTGGGCAGGAAGTTAAATTTACTGCTTTCCTGCGAGATATCACCCACCGCAAGCAGATTGAAGCGGCTCTCCTTGAAAAAGAGAGGCAGGAGCGCACTACTCGCGAGCGCCTTGCATACCTCCACGATATTAGCATAGCTCTGGCCCGAGAAGAATCATCAGATGCAATGTGCTTAAAGGCAGTTGAGCTTGGTCGAGATTGGCTTGGCTTTGATCGGCTTTCGT
The DNA here is from genome assembly GCA_903859705.1 of uncultured Chthonomonas sp. Lineage (GTDB taxonomy): Bacteria > Armatimonadota > Chthonomonadetes > Chthonomonadales > Chthonomonadaceae > CAIXIX01. The sequence goes on from CAIONQ010000026.1 coordinate 7,627, forward strand.
TATGGTTCTATGATGAAGAGCACGGTGTGATGCGCGGCACCTATGGCACAGATGAAAGTGGTGGCATCAGGGACGAGCGGAATTGCACCTATGTTGCAGAGCATGTGCAGGCAACCTTTGCTGGCCGCCAACAAGGGCACACTGTTCCACGTAACGTGGCAGTACACTATGACAACACCGAGCTCAGAGATCATGATTTTAACATTCTTGGCAGCGGACCACGCTGTGATGTGATGTTATGGGATGGTGCAAAGGCCATTGGTACACTCTTCGCAGACAACTATGTATCTGGTAACAACTTTGATCAGCGCGATATTGATATTTTGGAACTGTTCGCTGAGACCATAGGCCATCTGTACTCTCGTACTCAAATTCAAGAGCGCCTGCGCGAGAATATGGAAGCCCTGGAGCTAAGCAGCAAGAAGGAAGCGGAGATTGGCGGGCGCATTCAGCAATCACTACTTGGCGCACCACCCCCCTCTGATATGGATGGCATTGATGTAGCGGCAATTACGCTGCCATCACGCGAAGTAGATGGCGATTGCTTCGACTTTTACCGACACAATGCCGACACTCTGGATATTCTGATTGCGGATGTTATGGGCAAGGGGGTGCCAGCCGCCCTTTTATCTGCCGCAATTAAAGCTCAGTTTCAGCGTGCTTTGAGGGAACTGTGCACCGATCTGGGGCAGTTTAACCGATTACCAGAACCGTTTGAAATTGTTAATGCCGTTAACTGCGCCATAAACGGGGAACTGCAGGCACTTGGAAGCTTCGTCACTCTCTGCTATGCCCGCATAGACTCACTAACCAGAGAGGTGAAGATTGTTGACTGCGGACACCCGCCCACAGTGCTTTATCATGCACCAATGGGTACCTGGGATCTCCTGAGTGGCGATAACTGCCCATTGGGTTTCTTGCCAGATGATACCTACCACCAGTACAATGCGCCGTTGGAGCCAGGCGATATTCTTCTGTTTTACTCAGATGGAATGACGGAGCTGAGAAACAAAGAGGGCGACTTCTGGGGTGAAGAGGGGGTGCTTAAGGCACTTAATGATGCAGATAAGTCGAACGCCGCGAGTATTCTGAAAGAGATGCAAACTGAGGCAATGGCTTATCTAGATGGAGAGCCACAGAGCGACGACATTACCTGCGTAACCGTAAAGATAGGTAAGAGAGAGCGCAGTTCGCTTATTTTCTGTGACAAGAAAGAGTTCCGTTCCAGCGTTGAGGAGCTTGAGGCCATTCGAGAGTTTATCACCGTGCCTGCCGCGCAGGTGATGACGGAAGAAGACCTGGCAGGGCTCATACTTGCGGCCAGTGAGGCCGTTACCAATGTTATACAACACGCATATAAAGATCAGCCAGAAGCACGAATTCAATCTTCAGTAGAGATCTTTACAGACCGTGTGCGTGTACGATTCCAGGATACTGGTGGTTCGTTTGATGTTTCGCGCGTATCCAACCCGGTGTTTGACGGATCACAATCTCATGGCTTCGGCGTGTTTATTATCGATCAACTGATGGATGAAGTGCGCAGAACTCGTGACGAATATGGTCATAATTTAATTGAGTTGGTAAAGAGAACAGGAGCATAACGTGGAACTGACTCAAGAGCAGAAGAATGGGGTTACGGTTATTCGTGTGTCTGTTCGCAACTTGGACGCCAGCAATGCCGGGGCGTACAAGAAAGCGTTTGCAGCATCACGTGGATCGAACCTGAAAGTGGTTGTAGATTTGAGCGCCGTAGAGTTCGTAGATAGCTCCGGCCTGGGTGCCTTGCTCTCGTGCCTGCGAGATCTGCACTCAGAGGGCGGAGATATGAAGCTGTTTGGGGTCCAGAAGCCCGTACGCGTACTTTTCGAACTGGTACGCATGCACAGGGTTTTTGATATCCACGGCACCGAAGAGGACGCCGTAGCAGCTTTTGGCGCATAGTAACTGTGTGTCTGGCAGCCTGGTGATGCAGCTCTGAGCTGGACGCATTGGTAGTACTACTGTGAATAACGGATAGCTGCATAGAGCGGCTATCCGTTATTTTTATTGGTAGTAAAAACGGAGAGTTCAGCTAATGGTAGGTTAATGGCAGTCTCCTATACTGCCATCGTACACATATTTTAGAGCCGCATGGAGAGACGGAAACAGTATGATCTGCCTTACCGGAGATATACACCATACCAGCCTGGGTACAGGCAACCAGAAGCACTGCGATATTACCGAAACGCAGGTTGCAGCACGCTACCTCAAAATGCTGGAGGAGGCGGGCGTAAAGGTAACCTTCTACGTTTCCGGAAAGACGTTTGCTGAGGAGTGGACCGATCTTAAACCCGTTGCAGTAAGCTCCAGTGTAGAGCTTGGTGGGCATAACTGGGATTGCTTTCAGTGCACACTTCTGCACCGCATTAGCAAAAAATTAACCGGGAGCTACAATGGCCCGGCATGGTACCAGCGCAGAGACGTGCTGAAAACACAGAATATTATTAGAGATAAGACTGGCCGCACAATTCGCTCATGGCGTAACCACATGTACATGCACGGCCCATTTACCGAGAACGTGCTTGCCTCGGCTGGCATCGACCTTTGTTCCGACGGAGTTCAGAAAAACAGCAGTGGCCTGGTTGAGCACAGCAGTGGGCTTTTCAATTTTCCCATCAATGTAATCCCGGATCACGAGCACCTATATCATGCAGAGCGCACGCCCGAATGGGTGGATTGGTGGATACAGCGCTACCATTGGTCGGATGACTTTGGTTCTGCATCTTACTATGTAGATGCCTGGACAGAGCTTGTTCTTCAGGGGCTGGAAGAAAATGAGAAGGCCGGCCGGGTATCCAACATGATTATCCACCCCATAACACTGTACCTATGCGATAAGTTTGCTTCGTTCCAACGCATCCTTGAGTATCTCGAAAGCCACGAAACGGTATTCGTTTCTGAAGTAATAGACAGGCACCGAGAGCTCTGCAGAACGGCACCCGCAGCCGGGGAGGTAACCCACTAATGCGCAGCAATCCCAGAGTTACAATCATCATGCGCAGCAAGAATTGCGACTGGGTGATTGGCCAGGCACTGGCCGGCCTGTTTTCACAGAGCTACACCAACTTTGAGCTGATGGTGGTAGATTCCGGTTCTACGGATCGTACTCTGGATATTGTGCGCAAATACCCTGTGCGGCTCATACAAATAGACCCGAAATCTTACATTCCCGGCGTGGTGCTGAATGATGCCATTCGCGCTTCTGAAACAGATATTGTTGTTTTTCAGAATGCAGATGTGGTTCCAACAAATACCGAAGCCCTGGCAGAGCTGGTTGCTGCATTTGAAGATCCTGAAATTTGTGCGGCTTACGCACGGCAGGTTCCTCGGCCAGAAGCCGATACCTGGGTACGACGAGACTACGCTTCCAGCTTTCCGGAAACAGGTGCTGGCCCAGAGTGGATAACGCTTTCGTTGCCATTTGCAGCTATGCGCAAAACAGTGTGGGAAAAGCAGCCCTTTTACGAAGAAGCCTGGGGTTCTGAAGATACAGAGTGGGGAGTGCGTGCAAAGGCGCAGGGCTGGAAAATTGCCTATGTTCCCACATCCATAGTAATGCACTCGCATAACTACACAACCCGCCAGATGTTCGGCCGCCAGTTTATTGAGGGCGAGGCAGATGCATTCATCTATGGTGGAAAAGAGACACTGCCCCGAATGGCGGCACGAACGGTAATTTCTACGCTGCGTGATGTAGCTGAGTGCACAAAACGGCATGATCTGCGCGGGTTATTGATGGCACCTGCGTTGCGTGCTGCGGGCTCATGGGGCCGATATCGCGGCCATCGCCTGGGTGAAAAAAGGCGATTAGAGGGCTCTAAAGATGTTTCGCTTGGCCAGAGCGTGGTTCTGAGCCGGCACGAATCGGTTAGGAGTGATTCCTGAGCATGAAGATTGGTATATGTACCTTTGGGTGTGATGGCGGCAAATCCGGCATCAGCCGATACACAATAGAGCTGATTCGTGAATTTGCGGCATCTGGCTCAGAGCACCAGTTTGAGATTATTGCGCATGAGGATGAGCAACACATTTTTGCTCCACCTGCAGAACACAGCGCAAATTTCAAAATGCTGCTTTACCCGGCAGAACTGCGAGCCACAACAAAGAACATTCTTTGGCATCAAACCACCCTGCCCAGACTGTGCAAAGAGCGCGGCTTTGATGTTCTGTTTTTGCCAGCTGGCAACCGCAGGTTGCCATACAAATGCCCGTGCCCCACGGTAGGAACCGTGCACGATTTTTCCAGCCTGCATGTAGAGGGCAAGTACAGCCTCTCTCACATGATCTATATCAAGAAGATTTTGCCGGCTCTGTGCCGCCGCCTAACACGAATTATCACCGTTAGTGAATGCAGCAAGCGTGATATCGTGCACTACGCCCGGGTTCCGCAAGATAGAGTAGATGTAATCTACAGTGCTGCCAATAAAAACGTTTACAAACTTTACGACCCAAGCGAATCTCGAACGGTTGCTCAAGAAAAGTATGGTTTGAATAAGCCCTATCTTTTATACGCCTCACGAATTGAGCACCCAGGAAAAAACCATGTGGCGCTGATACGTGCGTTTGCCGCACTACGATCCAGGGGCAAGCTTGCCGATAGAGACCTGGTGTTTGTAGGAAGCGATTGGTCTGGCGCGGAGGCTGTGCATAATGAAGCACAGAACAGCGGCTGCGCAGATGCCATTAAATTTCTTGGGTTTGTGCCAGGGGCCGATCTTCCATACCTGTACTCTGCCGCAGAAACGTTTGTATTCCCCTCCCTTTACGAAGGCTTCGGACTACCGATTCTGGAAGCGATGCAGTGTGGCGTACCGGTTGCCTGCTCGAACCGCTCTGCGTTGCCAGAGGTGGCGGGAGATGCAGCACTGCTGTTTGACGCGGGTAATGATGAAAGTGTGGCTGCAGCTCTTGAGCGGATGACCAACGATACCATTTTCCGCAATGGCTGCATTCAAAAGGGCCTTGCACGGGCGGCTGGGTTCTCGTGGAGCATTTCGGCTCAGCAAACAATGCATAGCCTTGAGATGGCAGCTACTGGCAACAATGCCCCGGCACATTCTGGATCCTCTTCCAGCGTATCCGTATTCTGACAATTTTTGAGGGTTTTGAAAGCGCAACTGGCTCACCATTAATGAAATCATTAATGGTGGGCTGGCCGCGCTTTTTTTTATTGTTTTAATCCCCTAATGGGGAGTTAATGACGTTCTATTACACTGTCAATGTAATCAGAATTCACACCTCGAACTGCTGCGCAGTTCCCGGTTCCAGGTCCGAAACTTCAGAACCGCGAGGATACGCAGATGAAATCGAAAAACGAGAACGACAGCATGAAACCCACTGCACCTAATCTTGACAATCGTACAGACATGATCGATTCGATGTACCGCAGGTATTCGGCGCCTCAATGGCAGAGCAGCCGAATGCGAATGCGCGCTCGGATCAAATCGCTGGCATGGCGCCTCACTGTCCGTGGAGCCGCACTTGCAAAGCGCGTTATCGATGTAACCCTGGCCAGCCTTCTGCTGATTGCGCTCACTCCGCTATTCTTGTTTGTAGCGCTTGCAATCAAGCTTACCGACCGCGGGCCCATCCTGTTCAAGCAGCGCCGAGTTGGCCTGCATGGGGTAGAGTTCACCTGCCCCAAGTTCCGCTCGATGGTTACCAATGCCGAAAAGCTAAAAGACGCTCTGCTGGCTAACAACGATCACAACAACGGAATTACCTTCAAGATGAAGAAGGACCCGCGAATAACCGGCATCGGCCGAATTATCCGCAAGGCCAGTATTGATGAGCTGCCGCAGCTGTGGAATGTAGTGCGGGGCGAAATGAGCCTTGTTGGCCCACGGCCGCCAGTTCCGCGTGAAGTAGCCCTGTATACCATTTCCGATCGGCGCAGACTGGAAGTAAAGCCGGGGCTTACATGCCTGTGGCAGGTAAAGGGCCGCGGAGACATAGCTTTCCCAGAGCAAGTAAAGCTCGATGTTGAGTACATCGAATCTCAGAGTGTGCTGATGGATATCAAGTTGCTGATCATGACCATCCCTGCAGTACTCTTCGGCAAAGGAGCCTACTGAGATGAACTTTCCTGGCCAGGGTGATAAGACGCCGATGAGCCCACTGGATCGGATGGAGAAACGCTTCTCCCCAGCAGGCATGACTCGTAACCGGGTGCGCAAAGCTTTTAGCAGCCTGATGTGGCTCATCTCTATCCGCATTGACATGGCAGCCAAGCGCACTTTTGATGTGATTTTTGCAGCCATCCTAACCGTACTGCTGTCTCCTTTCTGGATTGTGATGCTGCTGTGCTGCGGCATAGAGCGAATTCCGTGCATCGGCAAGAATGGCAAAGTATTTGAGGCCATAAACTTCCCGATTTCGCAGAAGACTTTACCTGGACGAATACTGAACGCGCTGAAATTCCCGCGCTTCGCCGCTTTATGGAACATTCTTAAAGGCGAGATGTCCTTCATTGGCCCGCGTGCTTCAGCACCCGGCGAGTTGGATCTGCGTGAAGGCGATAGCCGCCGCCGCCTAAATGTAAGGCCAGGCCTGGTATGTACTTTCTGGGTACGCCGCCGTGTTAACATCGCCTTCGATAGCGAATCGGTAGTAGACGCTGAGTACGTTGAAACTCACACCATTCGCGGCGATGTGGGTATCTTGGTACGCTCAATTATCTCTGCGATGTACGGCAATGGTTCAACAGCTGCGCCTACTGGCCGAGTTTCAATCCTGGGTATCCCGATAGATAACCTGACAATGGATGAAGCGGTAAAAGTTATCCTGCACCGCACCGAGGTAAAGAAGCAGTCTCGTGTTTCGTTTGTAAATGCCGACTGTGCAAACATCTCCTGGAAGAATCAGGAGTATATGCGAACCCTGGTAGAGTGTGATGTGGTTCTGGCTGATGGCATAGGAATGAAGCTTGCCGGCCGGATGCTGAAGCAAAACATCCGAGAAAATGTGAATGGCACGGATATGTTCCCAAGGCTTTGCAAAGGCATGGAGGCCGAAGGCAAAACAATGTTCTTGCTGGGTGGCCGCCCAGAAGTGCCGGATGCAGTTGCGGCATGGGTTGCAGAGCGTTACCCGAACCTGAAGATCTGTGGATTTCAGCACGGTTACTACAGCGCCGATGAAGAGGCTGCAGTTATTGAACGCATCAATGAGTGCCAGCCAGATGTGCTGATTGTAGCATTCGGCGCTCCCAGGCAAGAGATCTGGATTAAAAAGCACCTGGAAGAGTGCGGTGCAAAGGTTGCGATTGGCGTTGGCGGACTGCTGGACTTTTACAGCGGCCGCATTCCCCGGGCTCCCCTGTGGATGCGCGAACTTGGAATTGAGTGGGTATATCGGTTCATTCAGGAGCCGGGCCGGCTGTGGAAACGTTACCTGGTTGGCAATACCATATTCATGATGCGGTTCCTTGTGAAGCGCGGCAGCGGACGTAAGTACCGGGCGGATGTGAAAGGAATTAACAATAAATGCGCGCTGTAATCGACTGTACGGGCGGTATTCCCGAGTATAGATCTGCCTCGAGCGATATTTCTGCACTACCCGATGTATCGGTGGGCTACGATGGGCTGCTGATGCCGCTGGTTGATCGCCCCTTTCTGCAGCATGTTCTCGAAAAGTGCGTATCGCTGGGTGTATCCACTGCAGAAATTATCGTGGATGAAAACGAAGAGGCCATCCGCAAGGTTCTTGGCAACGGCAGGCGATGGGGATGCACACTTAACTTCCATCGCGTTCGCCCACAGGCTCCATTGATTTCTGTGGCCGAAGCCCTAACCGGAAGTCCCTCCGATCCATGCCTGATAGCAGCTGGCCACTGTATACCCACACTGGGTGCCACAGGCGCATCCACCCAGGTTGCCTATGTAGATAGAGTTTCTGGCGATTGGACTGGGTGGGCCATGGCCACATGCGCCTCTGCCACATCGCTTTGCCTGGTTGGCTTCAATGCCAGCGGCGCATCGCTGATCCGCGGCCTGTGTGCAGTACATTACTGCGAGCAGATGATATCGTGCGAAACCCCGAAGGCACTGCTGCGCGCTCAGCGCGCGCTGTTGGAGGGCAAAGCCGAAGGATTGCTAATGACAGGCAGAGAGATTATGGCCGGCGTGCGCCTTGGCCGAAACGCCACAGTGCACCCTTCTGCCACCCTTATAGCACCGGTGTATGTTGGCGAGAACTGCCGAATAGGCGCCGGAGTTACACTCGGGCCAAATTCTGTTGTTTGTCGCGATTGCATTGTAGACCGCGGCAATATCGTTGAGGAATCTCTTATCTGTTCCGGAACGTTTGTTGGCGAAGAACTGGAAGTAAGATCTGCACTTGTACAGGGCAACCTGGTAATCAATACGCAGATCGGCTCTGCCACCGAGGTTACCGATCCATGCCTTCTCAGCCGCCTTCCTGCGGCCTGATCCAAGCGTCTGTAGGTGGCGCCGCACCGCCACCCGCAGCGAGTTAATGCCTTTTGTTATTTGCTTCGATTTGAGTATCGTAATCTGACAAGAGTCAGAAAGTATGTTTAGTATGATCGACCGCTGTCCCTGAAAAGGGCTTACTATACGGAGCGAGCTGTTAGCTTACCAGCAGTTCGCTCCGATTTTTTGTTGTGGGGCATTACCTGCCGAATAATAAGAGCTATCTACCGGAGTTCAAAGGAGAATTCCTGAAGCAGGACTAATTGCAAAGTGACAAAGTTCGGCGTAAGCCGGTTGATTGGAGTGGCCACCATGCCCGAATACGGGCCATTTGTTAATGATTTTTGCAGCAACGCCTCTTGCGCGCTGGAAGGTGCCATGGCAAGCTGGGTGCGTATATCAGCGGAACAGATTGATTCGCTGGCAGCGGCTTGCATACGGCATGAGGGCGAAGGCGCACGCAGGGTTCAAAGGCTTGCACCTCTATTTAGAGAAATTAGCCGCAGATTGTGTATGGCGCACGTGCTTGCCACTGGCGGATGGGGCTCAGCAGCACTGGCTGCACTGCAGCCCGGCATTGAATGCGCACTATTCGCAGGCAAACTGGCTGATGACTTTGATAATCTCTCAATAATATCTGCCCGGGCTACGGCACCCCATCAATTCACGCGTACTTTTACCGGATTACAGATCATTTCACGCAGCCTGCCTGCTTCTGGCAGCCTGCAGGCGGCACATGCACTTATAACAAGACTGCTGAGTGAAATTGCGCCGGAAGCAAGCACTCTGGCTATTGGAGCTGTTGGTGGATGCGATCTCGATGCAGAGGATTCGAAGCTTTCAGATTCGGTTTGCCTTGCAACTGCGCATGTCAGCTTGCTGCTTACTGCAGAGCTAATTTGCCTTACCGAATCCATCTCCTCACTGCAATCCGGACTATCTATGCAGGCACAGATTTCTGAGTTTGAGGCCGATTACGCAAAGCTTGCTGCAGAATACAGCGAGATATCACCGCGCCACCATGCTGTGCTTCAAACAGTTGGGTTATGGGCTGCTTCTGCTGCCACCAGTACAGCAATCTCCAAGGATAGCTGAAATGACCGAGAAAGAAGCCGGGGATCTATACGATCATATCATTCAGGCTGCAACCATGCCAGTTCTGGTGCTATTGCTGATTTTGAGCCTTGTTATTATCAATCGACTTATGAGCCCGGAGTGGCGGCAAAAGAAGCGTAACCAGCAGATAAGAAAGGCTCAAGAAGAGCGCCGCAAGCTTGGCCTGGACCATAGCGGCACCCCTCCCGAGCCAGATTCTGAGCAGGATAAGTAACCGAGGTTACTGGCAGCTACATTTCCAGATGAACCCGGAAGGATAGCACTGAGAGTGGTCCCCTATCTGCGTTATATCCGGGGTTTGCAATCGTCTGCCAATCCAGCGTGTACGCCAGAGTGCGCGTTACCTGATGAGCCCAATATGCTTCTATAATGCGCTCCGGCGCATAGTTTAGCCTGCCATCTCCCAGTAAAAAACCCAGTCCGCCAGCTGCAATGTAATCTCGGTGTGCTGCACTGAGATCATTCTGCACCAGCGCAATGGCTGCCTTATCCTGCCGGTGTTTCCACCGGGCACCTGAAAACTGCGCGCCAAGGCAAAAGGTTCGGTCTACCTCCGTATAGGCATAAGTTTCTGTGGCGCCATCGTTCCAGCCAATGCGGCTGAAAATGCCCGTATCACCTCCATCCCCCAGTGCCTGCTCCATATTGAGCCCAAACCCATACTTAACGCGCCCGGGCTGCCTGCTACGCGTTATATCCGGCAGTTGAGGCCCCGCCATGGCGAGAGTCAGCCGATAGCTGCCCATATCGGCAACATTGCGGTAGGCAAGCGCACGCACCACAGCACTATCCAGCTTCGCGCTGAAGTGTGGGTGCACTTCTATCTCCACCTGATCTCCATATGTTTTTGAGATGTTCTCTGCTAAATCTGGCCCATTGGCAGTAAGCGGCATCGCGAATCTGCCTATGCGCACAGCAAATTTGGGGGTTACCCACTCCAGTGCGGCGCCGTTGGTGTAACCGCGTGTATCTGCAGCATAATCATACGCACCATTGTTAATGAGAGACCAGTTCATGAACTGGGTTCTGGTGCTATTAGCATAGCTGTTCAAATCAAAGATATCGGTGGCTGCAAGCTTACCAGCGGTAAACACAAGCCGATGCGTTGGGCGAGTACCGGCGATCTGATTCTCTGATTCCGCAACCTTTTCAGTTCCATGCCCGGCAGCCAGAATAAACCGCACCATGTATCGGGCCATGTACGGATCCATGCCGAGTGCCGGATTTCTTATAACATCTCCATTGGTGTACCCGGCAAGCCCCAGAGCTTCTCCAATGCCATTCCCGCGCGCCATCTCGGGGTTTACGTAAACTTCCACACCTTTTCGCAGCCTTACACCTGCATACAGTGTGTACGTATCCGATTTTTCATTTTCATTGCGAGATAGCAGGCTGTTTGGGCCGCTGTATAGGCTATGGAACTTGAACAGATTTTGATCTATAAGAGTGGCCTGGAATCCAAACTCATAGGGTAAACCACTGTACTGACCCGGATGGAAATCGGAATTCTCTGACAACTGAGCAGGCGTATGGATAGCATCCTGGCCAAGGGCCGCCACAGATGCGAGATGCGCGAGGGCTATGACAGACGTAAGAAGAGGCAGCACAAACCGACGAATGTTTGAGGACATTTAGTTGCTCCTTACAGCAGAAATTGCTGCGCAGGAGCATTGCATAAACAGGGGAAACGAAACCAGGGGGAAACTGGAGACTAACCTGTTAGGAGCGTGCTCCCGAACAGCAGGGCGTAAACTGGTTGTCTGCACAAACTGGCAGGCTCTTTACTGGCGGTTTCCATGTTCACAAACTCTCCAGAGTGGAATTATATGCACGGATGAAGATGCCGCTTAACGCAGCGAAATGATAGCCGACTGTGTGGACTTACAGAAAATACGGCTTCACAAACAAACAAAGGGTGTCAGTGCCGTATCGGCAACTAACACCCTTTGTTTCAAGCGCGGATGACGGGACTTGAACCCGCGGCTTCCTGCGTGACAGGCAGGCACTCTGACCACTGAGCTACACCCGCAGGCTGCGAAATCTGAACTTCAGAACTCTGCAACGCTCCCTATTGTACCGCGACTCTATGGGAGTGTCAAGGGTGATACGCGTGTATGCACGAGCCTATTTCTGCAGTGCAGATTGCTCGGCCGGCAAGCCGGTATTACCGCCGCCATGGATAGGCCATCACATGGCTAACGTTACCAATGCAATCTATTCCGAAAACCGGGCAGGCTGGACGCTACTTCTTAACCATCCAAACACCCTTGGCAATTTCGACTGCCTCATCTTGCTTTGAGTATCGCGCTTTATAGCCAGATGAAAATAGCCCGGCGAAGGCCACGACAACAGCGATAACCACCAGAGCCAGTACTCCCTTTTCAGAGTAGTGCCAGATATTGGCAGTTTGGATCGACTGAAATCCCATGTTGTTGCCAAGCAACGACAGCAGATTGTACAGAACCTGTAGCACAATTGCCCAGGTAAATCCTTTTCGGAATAGCTCCGGCTTAGAGTCCCACCATTTAGAGAGTTTGTTAGTCATAGTCTATCAGCCACCTGAACCATTAGATTTCTTGCTGTTTGTTTCTCTCGAGAGTTCACTAATCCCTGCGTAATCGCAGAGATGAACGGCAGGGCGGTTACCGATTATAGTTTAGGACGATCTATCGCGCCACAAAATAGCACGTCTCCTGATTTTTCATCTGAAATAACGCAGATAAATGGCCTATCCATCCGCAGTGTAAAGGTATCGGCCGGCACGCTGGTAACGCCTACACCGCCAACGGTAACGCCTGCAGCTACGGTTCCTGTTTCATCCACACTCAGGTAGGTATCGTGCGTTATTTTGGATAGAAACAGTGCTGGACCGATGAGGCTAAGGTCTGCTTTGTTAGGATCAAACACAGAGGTCATGCCAAGTGCGCTCAGGCTGCCCTTTAGATCTGTGGAGTACTTGGAGGTGAACTTCGGCAGTGCAATTGAGCCTTGCTTTGGTGCAAACTGAGACTTCCATGCCGCCCAGTTTGTTTGAGATAGCTCTGCAAGCACAGTATCCACGGTTTGGCCCGCATTGGGTAGCAGTACAGCCATTGAGAATCGGCCAGTGCCGTACGGTATCTTCACTGCCTGAAAGTTATCACCCTTGAAGTATGGAAAGCTATCATCTCGATGCATAAGGTTGCAGGGAGTGGTTGTGCCATTCTGCAGAGTAAATGTATCGCTGGTGGTTGCCTTAGGATCAAAAGGAGCTGTCCACAGCCCTTTGAAATAGACGGCATTTACAATGGCAGCCACGCAATCTCGAATGCTAATATCAACAGCCTGGTTGATCTTGCCGCCTGTTTGGTTGCTGATCCACGCATTAATATTGTCTGGTGCGCCAGATAGGTCACCAATCTGGCTGCCATAAAACTGGGTATTCATATCCACAAACGATGGAAGCACCTGCGAATTTGCTTTGTAGTACCACAGCGAGTTTGCAACGCTGAGCTGTACAGCGGGGTCGGCACTTACAAGGCTGGCCTGAAGGCTGGCGTTATCGTTATTAAGATCCGCAACGGAAGTACCTGAGATGTTGAGTGTCTTAGCCATCTCGGTTTGCGTTGCAGAGCCTGCCCCGGCGCCATTGTACACAATCTCCAGACACAGTGCGGCGCTGGTTGGCGAAACAAACACGTTATTACCGGCATCCGTTGTGCGCAGCTGGCGTAACAGGGAAAAACCAAAATCGTTGTTAGAGCCGACAATTTCTGGCGGAACAGTGCCAGCGCTGCGGTATGCCGCAGCAACCGCCGGCGGTAGGCCTGCTGTTTTATCTACTGCATTGGTACCTCCGCCGCATCCTGCTATTAGCGAGGTGCTAAGTACAACTGCTCCTGCCATAAAGCCCGAAATTTTATACGATCTCATTTTGCCTTCTTCCACTCTGGTTTATATGCTAACGCTGACAACACTTACCAGAGCCTACAGCAGGAGTATATCACCTCATTTACATATGTGTAAAGCGCTGACGGTGTGAGTAAGTTCACGCTGCGGTGCTGCTGCTCAACTACTATGTGTGCGAGCCTACCTGGCGGGGCTTGCCGATGCAGCAGTTGCCAGTGCAATGGCCCTTTCCATAACATCATCCACGTTAGCTGCCAGGGATTTCTGCAGGGTAGGTATCGCTATATCCGGCACAACGCCAATTCCCTCAAAAGGCGATCCATCTGGAAAGCTATCCCGCTTGGCACTTACCCGAAAGCCGGAGCCATTGGTAAACAGATAGAAGTATGGCTGACCGGTGCTTCCTCCGGTAGTTTCGCCAAGAAATAGGGCACGGTGATTATCCTTAAATGGAATACAAAAGTCTTCTCCGGCAGAAAACACGTCCCTATCTATCAACACATACAGGGAGCCTTTGTACAGGGTGTTTTCAGGCTTTTGAGGCCGTGAGGTAAACAACAGCTGTACGTTATCGCTCATCTCTTTCATAGCCTCCATGTAACCGTACGTTTCATCCTTCTTTGCCGATGGATCCTGTTTCATTTTATCGAAGAATCCGCCACGGGTTTTGATTACAGCCATGCTCAGCGGCGTGGCCTGAGTGGACCCGCGATATGGCCTATCCATGAGGCCATCTATTAACTCTCCGGGAGTGCTGCCGCCGCCATTGCCGCGCAGATCGATAATAAGCGATTTGGCTGTGTGATATTTCTTAACCAGTTGTATGGCTGTTTGCTCAAACTCCGGGGCATCAAAACTCGGAATTTTAATGTATGCGATTGTATCTGCCTTAATCCATTTGCCCTCGGTTTTGAGCTCCGCCTGTTTGGGTTTCGGCTTTCTATCGATGGCAACCTTGCGCCCACCTTCCAGGGTGAGTTCAAAAGTTTGAGGAAACAGATAGCGGCGGTTGAAGAAGATGGACCGGGCCCAGCGCTCGTTAGAGGCATTGAGATACCGCTTCTGTTTCTGAAACAGAGCCTCGGCAGGTTCCGAGCCTATATTTGCAATCACATCTCCTGGCTTGAGAGCC
>CAIONQ010000027.1 GCA_903859705.1 uncultured Chthonomonas sp.
CCGAAGCCCGGGAGTGCATCTCAGAAACATCCAACCGAATTAAAGGGCTGCCCGCCCGAAATCCCTCTGCCTCGTATGTTCACCTTGCACCGCAGCCGCCTGTTCGGTGGCAACTATATGTGGCTCCGGGCGGCGCCGATACTGCGCCGGGAACCCTGAAGCAGCCGGTGGCAACCCTGAGCGCCGCCAGAGACCTTGCCCGCAAAATAAAGCGTATGACAGCCGGCACCATAGCAATCAACATCGCGCCCGGCCGATATCTGGCAAGCAGTACCCTGACACTCAGCAAGGCAGATAGCGGCACCTCCACAAACCCCATCGTATATAGATACAGAGGCCCATCTGCAGGCAAGGCCGTTTTCTATGGAGGCGCTAAAATAACGGGTTTTGTGCCAGTTACCGATGAAAGCGTGCTTAGCCGCCTGCCTGCCGAAGCCAGGGGGCACGTACTGCAGTGCAACCTTAAAGCCCTGGGGATTACCGAGTACGGCGCACTGGCAGTGCGCGGGTTCTCCCAGCCGCCCTCGCCTCCCACCATGGAGCTGGACATCAATGGCAAAGCCATGCAGATATCCCGGTGGCCCAACACAGGCTTTGTTATGCCCAAACGGCTTGTGGCTGCCGGCAATGTTACCACTGGCGCCCCCTCTGTTCTTGAGTATGATGGCGACCGCCCCGCCCGCTGGACTCAGGCCGAAGATCCCTGGATATTCGGGTACTTCCATTATTTATGGGCGGATGCCACGGCTGCCATCGGCAAAATAGATACCGAGAGCCACACCCTTACAACCCGCGCCCCGTACAACTATGGCAACGCCGGCATGAGCACGGAGCAGGGCATTAAGTTCTATGCCTTCAACCTGCTGGAAGAGATTGATGAACCGGGAGAATGGTATCTCAACCGCAATACGGGCATTCTCTACTGTTATCCGCCTGCTGGCTCAGATCTGAAACGAACCGGGGCAGAGATCTCCATGCTCTCGGTTCCGTTTCTGGAGGCCACGGGCATTAGCAACGTTCGCTTCGAGCGCCTTCAGTTCGATCTTGCCCGCGGCGATGGGCTGGTGTTAAAAGATTGTGTTGACTGCGCGGTGGCAGGGTGCACCGTTACCCGCATGGCTGGCAATGGGATACAGGTGCTGGGCGGCTTTAGAGACACCTTGCTTTCCTGCGATATCAACACCATTGGCCGCAGGGCCACCGAGGTTATTGGTGGGGATAGAACGACCCTCAAATCCGGTGGGCATACGGTTGCCAACTGCATAATTCACGATTTCGGCAGGATAGATCGCACCTACACCCCGGCCATCCAGCTGGAAGGTGTGGGCGGGCATGTGGTTCACAACCTGTTTTATAATGGCCCCAGCAGCGCCATGCGCATCGAAGGCAACAACCATGTTATGGAGCTGAACGAAACGCATGATGTGCTGAAGGAATCGGACGATCAGGGATCTATGGAGCTGTTTGGCAACCCGACTTACCGTGGTGTTGTGTTTAGAAACAACCTGTACCACCACCTTGGCTCCGGCGATAAGGATCACCTTGCAAACGGCCAGGCCGCCATCCGGCTGGATGATGTTATTAGCGGAATGGAGATCTATGGCAACATCTTCTACCGGGCTGCCAACGGGCACTTCGGCGGCATCCAGATAAACTCTGGCCGCGACAATGTGATGGATAACAACCTGTTTGTTGAATCTAAGCATGGAATAACCGGTGGCTGGTACCCCAGTAACGAAATGTGGCGCCTTATTCGCGAAGGGCATCCGCCTGCCGCGTTCATCCTGTCTCCCCTGTACTATGCCCGCTACCCGGAGATGAAACAGATGATGGAGCCCGGCGGCATCAACCACAGCTGGCGGTGTGTTTTTAGTGGGATTGAGGATGGGTTGGCTCGTTCTCAATCCTCACTGGAAACCATTGCAGATACGGAGTGCATCCCGCTGCAGAATGTAAAAACGGTGCACTCGTTAGATTTACTGCCTTCCGATAGTGTTATGAAACGGAGCGCATTCCGCATTCCGCCCATCAATGAAATGGGTATTTATAAGGATGAATACCGCCGCTGATCTGCCGTTTTTGCGTGCTCAAAATTACCCTGTAGCCAGCCCCGGTTACAGGGTAAACTTCAGTATCCACCGAGAGTAAGATTGCAATAAAGAAGGCTCCCAATGTCTGCCGTGTTTCCCTGCACTATGCGGGTGTATTTTGATATGTTTGATAAGCTGCATGTGCTGCATAATGCCCAGTATTTGCTGCTGTTTGAACGTGCCCGATGGGACTTCTGGGATCATATCGAATCTGGGCCGGAGGCAGCCGATGCGGAGTGGCCCTATTTTGTGGTGCGCAATGCAGTTGACTACCGTAAGGCGATCCGCGAGCCGCAAGAGGTGTTGGTAGAGATCCAGATTGCGGCCATCGGAAACTCCAGTTTAACCTTTATGCATCGGCTGTATGATCAATATGGCGACCTGTGTGCGGATGGAGAAACAGTTCTGGTGCGAGTAGATGCAGAAACCCAGAAGCCCATACCGTGGTCTGCCCGCCTGCGGGCACTTATTGCTCCGTTTGTAATTACTCAACAATA
>CAIONQ010000028.1 GCA_903859705.1 uncultured Chthonomonas sp.
ACGACCTGAAACGGCAGGAAAAACGAGCGATGGAAGTGAATTCTGCATTGAGAGCGTCCTCTTGTCTGATGATGGATTCGACACCTAACATTTAGACAAAGTGCGCTCTCTTTCCTCATAACATGAATAATTCAGGCTAAGTCAGAAGGCGGCAATTGGAGGATCCACATCTGTCACAATGCATGGAAGAACTCGGCAAAATGCTCCATCGACTGTGTATTGATGCACGAAATAATTCATACTTGCAGTATAAAGCATTTTGGCAATAATAATGGCCCGGGTAAATCAAACGGAAACTTGGTCGAGGACTGTCAGTGTTTTAACTGTATTCGAAAAGGTAACAAAAGCTGTGATGGCAACTGGTCGCCTTCAGATGATACGGCAAGCCGAGTTGGTATTAATGGTTGCAATCAGGTAGCCGGCTCACGCACAGCAAAGCCATGCGGAAAGTCGATCGCGTGATGTCATCAAACGCCACGAGATGGAGAATCGGTTTGGGCGTACAAAAGTACAACCTTCATAAGCGATGGTATTGTATAAGGTATTGCACCGTAGTCATAATGGGAGCTTTGCTATGGTTCACGCACGAAAGGTTGCGCAAACACGATGCCAGTCAGGGGTTAGTTGAAGCAGTCAGATTACGCAACTACAGCGCCGTGACAGCGATGATCAATGTAGGTGCTGACGTTAATTGGGCGCCAGTCGACCAGAAGGCTGTCACCTCGAATCCACTGGACTATTTCCGTCATTTGTTTAATCATCGGTCGGCTACGAGATCTCCAAGGGGACCAACGCCGCTCATGATAGCTGCAGGTTATGAAGAATACAGCCAATATAAGTCAGTGATTCTGCCAAATCTTGATATAGTTAGAGTCCTTATGGCGCACGGAGCAGACCCGAA
Organism: uncultured Chthonomonas sp.; assembly: GCA_903859705.1. Classification (GTDB taxonomy): domain Bacteria; phylum Armatimonadota; class Chthonomonadetes; order Chthonomonadales; family Chthonomonadaceae; genus CAIXIX01. The sequence continues at coordinate 902 of CAIONQ010000028.1, forward strand.
TAGCTCGGATTCACGTGGTGTTACGGCGTTCATGGTGTTGGCGTGGAAAAGCGCCTATTTTGAACGATATGTGAAACAACACCGTATGAAAAGCACGGATGATCCACTGTCAGCCTTTGAATTGATAGTGGGGCACGGCGCAAAAACAGAAGCGAAGGATTCGCGTGGATACACAGCATTGTTCGGTGCAGAACCGAGATATGCATTGGTACTTTTAGCCCACGGCGCCAACGTTAACGCACGAGGCGGCGGTGGAGAAACGCCGCTAACATGCGCTGCTTTTAACGGAAACATCGACTACTGCAAATTTCTGATAGAACACGGCGCATATACCGAACTTAAGGACAATTGTGGCAAGAAGCCGGTTGACTATGCAAACGAAATGATGGAACGGGGCGAGAACTTTAGACAAGCGTACGTTTTCCTGCGGGCTCACACCAGTCCGTAAATTACAGATGATCAAAGTTCGTGCCGACATCATCAGCGGCCGAACACATTGACTGTCTTAACCTCGCCGTTGGGTAGAGGTGTGGGGGTGCTGGAAGGTGGTGGGCCTCTCCTAACCTCTCCCCGATGGCTCGTTCCTCGCCGTGAGAGGAAGTTATGGCGGCAACGGTACCGTTTGGATGGAGGGCTGGAAGAATATGAAGAGCAATTTCTACCGCGCTACGCAGAAAAGAACTGGCGGAGCCAGGAGTCGGGGGTCAGGAGTCAGGGACAATGCGCGCCTGCCGGTAGTGTACGGCGACTTCACCGATAGCACGGGCGGGGACAAGCCACCGCCCCGGTCTGTAAGGCGATATTTAGCGTAGATAAGTGATATTAACTCGTAACCGTTGGGCCTCTCCTAACCTTAATTCAGGCTTTGAGCACAAGCGAGTTACAATTACAACAGTCTGCAAATTGGGGACTGTGTGGCCTCGCTGGCCGTTAGTCAAAAGTTGCCGCCAGCCGCAGGGCTCCTGCAGGCTGGCGGTTTTATTTTTGTTAGTAGATTGACTTATGGTTAAGGCCTTAAGTGCGGACTTGATACATCGGAGGCTGCCACCACTGGTGCCGCTTCGCGCTGGTGCGCAACACTTGTTACCTGCACTGCAGAGGCTGCAGCTTCGCCCATGGTTACAAACGGCCTGGGGTAGATGCCTATAGCAAGGATTGCGGCGGTACACAGCGATATCGCCATCACAATTGCCGGGGCAACGGTTATCTTACGGTCGTCTTCAGGATCCAGCAGGTATATCTGCCGTACCACCATCAGGTAATAGTACAGTGCTGCCACGCTGGTTAGCGCACCTATCAGCACCAGGCATCGCTGGCCACCATCCCATGCTGCGGTAAACAGGTAGAGCTTGCCGACAAAGCCTGCCAGTGGGGGAATTCCACCCAGCGAGAACATGACCACCACCGCGCAGAATGCCAGTGTTGGGCGGCGGCGATGCAGGCCGCGCAGTGCAGATATCTGATCCGAACCCGTGGCATCGTGTATAGCCTGCGCAACAAGGAAGGCTGCAACGTTGGTAAATGCGTACAACAGCAGATACATAAGTGCCGAGCTTATGGTTTTGCTGGTTGCTGAGCCCGCCGCAAGCGCAGTAAGTATGTAGCCGCTTTGCGCCACTCCAGAGTAGCCCAGCATTCTCTTAAAGTTCTTCTGGGAGAGTGCAGAGAGGTTGCCGACTATCATCGAGATGGCGGAGAGTACTATCAGCAGTGTGCTAATGGTACGATCTTCGGGCACCTGTACCGAACCCAGAAAGCGCAGAAGCGCAGCAAAGCCACCGGCCTTAGATGCCGTAGAGAGGAAAGCCGTAACCAGGCTGGGGGCTCCTTCATAAACATCAGGGGCCCACAGGTGGAACGGCACCGCTGCCACCTTAAAGGCCAGCCCGGCAACTATAAAGGTGATGCCGAAGTACAGCGCGGCAGATGCCCCGGCCGCGTGAGGATGTGACATGGCGGCAGACATCTCGAAGAACTGAGTGGTGCCGAGCACACCGTACACAATGCTCGCGCCATACAGCACCACTGCAGAGGCCACCGAACCAAGGATGAGCAGCTTGAGGGCTGCTTCTGCCGAGCGCTTTTCACGTTTGGAGAAACCTGCCAGCGCAAACAGCGCAATGGTAGAGAGTTCCAGGCCAAGGTACATCGTAAGTAGGCCGCCAGATGCACCCATCAGCATCAAACCGACCGTACTCAGTGTAAGCAACGCGTAAAACTCGCCAGCGAAGGCCGTTCTGTGCTCTTCTGCGGTTGAGGCAATGCTAATGATTGCCAGCGCCGCAAGGAAGATTACGTTGCAGGCCTTTGAAAATGCATCCAGCCTGAGCATCCCAAGCCAGGGTGTGGCTTCCGGGCTCTGCGAGCTGATGAATAGCGCAAGGCCAGCACCTATGGCCGTTATCCACCCCAGGGCACCGCTGCGGCGTGCCGCAGGCACCGTGCCGAGCAGGGCTACTGCCAGCGCCAGGATGGTTAGTAAAGCGTAGGGCGCGAGTGGTCTGTAGTCTGTCATCGCGTCAGCCCTCGGTTTCTATCGTTATTTGTTTCGGAATTTGCCGCGTGTACCGATGGTGTTAACAGCGCTGCCAGCGGGTGGGTTGCATCGGCTACATGCTGCCTTCGCGCCTGCTCTATCACATCCGGGCGCTGCGTTGTGCGCCAGCCAATATCAATCAGGTCTACAAACGGTTTGGGGTACAGGCCAATGCCGATCAGGCAGCAGGCAAGCACACTAATCGCCACGCGCTCGGTTGTGCGTGCATCTGGCAATTCATGATAATCTTCTGGATTGAACTGCCCGAAGAAGATCTTCTGCATCATGCGCAGTACGTATACTGCGGTTACAACTATGCCAAGGATAGCGATAAGCGCCAGCGCCGGGTAGCGCAGCCACATGCCGTAGAAGCATAGGAACTCAGCGATAAACCCGCTGGTTGCCGGCAGCCCGAAGGAGGCGAGGCCACCCACCGTCATACACACGGCCACTATCGGCATCTTTGTTGCGAAACCACCCATCTTTGCGACTATGCGCGTATGGGCTCGCTCGTAGATCAGGCCAACGCAGGCAAAGAAGAGGCCAGTCATTACTCCGTGAGATACCATCTGCATCACGGCGCCGTTTATGCCCACCGGATTGAGCGATGCCAACCCTAGCATCACCATTCCCATGTGTGAAACGCTGGAGTAGGCGATGATGTACTTTAGGTCTGTTTGCCCCATGGCCGAAATTGCACCGTAAAGCACATTGATGGTGGCAATGCAGGCCATTACAAATGACCAGTCTTGCGCGCCCTGAGGAAGCATCTGAATTCCCAGCCGAAGCACGCCATAGGCACCAAGCTTCATCAGCACGCCAGCATGCAGCATAGAAACGGCAGTGGGTGCAGAAGCATGGCCATCTGGCGACCATGTGTGCAGCGGAAAGATACCGGCCAGGATGCCGAAGCCAACGTACACCGCAAAGAAAGCCCAGTGTTGGAATCCGGCATCAAACTTAGTTCTTGCCAGAGCATCCATATCAAAGGTGTGTACGGTTGAGTAGCTGTACATCCCCAGTATGGCAACCAGTATGAATGCACTGCCCGCCATTAGCATCAGGGTGAGCTTCATTGCAGAGTACTCTTTTGTTCTGCCCTGAGAGCTTGTGCCCCACACGCCAATTAACAGGTACATTGGCAAAACGGCAATCTCATAAAACAGGAACAGAAAGAAGAGATCTCTTGCTGCAAACACACCGAACACGCCGCCTACAAGTAGTAGCAGCAGCGAGAGGAACTCTTTGGTGCGATCTGGCCTTGTCCAGGATGCGAAAACACCACCCGTGATTAGCACCGCAGTAAGCAGAATAAGCACCACGCTAATTCCGTCTGCCGCCACATGGTAACGAATGCCGAGCGTAGGTACCCAGGCAAAATCCTGAACAAACTGGTAGCCGCCTTTTGCACGGTCGTAATTAAGGCATAGCAGGATGGCGGGCGGCAGGGTTATGGCCGCACCGGCCAGGGCCACCAGCCGAATGGCCAGCCCCTGCTTTTCGGGAATTAATAGCAGGATCACCGCGGCGAGCATCGGCGCGAGGATCGTGATGGTTAGAAGCCACTCATTCATGGTCGTTTACCGTCCTCCGCCCTGTGTAATCGCCATCGCCAGTGCGATAATCAGCAGGCAGGCCATTACAACAGTGGTATACATCTGCGCCTGGCCAGTGGCGGTTCGTCGCAATCGATCACCGCTCCATCCGCAGGCATGCCCTATGGCATCCATGGCTCCATCGATGAATTTGCGATCAAACCAGGCAATTCCGCGGCCCAGTGCCAGGGCTCCGGCAGCAGCAACGCTGCCCCAGAAGGCATCGATAAACCACAGATTAGCAAAGAGCGTGTACCCGGGGACCTTTGTAATAGGGTCCACCGCTTTCGGCGTTCTATACATGCTCCAGCCCAGCAGCGCGCCGCCAACACCACATGCAATTGCAAGTGCCACCAGCCACAGCACCACAGGCTCTGGAGCGCCTTCCGCACCGCCATTTAAGAAGGTGGTAAAGCGCTCGCCAGAATGCAGGAACCAGCCAATTCCCAGCGAGAACAGGGCGAGGATCGCGAGCGGGGTGGTCATTACCACCGGACCTTCGTGCGCATGTGCGGCCGTTTCCGAGCGGGATTCGCCGGAGAATGTTAGCATCCACATGCGTATGCTGTAGAACGCTGTAAGCGCGGCAACAATCAGCGCAACAATCAGGCCAACTTTTGCCATGGGGTTGGGGCTGGCGAGCGCCGCTCCCAGAATGGCATCTTTGCTCCAGAACCCACTTAGTGGTGGAATGCCAGCCAGGGCCAGCGCACCAATAAGGCAGGTTGCCGAGGTAATGCGCATCTTTTTGCCAAGGCCGCCCATGCCGCTCATATCATTAGGGTTGGCTGCGTGGTGCATGGCATGGATTACAGAGCCTGCGGTTAGGAAGAGCAGGGCCTTAAACATAGCATGCGTCACCAGGTGAAACAGCCCCGCATCCCGGCTGCCACAGCCCAGCGCAATAAACATATATCCCAGCTGGCTGATGGTGGAGTAGGCCATCACCTTCTTGATATCTGTTTGCACCATGGCAATAGTGGCCGCTATCAGTGCGGTGATAGATCCCACCAGAATAATCACATCCTGCACAACCACACTGGCCTGAAAAATCGGCAGCAGGCGCGCAACCATGTACACTCCGGCAGCTACCATGGTTGCTGCATGGATAAGAGCTGATACCGGGGTTGGGCCTTCCATTGCATCCGGCAGCCACACATGCAGCGGAAACTGCGCAGATTTGCCGATTGCTCCACAGAACAGAAGTAGCGGCGCAACTATTAAAAAGGCCTGGGTAGAGAGCAGGGGAATGCTTAGCGCCTGTCCGCCGGCTGCGGCGGTTACCGCATGCTGAACTTCTGTGAATTGAAAGCTGCCCGCGGCGGAAACCATTAGCAGCACGCCAAGAAAGAAGCCTACATCACCAAAGCGCGTAACAATAAATGCCTTTTTTGCTGCATCCGATGCAGACTTTTTGCTCCACCAGAAGCCAATTAGCAGGTAGCTGCAGATGCCCACCAGTTCCCAGCATACATACAGCTGAAACAGGTTATCCGCAAGCACCAGGCCAAGCATTGAGCTGGTGAACAGCGAGAGGCACGCAAAATACCGGGCGTAAGCGGGCTCTGTTTTCATATACCCCGTGGAGTATATCTGCACGAGAGTGCTCACCAGGCAAACCACTGCAAGCATCATCCAGGCCATGGCGTCTATGTGAACGCTAAGCGCGATGGTAACGCCATGCGGTATGGAAAGCCAGGCGTAGTGCGCAGAGGCTGGTACCGCCCCGGCAGCCGGGAAGTGGGCTGCCGTAATACCGGCGCTTATCAGGGTTGCAATGAGGGTTATAAACGGAGCTGCAGCGCGCATGCGCCCAGTAATCGCCAGTACTGCGCAAAGCGCAGCCGCGATCATGGGAGCCAGCGGCAGAAGCCACAATGGCAGGGCACCGAGTGCATTCAATGTTGGCCCTATCCTTTCCACTGGGTAGGCAGTAGGTTGCAGAGCAAGCTCTGGCCCATCAGCCCTTCAAACTGTCTGCGCGGTCGACCTCGATCGCGCCGAAATCTCGATAAATGTTCAGCACCACGGCCAGCCCAATAGCGGCATCGGCGGCGGCAACCGTTAGCCCAACCAGAACAAACACCTGAGGCTCTACTGCAACGGGGTGCAGAAATCGCCAGAAGGCAAGAAAGTTAAGGTTGGCGGCATTCAGCATCAGCTCTATGCCCATCAGCACCGCAATGGCGTTTCTGCGGGTGATTACGCCATAGGTGCCTACGGCAAATAGCAATGCGCTGATAGTTAGGAAGCCGGTTAGTCCCATTTCGGTATCCTACTCTCCACCGGCCGTGCCGGAAGTAAGATCGGCAAGAGGCGCCGGTTCAGGAACAGGGCCACGGTCCGATTTGGCAAGTACAATTGCGCCTATAAGCGCCGCAAGCAGCAGCAGGGAAGCCACTTCAAACGGCACGGCATAGTTCTGGATTAGAGCATTGCCCAGCGCTTCGGTTTGTACGCCGGCAGGTTTAGGAGTATCCGTAGTAATGGCCCACGGGTGTTTCACCAGAATAAACGTAGAGCCAGCGGCAAACGCGGTGCAAACCAGTGCTGCAACCGGTTTGAGGCGGTTGGACTGGGATTCTGTTGGGTTCATTGCGTTGCGTGTAAGCATAAGTGCAAACAGAACCAGCACCAGAATGGCGCCTGCGTATATCAGCAGCTGGGTAACAAAGAAGAAGTGCGCTTCCAGTGCTGCATACAGCCCGGCCACGCCCAGAAAACAGGGCAACAGCCAGAAGCCGGCATGTACAATGCTGCGCGAGTTAACCACAAACAGTGCTGGCACCAGGGTTAGCACGCCAAGGCTGATAAATACGAGGAGTGATGCGGTATCCACGATCAGGCCCCCTCCTTAGGGGCATGTGCCGCCCCATGCCCGCCGCTTTCGCCCGCTGCAGCAGCCTTCGCGGCCTTCTCTGCAGCCTCGGCGGCAAGCGCGGTTGATATGGTGTTGTAGTTCTTTTCGGCTGCGGCCGCGCCGCCCTGCGCCAGGCTGGTTAGCGGGAATACGCATACGTTTCTATCGGTAGAGGCCAGTTCAAACTGTGTTGTCATCTCGATGGCTTCAAACGGGCAGGCCTCTACGCACAGGTTGCAGAACATGCAGCGGCCCAGGTCCATCTGGAAATCCTGTATGCCGCCATGTTTGCCTGCCCCCAGCTTTGTTAATGTAATAACATTGGTGGGGCACGCCTGAATACACAGCGTGCAGCCGGTGCAGTTTAATCGGCCGTTGGCTTCGTTAAATGGCAGCACAAACAGCCCCCGGTAACGGGGCGCCACATCGGCCTTTTCGTAAGGGTAGAGTACGGTGGTCTTATCTCTTCCCAGGTTGGCTCCAGTGATCTTCATGCCGCGCAGGAAGCTCATGAAACCGCTGAATAGATCTTGAATGGTGTTCATGGTGTGATCTCCTGCAATCTGTTAATGGGAAACCCCGGCGATAGCTGCCGCACAGATAAGTGCCATGCTTGCAGGCACCAGAACCTTCCAGCAGAAGCTCATCATCTGATCGATACGCAGGCGGGGTAGCGTCCACCGAATCCACATCATCAGAAAGATGACGCACAGCGTTTTGAGCGTGAACCACACCGCAGCGGGCAGGCCCGCTCCCAGCCATCCGCCGAAGAACAGCGTAACAGCCAGGCCTGCAGAGAAGAAGTTGTTTGCAAACTCTGCCAGAAAGAAGAAGGCAAAGCGCATGCCGCTGTACTCTGTGTGGAAGCCGGATACAAGCTCGGATTCTGCTTCCGGCAGATCGAACGGTGCGCGGTTAACTTCGGCCAGCGTGCAGATGAGGAATATCAGAAACGCCGGGATCATAAGCAGCGGGTGCGCCGCAATGTTCCACAGCTTCTCCTGCTGGGTAACTATGCCGGTTAAAGACATGGTTCCGCTGAGCATTACCACACTCAGCATCACCAGTATCAGCGGTACATCGTATGAAAGCAGCTGCGCAATGGCGCGTACACCGCCCAGCAGAGAGTACTTATTGTTGGATCCCCAACCAGCAGCAAACACACCCAGAATGGAGGTTGTGGAGATGCTGAGCACAAACAGAGCGCCGAGAGGCAGATCGTAACCAACCCAGGCCGAGGTAAACGGCAGCACCATGAAGGTGAGCAGGGAGGGCACAAACACCAGATAAGGCGCTAATGCAAACAGCGGTTTATCGGCATCTGTGGGCACTATATCTTCTTTAAGCAGCAGTTTAACGGCATCTGCAACGGTTTGCAGCAGGCCTTTCCAGCCTACATGCATCGGCCCTACGCGGGCCTGCATCCAGCCAGCAAACTTGCGCTCCAGCCATATGAAGCCCAGGCACTGCAGCGCCACAAAGTTGGCCACCATGGCCGCATTTGCCAGTGCATTTAGCAGTGGGTAGCGCGCTACAAAGCTGGTGAGCGGTTTTAACAGCTGCCACGGCAGGTGCGGAATGGCGCTTGCTATGGCGATAATCGCTACTGTGATGCTGATGCCCAGGCCAACTTCTGCGGCGCGTATGGGGCGGCGAGAGCGGAGTATTCCGGAAGTCATCTATCCACCTCCCCGAGTACGGTATCCAGGCTGCCAAGTATGGCAATTACATCGGCAATCTTAACGCCTGGCAGCATTGCTGGCAGCATGCCGAGGTGTACAAACGATGGTGTGCGGCCATGCACTCGCGCCGGGTTGGGAGTGCCATCGCTCACCATGTAGAACGAGAGCTCTCCGCGTGGAGATTCCGTTCTGGAGAAGGCCTGGCCAATCGGCGGCTTGAAGATCTTGGGCATTTTGCACATGATTTCGCCTGCGGGCATGTCCTTAAGGCACTGCCGAATAATGCGTGCGCTCTGCCTCATCTCCTCTATGCGTACCAGGTACCGGGCCATGCAATCGCCGGTGTGGTAAACGGGCACATCAAACTCTAAGCGGTCGTAAACCTCGTAGGGGGCTGTTTTGCGCACATCGTAATTGAGGCCAGATCCACGAGCTACCGGGCCAGAGGCGCCATAGGCAGCAGCCATCTCCGGGCTAACTACGCCAACACCCTCCAGGCGGCCACGGAAGATGCGGTTGCCGGTTAGCAGCCTATCGTTTTCTTCCAGGGCTTTCAGCAGATCATCCAGGAAGCAGTTGAGGCCGTTTTCGAAGCCATCTGGCAGATCCTGGGGGATACCTCCCGGGCGTACATAGTTGTAGGTAAGCCGTGCCCCGGTCATGCACTCCATCAGGTCCAGGCATTTTTCGCGCTCTCTAAACGCGTACAAAAACACCGTGGTTGCGCCGATATCTGTGGCATACGTTGCCAGAAACACCAGGTGGCTGGCTATTCGGTTCAGCTCGCACAGCAGTACACGAATGTACTGTGCGCGCTCCGGGGCCTGCAGGCCACCCAGGCGCTCTATTGCCTGGCATATTGCAAGGTTGCCGTTGAGAGAGGCGCAATAGTCCATTCTGTCTGTAAACGGAATGGTCTGTTTGTAAGAGCGCTTCTCAAACATCTTTTCGAGCCCACGGTGAAGGTAACCAATTACTGGCCGACAGGATACGATGATCTCGCCATCCAGCTCTACCAGCAGCCGCAGCACACCATGGGTAGATGGGTGCTGTGGGCCAAGGTTTACCTCAACCGTGTGCCTTTGTTCTGTTGTTGCTGTATTGACCATAAGTCAAATTCCGTTGCTATCTCTGTAAATCGGCATCTGTGCCGAGAGGTGGGCTCAGTTGGTTTCTTGTGGGCCGTGCAGTGGGTTTCCACTAAACACGGGCACGTAGTCTTTTCGGAAAGGGAAGCCTTCCCAATCTTCTGGAAGAAGAATGCGCATCAGCTCCGGGTTATCTACATCCGGGTGCCCCTCAAAGCGGATGCCGAGCATATCGTAACATTCCCGCTCAAACCAGTTGAGGCCCGGCCAAATTGCCTGTACGCTCGGTACAACCGCCTCATCGCGCGGAACAGTAACGTTTATCGTTAGCGTTGTGCCGATAGTCATAGACTCCAGGCGGTACCACAGAATTATTTCTTTGCCTGTATCCCGTGCGGTTATATCGCCAGCATAATCTAGCTGCGTGCGTGGGTTGGAGTGAAGCTCGGTGCAAACTGAGAGCAGGTTGTCGGCGGTTACCACGATGTGGGTGCTGAAGGGTTGGTCTTCTGCACTAATCAGCCTGTCTCCCAGTATTTCGGTAAGTATCTCTGCATTCATCGCTATTCACCCCCGATTACGATGGGTGTTCTGGGCGGCAGGGGCTGCCCACGGCGGGTAAGCGCATGCTCTGAGGTAATCAGATCCTGAAGTTTGATGATGCCGTTTATCAGGTTCTCCGGCCGTGGCGGGCAGCCGTATACATACACATCCACGGGGATAAACTGATCGGCACCCTTCACCACCGTTATGCTGTCTCTATAGGGGCCGCCGGCAGATGCGCAGCCACCCATGGCTATTACATATTTCGGTTCTGGCATCTGATCGTAAAGCGTTTTGATAAATGGGGCCATCTTTACAGATATCCAGCCCGCAACAATCATCACATCGGCCTGGCGCGGTGTGGCTCGGAAGAATATTCCAAACCTATCCAGGTCGTTTCGAGCCGCTGCTGCGGCCATCATTTCGATTGCACAGCATGAGAGGCCGAAGGTGAGCGACCACATGGAGTTACGGCGCGCCCACTGGGCCAGCCTATCGGCAGGGGCCAGAAGCACGGATCCGCCCGGAACGGGTACTTTCCAGGTATCTATTTCACTCTGTGTAAGTGGTTTATCCAAGACTGTTACTCCCATTCCAGCGCACCACGGCGCCAGGCATATACAAGCCCTGCTCCGAGAAGCACAACGAACAGAATCATTTCGCCCACTGCATACATGCCTACCCTGCGGTAAGCAAGGGCCCATGGGTATAGGAATGCCGCCTCAACATCAAACACCACAAACAGCAGTGCAAACAGATAGTAGTGCGGGTTAAACTGCTGCCAGGCGTTGCCTGTGGGTGCAACGCCACACTCATAGGTGGAGTTCTTTGCTTTTGATGGAGCATGAGGCTGAATCAGGCGGGAGAACAGGAGCGTGGCTCCTACGAAGCCGATACCCACCAGCGTAAACACGATTATTGGCAGGTATTCAGAACTGGAAGGGGCGGTGACAGGCACGGCGGCTTCCCTCACTTTCTGTTTCCGGCTGGGCCGGGCAGCGCCAGGCGCTGTTACGGTTGATCTTGTTCTTGTCGGGCGCTGTTTCGGTACGCAAGCAGCGCCCTTGCATAGCTTGCGCGTTCAAAGGCTTCGGGAGAAACGGCGTACCGCTCGCTCATAAAGCCACACATCTTCTGAATAGAATCGTACTCGTGCACATCCATCCAGTTTTGTATCTCGTTCAGGATCTCACTGATACGCTGAACCCCGTTGGTCAGCAGCTCTGCGGCCATCATGGCCACCTTCGCTCCAGACATCACAGCTTTGATAACATCCCGGTAAGTGTGCACCCCGCCAGAAACAGCGAAATCCACCGGAACGCGCCCATACATAAGAGATACCCAACGAAGTGGCAGTGTGAGATCCTCTGATCGGCTGAAATAGACCTTCGGTTTTATCTCCAAACCCTCAATATCCAGATCTGGCTGATAAAATCGGTTAAAAAGCACCAGTCCGCTGGCTCCGCTCTTGTACATACTGTTTGCCATATATGGCAGGGAGCTAAAGAAGGGGCTAAGCTTTACAGAAACCGGAATGGTAACCCGTTGTGCCACATCATTTAGAGCATCCAGATACATCCATTCTGTGGAGAGGCCAGAAAGCTCTATATCGGTTGGCACGTAGTACAGGTTAAGCTCTATGGCGCTGGCCCCCGCGTGCTCCATATGGATGGCATAGGCCAGCCAATCGCCAGTAGAAACCCCATTCAAACTGCCGATTATGGGGATGCTGGTTGCCTCGCGAGCATTGCGAATCAGCTCCAGATACTGTTCTGGGTCGGCATGAAACTCGCTATCCTGCGGGAATAGGTCGAAAATTTCACTGGTAGCACCACCCCTCAGGTTGAGATAGGTATCCAGCGCTCCAAGACCATGCAACAGCTGTTCTTCAAACAGGGAGAAAAGTACAACGGCCGCCGCGCCTGCATCTTCCAGCCTGCGTATGCCATCCAGAGTGCTGGAAAGCGGCGAGGCGGAAGCGACTACGGGGTTCTTTAGATCCAGGCCCAGATAAGTTGTTCTCAGATCCATCGCGCGGCCCCCACACGGTTCTCGCTGCCCGTTATTACGCAGCGCGTTTGCAAGAAGCAACATTTACGCACACCCTAAAAAGCAGACCGCGCCGAACTTTCAGCTCGGCGCGGTCTGGCATCTTACAGGTACTTTTTAAACAGGCCCTCCACAGTGGCAGGTGGCTCAGCAGCCAGCCTCTCGTGGAGCACCCATCCTTCATCTTGCATACTTGGTTTTCCAAGATGCTTGTAGATAACGCCTATCGGGTATCCCGTTGGGTGGGTTGCCAGGCTAAAGGCCGCCCCCTTGTTGGTGGGATCGTGATCCTCTGGCACATCAAACGTTTTCTCTTTGTAGAACTCGTCTGTCTGGTCCTGGTTCATCGTTGGGCACGGCGAGAAGGTATCGATCAGCGCGAAGCCCTTGTGCTGCAGCGCCTGGGTCAATATCTCCGTTAGCTGATTGGGCCTGTAGGAGAAGCCGCGTGCAACAAAGGACATATCGGCGGCTATTGCCAGCGCCAGTGGGTCCAGATGATCTTCCACCATGCCGTATGGCGTGGTGCGCCACCGCTTGGGATCGATCTTCGGGTTCTTGGATATCAGCGGTAGCATGGATGTTGGGGATACCTGACCCTTGGTTAGACCGTAGGTGTTATTGTTCATAATCAGGTAAGTCATATCCAGGTTGCGGCGCGCTGCATGCGGCAGGTGGCCACCACCAATGGAGTATCCATCGCCATCTCCGCCAACCACAATCACTTTAAGATCGGGGCGGGATGCTTTGATGCCGGTTGCAATGGGCAGTGCTCGGCCGTGTACTCCGTGGAATCCGTAAGAAGATACGAAGCCAGGAAGGCGCGATGAGCATCCGATGCCGGAAACAACCACGGTTTTATCGGGATCGAGCTGGCAGTTTGCCATCGCTTTGTAGAGCGCGCTAAGCACGCCATAGTCGCCGCAGCCCGGGCACCATATCGGCTTCAGGTCGCTCTTATAGCTCTTAACTGTAAATGTAACAGGTGCTGTTGTCATCTATGTCTCCGTCGCCTTTCTTAGTTCTGAGAGGCGAGCGCTCTAATCTGATCGAAGAGTTCGCGTGCTACGAACGGTACACCCTCATCCTTGTGGTATGCGTGCAGCTTGATATCTACGTTTGCACGCAGCAGGCCCGCCAGCTGGCCCGTGTAGTTGAGCTCTGGCACCAGGATGGTTTTGCAGGAAGCCACAAATGCTTCAATCTGGGCGAGTGGCAGCGGGCTAAGCAGGCGAAGATGCAGGTGTGCGGTGCTTATGCCTTCCGCTTCTGCTCTCTCTGCTGCTTCTCGCAGAACGCCTTCGGTAGATCCGAATGCGATGATGCCAACATCGGCCAGGCCTTCACCCTTGTGCGGATACACATGTGCGAAATCGGCTGCCTGATCCTTCTGAAGTGTTTCCAGCTTGCGGAAGCGCTTGTTCTTCATCTTCTTAGCAAGCTGTGGGGTGTATCCCGGGTTGCCAATTTCATCGTGCTCAATACCGGTTGCGGTGTAAGCTCCGCCGGTAGTGCCGGGGATTGCCATCGCAGAAATACCGGTTGCGGTATCCAGGTATCGGCGGAAATTTGGGCCAAGGTCTTCGGCTGCCGGTTTAATGCGCTCTACCGTTTTCACTGCGCTGAAATCTGGTGTAGGCAGCGTGTTCTTTCTGGTTGCCAGCGCCTGATCGGAGAGCAGGATAACCGGGCACTGGTAAGTCTCTGCCAGGTTCAGCGCATCAATTGCAGCCCAGAAACAGTCTTCTACACTGCTGGCCGCAAATACGATGTGTGGAGATTCGTTGTGCACGCCATAAACCGCAAGGTTAAGATCTCCCTGGCTGGTTTTGGTTGGCATGCCGGTGCTGGCACCGCCGCGCTGAACATCGCAGATAACCAGCGGAATTTCTGCCTGGCCCGCAAAGTTGATCAGCTCTACCATAAGGCTCAGGCCCGGGCCAGAGGTGGAGGTCATTACCTTCTTGCCGGCGTAGCTTGCTCCGCAGAGCATGGCAAGCGCGGCAATTTCATCTTCTGCCTGAATAAGGTCGCCACCGAAGCGTGGTAGCTCTTTGGCCAGAAACTCCATAATCTCCGTTGCGGGAGTAATAGGGTAACCACCGAAGAAGCCGAGGCCACCAGCCAGTGCACCCATGGCCACCATCTGGTTTCCACTTACCGTTATAACCGGTGTGGTGCGCTCCTGTGGTTTGATGTGGGGAGTTCGGTGTGTGCCTATCTCCTGCTTAACCCTGTTGGCGCCGGAGTGCAGAGCTCGAATATTCATTCGAACGATGCCTTCGCCCTTGCGGCCGAAGAGATCTGTAATGTACTGCTCGGCGGGGGTAAGTGGCGCATCAATCAGAGTAAGTAGCGCACCCAGGCCAACGATGTTTTTTGGGGCTGGCAGGCGGGCAACTTGTTCGCCTTCCATCTCGGCCTTCAGAGCGTCTTTTTCTGCTTTGGCCATGCTGGTAATCGGCATGCCCAGATCCCACCGGCCGGGGGCCGGGGTGGGAGTGAAGACATCGGAGTCGTAGAGAACGATTCCGTCTTCGGCCAGGTTGCCACCCATCAGATGGTATCCGTCTTCCGTGAGGGCTACCAGGATGTTGGCAGCATCTCCCTCAGAATAAACGGCACCTGCACGGGCACGTACCTGGAACATAACCGTACCGCCTTTGATTTCGGCGGGGAATGTTTGAAATGTACAGATCTCAAGCCCGAGCATCGTAAGCATACGTGCTGCGAGTTCACCCAGGCTAATCGTTCCTTCGCCCGATTCTCCAACAAGCCTTATGGTGACGTCTGTCGTCAACTCAGTTGTTCGAACAGCCATTGCTCAACCCTTCCGGTAAATCCCGGCCATGGAACCGAAATTATTCCAATTTACAGTCACTGTAATAACATTCGGCATTAGCTCGGGGGCTAAAGTTAGGCAGATTATATCGTTCCCCGTCTGCGGCTATCATCCGCAGAATGGGGGATTGTATTTTCAGTGGTGCGAGTTACATTCATCTATGATGCGGATTCAGTGTTTTGAACACGCGTATGATTGCACACTACCTCTGGCCCGCTGCGTGCGGGGCGGCCACAGACAGTTTCTCTGCCTCAGCCAGTGCAGATCGAACATCGGAAGCGTTGGCCTCCGCAATTCCATCTGCAATTCGTGTAAAAAGCTTCTTTAATGCAGCAGTTGGTGCCGGATTAGCTCGTTTCATGCGGTATACGCGAAGCGGTATGCTCAGATCTTCTGGCTTCCATCCGGCCTTCTGTGATATGGCCGATGCGGCCTGCACCGTTTGAAGATCTCGAGTTCCAAACTGCGATGTGGGTTCAATGCCGGTGCCTTCACCCCAATCGTTCCACGTGGCTATCTGCACCAGGTCTGCGCCGCTCTTAAGCGCCTGCTGCAGGGTTCTGTGCAGCAGCTCGCCCTTCTCATCTGCCATTTTGGGAAAAGAGGCTCCGGCATTGCCCTCGGCATACACATCGTCGAAGCGGGTAAATGCCGTAGCAATAAACCGCTCGCCTGGTGCGCTATGTTGTTTGTAAAATCTATCAACGCTGGCAGGGCCAAGGCTCGGCAACGGCCAATCGAACGCGCCATCTGCGGCAGAGCGCCTGTTGTGCTCGCTGTAGTAGGCCACCGTTTCGCCTGCCAGAGTCTCTTTCCACTCGGCATCGGTAAGGCCTGTTTGGCCAAACGATAGCAGCAGTGGCTTATCCCCAACCCGCAGGCAAACGGCACCGGCAAACAGCGCCTGCTTCAGCCACTCCAGGTCCTCTTTTGCGGCTGAAATTCGACTTGCCACATCCAGCTTGCCTGCCTTTACGCGCTGTGGAATCGTTTGATCCTCGTAGCAAACGCCAACCTTCAGGTGGTACTTTGCGGCAGCGGGCAGCAGCTTCTGAAAGGCTGCACGTATCACTCCAAAATCGTTGAGATCCGATTTGCCATACCAGTCTGCAATCAGGCCACTGAGCCCGGCGATTTTCATCAGCTGCAGGTGGTACTCCTGCACTACAGGATCGGCAGAATCGTACGGGCCAATCTCTGGATAGTAGTGCGAGGCAATGCATAGGTGGCCGTTTTTTGCCACCCTATCGGGGTTAAATGGGCCGCTGTCGCCAGCGTTCATTGTCCAGTGCCAGCCCCAGTTCTCGCTGTAAGGCTTTGCCACAAACCACGGCATGTAGTGCACCACAATGGGTGGCGTAGGCTTCTGCGCACTTGCTGGTAAGTTAGTGGCCAGCAGGAATGCAGCGGCAATTGCCACACAGGTTTTTAGCCGGGTGGCAGCGGTGCCGGCCCGGCGAATGCTGGAATATGGCTGAAATAATCTTACCATATTGATCAGGATTTATACCTTATCCCAATGCAAGGCTACCGTTTAATACGTTTAAGTCCCCGTTTATGGTACCACGAGTTAATTACTACCATAAAAACGGCGCACAAAATTGCTACAGCGTAGGGTGTGTTTCTTTGCGCATTGCCGGTTAGGCCGCCGAGCAGTGCACAAACTATTAGCCCATATATGTAAGAGGCAAAAAGTGCCTGCTTAAGTGCAGCTGTTGCTGGCGTTGTAGGTGCAGACAACCACTTTTCCGGGGGTAATTTGCAGGGGAAGGGTGTTGAAGGCACAATTTCAAAATCGAATTGGGTCGGCGCCGGGCGGTTGGCTGCGGCATGCTTATTTGCAAGAAGCTGGCGGAATGCATCTACCGATTGCGCTGCATGCAGCGCACCTGAGACGGGCAACAGATACAAAGTGAAAGTACCGCTTACATTTGTGGCCGGATCCGTGCAGGTAACTGCCGTTCCCCGGTTCGCGTAATCTCCGTTGGCAGCATATTCAACTGCCGTTACCATGTTCCATGGCAGGTTGAAATCCTCTAAGTCACCGGCCCAGAAGATGCCGTCTTCTGTTACGCTTACCTCGCCAATATCCGCGTAGGGCAGCGTTAAATAGCTCATCTGCGAGTTTGCGCCGGGAACAATACCGCAGAAATGTGTTTCGGTTGCAGTTTTGCCTTCTTCGGCCAGGCTCCGGGATAATCGCGAGCGTAAGGTTATCATCCGAGATGCCGGAGCCCGATCACTGATGATTCGAATTAGATCCAGTGCGAGGATAACCGCCCCAGCCATCACCGCTACCATTAGCAATCCGGAAAGGGATGCATAGGCAACAATTAGCCCTGCAATAACAATCGGGCATACCACTGCTAATCCGTATAGCCCCTGTATATCGTTTGAGTAGAATTTACGGAACGTAGCAGTAAGTGCTGGGCGCCGAATCTTGCCAACCACAGCGGATTGTTCCGTTATTGGGTTTTCAATGGCAGCTGAGCCAACGAACCCTAACCTGCGAAACCGGGATTCGAAATCCGGATGAGTCATTAGCCAACCTGTGCTGCGCCTCCAGGTTGTTGGACTATGCGATGCTTTTCTATACACTTCCAACCCGGAGGCCAGGCCGGCGGCTTCGCCAGCCAGCGCTGCGGCAACAGCATCTGTTTTGTACTCTATCAGGCGAGAGATTTTTGCGCCAAGCGGATACACGAGCACCGGAATAAGGGGCAGACCCGCGAGAAAAACTGATTTCCCGGCATTCCAAACAACCCACGGGTTAAACATTAATATCAGCGGATACAACGCAAGCAACGCCAGCCGCTTGCAGGCATAGATGACTAAGTGCTTTTGCTTGATATGTGCTACTTCATGCGCCAGCACACCGCGCAATTCTCGTTGATTTAGCAAAGCGGGCATGCCATCTGTTATCAGTATTCGCTTGCCATACAACGCCTGTGCCAAACCCGGGCCTGGCCCATAACCAAAAAAACTCAGGCAAGTTACGCCACTTAAACCGGCCGCCTTTGCCAACTCGGACACCGTTTCGGCAATCTGGGTTCCGGGTTCAAGCATGTTCGCTTCCACGCCAGATAAGTGATGCCTGAAGCGCGCGATACCATTAAAAAGCAGAGCGAATAAAAACAGGTATAGAAAGCCAGCTCTATCGTTATTGGATGTGAGCGATACAAACGACATGCCGAGAAATACGCCTGGTACACAGAACAGGGCTGCGTCTATTGTTGCCAGAATAGCCCCTTGCCCTGGCGGCGTTTGTGTGTTGTATATTCGGTCGATCAGTGGCATGGATATCGCGCTGGCGGCATATTGCGTGGCACACCAGGCGGCTGTTGAGATAGCTGCCAGCAACAGGCAGGAGTTTGCCAGGGAGTGCGTGATATTCAAGAATCTAAGCGAAGCTGGCGGGAAGCGCCATAGCAGAATTGCCATCCAGGAATATCCAACAAACTTCCCAAGAAGCCTGTTGTAAAGCACCATCTCAAATACAGTTCCGGGCGATTGCTGCTCGTTAAGCTCAAAGTTATTAAGATACCGGCGCATTCGACGATAGGAAAGGAGAAGAACCGCTACGGGATATAGCCCAAGCAGTAGCAGGCTGCTGCCTAAATATAGTGGCGAGTAACCGGCCTGCCAATGGATATTGGTGAGATCTACATGCAGCTCATGCAGAGATGTGCTCCAGTAGTATCGCGTTTCTTTATACGCGGGCTCATCCTGAACAAATGCGGCCGGCAGGGTTGTGGTGGGCGTACCTGCTGGCACAAATACACTTAACGAGAAAACGTCGATCTCGTTTTTCTGCATCCATGGCACCAGTTTTAGTACGGCAAATGTGCTGGTTTTGGGTGAGTTATCAGAGCCTTTGCCAGGGCGGTACTGTGCCCATATCCGCCAGTGTCCATCGGATAATGTTTCCGTTTGATATCCCTGGAGGGTGTCTCCAATGGCTTTCTCGGCGGCGGCACGCAGCGCATCGGGATCTGCAGGTTTGTGAGATAGCTCCAGCTGGAAGTCAGCATTATGCTGATCACGCATGGTAATAAATACGTCGGCAGCACTGTCGCTGGAGTTTTCTTCCTCTTGTGCAATACAAAAACGACATGGTAATACTGCAAGTATCACCAATGTGGCCACCAGAGCAATAGTCTTAACGAATTTTGTGGTGGTGCTCTTATGCAGCGCATTCTTTAGGCGGAAGAGTTGCATGTATCATTGTACAGCAATTGTTTGCATGTTTAGCATAGGAAGGCACATAAGTAGGTACGAATCTTATATCAGCAATACAAAGATTCATAACCTGTTGTTATAACGTTAGTTTGCGCAGGAGTAACCTTACAAGCACGTTAATCTTAGAGGCACTATATCCAGGTTAGGAAAACACCACTTCCCACCTCACATTTCAGGAGTTATGCAATGCCAGAGTTGACATCGGCGGATACCGAATGCGGATGCGATCCCGCCAGTGGATGTTGTGCGCCCCAGTTTGATGCGGTTTCCCGGCGTGCGTTTATTAAGTTGGCCGGCGTTGGCGCAGCAGGAGTACTGGCCTCGCCCGCATGGGGAGATTGGGTAAAGCAGCAGGGCAGCACAGCAGAACTATCTGCATGGAAGGCAGATCTATTTAAGCCCGCAACCGCACGCAAATACACCTCGGCAGCGCATGGCGATGTTAAGTTTCCGCTAGGTGGCATCGGCACCGGTAACTTCGAGCTTGGCTCCGATGGGCAATTTACAACCTGGCAACTGTTTAATACCCTGCGCGATGGCTATGTGCCGTTCTGCTTCGCAGCCCGCGTTGGCACAGTAGCCAAAATGCTACAAACCAGTGGCGGCCCCAACTGGCCACGCGTTGCCGGAATTGAGATGACGGGCGAGTACCCATTTGCCACACTCAACTATCAGGATCCAGAAATACCCGTTTCCATAGAGCTCACGGCATTCTCTCCATTTGCACCGCTGGATTCTCAGTTCTCTGCCATCCCGGCCGCAATCTTTACCTTTAAGCTGCACAACCCCACAGCAACGGATCAAACCGTAAGCCTTGCCGGATTTATGCAAAATGCCATTGGCTACGATGCAATTGGCGTGCCTATCAGCTTCAACTCGGTAGGTTTTAACGAGGTTAAGCAGCATACCGATGTTTCTCATCCCAACTTTGGCGGCAACTACAACCGTGCATACAAAGTGAAGGGCGCTTCGGTGCTTTCTATGCACTCGGTGCCGGGCAAACCCGCAAAGCTGGATCGTAAAACGGCGCTGTTTACCAACGTAGATGTGCGTGCGCTAACCACACGCCCGGATAATAAGCCGGATAACCTCAAGGTTGCCAGTTTTGATGCCGTTGGGGCAGACAAATCTACCCCGGCAACAGAGAAAATTGTGTGGCTTGAAGAGGCGGCAGCAAATATTCCTGCCGATGCCCTGCAATCTGCCCGCGATGCCGTGCACGCCGGTGCCACCCTTATCTTCTCGGGCGTAGCACAGCCATTGCTTGCTGCCTATGCCGCCGCCACCCAAGGCAAGCCGCTTACCGAAACCGCCATTCGGCCAGATGTTGTGTTTGATGATTTCGAAAACGGCTATGGCAAGTGGAAAGTTACGGGCAAAGCATTCGGAACAGAGCCCGCTCATGGCACGCTGGCAGGCCAGCAAACGGTAACCGGGTTTATTGGCCACGGCCTTGTTAACTCCTTCCTGGATGGTGACGATACCACCGGCCGCATGGTTAGCGAACCGTTCACCATCGATCGCAACTTTATCCGCTTCCTGGTGGGTGGTGGGCGCCAGCCCAACACCGCTATTCGGCTGATAGTGGATGGCAAAACCGTACGCACGGCATCTGGCAAGGAAGAAGAAAAGCTGCTGCCAGAAACCTGGAATGTGGCAGAGCTTATTGGCAAATCCGCCCACCTTGAGATTGTGGATGATTCCACTGGCGGCTGGGGACACATCAATGTAGATCACATTGTGTTCTCCGATGATCCTGGCCACCATCTGCTGTTTGCACTTTTGGAAGAGCTGCTGCCCGCCCGCCTAACCCTGCCGAAGGCTGCCGGGGCCAGCTACCAGTTGGATGCACACAAAGAGGGGGCGAAAGCCGGAACTATCCAGCGCACGGGGCACACTACCCTCGGCCACAAGGTTGGCGCCGGGCAGGTGATTGTTGTGCAGGGGCCAATTATCGATCACAACCAGGCAGAGCTCATCGGTGCGCGCCACGCGGCCTATGAAACCGTATGTAACCTGACGGGCGCTAAGTACGAAGCACCCAACGCGGTGCCTTCCACCGCACCCGGGCATGGTGCACTGGCTCTTATGACCAACGGTCCTGATTCCACCATCCACAGCGCATTTACCGATTGGGAAGAGGCCTGGAAAGAGTTCCGAACGGCGGGCAGGTTCCAGCCGGTGCCCGCAAATGGGCACAGTTCTGCACCAACAAAGGCCGGCTCCACGGTAAATGGTGCGATTGCCACAACGGTTCAGCTTGCGCCAGGCGCAACGCGTGAGGTTGTTTTCTGCCTGGCATGGCGCTACCCCAACAAGTACAACGGCGGCGGTACCTCCATGGGCTGCCACTACGCCACCGTTTGGCCCGAGGTGGATGCGGTAGTTAAAACCGTTGCGCAGGATTACCCCAAACTGCGTGCCCGAACAGAGCGCTTTAGAAAAGCGATGTACGATAGCACCCTGCCCTACTGGCTGTTGGATTGCGTAACATCACAAATCAGTACCATCCGTCACTCTGGTGTTGTGTTCCGCATTGCCAATGGAGACGTGTTCGGGTGGGAGGGCTCTAACGGATGCTGTCAGCCAACCTGTACGCATGTATGGGGCTACGAACAGACCCTTGCACATGTGTTTCCGGACCTGGAACAGCTGATGCGCGAGATCGATTACAAGCATCAGCAGCGCCCGGATGGAGGCATCGATAACCGCACTGATGTGCCTTCGCCCCCACGCCCAACCGGTGAACAGCCGTTCTCAGATGGCCATGCCAGCTGCGTTCTGAAGGCCTATCGAGAGGCGCTCAATGCACCTGATGATACGTTCCTGAAAGCCTACTGGCCCGGGGTGAAACGCGCAGTGGAGTATCTGATTGGGCGCGATGCGGCCACTTCAAACGGAACTCCGGATGGTACGCTTAGCGACGATCAGTGGAACACATATGACAATGCCATTCATGGAGTAAACACCTTTATCGGCAGTTACTACCTGGCCGCACTGCGAGCCGGCGAAGAGATGGCCAAGAAGGTGGGAGATGCGGCAGCCGCAGATCACTTCCACAGTGTGTTTGAAAAGGGGCAGAAGAAGCTGGTTGAACTTTGCTGGAATGGAGAGTACTTCGAGCAGAACCTGCCAGATTATATGAAGCGCGCGGGTGAGTATGGTCCGGGCTGCCTGAGTGATCAGCTAATTGGGCAGTGGTGGGCACATCAACTGGGGCTCGGGTACGTTCTGCCAAAAGAGATGGTGGTAAAGGCACTAAAATCTGTATTCAAGTACAACTGGCTTCCAGATTTCTCTAACTTCCAGCACAACTGGCGCAAGTTCGCTGGCGGCAACGATAAGGGGCTACTCATCTGCTCGTGGCCCCGCGGTGGCAGGCCTGCAAACACCATTCCTTATGTAGATGAGGTGTGGACCGGCGTAGAGTATCAGGTTGCCGCCCATATGCTTTACGAGGGGCTAATGGAAGAAGGGCTGGCGGTTGTGAAGGCGGCGCGAGACAGATACGATGGCGTACCTCGAGACCCCATGCCGCGCAATCCCTGGAATGAGATTGAATGTGGCGGCCACTATGCACGTGCAATGTCATCGTGGTCGGTACTAACGGCGCTCTCCGGCTTCCGCTACGATGGAACCACCGCAACGCTGCTTTTAACGCCACGCATCCAGAAGGATGCATTTAAGTCTCTATTTACTGGCCCGGAGGGCTGGGGTAGCGTAAACCAGGTTCGCAAGCCGCAATCTCAGCGGAACGAACTGCATGTGGTGGAAGGGCAGTTGAAGCTCGGCACCCTGCATCTGGAGGCTGCGCACAGCGTTAAAAAGGCAACGGTAACCATCGGCACGCGCCGGCTGGCTGCAACCGTTAGCCACGAGGGCAGCAATGCAGTGGTTACACTGCCTGCTGGTACAGTGGTAAAACAGGGCGAAAAGCTGGCGGTAACCCTCGCCTGATGGAATCGGCCCCTGCCCCAATGGAATGGTGGGGCAGGGGCTTGCAGATTTTCGGATAAGCGGTACAACAATAAAGCATAAAGCGATAACACTCGTGCCCCTACTTGTATTCCTGGGCGAGATCTTTGAGGTCATCACAGCCGCCAGCGGCATCGCGGTATGTGTCCGTCCACATCTTGCTGGTGCAGGTTGCAGGCAATTTTAACCATTTTACATGGCTGTCTGCAAAGCACCAGTTTAGGCCGGATCTATGAGATTGAAACTCGCCAAGATTGGGTTGATCTGAGATCCGCGATTGAATGAACCAGTTGCCAATATCTGGGTAATTCGCTCGCGATTCAATCACCATAATGAGGGAGCTTGGGCTACTAATTTCAGCAAGCCGACGCGGTCTTATCGACTGTTCTCCATACCAACAAGCCGGTACAGCTTCGTGGAAGAAATTTCCATTAAACGCATAGGAGTTGGGTAATCGCTGCGGCGCGGCATAAAGGTAGTTTGATTCATCGCCCGGGGCATGGTTGTATCCACCTGCTTTCCACAGGTATACATTTGATGGACATGAGAGCACCTGCGCTGTAATACCGTATGGCGGTAGTACCCGCTTCCAATTTACCGTGCTGCCCTGGAGTGCGTCCTGCGGCAGAGTTGAACCGGACGCGGCTGTGCAGCCAGTATCCTGGTGAAGGTCGTCAGCGAAACGGTTCATCGGAAAGGTTTCGTCGTAGTCAGAAGTGTATTGGATGAGGGCAAGAGCTATCTGCTTTTCGTTGGAAAGACACGCCGAAGCGCGCCCGGATTCACGTGCGCTGTATATTACTGGCAGCAACAGCCCAGCAAGAATCGAAATTAAGGCTATCACAACCAATAGCTCAATGAGCGTGAACGCAAATCGTTTCAATCTGTGCCTCCTTCTTCCTCAAAACAGAAATAGGATTGCTATTTGGCGAGCCGTGCGGTTCACATTTCTGGAAATTGAGCGGCGAGCCAAAGATCGTAAGCATCCTTTACTGCTGTAATCTGCGGTTGACCTATGTACCTGGCTAGCATGGCAGTACCAGAGGCAATATCAGCGTATCTACGAAGTATAAGAACGTGCCTGCCAACAGAAACGATGCCAAATGAGCCGTCAGTTAAAACATCTGCGACGTATTGCCGGTAACTTGGAGTTGCCGCGGATGCGTCACGGCAGAGGGCAATATATTTGACGCGGGAACCTGCAGGGGCTGTCGCCTTTAAATGTGGCTGATCACAGCAAAAATCGCCGGATTCAACCTGAAGCTGTGCGGCGACTCCTGGGCCGTACCAGGACTTACAGAACGGATTTGGAAAAGCATAAACATAAGGTCTGCGTGACAGAAACGCGAGGATGCTGGCATCTGCAGCCACAGCGCTGTCTGCGGGAATAGTTGCCAGTAGTCGCCGCGTTTCTGCAGCCGCTGAATCGGATTGGTTCCTGAAACGCTCGCCCGCAAAAACTGGATACGGGCTCCATGCTGTTGAAAGCAGCGTGCATGCCCCTATTGATGTGCAAAGCACGATCGTCGCATTAAACCTGGCAAATTGCTTCAAGCGCAGCGCACCTATGAGTGTTCCGTGCACTACAAAGGGCGTCAAGAAAGCCGTGTGGTGACCCGGAAGCATCCTCAGCTGCGCGCGGCTGCCCAGGGCGTTTACGAGGAGTGCTGGTATGGCTCCGATGAGCACATCCGGTGCAATAAGTGAGCAAAACATTCCGGGTGCCAATAACTGGAAAATGAACTTCTGCATGCCGGGTGCGCTCAGTGCTTTTGCAACAATAGCTGGATGTTTGAGCAGATGAGAAATGACATGTGCTGGCGAATTACCGTACTGTTTGTAAAGTGCTATGTACCCGGTTGTTGCCCCATGACTGAAGTGACTCATAACCGTAAATGCGGTGAGAGTTCCAAGCAACCCGACACCAATGGCGGCGATCCCAAATGTTTTGTCGACTGTAAGTGCGTACACCCCAAAGAAGCAGCATGTCAAACTCACGGGCTCCTTACAACAACACGCAACAATTAAAGACGCTACCATCGGCGAGAGTCGCCTGCGTTCGAGATTAAGAAATGCGAACAACAGAGCGGTGGTTGCGATTGCATCTGGGTGGAACTCGTTGAGTGCAAGGTGTTGCACAGGTGGATATAACAGGTAGCAGCATGCCGCGAACAGACTGATGGTTGGATGCACATTCCGAAAGCGCATAAATGCGTACACAGGGTATGCGCCAAACATCAAAACGGTACACTGCACACAAATTAGCGTTCTTGGGTCAGCCCACAGTCTGTATAACGGCGCCACAAGATAAATGATCAAACTGAAATGGTCGGCCAGAATGTGCATGCCCCGTACCGTCACAAATGGCTGCTGACCGTGGCTGATTAACCACGCAGCCTGGTCGAATACTGCGAGATCAAATCCCATTCCTGCCCTTTGATACGCGCCGGCTGAGACGTGAGACGAATACGAGGCAGTGGCACATATCAGAAATAGTAGACACGCCATGCAGATATTGTCATCGCTTATAGCTCTACTTTCCGACTCACTTGTTGACGGTCCTGAAGAATATTTTATTACTTTCTGATAATTGGTCAATCCTTAGTACCCCGAACAATCAGTGTTCTTCCGTCCCACTCGTCGAAAAGTTTCTTGTACGGCATTACGACGATTTGAACCTCGCCTGGCTGAACGGGCGTTGCAATGCGCGCCCCGTCATTGCAGAACTGCAATATCACAACAAAGTGACTCTCATTTAACCTGACGATAAGAGGGCACCTTTGCTCGCGTAGCTCAGCATCCTTTAACACCACACCAACGAGACTCACGTCATGAAATCCAGCAACACGCCTGATGTCGTCAAATGATGCGACTTTTCCATTGGCTCCAAATTCCCTACTTATGCTGGTAAACTGGTTCTGCTTTCTCAACTGCAGGAGCAAATAGCTCAAGCTAGTTGGACCGCAAAACCCCGCAGAAGCCCGGCAGCCTGTTAACATCGCGTTGGCTAATAAAATAAGAGCGCAGAAAATCGTAGCTGAGGTTATCTCGAGTTGTTTCGATGGTGCCACATTATTAATCCAATACCTAACGCGAAGATGCACACGGCGAAGATGTAGGGTAGCCGGTTTTTCGACGAAACAGCGCCCGAAACTGACACGCTACCGTCTTCGGGAACCAGTTCATGGTTAATGCCAACGTGATATCGTTTACCGTTGTCTTTATTCGACACAACGGCTCCCGTCGGCATGCTTGTTTCAAATCTGCTGTCTGGTACGTCGTTGACTGAACATTTGTCAACGGTAAGCTTAGCTGATTGTTGTAAATAGCGTTCACCGTCTCTCAACTCGTAGCCGGTATATTTTCCTCCAAGCGCGATCCAAACACCACCGACGTTCTTAATGTTTTCGCATTCGTATGAAATCGCAGAGACTTGGTTGCTACCTGGCTGGCGAAACTCAAGTAAAGTGTTGAGACCAATGAAACCATACTTTGGAGCGATACGCGCATGCACCGTGAGCCCTGGCTTAGTTTCAGCACGTACGACTATCAACAGTCCAGCTTTTGCATCGTGCTCAATAGTTTCCACCGTACATGTTCCTGAACGGAAAATACTCGACAACAACTTACCGCTCACAAATGTCCCAAAATCCAATGGCGACTCGGTTCTGAAATCAGATACTGTTGCCACGGAGTCGTACATATTCCGCCCGAGTTGGTCAATTGCGCCAGGCTCAAAATGGTGTGCACGCGTTCCGTCGTAAATCGTTAGTGTAGAGCCATTACCAGTCGAAATACGCTCTCCTGGAGCAGGTTTGACATTTGCTTGTTCAGCTGTCGACTGAATTTGGTAGTGATAGACTTTTCCGCCTTTATATGCGTATTCACCTTTGATTTCAGTCCTTCTGCGCTCTGCAGGTACGTCGTGAGCGTCAGCGAAAGAATCGTCGAGTTGGGATATACGATGGTATGCCATGGCGGTCGAGCGTAGTGCCGCCTCACGTTCTGAAACGCCTTTAACGACCTCAGAAATTGTTGGCAATGTGCCGTATTTGTTGCTCTGGGCTGAACACTGCACGGCGTAAGTGAGCAACAGCAATTGTACGAGTATGCTATACCAACCGACAAACCTCAGTGACCTCATCTATGTCTCCTCGATAACAATGCGCCACGTACCGCGTGTTTTGGCGGAATATATTCAGATCATGTGCGTTTGGAGCTGCTATAGCCAATTATTGGCGCGGCTTAAGATGCGTAACTGCAGAACCTATCAGGATGTATAGGATTGTCGCGATGCATATCACAAATAACCACCTTCCCGGTAATTCCCTTGAAACCGTTGAGAAGTGTTCGTCTATCGCCTCCTTGCCATTTGAAAGAACGATTTTCCGAATTCTGGCCCTTTGGTCGTAAATAACGGAGCCCGGTTTAAAATTGGTTGAGAATAGAGAGTCAGGAACTGTTCCAGAGCCGCAATGCGAGCGGAGTCACCAGTACCAACTGGCTCCTTAGCGGGAGCTTCAAAGGCGGCAGCGCCGTTCTCGAAGAACTGCTTCTGCCACCTGTAGAAAACAGTCGGCTGAAGATCATACTCGGTGCATAAATCAGATATCGGGACAGAATCAAGCAGATGACGGCGTAAAATGGCTACTTTTTCAGTGCCCGTAAAGTGTCTGCGATTGCGTTTCATTAGGTAACCTTCCCATACGAAGTGTACCTAACGGTGGAAGGCCAAATGTGTGTTTCCGACTGAAGCAGCACAAGTTTAGTATTTGTAAACGCAACTTGGGCAGAAAACACAGGCCAGCAGCAATTGTAAACTCGACTGCTATAACCAGAACCGCAAAAAACTTCGTCAGGTTAACTGGTACCAAAAGTGACACCAGCAACGATGCTTGCAACTGAGAGATGCTTAATGCTTTCGCCGACGCAGCTATCGCGAAGATTGCTATTACTGTGTACCGCGCGATTGTTGGCAATTGCAGCTTATACTTGTAGGATATAACATGGCCCTGCATCCAGACAGCACCCCGATCTTTTCGAAATTGCGGAGGGATACATATGCTCAGTTGAACAGTAATCCCAATATTATGTACGTTTATTATTTCATTTTTCTTGAAGCGCACCGTGCGGTAATGTGGTTCCGTAAAACTGAATCACCCGCAAGTGCCATTAAGCGTCACGCTCAATGTAATTGGAACGTGAAAAGTACTTCGCAACACATTCTACGTTTTTTCTCGTTCGTGTGTCAATACCAATTTCAACGTAATTTGCAGGAACGGCATGTTCATAAGCGCCTACAAGTTAAAAGGCGCGTCGATTAGCGCTGCGGCCGTCCGAACGAAATGGAGACACCTGTGCCCAGGCGTCCGCCTTAAATAATTAATAATAGTCCGTAATTACCAAATAATTCTTCGCAAAATGATCTAACTACGCGGTGCATGGCCTGTGCGACTGGTGCGAACTACCCTAGTTCTTGCTGAACGGGCTGCACAGTAACCGTGTCTCCCACCTGTATTGTTCCCTCTGTTACCACGATTGCGAGTATTCCAAGGCGACCTACGGTTTCAGACTCTTGGTGGCCCTGGTACCTCTCAAATTTGGAGCACCCGGTTCGCAGTTTCACTACCTCAACCTGCGCCTGGTTGCCTATGGTAAGCAGGCTACCTGGGGGCAGTGCTTCCAGGTCTATCCCGGCAATCACCAGCTGTTCGCCCAGCGCTCCCGGTTTTGTATTGTAGCCCTCGGCATTCAGATTTTCCACAATGTGTGCACTCATAATGTTGAGCTGCCTGCTGCCGGTGCTGCCCTTTATATCGCCCTTTATGCCGTGCTTCAGCACAAGTTCGGCCGCACTCACTGGCATGCGCGTGTAGGCATCTGCCGCAGTTGGTGCGCTGGCGGGTTTGTATACAATTGAAATGAGCTTTGCTTCTGCCATTTTGTGCTCCTGTTATATCAATGGCTATCGGAGTGATGGTGCTCCTGCTTGCGGCCATGCCTATGTGCATGAAAAACCCCATCGTGCCGGTGCAGGTCCGGGTGGATCAGGTTTACGCTCTGCAACAGGTCCATGTCGGCCAACACCTCATCGCATGCAGTATCGGCGGCGATGGTGTGGTTCTCGGAGAAAACGATGGCGCGGCTGGCAATGGTGGAAACGATGTTTAGATCGTGCGTTGCCGTGATTACCGTTTTGCCAGCCTCACGAAGGCGCACCAACAGTTCTACCAGCCAGTACTGCGATCTTGGGTCCAACCCTCCTGTAGGTTCATCAAACAACAGTACGGATGGATTAACGGTTAAGGTGCACGCAATGGCAACACGTTTCTTTTCTCCGCCGGAGAGGTGGAAGGGGGCGCGGGCCAGCAGGTGCTCTATCTCCATCAGCGCACTTACATCCGTAATGCGCTGCTCTGTTTCCGAGGGTGTTAGGCCGAGTTGGAGAGGGCCGAAAGCGAGCTCATCTCGCACAGTTGGCGAGAACAACTGTGCCTCTGAGTTTTGAAATACAAAGCCCACCTGCCTTCGAAACGCGTGGGATGCGCTTTCATCTCGAAGCGATGCCTCTGTTAGGGGCTTGCCAAATGCGTTTACGACGCCGGATGTGGCAAAAACAAGCCCATCGAGCATGCGAATCAGAGTTGATTTTCCGCTGCCATTGGCACCGAGAATAGCAATGCTCTCTCCAGGGTGTATTGAAAGGCCTACGCCATTCAGCGCCACAGAGCCTCCCGGGTAGGTAAAGCCCACATCCTCGAGATTAAAAATGGATGTCATAACGGTAGTCCTGTATGGTGATCCAGCCACACAACCACGGCTGCAATCATCATGCATGCCAGCAGAGCTGCGGTATCGCGCTTGCTCCAGCTGGAAGGGTGAAGTGGCGGAAAGGAGCCCCGGAAACCGCGGGAGATCATGGCTCCGTGCACCTCATCAGAGAGTGCCAGAGTTTTGCTGAAGAGGCTGCCTGCGCCCGCTCCTACGGATCGGCGACCCGACACGTTCGTGCTGTAGCCAACGCGGCGGCTTGTGCGCGCCTCAAACATTTCAGAGGACGTTGAAAGCAGTACCAGGGTGTATCTGTGCGTCATCGCCAGCATCATGGTAAACACTTCTGGCAGGCCAAGCCTGCGCAGTGCATCCAGGATGTCTGCCGCGCGGGTGCTTACCGCAAGCAGACCACCCAGAGATACCACTGTGCCCGTGCGCACTATCAACAGTGAGGCAAGCGCCAGGCCAGGCGCCGAAATTGCCAGATGGGGCTGTTTTAGCAGTACAAGCAGTTCCCTGCCGGGTGTTACCGAGCTGAATGCCGCCGGGAAAACGATACCGCCAACAAACACCGGCACGGCCAGCCATATGCGCAGAAAGAATGCACCCATCTTAACTCCAGAGAGTGCCGCCGTTACCGCCGTAAGCGCGCATACCAGCAGTAGGGGAGTAAGGTGCCTGCAAACGGTTACCGGTGCTATCAGCAGCAGGGTAGCGATAACGCGCGCCCGTGGGTCAAACCGTTGCAGCAGGCCTGAATTACCCGCCCCTATTCCGGATTGCAGGGCCCGGTTTGTTCTGCCGGTAAGATCTGCCACGGTGCGTTCCAGATATCGGTTGCCAGATTTCTGGGCGGTGCCGATCGCCGTTACCGGTTCTTCGCGCATCCAGGCGGGCAGCGTGGTATTTTCGGACGGAGGACGGTGACGGATACTCGGCGATGTATCGGATGGCTGCCCTGGCACGTCCTCTTTGCGGCGTTTCGATACGGCATAGCCAAAAGCAAACAGGGTGCCAATAATTGCCACGGCCCCTATCAGCCCGGCAATAATGTATGCTTTGCCGCCTCGTTCTGAGCCGTAATCGGCATAGCCCGGCAGCCCTTTGTAGGCATGCTCTTCTGAGGCAGCCAGCCCCACAGGCACATAGGCCATGCCTGCACCTTCACGCGCTGCAATGCGCGCGCGCACTCCCTGGGCATCCCATTCGCCCCAGGCCTCGCCGCGGGCAAGCAGCCCCACAGGGGTGAGCGCAAGCAGAACGCCAAGGCCAAGCCATATGCGTTCCCGATGCGGCGTGCGCTGCAATTGTGTGGAAGTGGAAACCCCGTAGAGCGGCACATTGGCACGCAGCAGGTACGCCACCGCGGCAGCAGTAACGGCGGCCTCTGCCGGGCCAGCCACTATCAGGTGCACGGCAAGCATGGCAGGCAGAGTAACGTTTAAACCGAAGGGGAAGTAGAGGGCGTGGCCGTTGGCCTCGTGGAAAAGTGCCGGTTGGATGCCAAGCAGTATGGCAACCAGGCCAGATGCAGCAACAATACCTGCATATGCACCCACACCTGCACATAGAGCACGCAGTCGCTCATCTCTACCGGTGATGCGGAACAGTGCCAGGTACACCGCACAGCCAACAAATGGCAGCGCAAAGGCCATTGTAAAGCAGTTGGCGCCAAGTGCCAGGATTCCACCATCGCCAAAGAAGATGGCCTGAATTGTGAGTGCAGCAGTTATGCCAATAACGGCGGCCCAGGGGCCAAGCATTACGGCCAGCAGGGTACCGGCTACCGGGTGTGCGGTGGTGCCGCCCAGTGCGGGGATGTTGAACATCATCACCGTAAAGCAAAAAGCAGCGCCAAGTGCAAGCAATGGGACTTCGCGCGTGCTTAGCTTTTTGCGCATTGCCCGTGCAGAACCTACCCAAACCGGAGCCATGGCGGCGGCCATAACGGCGGATGTGGATGGGCTGAGCATAGAATCGGGAATATGCATGGGTTAAGGGATTGCCTCGCTGCTACAAAAGCGTTACTGCTGGCTGTTATGCGGGCAGTATACCCTCCGGCCGAATCTCAATCCAACCACGCAGGCTGTTGATGAACCAGATGCGGGATGCGGCGGCAA
Source organism: uncultured Chthonomonas sp. (assembly GCA_903859705.1). GTDB lineage: Bacteria > Armatimonadota > Chthonomonadetes > Chthonomonadales > Chthonomonadaceae > CAIXIX01. The sequence goes on from CAIONQ010000028.1 coordinate 33,205, forward strand.
GGTGGCCTGGCGTGAGAATTGCCTCGGAAATATCGCCTTTTGCCAGCAGCTCAGATCGCAATACGCCTGGCAACAGCCCGCAGCGCAGGGTAGGCGTGCGTTTCTGCCCGCCGAGTTCCAGCACAAGGTTTCCGCGTGTAAACTCCGTGAGTTCGCCGTTTTCGTTCCACAGCAGCACCTCCCAGCAATCCGGGTAATCGGCTGCCGCGGATTCGTAAACAGCCCTGCGCGTGGTTTTATGAAACAGAAAACGATCGGCAGAGTTTACGGAGTGTTTGGCAAGCCGAAAGCGCGGGTTTGCAGGATGATCCACGAGTGCCGAAGCTTCAACAATCGCTTCCCCGGCACGGTTCAATCTAAGGCGGGCCCGTTTGCATCCCTCTGCATGCAGGGTGGCTACGGCACCAATTGTTAGCTCAACGCTTTCACTATCGAAACGGAAACCGAGGGCAGCAGCGCTCACCGCTATGCGATCCAGGTGTGCTTCCAGGTGGGCAACATGCCCATTTTCTATTCGAAATGTTTCTATCAGCTCAAAGTCTGGCGCAAGGTCGGCAACAACGGCTGCCTTGGCCAGGGCTTCCTGGTATTCGGCCTCTGCCCCGGAATCGTAGGTAATGCCGCCGCCCACCCGGTAGCACGCATTGCCTTCCCCGTCAATCGTCATGGTGCGTATGGCCACATTAAACACCGCCTCGCCACCCGGCTTCACCACGCCAATGGCTCCACAATATGGCCCGCGCGGGCCCTGTTCCAGAGCGTTTAGTAACCTCATGGAGGCGATTTTGGGGGCGCCCGTAACGGACCCACAGGGAAACAGCGCCCGGAACACATCGGTTAGCCCTGCCTCTGGCCGAAGTTCTGCAGAGATGCTCGAAGTCATCTGCCACACGGTGGGGTAGGGCTCGATATCAAACAAAGTGTCGACCTGTACTGTTCCAAACTGGGCCACACGCCCCAGATCGTTGCGAAGCAGGTCCACGATCATTATATTTTCGGCGCGGTCTTTTTCGGATGCGAGCAACTCGTTTTTAAGTGCTGTATCTTCTAACGCAAAACGCCCGCGCGTTCGGGTGCCCTTCATCGGGCGTGTGGTTATTGTTCTCTCGCCAGTGTCTGCATTTTTCTGGATAGAAAAGAATAGCTCTGGAGATAGCGAGAGAACTGAGATCTCATCTGTTTTAATCAGCGCTGCGTACCCGCAGGCACTTTGCGCAACCAGCCGATTGTAGATGGCCTCTGGAGGACAACTGGTATGGGAATTGAGAGCGAAGGTGAAGTTTGCCTGGTACACATCGCCGCGCTCTATGGCATCCCGAATACTGGTAATAGCGTTATCATACCGATCTCGTTGAATAGCCGGGCACCACTCCATGGCTTGCAAGTCCGATGTGTGATCGGAATATGTGGGTAAGCAGGGCGCACCGTAGATGCCGAACCAAACAAGGGGCGCATCTGGCGTAGCAGCGGGCATGGCGCTATCAAAGGCCGGTGCCGCTTCGTAGGTAATCCACCCCGCGCACCACTTGCCATCTGCGGCAGCGGCTTCTATTTGCTTTAGGGCTGGGATAACCTCTTCAACAGTTGTTGCAACGATGATCTGTTCGGGATATGTGAAGGTCAATTCTGCCGGAAGCAGATGAGGTACCCCATTAAAGTTAATGCGCACACTAAATGCATCCCTCATTTCAGGGTGGTGCGGTACAGCCGATACTTGCTGCCGTCCTTACGGTGGAAATAGATGGTCTTCTCATCCGGGGTGAGAGCGGCAGCCTCTACAAAGCCATCGCATGCTTCCACCTTCATAGGAGTTTCAAACGGCGCATTCACAGAAGACCGGTGTGCAACGAATATGCCGATACGTGGGGGCAACCCGGCACTCAGGCGCGTGAAGTAGAGGGTTTTCTGATCGCGTGAAATGCATGCAGCATATTGTAGCTTGCCGGTGTTTACGCTTGCCATGATCTTGCTACTATCTGTGCGGCGCTTAAAGCTGCCATCCGGCTGCTTCTCTGCAATTGTCAGCGTTGCATGTGCCGGCTGCCCGTTATGAAATATGCTATCCACAAAGTAGAGTGTTTTACCATCCGGGGTAATATCCACATCGAAGTTTACATGGCCAGGTATCTTTTCAGAAACTCCCGGCACCGCTGCCACGCCTGTTACGGTGCCATTCTTCATGCGGCCACGGTAGATAGTGCATTGATCTTTATCGTAACTTCTAACACTCACAAAATAAAACCAGCCGGCATCATCCATGGTGGCAACGCCATCCAGTACCGGTGAGTTCACTCCCGGTACAGGTCCCCTGTACATAAAGGCACCATCTGGCTGGCGATCTGCAGACAGTATCTCAGTATTCACACCGGTGGCGTTGCTGTTGTTGAAGTAAAGGGTTTTGCCATCCCGCGAGATAAACGGCTCCATAATATCTTCGGTGTAACCGTTCACGGTAACCAGTTCTGCCTTGCCAAAGCCCTTAAACACAGGCTCTGGCTGCGTGGCAGCGTGCTTGTTAATAATAAAGAACACGGAAAGCAAACACAGTGCTGTTCCGCACAGTACGGCGTTGCGGCGGTTACCGGAGGGAGTATTCATATGTGTGATCCGGGCTTTCACTGGGATGGCTTTCTGATGGCCGAAGGCGACACCAGCCTGGTGGATGGCGATCTGGTGTTGAACCTGCATGTAACCGAATACGAGGACACCGAAGCCGGCCCGCTGCCAGTGTATAGATTTATTATGCAGAACCGGGGCACCGGTTTACAAATGGGCTTCATAAATCTTCGGATTCGTGAGGATTGGAACCTGGTACTGTATCGGGGACATATAGGGTTTGCGGTAGAGGAAGCGTATCGTGGCCAGAGGTACGCCTCTCGGGCAACGCGGTTGTTGCTGCCACTTGCGCGCGGGCATGGCCTGCGGGAAGTATGGCTAACCTGTAACCCCGAAAATTCGGCTTCAGCAAAGAGCTGTGAACTGGCCGGCGGGAGTTATGTGGAAACTGTAACCGTGCCGGAGGATACCGAAGCGTACCGGGCAGGAGCAAGAATCAAAAAGCGGTTTGTAATTAACCTGTTACCCGGCTAAAGGCGAAGGCTGCAGAAATGATAGCCCTGGCTCACGAACCTCCACAGACTACATTGCATCGGCTTACTTAGTCCGAACTTATCGTCTGGTTAATGATGTTTGTATAGCCAGCGCGCACAGATGGTTACTTTATCAGTTCTGAGATCTGAGCGGCATTGTAAACTTCCAAAACCTTCTGGTCTGGTGTGCAAAGATATAGGGAAGGCGTTCCCTCTATCGGCAATTTAGAAGCCTGTACTTTATCACTAACAATCCTGGCCTCTAATTGTTTGTCAAGGTCTGTGGGCGTAGAATCGGAAGGACGCCGAACTCCATAAGTTTTGGCGATGGCATCCAAATCTGACTGTTGCACCTTGGCCCCGAGTGCATACAAGGCCCTGTGTACCTGTTCGAAACGGCCGCAACTACGGGCGCTTTCGGCAAGCATGGCAGCGGGAAACGCCATTTCGTGGCCCGGTAACGGATACTGTCGGAACTGAAACCGCAGTTTACTTCGATTTCTTGAAAGCACATCATCTATCTGGGGAAACAGGCGCGCACACGGCGGACACTGGTAATCTCCGAATTCAACAAGAACATACGGTGCGCTCTTATCGCCAAGAACGCCTGTTGCTTCTCCAATAATATCGCTCGCCGATACTGTGGAGATTGGCTTAACATTGCCTGCAGGAGGTTGGTTTGATCGCCACTTAAAGTAGGTTATGTTAACTACTATTGCTAACAAGATAAATCCATCCCGTAGTTTTACAGCGCTATTTCCCGTCATAACGGCCATTAATCTCCTTGCGCTTCCAGGATGGTGAAACGCTCATGCCACGTGCTACTCTTGACATGGAAATCGGCAAAGAGCAGGTTCAGTGCCTTGCCATCAGGGTCGTCACCAAGGTGGCATGGGGAATAGTCCGTCATAATTACATTCTGTGCTGGCAGCTTATAGTCTTCAAGAGACCAGACTTTAATTGCATGCCGGCCATCATACCAGTAGCTTGAGCTGCAGTTTTCAAAGAAAGTTGGCTTTAATGGTGGTGTTGGGTTTGGGAATTTATCCAGCGGGCAGCGCCAGATTTGCGCTGTGGCTCCATATGATGCCAATGGAAATCGAATGTCATACGGTATCGAGGCAACCAGTTGAAGAGCAGGATCTTTGTGACTCGTGGAGTCACCGGTTGTCATTTTGTCCATCGAGTCCGGTGCATACGGTATATGGTCATCCCAATCCTGAGCATAACCTTGAACACCCAAACCAAGCTGATGAAGATTGGATGCACAAACGCTGCTATGCCCTTTCCTACGCGCCGTTCCAAACAATGGAAACAGCAGGGTGGCCAAGGCAGCGATAATCGCAATAACTACTAAAAGCTCGATCAAAGTGAATCCGTGGGCAACATAATTCACGCGTAATCGTGAGCTCATTGTTAATCCTTTTGCCTTGCCAACAGAGTTTGAGCACCCTGTTGCAGGGAGCTATCCTGACTATCGAGACACTTTGTAGCCAGCTCCCGCCACGTTGGATCATGAAAATGAGCAAGCGCTCCGATGCTCATTAGTCTCAACTGCGGATTTTCGCTGGTAGCGCCGCTCCTGGCAATATTAATGGCTTCCGTTCGATACTTCGTTTTGCTCAGCAGTGCCACATTGCTCATCCCGATGGTCTTTTGATACTTGTTACTGCTTGCACACATCTTGCGGGTCAGCTGCCAATCCGCATCCGAAAACGTATCCGATGCAGCGTGACGGGTGGCCGCTTTAGCATCTTCCCACTCCCATGCAGGCATCTCTAACTCTGCTGCTTGAGAGATCGTGGCTTTGCTGTATGGCGGATGAAGGTGCCGATATACTCCGACCCCGATCAATACCGCGATAATACAAGCAATGCATGGCAGCAGCCACTTTTGTGTTGCGCCGCGGCGGCGCAGTTGAAAATCAGTCATATAGCCTCAATAATTCTGTAACAGGCGGTGCGCATCTAAGCAAGGGGCACCATAAAGCATCTGGAGCAGGCAACGGTTACGATGCATATAGTTTACGTCGTTAGCGCTTTGCAATGTCAACTATCGATCACACATTTTTTGCTGCTTGCTGCGTGTAATTTCGTGGATATGGCGGCCTTCAAACAATTGCCTGGGATTATGCCTTGGTTCGATACTTCAGTTGCCTTTTGCCCCGGCTGCATCCTCGATGCAAGAACGAGAGCCGGCAAATACCTGGCCGCACTAAAGAAAAAATGGGCCGTTGATCCTGAGATCAACGGCCCATTTAATGGTGTTCTGGAACGGCTATTTCGCCAGCTTCTCGGTGGCAGCTATCTGCACATCCAGCGCTGCGGCAAAGCCTTCGGGCGCATCGGCAGGCGGGCTCTTCTTGAGCGCCTTTAATGCTTCCAGGCCGGAGGGATCTTTGCGGGCGACAAGTGCTGCCGCAGACCGAAGAACGATGGTTGTCCAATCGTCCTTTAGCCCCTTCAACAGGGCTTCTTTGCTCTTTGCGTCGCTCGGGTCTATACGGCCAAGCGCATCAATCGCAATGGTTCGGATAGTTTCCGTACCGCCCGGCGCGGCCGCCTTTACAATTAGATCCACTGCCTCCGGTGCCTTCTGTGCGGTAAGGATAGCGAAGGCTGCCTGCCGTACCGTTTCTCGGGGAGAGGCTATGGTTGCCGCTTTCAGCACATAGGGCTTTGCCGCTGCAGCATCCCAGCTGTTGAGGGTGTTGATTGCCGAAACGACCACAGCAAGGGCTTGCTGATCGGTTACCAGTTTTTGCAATCTTGCGGTTTCTTCCGGCGTTTTCTGCAGTTGAGCAAGCGCCTCGACGGCGGCATTGCGGCGGCCGAAATCCGGATGGCCCAGCTCCTCTACCCAGAATGCACGCAGATCTTCATGCTTGAATGCAGCAAGTGCATGCGTATCTCGGAATACCGGGAACTGGCCACGATCGGCTTTCAGCACCTTAACTGCTATCTCGAATGCCTCGGCTGAAGGCGTTCCGGAAAGCATTCTGCCGAATGCTTCGGAGCGATCGATTGGGCTGGGGGCGTACTGCACGATTGCTGGCAGCTGCTCGGTGCTCCAGTGCAGGTCTGGCACTTCGCGCAGAAAGTCATGATCTGGGTCCAGCAGCACGGCATCCGGGCGCTCGGCGCTGGGTATCGAAAATGTCTCTTCCGTTTTGCTGAGGTTCACCGGCACGCGCACCAGTTTACCGTTAGCAATCAGGCCAACCTTTGCCGGCCAGGAGTATACCGGGGTGCCATCCTTCGTATCCTGGGTTTGCTTTACTGTGAGCTTTACGCTATGTGCTGCATCGTCGTAGGTCCAGGTAGGATCCAGAACAGGGTGGCCCGGTGCCCACACCCATTGCTGAAACACGGGTTCCAGGTTGTAACCAGAATAATCGGTGAGGGCGCGGCACAGGTCGGCGCTCACCACATTGGTGTGGCCGTAGGTTTTGAGATAGTGGCCAATGCCGCCGAAGAATAGCTTATCTCCGAGCAGCCTGCGAATGGTGTGCAGAATAGAGGCACCCTTCGGGTAGGTGTGGCCATCAAACATAGCGTCTGGATATGGGTACATATTGGTGGCAGTTGGGCGCTTGTAGCGTTTGCTTTCGCCAATGTATCCATTCATATCGCCATTAATTTCGTAGGCGTAGCCAACATTGCCGCGGCTATGCTCCATATACATGGCCTCGAAGTAGGTTGCAAAGCCTTCGTTAAGCCAAAGGTTGCCCCAGTCCCGGCAGGTAACCAGGTCGCCGAACCACTGATGAGCCAGTTCATGGGCATTGAGGCTTGCCATGTTGCGGAAGCCTTCGCGCGGGTCGGTAAGGGCGCCATCCGGGAGGGTAGTGGCAGAAACGTTCTCCATGCCGCCACCAAAATCGAACATGGCATTCTCGGCATATTTCGGCCAGGCATATTTTACTCCCAGCAGATCTGAGAAGTAGGAGAGCATGTCCGGGGTATCGGAGAATGAAGAATCGATGAGGCCCGCGCGCCCTTTTGGCACAACATACATCACAGGAATGCCGCGCCACTGCACCGTTTTGGTATCAAAAGGACCGCCTACCAGTGAGATAAGGTAGGTGGCATGCGGAAGCGTCATCTTCCAATCAAAGGTTCTGCTTTTTTTATCGGCGCTCAAGGTGTTTGCCATCAGCGTTCCATTGCCAATTACCGTCCAATCGGCTGGTACGGTAACGCGGGTTTCGCTGGTGGCCAGGTTGTTGGGATAATCCCAGGTGGGAACCCACTCCCGGTTTAGTTCGGATTCGCCCTGTGTCCAGAAGCCAACGCGCAGCTTAGAGCCGCCGTTGGGCTTAATCCAGTGAAAGCCGCTATCCGCCATTATGCCGTTGTGAAACGTTTTATCGCCGGCAGCATATCTGGTTACTACGCTTACAGGCTTGCCGGCTGGCAATGCCGTGGGGGACGTGATGGAGAGAATTTGTCCATCCCGCTTGAAGGTGGCAGATGCCCCGTTTACGGTGCAGCTGTTGATTTTAAGGTTGGGACCACAATGGAGCGTGATTACCGTGGTGCCGTCTTTGAACGGAACCATGGTGTTTTCCACCGTGCCGGTAAACATCTTGTTCTTGTAGTCCACCTTCAGATCGATCAGTACGTTCTTAAGGTTGAATGCCCTATCTGGCGCAAACTGCTTGTGCGCAGAAGGCGGCAGAAATGGGTTTTGAGCGGTGGCAGGTATGGCAAGAAGTGTTGCTGCAGCACCGGCAAACGCCAGGGCGCGTGCGCAGCGGATAAGAGAACGATGATTCAAATGCAGTCCCTCACAGAAAGATTCCAGAATATGGAAATGATTACCAATTCATGATGGCCTATTTTTGCCCGGATTACTGTCACTGCCATCGTCCGGCTGCATAAACAGGGGCGCTGTAGGTAGGGAGGTAGGGAGTTAGGGAAGCAAGCGAAGCGCGGTAGAAATTGCCTTTCGTAAGAATCATGTTATCCGCAGCGCGGTAGAAATTACCTTTCCGTAATCATCGTCTTCTGCTCAGCACAGCCTTCCATCGGTCGTTAGTCTCGGATCAGAAATGCATGAGTCGCGCTAAGGAAATCCAAAGAACGCGAAGGAAATGCATCGAAGAGGGAACTGGTATCTCTGAAGATTGCCTTCAGTTAAGTACAGCTGTCCGACATACAAAACCACATGATAGCTTCGCGGCCTTCGCGTGATAAGCAAGCGCAGCGCGGTAGAAATTGCCTTTCGTAAAGATCCGCTTCTGCTCAGCACAGCCTTCCATCGGTCGTTAGTCTCGGATCAGAAATGCATGAGTCGCGCTAAGCAAGCGAAGCGCGGTAGAAGTTGCCTTTCGCAAAAATCATGTTATTAGGCGAAGGAAATGCATCGAAGAGGGAACTGGTATCTCTGAAGATTGCCTTCAGTTAAGTACAACTGTCCGACATACAAAACCACATGATAGCTTCGCGGCCTTCGCGTGATAAGCAAGCGAAGCGCGGTAGAAATTGCCTTTTCGTAATCATCATCTTCTGCTCAGCACAGCCTTCCATCGTCGTTAGTCTCGGATCAGAAGTGCATGAGTCGCGCTAAGCAAGCGAAGCGCGGTAGAAGTTGCCTTTCGTAAAAATCATGTTATTAGGCGAAGGAAATGCATCGAAGAGGGAACTGGTATCTCTGAAGTTTGCCTTCAGTTAAGCACAGCTGTCCGACATACAAAACCACCTGTACCTCCAATATTCGAGAGCTTTCCAATGCCTGGTTGATGTACGCTCAACACTACGACGAGAGATGGGTTACCACTGGAAAAAGTTACAATCGCTAACGCGTTCACTACAAATATCATTTCGTTTGACAAACATGCCTATCCCAATCGGGGTGTTTATACCAGTGCTTACCTGTGCTGGGACATGGATACTGGCGGTGGTTCACTATTACAGGTATTTGCTTCCGGCGAAGTCGCCCGTAACAGCTCATCACCACGATCTGAAGATATTGGGTGCAGTAAATCTTCGGTTTTGCTGGTTGTTGCGGACGATGCCCGAAGTAGTTCCTCAGGATGGTCTTCGCTGAGGGCACGTTTCCGTAACGTTTCGGCAGCCGCAGCGAGGGCTTCTACAACCGTTTCATGTTCCCCCTGGCTGGCCATATCCTTGCCTGCAGTTTCGAGTACGCGAGCCACTATCAGAGTTTCGGCCGGGGGAGTAATAACCGGAATGCAATGCGCTACGGCACAAAAGTAGTGCTCGTTGCGAATGCGTTTGTGGTTAGCATCGATACCTCGAGTTCTGTGCGAAACTGGCAACATACTTTTCACGAAGATTGCACTTATGTATCGAGATACATCGCTAATAGTGCGATTACAAATAGTATCGGGATTATTCACCAGTGTTTCTACTGCAACGGAGGCCACACGCTTATTGGGATGTACCGATAGTTTCACAAGTTCATCCACGGAGGCCGAAGCGAACACGGTACGCAGCTTGCTTTTACGATAAACAAATCCACGCCAGCACCCATATAGCAGCCCGTATGAATAACAAAGTAAAATTACAAAACGGCCAGCATACAGGCGCGCTTCTGGGCGCCAGAAGCACAGCAGGCCTATTAATACTGCGACGAAGAGAACTACTGCCGAGATTTCAAGAACATGCATGAACCGCAGATAGCGGTCACTGCTCTGAATTAGTGCGCCAACCAGGGCGCTGGAGGGCTTGCCAGGCGTTGCTTTTTCATCTCGCGGTTTCTTGTTATCCGGATACTCACTCATTCTGCACTCCTACCGATGCCTGCGGCGTGAGGCAACCGTACACAACGGACACCTGTAACTATCGATCTCGCAACCTTTGACTTCCGCAATAATCGTTGTGAACCTTCGGTTAAGCTGCGCCTACTTACCGGAAGCAGGTATGGCGGAATTTTGAGGCAATTGGTGCCCGGCTGTAGAGAGGTCCGCCAGTCCCTTGTTACCATATTTCCTGGCCTTGCCATAGTGTGATTTGGCAAGGAGCGCATACTGTTTCCGAGCATCGTCGTAGCGCCTGAGTTTAACGAGGAGTTCGGCATAGTCTATCTGAACCGGGTAAAAGTCTGGCTCACGCTTGATTAACGCCTCATAGGCCCTGGCTGCTTCATTGAGTTTGCCTGCCTCCTCAAGGTCCTTAACCGCTTCCCATTCGCCACCGCCTGTATGTGGAACGGATGTATTGGCACCTCTACGGCACCCAATACCTATAACTGGTATACAAACAGCAGCCACCACAGCTATCGGCTGCAAATACCTTTGCAAGAAATGTTTTGAATAAGCCATTTTGGTACTTCTTGGATCTGCCACCCCCGAATATTTTGTGATGGACTTCCACATAATACAATGCTTGTGAATACCTGTTTCCCAGGTAGATTTTACCCGGTGATGGCCAGCGTTAAGAGCCGGCATTACGAGCGTGCGTACGTGCATGGTAGATATCGCCGTAAGATGGCATTGCAAGGTTAGAACAACACTAATTGGTGCCTAAATGGGTGCTTACAGCCAACTTGGCCAGATTAATTCACACGCAAGGTCGCGAAGAATGCGCACCACCTTCACGTAGTGTGCAGTTGAGCTGGGAGTGCGAAGGTTATGACCCGGGCGATGGTGCTTTGCACCGGTGGCGTGCAACTCCAGACTGCAAATTGCCAGCGTTATCTTGGCAGATCGCCACTGCCCTCCATCGGCTCCTCCGGCGTCGGGTACACTATTGCATTGATTTGTGCCCGGGCGATGCCGCATGTTTGCGGCCCTGGCCGTACAGGAAAAAGGGAACGTTGATTTCAGATAATGAGCCTGTGGCCACTGTTGGCCCCACACCTGAGGAAATTGAGCGGTGCACAGATGTGCTGCAGCAGATTGCCGCACGCCCGCATGCTGTGCGGGGTAATGAGCGGTTTAAGTGCCTGGTTGCGAAGGTTTATAAGGAGACCCGCAGGTTAGATCAGCGGGAAGAAGCCTGGCGTAAGATGAAGGAAGACAGGGCAGTGATGGCCCGCACGGGCATGGTACAGATCCAGCGCGATGCGCTTTCTGCGGCCGCTCTTCCTCCGCCAGAGACTACCGATGACCGTGTGCTCAATACGCCAGAATCCTGCTATATCTGTAAGAAGGAGTACACGCAGGTCCATTTCTTCTATCATCTGCTGTGCCCGGAGTGTGCCGAGTATAACTATCGCATGCGGGATCTCCACGCTGATCTTACTGGCCGGGTTGTGCTTATTACCGGCGGCCGTGTTAAGATTGGATTTCAGACGGTGCTGCGGATACTGCGCGATGGAGCCAGGGTTATTGTAACCACGCGCTTCCCGCGTTCTGCTGCACGCAGGTTCTCTGAGGAGGCCGATTCTGCCGATTGGATGGATCGCCTACAGGTATATGGGCTGGATCTGCGCAACGTTCCGGCAGTGGAGGCGTTTGCCCGCCATATGCTGGATACCGAGGCCTATATCGATACCGTTATTCACAATGCAGCGCAAACCATTCGCAGGCCTCATGGCTTTTACAATGAAATGGTTGAGTTCGAGCTTTCGAAATCTGCAAGGCCCGCCATTGGAGCCGGCCAGGAAGTTGTGAAGCAAGACGCGCCAGATACCTTGATGGTTTACGATAGCACGGAGCTTGTTTCGGGAGCGCTGCCAACTATCGTGGATGTTCTGCCTGCCGATAGGCTGGAAGATAACGAAGAACTGGCCGACTCACGGGATGTGAATAGCTGGCTGTTACGCCTGGATGAGGTTCCTGCAGCAGAGATGCTGGAAGTGCAGTTGGTGAACTCTGTTGCGCCGTTCCTGCTCAACAGCAGGCTGAAACCACTGATGATGCGCGCACCGTTTGCCCGCAAGTTTATCGTTAATGTATCGGCCATGGAAGGGCAGTTCCGCCGTAATAAAACGGTGTTCCATCCGCATACCAACATGGCTAAGGCTGCGCTCAATATGATGACCCGCACATCGGGCGCGGATTATGCCAAAGATGGCATCTACATGAACAGTGTGGATACCGGATGGGTAACGGATGAAAACCCAACACCCAAGCGCAGTCGTATACAGGATGAGCGCGGATTTTTCCCGCCGTTGGATATTATCGACGGCATGGCTCGCATCTACCATCCCGTTGCGGCCGGTATTAATGAAGAAGAGGAACCGTATTTCGGGGTGTTCCTCAAAGATTACAAACCGTGTGCCTGGTAAGCAGTTTGGCCATGGTAACCACACATCTCTAAGAAGCAGGCATATCGGTAACTCAATGAGCGTAAACAGAAGGCACTTCATCTCCCGGCTTTCTCTCCTGGCAGTATTGTCGCTTGCGGCTGGCTGCCATCGGGGAACAGATGACATTGTTGCTCCGGCACCCGGAGCAGATGCACTCACCACCACACGGACTGTGATGCTTGCAGACGTTCCTCATGGTGTCTGGATTAAAACCCAGCAACAGGGCACACGGTGCGCCTGGGAATCGTGGTCTCCAGATGGCAAGCAGGTTCTGTTTGAGGTTATTACGAAAGATGTTTTGCCCGGATCAAAAGTGGATGGCAACCCGGAGGCAACCGGTAAGTCATTTGTGTACAACTCTGATTCTGGTATCTTTACACCCCTGAATGATAGCGTGCACGGCCCATTTGCGTGGCTGCCTAACGGGAAGCAGTTTGTTGCACGGTCTTCAGGAATGCTGGGTGTGAGAACGATAGCCTGGTTCAAAGTAACGGGTGGGGATGCCGTGCGCTCTGTGCAGTTGCCTCGAAACCTGTTTGGTGTTACCTCTATCGTAACTCTCCGTAACGGGGCAGACGTTGCTTTTGCGGCACAATCCGCACATGAAGAGAGTGTCTACTACGGTATCTACCGCACTGCTGCAACCGAGGTAAGTGCGGTTGCAGAACACTCAAGCACACCGGCATTTGGCCTGGTCCGCAGGCCAGTTAAGGCCGGCGATCAGCTAAACTGGCTTACGCTGGAAACCAATGGGCTCGCGGTTACACTTAACGTATTTGAGGCTATCGCGGATGATCCGCATGCCACGTCAAGACGTGTGGTGTTGGATCCTGATATTGTTAAGAAGGCGGCAGACGAAGACTTTACAATTGCTGCCGCAAGCCTTGCGAATGATACAAACAAGGCTGCGGTGGTGGTTAGGGCTTCGAAGTACCAAGATGGCAAGGAGTCCGGGGCCGGCACTGCCACCTGTTATATGGTGAATGCCGAAGAGGGAAGCGCCAGTGTTGCTTACACCGCTCCACGGCTCAACGCATTGATCATTCCCAGGTGGACTGATAATGGGAAACACCTCAACGTGGTAGATTACTCCGTAGATCCTCCAAAAATGGAGGCTGTGGATGGCACTGCCCCCGCCGCTATTGGCGCCAGCGGGGAAGCAACCCACAAGGTGCAGCACTAAGTTCTATTTACAGAAGCGGGCCAGCTCATAATGATTTACTGCCAGCGAACAATCAACATTGCACTCTTTCTGGGAGCATTCTCTGGCCTGTTTGGGCTACAGGGTTGCACGCAACATGGCCATGGCACCCTGAGCAAGCCGATGCCTACTATAGTTGCGCCAGATCCAGATAATGGCAGCTGGGCAAAGCTCGATGTGCCTTCTGGCAGCATCGGCGCCTCCGCCTGGTCACCAGATCACAAGTATCTGGCTGCCGAGATTATGGTGGCTCCGCCGGCCGGAGCTTCGCAGGATGATTCCGAACAGTTCGTTGTGATAGAAGATATGGCAACCCACAAAGTGTGCCGATTGCCGGATACTGTGCACAGCCCGCTTGCATGGCTGCCGAGCGGACGTATGCTTGTTGCTGGCAACACAACCGGCGATAATGAAACGCCCGGGATCGCCTGGATTGGCCTTGATGGTGTGATTACGCGCAGCGTTACGCTGCCAGATGATATCAGCAATGTGCTGTGCATAACCCCGCTGGATGCCGATCAGGAAGTAGCATTTATCGCTCAGAGGGAAACGAAGAACGGCGTTACATCTGCGGTTTACACAACCAGCGGAACTGAGATAGAGACCTTCGCCGAATCGGATGATGTGGACCTGGATGGGCTGTACTGTTTAAACTCCGCAACCGGCTCAAAACTTTTCTGGACCCGCTGGACGGCAGAGGCCGATAAAGTATCCATTGAGCTCTACAGTATAAGCGTTAATAATCCAGACAAAGCTCCACGCCTGCTCAGTTCATCAACCATCGCCATGGCAGCTGGCAACAAGGATGCCGATGCCGACGCAGAGGTAACATCCGTAACCTTTTCTCCGGATGGAGGCATGGTGGCAATTACCTGCGGAATACTGGTGCAGGGTGCAAGTGCGGATGCACCGCCAGCTTACAAGCAGGGAAACTACCTGATAGATGTGCACACCGGGGTGTGCAAAACCGTTTTGCCCGTGATTGCGCTGGATGACGATCTGTTCAATGTGTGGGCTGCTACTGGCCAGAAATTCGCTTCAACAGAGATGATCGCCGGGAATCTGCAGTTGGATTTGTGGACCCGCGATGGTGCCGGGCCCACAAGAGTGCCTTATCCTGCACAGTAGGTGATCTACCAGGGCTTTAAGAAGCAGAGCCGCTGTTCAGGCCGGCCGTTTTAAATGCAAATGTTTTTATCTCGAATGGCCCAATCTTAAACCTGGTTGGGCCGCCACCTGCAATTTCCACCTCTGCCGTTTTGTTTTCTAATAAGTCGGTTTCCCAGGCCTCTTGCACTGCAAATGCCAGCCTCAGCTCCACATCCTCGGTTTGCCATCCAAACGATTCATACAAACGCACAATCAGTGAGTCACCGCTGCTTTTCATTGCTGAAACTACCACGTTGGATGCGGATATAGAGCAGAACGACAGCCTTGCCGGCAATTTGCCAGGATGGGTGCTCTGTTTGGTGGCTATTAGTGGCTGGTTAAACTCAAGCCCTCTTCGCACAAGGTTTGCATCGCGCCAATCTCCAATGTGGGGGTACAGTGCGTAGTCGAATGTGTGCTGCACACCAATTTCGTATCCATCCGTTGTTTTCGTGCTGCGGTTAAAGCCGCCAACTTCGCCATATCCTTCTTTCAGGGCAGTGCATTTCAGTAGGGAGAGCAGGATGACATTATCGTGCACGCTGCATCCCGGCAGGCCTCTATTTAGCACTGCCAGCCCACGTGCAGCATCACCGTAATCTGCCCAGTTCTGAACGGCAAACTCTCCTTCGGGCCGCTCGATGGCTCCGAAGGGAATTTCGTGTGTAATCTGGCCATTGTGCAGAGCGGTGGGTAGCGCCATTCTGTATCTAACCCGCTCATCCTCATTAATGAGCCGAGTTTGAATATCGATGCGAGGAAGACCAGAGTACACTCGAATTCTGGTTGAGTACCAGCCCTTGCCAAAGGCAAAATTCACATTGTAATCGATGCGAGCCCGGCCGTTGGTAATGCGCCCATCTCCACCGTAATGATGTGAGAAAGCGGCTCGGCTGTCGCCCTCTGCAGGTAGCCTGTGTTCCCGGTTCATTGGGTGCAGGGCATCGCCTTTGCAGTGTCCATTGTATTCCCAGAAGTTGCCGTTATCCAACTCGCGAACAATGGTTCCACCATACTGCCGTTCCATCGGGATAAACTCAAAATCGGTGGCTTTATCGTACAGACTTTTAATCGCACCGTTCCATGCATCAATTTCTATGGCAAGAAACTCGTTCTCAATGGCATCAGTATGGTTGTTCAGCATCAGGAAATCTGGCTGGTTGGATGTTAGCGAACTCTGTGGCCGTGCAAGTTGAGCGTCTGCCCTCCCAATGGAGTACACCTCGTAACCTAATGCGGGAACATGCGATGCAATAAAAAGCACCTTTGCTCGCTTTATTCCGCCGGTTCCATAGCGCTCGCAACTCAGTAAGTCAAATAGAACCAGAGATCCTGCTGAGTCCCGCACATCCAGCTCGTGAATGTCTGTTTCTACAAACGCAACATCGGCCTCCACGGCATCGTCTCTATCCCAGGATAGTGGGTTGAATACTATTATGGGAGTTCTTTCGGCGCACTCTTCGGTGGAGACGAGGTTTGCAATTTCGGCAAGGGATTCAGCTCTTAAGGCAGATGCCTGCTGGTGCGCGCCAACATAACGATCGATTACATTTCGATACACCTTGTCGACATGGCTGCCGCAGATAATATCGTGAAACTGGTTAAAAAGAACCGGCTCCCAGATGCGGGAAATCGCATCCTCATGAGAGGCATTTCCCGCCACAGAGTGTGCGAGCGTGCCGAGCATTTCTGCTTGCCCCAGCACGGTTTCCATCTTTCGGTTCCACTGCTTCACTGCGATGCGTGCACTATAACAGCCCTGAAATACGGGGTTACGATCCCCTTCGCAAACCGGGAATACCACATCCTGGCAGGTATTTAAGGCATCGAAGTACTCTTGTGGTGTGGAGATGCGAAACTCGAAATCATCGTAAGTGCGGTTGTACTCTTCGAATAATGCAGCAACATGGGGCTCTGCGGGAGTGAGATCGGCACCGCTTACCGCCAGAATATGTGGCGTTTGGGCGTGCTTCTTCAGCTGATCGAGACGGGTGTGAACAAACTTGTGGAACTCGGGAAGGGTTTTTGGTGCCCCGTAAAGCACCGCGTAGGAGGCACGCATCCAGTGGCAGAATAGCTCTGTGCCGTCTATTCCCTTCCACCAGTATTCGGTTGGGCTATCGGTATCTCCCAGGCGCTGAAACAGGTTGCGATCAAAGCCGCATTTTGCCATAAGCTGCGGTATTTGAGGGTGCTGCCCAAATGTATCCAACAGCCAGCCCGTCTTTATGTCTACTCCGAGTTCTGTTTTGCACCACCGTTTGCCCGCCTGCACCTGCCGAATAAACGATTCTCCAGAAGGTATGTTCACATCTGGCATGGCCAGCATGCCGCAGGTAACTTCCAGCTGCCCGGTGGTTATGCGCTGTTCAAACTCGTTTCGTAATTCGGGATAGGCTTTTAAAAACGGCTCAATATAGCAGGTTTGATCAATTGCGAATTTGAAGCCCGGGTTTTGGCGCATGGCCGATAGTGCACCCGCAAGGATAGAGTACCCCAGCTCAAATGTTTCGTCTCGGGTAAGAAACACTTCCGCATCGTAATGAGTGTGGCTTACGTAGTGCACTATGAACTTCATAAAAACCTATCTCCCTGCTGCGCGTTTACGCCGGGCCACGGGCCTGAAGTTCGAGCCACATCGCCCCTTGCAAACACTACTCATATTGAGTTTGTATTGCCATACGCGTATCTTAGTACACCGCAGGAGATAAGTCAAGAATAGTGATATCTGCAATTCAACCGCCTCATGCTGATGCTAAGATTTTGTTGAACACAAGGAACCTTGCCATAAGAAGTCGAAAAGACGGTGCAGCCGAACACGGCATAAAGAGTGTGGCGTAGTTAGCGCCAGAGAGAGCATAAACTATGGATTGTAAAAAATGGATTGCGGGAGCCGTAACAGTAGCGGCCCTCGGATGGCTGGCGGCTGGTACTGCCTCCGCACAGGTTCCTGAGGATCTTGCCAACAAGAAAGATTTCAAGGCTTTCCGCAGCTCAAGTATTGATCCCAACGGGCACAACGGAGATATGCGCCGCGTGCTGCCGGGTGAAACCTGCACAGTGGCAGATGTACACGGTTCTGGCCGAATAACCCACTGTTGGTTTACTATTGCCGCACCATCCCCGGAGCATCTGCGCGAACTGATCCTGCGGATCTACTGGGACGATTCTAAAACACCGGCGGTAGAGTGCCCGGTGGGTGATTTCTTTGGGCTGGGCCATGGGCAGTATGTAGAGTATGCCAGCGCCGCGGTGAGCGTTGGGGCACATAAGGGCCTTAACTGCTACTGGCCAATGCCCTTCAAAAAGCATGCGCTGGTAACCGTTACCAACGAAGGTGCCTCGCAGGTAGATGCCCTGTACTTTAACTGGGATTACCGCCTGGATACCAAGCCTCAGAAAGATGTTCGTTACTTCCACAGCCAGTACCGCACCTTCTTCCCGGCACCGGTTGGCGAAGATCTGACCATTACAGAGGTTAAGGGCAGTGGCCACTTTGTTGGCACCGTTGTTTCCGTTCTGGCAAACTCGGATGGCTGGTGGGGAGAGGGCAACGATAGATTCTTTGTGGATGGCGAAACGAAGCCCGATATTGTTGGCACCGGCACAGAAGACTACTTCTGTGGCGGCTGGGACTTTGGGCGCGCCTTCTGGACCCCCTTCTTTGGTTGCCCATTCTATGATAACGATGCCAAGGGTGGCGAAAAGCGCGGCATACAGAACACCTGTTACCGATGGCACATTCAGGACCCGGTTCCGTTCACCAAATCTCTCCTGTTCACTCTGGAGCATGGCCGTGGCGGCTGGGACCGAGACCGCAAGCCGTTCACAAACCACTACACCACTGTGGGCCTGTACTATGTAGATCATCCGGAGCATGATGGCCCGGCGCTTCCCGCGCTTAAGGATCGCATCCCGGTGCTTATCCCGCTCAAGAAGTAGTGTTGTAAACACAACCTCTCATCGAAATCGGGCGATGTCGTGCTGGCATCGCCCGGTTTTGTTGCAGGCGAGCCAATTAGTGCAAGATTATGGGAGTTGAGCAGTGTATATCAGTGTATTGATGGATGTGGAGGATCTGGTAGATCCCGAGGCAGATGACCTGGCGGGGATCTGTGCAGACATCCTGTGGGAAGAGGGCCTACCTGCCACGTTCTGCGTGGTGGGGGAGAAGGCACGCCTGTTAAAAGCCCGCGGTAGAGCGGGTGTAATTGCGAAAATGGCCCGGCACGATATCGGCTACCATACTAACTTCCACTCGGTGCATCCCACGATTTCAGAGTATCTGGCTCCGCTGAGCTTTGAAGAGGGCGTTCAAGAGGCCTTACGGCAAGAGCAGGATGGCATACGGGCGATCGAAGAGGTGTTTGGTATGGCTCCCTCCTGCTTTGGTGGCCCGGGCAATACCTGGGGGCCAGCAGTTTGTGAGGCGCTTCGCCAATGCAGCGTGCCATCATTTGTGTATGCACATACTGAAGCTCCCGGCGGCGGACCGCACCGGTTCTGCGGCCTCCATGCATTTCCGAATGGGCGCGGTCTAAGCGATGGGCTGTATCAAGATAGTTTGGCGGCAGCAGAGCAGCTTGATGAGCTTAAAGCAGGAATTGCAGCAGATGCCGCCAAGGGGCTATTCTGGCAGCAGGCGTTTATAGGGCACCCAACGCGCATTCTGCATGAGCACTTCTGGGATGATCCCAACTTTGTGCGTGGTGCCAATCCGCCGAGATCCGAGTGGAAAGTGGCAGCTCGTAAAAGCGATGCAGACCTTGAAACGGCATTGATCAACTTCCGCAAAGCGGCTCGCGCCATCCATGAATTGCCCGGTGTTGAAATAAAAACCATTCGTGAGATGAACTCCATCCTGAATGCACAGGCCTTTGCGCCTGCACCACCAGAGGCCATGGCTAAATTGTGGCCAACGATAGAAGCCAGGCTACTGGCAATGGCTGGCTGGCCCATTGTTCCTGAAGATATCGACCTATCGGGAATCTGCGCTCAAACGCATCAACTGCTCTCCTCCACTTGTGTGCTTCAGAAAGGAAGTGTTGCCTGATGCTAAATCCAGTAATCCGCTTACGAAACGCGCTTCAAGCCGGAAGCCTTGTGCTTGCTATTGCTGGCATTGGCCACCCCATTGCAGCGCTTGCACAAACCACAAGCACTGTGCCGTTTCGGCAGGTGGGCCAGCACATTTACCTCGGTGCTAAGATCAACGGATCCCTGGTTACCATGGTTCTTGATTCTGGTGCAGGTGTTAACGTTCTTACGCCGGCTGCTGCAGACAAGCTTGGTATAAAGGGGAAGGTAAGCGGCGTTTCTGCGGTAGGAGCCGGTGGTGCACCCATTCAGGTGAAAGCGGCCATGTTGGACACAATCGAAACCGGCAGTGTGAAACTCACATCTCAGCCTGCCTTTATTCTGGCACTGCCCAATGCGCTGAAGTGCGATGGATTGCTGGGCACACCTTTCTTCCAAAAGTGGGTAGTTGGCATAGATTATGCGGCCCACCAGATAACGCTGACAGCGCCGGCCGATTTCACGGCACCAACAGACCCGGATACAAAGCTTTTGCCTTTGGATGCCCGCGAACAAACGGTGCATGTGCGCGGTAAGGTAGATGGCATTGATGCCCTGTTGCGCGTTGATACCGGTGCCAGCGATGCGCTTACCCTGTTTGCGCCATTTGTTGCTAAGAACCATATGCGTGAGGCTTATGATCGGCGGCTGCGAATGGTAACCGGTCGCGGGGTGGGCGGAATGATTTATGGAGATCTCGTTCGCCTCAAGTCGGTGGATCTTGGTGATTTTCACTTCGAGGGGGTTGTGTCCTCGCTCTCAATTCAAAAACAAGGTGCATTTGCATCTGCAACGCTGGCAGGCAACCTGGGTGCGGAACTGCTGCAACGGTTTACCGTAACGTTTGATGAGCCACATAACCGTATGTTCCTGAAGAAGAACTCCAACTTCGGCCTGCCATTTATTGGGAATAGAACCGGCCTTGGGGTGGATTTTGATGGTGGGAAGTTAACTGTGCAATCCGTGATTGAGGGCAGCCCGGCAGTGGCGGCTGGCATTCAGGTTGGCGATGTGATACTCAAGGTTGAAAACCTAAGCGTTAGCAACACTACTCTGGCAGATATTCGAGATCTGTTTAGATCTCAGGCCGGGCGTGTTGTGCATGTATCCATCCAAACGCCAGCGGGGCAAACGCGGGAAGTTCTGTTAACCCTGAAAGAGCAACTTTAACTCCGGAGACATCGATGCCTTCCGAAAAGCGCTTCATTCTGGCCCTTGACCAGGGCACAACCAGCTCGAGAGCCATACTGTTTAACTCTGCGGGAGAACCCGTTGCGGTAGAGAAGCAGGAGTACACACAGCACTATCCCGAGCCGGGCAGGGTGGAGCACGATCCGGAAGACATCTGGTTTACACAGATTTCTGCAGCCCGCCGTGTGGTGAGAACTGCCGGAATATCACCAGACTGCATTGCTGCCATTGGGATTACAAATCAGAGAGAGACCACCGTACTGTGGGATAGGGCCACAGGTGTGCCCGTTGGCAGAGCCATTGTGTGGCAGGATAGGCGCACTGCCCCCCAGTGTGAGGCACTGCGGCAGAAAGGGCATGCGGATGCTATCCGGACTGTAACGGGGCTGCCCATAGATCCGTACTTTTCGGCGACCAAGCTTGCCTGGATGCTGGATCAGGATACGGAACTCCGTGAGCGGGCCGAGCGCGGGGAGCTGGCATTTGGCACCGTGGATAGCTTTCTGCTATATCGCCTTACCGGGGGGAAGGTGCACGCCACCGACCCTTCTAACGCATCCAGAACGCTGCTGTATTCACTGGCTGCCGGGGCCTGGGATGCAGATATGCTGGCTCTATTCGGCATTCCGCGCAATATTTTGCCTGCTTTGCAGCCCTCCAGCTCATTGTTTGGCACTGTAACTGCAGATCTGCTTGGTGCGGAGATACCCATTGCTGGCATCGCGGGTGATCAGCAGGCAGCCGCCTTTGGGCAGGCGCTGCTTAAGCCGGGGATGGTGAAATGTACCTTTGGCACGGGATCATTCTTGCTATTGAACACCGGTACAGAAATCCGTGCCTCAAGCCACGGACTGCTATCTACCGTAGGATGGGATCTTGGGCGCGGCCTGAGTTATGCGCTGGAAGGATCTGTATTTGTATCTGGCGCAGCGGTGCAATGGCTGCGGGATGAGCTTCAGATTATCCGATCCTCCGATGAGATTGAGGCCCTGGCCGCTTCTGTTCCAGATTCGGCGGGCGTAACTTTTGTGCCAGCATTTGCAGGGCTCGGCGCACCATACTGGGATCCGGATGCCAGGGGCGCCATTCTTGGGCTTACTCGCGGCAGTGGCCGCGCCCACATCGCCAGGGCTGCCCTGGAGGCCGTCTGCTTTCAAACCCGGGAAGTGCTGGATGCTATGGAGGCCGATTCTGGGGAGAAGATTACCGAACTCCGTGTGGATGGTGGCATGACGGTGAACGCACTGCTAATGCAAATGCAGGCCGATATTCTGGGAGTGCCTGTTGTGCGGCCGAAGTGTATTGAAACCACCGCCCTTGGCGCAGCCTTCCTGGCTGGCCTGTGCTGCGGGTTATGGGCCAGCACCGATGACGTGGAGGCGGCATGGCAGGAGGATGTGCGGTTTTTGCCACAAACGACGGCCGCCGATCGGGAAGCCAGACTGAATGCCTGGAAGCGAGCTGTTCGCAGAGTAATGTAACCGCTACTGTAACTACTCAGACGGGTTAAGTCCGGGAATCTTTTGATTCTGGCATCCGTATCTTCTTGTATGCTCACTCGCGATGAATTCGACAGATATTGCGCTTCAAATCCTGATGCTATCTATGCTTTGCTTGTTAAGCAGCATGA
>CAIONQ010000029.1 GCA_903859705.1 uncultured Chthonomonas sp.
ACGGTACCGTTTGGCGGGTGGCTGGGTTAATATGAAGAGCAATTTCTACCGCGCTACGCTTGGTGGCACGAAAAGCCGCGGAGCCGCGAAGATTGTAACGAGAGCATAGTGCCTTCGTAGCAAGCTGTGCAGATGTTGAGGGGGCGGATGCATAGAGGCTCGCAACCGGGGACAAGCCGCCGCCCCTACATCGTAGTTGCTCAGCAACAGGTATGGGACCTGGAGAGGAGAGGGAGAAATGCAATTGTCGCGCGAAGGAGATGCAAAGCACGCGAAGAGATGCAGCGAAGAGGAAGGTGGTTCGGCTCAAGCTGCCTGTGGCTTAAGCAGAACTTTCATCCGACGGTACCAGAGGTTTGGCACTGGTGGCAGGTTTTCCGGCACTACGTGCCCTCCTCACCTCCGGCTCCTCTCCTACCCTGGTGTCGCTTCGCTCGCCGGGAGGAGAGGAGATTGATGCCGCCTGCCGGATGGGTGGCGTTCTGGTGTTGATTACTCGGGCCGGGACAATAGCCAGGTTTCCTCGTGCGCCGCTTGCGGATCCAAGCACGGAGGAGGGCCCCTACGAGTGGTTGGGAGGATTGTAGGTTGGACCAAGGGTAAATATCGAGCACAGACTTCCCCTGCACTGCGTGACTCGATGCGGCGCCTTCGGTAGTTTACGACCCGTACGGCGCGGGGTTGGGTTTTTGGGTTTTGGATGTGCTGATAGAGGGGATTTTCACAGCTGTGATGTATCTAACCGGCAACTGGGATTTACTGAGTTAGCAGGGAGATATGGCGTGTTTACCAGACGAGAGGTGATGGCAGCAGCGGCGGCGGTGGCAACCTCCACGATGCCCGGGAGCGCACTGGCAGAGGATGCAATGGACCCGGTTGCATATATGCTGAGCCAGATTGCTGCCGGTACTGCCCCCGGAGCAGCCCTTATTGCATCGCGCAGTGGCAAGGTACGGCTGGAGGCTTACTCCGGTACTTACTGCAGCCTGCATAACCGCACGGAAACGCTGACCTCCGATGTGCTGCATCCCGTTTACTCGTACTCCAAGCTTATTTCCGCCACGGTTGTTGTTGTTGCCCACCAGGAGGGGCGGGTGGATTACGATGCGCCTGTTTCTAAGTACATTCCGGAGTTTAAGGGCGGCGGTAAGGATGGCATTACCCTTCGGCACCTGATGACCCACTCTGCCGGTATCCCCAATGTGCCACTGGGGCCGGTACGCACGGAAGTGGAGTGGGATAAGGCGCTGAAGGCGGTGTGTGCCGCCAGTACGGAGTGGGAGCCGGGCTCGAAATCTGCTTACCACGCTCTCAGCGGTATGTTTACCGCTGCCGCCGTGGTGCGCAGCCAGTATGGCGGGCGCACGTGGGAAGATATTTGCCAGGAGAAGCTGTTTCGGCCCATTGGCGCACACTCTTTAACCTTCAAAGTTCCCGCGGATTCTGCCCCGGCAGCCATTACTCCGCAGCCCCTCACCCTGCCAGAATCGCTTGCGAATGCCTACGGGCTGGCCGGGCACCCGGCGGGAGGCTGCTTCGCCACCGCTTCGGATGCCCTCAAAGTACTGCAACTGCACCTCAATAACGGGCGCTGGGGCCGCAAGCAGATTCTGCAGCCTTCCGAATTAACCGAGATGCACCGCGTTCAGTACCAGAAGGAGATTGATGCGGCACGGCTTGCTGGCCATGCTCCAAAGCATGAAACCTGGGGGCTTGGCCCACTTATGCGTGGCACCGGTCCATCCTATGGTGGGCACGGCTGGTTCGGGTTTCAAAACCAAACCTCGCCGGGGATTTTCGGCCACGCCGGCATTGATACCGTTATTGGCGTGGCAGACCCGGCAACCGGAATTGCCCTCTTCTTTGCTACCACGGCATCGCCACCAACCAGTGCGGCTGCAACGGCAATACGCAATGGAATAACCGACCGCGTATTTGCCCGATTAACACCACACGTATAGCCGGAGCATGCTGCGCCCATGGCGATACCGCTTTCCACTCTCAAAATCGTCGCCATCTGCTGTTTGGTTACCTGTTTGGGCCTTGTTGCCTGGCGCAGCCTACATGGCGGCCGCACAGCGGTATTGCGCATTGCCTTTCTGGATGTGGGGCAGGGAGATGCGGCGGTTATTGAAACCCCGGGTGGGCGGGTGATTGTGCTGGATGCCGGGGGCGGTTTTAGCGATAGCGGCTCGGATAGGGGGCATACGGTTCTGGAGCCGTATCTTCGATCTCACGGGGTTCGGCACATTGATGCCATTGTTCTTACCCACCCACATCTGGATCATATTGGCGGGGCAGATACCCTGATTAACGATTTTCCTACGGGCCTGCTAATTGATAATGGCGAACCCACTGTGCCGCCCCAACAGGAACATATATTGCAAGATGCGGAGCGCAGGCATGTAACCCACCGCATTGCAGTGCGTGGCCAGCAGATGGATCTGGGAGATGGCATTAAAGCGGAAGTGCTTGGCCCAACGCCAGAAGAAGTACGTGCCGATAAAGCAAACAACGCCAGCGTAGTGCTAAAGATTACTTATGGCAAAACGCGCTTTCTTTTTATGGGGGATGCAGAGAAGGCGGAAGAGAATGATCTGCTTGGCGCCCATATTCCCATTGCATGCGATGTGTTGAAGGTTGGGCACCATGGCAGCAGTACATCCAGCACGCCCGCATTTGTGGATGCGGCTCATCCCAGAGATGCGGTGATATCGGTTGGGGCCGATAATCGCTATGGGCACCCATCAGAAGATGTGGTTGCGCGCCTGCAAAGCAAAGGCACCCGCATTCTCCGAACGGATAAGGCGGGTGCCGTTATTTGTGAATCTGATGGTGAGGTTCTAAAGTTCAGCACCATGCGGCACATGCCGTAAGCTACTTCAGGAAGGTGCCCGCACGCAGCTCTGCAAATGCCGCTTGAATCTCTTCTGCGGTGTTCATTACAATTGGGCCGCGCCATGCAACGGGCTCCTGCAATGGCTGGCCAGATACCAGCAGGAAACGAATGCCCTGTTCCCCTGCCTGCACCTCTACCTCATCGCCAGAATCAAACAGCACCAGCGTTCTGTTTTCTGTTTCTACAACCGGCCCGGCGCTTGCCCCGCCATACACCTCGGTAGATGTTGGGCGCGGATCTGAGGCATTTGTAAACGATCCGCTGCCGGCAAATATGTAGGCAAACGCATGCCGGGTTGTTTCCACAGGTAGCCGCTTTCGCAGGCCCGGCGGTACCGATACATCCAGATAGATAGGCTCTGCCGCAATGCCATCTACGGCACCCTTTTTGCCCCAGAAATCTCCGCATACCACGCGCACTCTGGTGCCATCATCATCGGTAACATCCGGAATTTCCGCAGATTTCACTTCCTGGTAGTGCGGAGTGCTCATCTTCAGCGAAGAAGGCAGGTTGGCCCACAGCTGAAAGCCATGCATTCTGCCCTGCGCATCGCCCTTCGGCATCTCCTGATGAATAATGCCGCTGCCTGCAGTCATCCACTGCACATCTCCGGCGCCAATGGTGCCGTTGTTCCCCATGGAATCGCCGTGGTCTACTGTGCCAGCAAGCACATAGGTTACCGTTTCGATACCCCGGTGAGGGTGCCACGGAAACCCCTGCAGGTAGTCCTGAGGCACATCGTTACGAAAGTCATCAAACAGCAAAAATGGATCGTATTCCGATGTGGTGCCAAAGCCAAAACCACGATGCAGATGCACCCCTGCACCCTCCATAGTTGGCTGGGCATGTACAACACGCTTTACGGGCCGGATAGACATGAGAGGCTCCTTAACTCAACAAAACCGGGTTATGCATGCCCACTGTTAGTGAAAAGCATTACCGATAAATACGATTGGAACAGCCCCGCTATTGCAATTACCGTGATGGGTGGCGCCTGCTCGACGAAACACGAAACCAATGGCTCCAATACAGCGTCTGCTATCAGGTACTATGAAATGATTCTTCGGCCTGCGGACGGCACCGCGCTGCACCGCATTGCTAAAACCTGAAAGGTTATCTGAAAAATGCGTTTCCGCCCACTGCTTCCCGCAGCCGTTGCCTGCATTTGCATGGCAGCTATGCCGGCACTTGCGAATGACAAACAGGACATCGAAGCCCTGTACACCAAACTTGCTAAGGCTGTTATGGCCAAGGATATCAAGGGGATTACATCCACCGGTACCGCCGACATGACCTACACAGAGCAGGGCCGGACAATTACCGCTCAGCAGGCCACCGCCCAGATGTCTGCACAGTTTGCTGCCATTAAAACTGCCCCCAAGGTAAAAATGACCGTTTTATCCTGCGATGTTAAAGGCAAAGAGGCCAAAGTGGGTGCGAAGCACTACACAGAGCTATCTGTGCCCGGGCAGGATGGCAAGGCGCATGTTATAACGGTTACCAGCAAATCCAAGGATCTGCTTGTAAAAACTCCTAAGGGCTGGCTTATGAAGACCGTGGTTGTGGAATCCAGCCAGTACACCATGGATGGTAAGCCCTTTAATCCCATGCAGGCAGCAGGCGGAAAGTAAGCTGCGCCCTGCGTTGCGTTTCAGGCGGTGTGCCACAACTGGCACCGCCTGAAACTTCTTATTGCTCAAATGGAGACCTATCGCGTGATCTCGCTCCGAAAAATGGTTGCATCACTGGTTTTTGCAGCTGTGTGCTGTGGTTTTTTACCCGGCGCTCTTGCGCAAAGCGTCTCCAAACCGGGCCCATTTGAGCCAGAGATTGTTGCGTATGAAAAGAAGGATGCGGCAAGTGCTCCAACGCCGGGCGGCGTGGTGTTTGTTGGCAGCTCTTCGTTTAGAATGTGGAAGGACCTTGAAACCAGCTTTCCCGGAGTAAATGTAATTAACCGCGGATTTGGTGGCTCTGAACTCTCAGATTCTGTTAAGTATGCAGATAGAATTGTTATCCCGTATAACCCGGCAATGGTGGTTATCTATGCTGGTGATAACGATATTGCTGCTGGCAAGAGCCCGGAAACGGTATGTGCCGATTTCGTTAGCCTGGCTACCGCCATCCGCAATGCATTGCCAGATGCAAAAATCGCTTTCTTATCTATCAAGCCTTCCATAGCCCGCTGGGCGCTTGTTGATAAGATTAAGGATGCTAACCGGCAGATAAAGGCTTACGCTCGCAAACAAAAGGGGATGACTTTTATAGATATCTTCCCCCAGATGCTTAACGAAGAGGGGGAGCCGCGCCCGGAACTGTACCGAGAGGATGGCTTGCACCCTACCGCCGAGTGCTACCGGTTGTGGCAGAAGATTATTGCCCCGTATCTCAAGCCCTATAAAACCAAAAAGTGAGTGCGGTTTTACCGCTTGCGCGATATCTGCAGCGGCGATGTTTTGTAAATTTCGAACCCCATTCTGGTATACAGCTCTACGGCCACTGTATTGGCAGTAACGGCATGCAGAAACGGGATTTCGCCGCGTTCCAGCTGCTTTATCACCAGCAGGTTCATTAGCAGGCGTGCATAGCCTCGGCCCTGATAATCGTTATCCGTGCAAACGCCACTTATCTCCCGGAATGGCCCGGCAACAAACCTCTCACCCGCCATAGACGCCAGTTTGTCTCCATCAAATAACCCCAGGTAGGTTCCCAATTCAATGGTTCGTGGCCCAAATGGCCCGGGCTTTAAACGGGAGGTAATATCTAAAACGGCCGGGATATCTGCCGTGCTTAACTGCCGGATATCCAGCCCGCTCGTAATAACTTCTGGAGCCGGGCCACCAGCCCATACCATTTTGTACATATCCAGTTTGCGTTCGATCTTCCAGCCTTCTGGTGCTTCGCCGTTCCAGCCATCCGAAAAGAAGAACTCACCAGAGCCGCAAACCTGCTCCAGATCTGAGAAATCTGGATTGGCGATATTGGCAAAAGCGATAATGGGTGAAAAGCCCGCACCATATCGACGGGCAGAACTACCGCCTGAAGAGAAGAGGGCGTGTTCGCCACATAGTGAGTGCCAGGCAACATTATCGAGCAGGGATACTTCTGAATGAATCATGTGTGTACGTTATCAAACCTATTCTATTGAAATACTTCCGGGCCACAGGCGGATCATAGGAGCGTAATAACGCACGGTTTTTCGCTCTCCTGCCCGAATCTGAAATGAGACAGTGGCCCTGCCGCATTTACGTAACACCCATGGGTACGATACAGCCACGGTATGAACTCCCGGTTCAACCGTGTACTGATTAACGCCCCAATGGTTGCTGTATTCCCTGCCATCTATCTCGGTTGTTGGCATAACCAGTTTATAAAAGAAGGCGGCGGGGGCATGGCTTGTATTCACAACAAGTACCGCACTGAGGGCTGATTCGATCATCCTGACCCTCCTGGACCTATCGGTCTTTATCAACTTCCAACCGATATCTATCTTTGTGAATCCCAATTTTATCCAGCGGCAGGGGTTTGAATGCACCGTTCAGAGCCTGGGCACCGGGCTTCAACTTGTAGTTGTGGTTGGCAGAATCTACAAATCCAGGGTCTTCAGAGGTCCAGTTGCCGGTAACTTCTACCATTTTGTCGCTAAGGCCATCCAGCCAGTCTATCCACTTTCCATTGCCGAAGTGGATGTTGTTAAGTACGCGGTTGTACCGGGCTGCAGGTGGGTCCTCATCCAGGATATTGGCGAGGTGGGGGTACTTGAGGTAGGCATCCCGGTTGTACGGCACCGCCTTGAGGTGTTCGTAGATGTGCCACTCTCCATCTTGATCGAAGTACTTAGAGGCCCAGCCTTTTCCGCGCTGATCTATGTGGATGCTGGGGTTGCAGTCTACAAAAACATTGTTTGCGATGGTGTTGTCTCGGCCGCCACCCAGCATAATGGATCTGCCCGCGCGCTCAAATAGGTTTCCCAGAATGGTAACTCCGCAGAAGCAATCGTCCAGATAAACGGCCATCACTTCGGTATACCGGTCGGTTTCTTTTGCGTGCAGGGTGGGGCCAATATCATGAAAATGGTTGTAGCGCACCACAGTTCCGCGCTGGGCCAGATCGCGCCCCATGTACACGGCGCCCGCATCGCCAGTTTGGGTGCATACACGGTAGATTTCGTTGTATTCAACTATGTGATCGTTGCCGCCCATTAAGATGGCATTGTGTGGGGCATCGTGCAGGCGGTTGTTGGATGCACGGTTGCCAACGCCATCTATACCAATTGCGGGTTTGTAGGTGAAATCCAGGCGAGATTGATGGTGAATATTGCAGTTTTCCACAAAGTGGAGCCCGGGCTTTAGAGTTTGCCTGTCTCCCCCGCTGAGATAAACGCCAGAATCGCCAAGATTATACAGATCAGAAGAGAGCACCCCGCAGTGAGAACCGCCAACAATGGAAATGCCGTTGGTGCCGGTGTTGCGAATGGTGCAGCCAGCTATCACACAATCGGAAGAGTTCTGAATGGTAATTGCTTCGCCGCGGGTTTCTTCAAAGGTGATGCCTTCGAACCGAATATTCTGTGCATCGGTAATCTTTACCAGCGGGCTGGATAACACCGATATGTGGGCGGATGAGGCGGCTATTGGGGCAGGGGGCCAGAAGTAGAGGATGTGCGATTTTCTATCCAGGTAGTATTCACCGGGCTCATCCAGCTCTTCCAGCAGATTCAGGACGTAGAATCTGCGCCCCGGAGAGTACCCGTAAACGCCGTATGGCGGCAAGGTGGTAATGGTGTGGGTGGCGGCATCTACGCTGCCAATTTTTACGTAGCTATCGGCCCAGTCGAAGGTCCAGTATCCATGCAGCCATGCATCCTCGGCCGCGGCCCACTTCGCCAGCCTATCGCTGTCGCAGGTAAAGTCAGCACCGTTCTGGCCTTTAGGGGCGCTTTTAATGGTGGCGTATGCGCCGCCGTTTGGCCAGCGTGCCAGGGTCATTGGCTTATCGGCAAAGAACAGTTCTGCCGAAGGATTTGCCGATGAGCGGGAAAAGCCTGTGGAGATGGCAGCCTCCAGCTCTTTAATGCCATTGAGATCTGCCTGTAAAACCTTGCCGCGTGCTGCGTGCTCCAGCTTATCCAGAATGGCCACATCAGTAACAGGTTTCCAGTTGGTAACGGCTGTACTGCCTGTTATGCGTACTAACTCTTTGCCGAAGGCCCGGTAGGTTAATGGCGCGGTGGCAGAGGCACCGCTATCGCCATTCTTGCCGGAGAGTTCGAAGGTTGTGGAACGCGTGTATGTGCCGCCCCGAAGATAAATCGTGGCCGAGCCAGAACCGGGGTGTGTGGCAAGGAACGTGCGCGCTGCGTCTCGAGCCTTTTCCAGCGTGAGAAATGGGCCGTTGTTGTGAGCAGAGTTGGGTGCAGCCAGTTTGCCGGACCATGAATCATTTCCGCCTTGAGATACATAAAACGAAGGCCCGGCAGGTACTGCTTTCGCGTGGCCGCTTACCAGCCCTAAAATGGCCAGCATGCTGGCCAAACCAAACGTCTTAGTCGCATTCATAGTGCCCACACCCCTGCTGCCAGCATCTGCCGGCGAAAGTCTACTGCAATACTACCCGCCAGCGGTGTGCTTTGAATGCGGTTTATTCGCTGCAATAATTGGCTTTAATGCACTGGTTTACCCTGGCCTATTGGTGAATACCAGTGGCTGCCGGTGCAGCAGGTGCTTCGCCCTCCAGTATAGGGCGCAGAATGCCACCCAGCCGCTGCAGCATGCCTCCAAAGCCAGGCAGGCGCGCCGCGATCTTTAGCCACCCAATTGCTTCACCAATCAGCTCTATCAGACTCACGCAGGCAGTTTGGCCGCTAGTGGGATCTTGAAGCCAGAATAGCACCAGCAACAGATGCACTCCGTATAACAGCACCGCAAGAGATCGGATATCCGCAGAGCGGGGCAGATCATTGGAGCCAGAAACCAGTTCGGCGAAGATCTCAATCATTCGCATTCTTATTGGCCGAGATTCCTCACCCAGTACCTGCGTTGCACTGCCCGGCCGCAGCCCCGCGTAGATTAGGCCGGAAAGCGCCTGCCGGTGCGGCGCAATACGCTCAAACTCGGCGCGCGTAATGGCGAGCCAACGCTTTGCCAGGTTACCAGATCTCACCTCTTTAACGCTGGCAGCAAACTCCTCCAGAAGGCGCTGATACAGGGCAAGGGCCATGGCATCTTTGGAGCGGTAGTAGCGGTATGCAAGCCCCAGTGAGCAATCTGCACGCTCCGCAATTTCCCTCATGGTTGCCGCTTCAAACCCTTTCTCCGCAAACAGCTGCAGGGCCGCCTCTATTATCCGCTCTCTGGTTGCCTCACTTTTGGCAGTTGGTTCTCGCTTCACAGCACCCTCCAGAAATATTTATGAACACGTTCATATTTCGATTGACTCTGTTGTTATTCCTATGCAACTATATAAATGAACATGTTCATTTATGGAAAACTGGGCCGATGAGATCGGGAACAGGAGCGAACATTGGAAAAGGGAGTTCGAGGGAATAGTGGCGAAGACACAGCAAAGAATGCTGCCATTAATGGGATAGTTGCATCTAACGCCGTGGGCACAGTGATTGTGTGGATGCTACTTGCCTTCACGGTTGGCCAAACATCTGGCGGGGAGATATACTTGCTCTCGGTGTTTACCCTGGTGCCAATGCTTATGGGGTTTATCCTTGAGAGCTTCCGGGAAGATTCTGGAGCCACACGCAAACACAAGCTGTATACCTCGGCACTAAACTATGTGGTTGCGCTTGTTATATGCCTTGTGGTGCTGCATGAGGGCGCAATCTGCATAATTATTGCCGCCCCTCTGGTGATGTTGTTTCATGTGTTTGGTGTGGCTTTATACACGGCGGTAAGCAATTTCAGAAAAGGCCGCCTGCGCTCCAGCGTAGTCCCACTTCTACTGGTTTTCTGTGTGGTGGATATCTATGTGCCACATCAGTTCGAAACTTCGGAATCGGATATGTTAACTATAAAGGCACCTCCTACAGCTGTATGGCAGTACCTGGCAAGCTATCCTCGAAACGATTCCCCCTGTGATTACTGGCTGTGGAGCGTGGGTTTGCCCATGCCCATACGTTCTGTAGCGGTTTCTGCACAGGTTGGAGCGGAGCGGAAGTGTGAGTTTACTGGCGGGGTATCGGCTGCCGAGATTATCACTGTAAGTGAGCCCGGCAAGCGGCTGGCATTTAGTGTAACGCGCCAGCCAGATCACCCGGAAGCGGTGGGGCACTTTAAGCTGGAGCGGGGAGAGTTTTTACTTCAGGATAACGGCAATGGAACCACCACCCTAACGGGCACCAGCTGGTACAGCCTGCGTGTGTACCCGGCGGTGTACTACAACCTGTGGGTGAACGATATTGTAAAGAGAGTGCACCTGCGGGTAATGAACCATGTGAAGAGGCTGGCAGAGGCGGATGTAATTGCCGGGCAAAAAACCCGCCTCTAAATGCAGGGTGAATAAGAGGCAGTTTCCACGCCTGGCTGAAGGCTCAGCCCTGCCCCACCACTTCGCTAATCTGGATGGTTGGCGGAATATCCGTGTAGTTGGGAATATCGGCGACAAGCTCTGCCATGTTGGGCATAAAACCCGCAAGAAAAGCCTCTACCGATTCGCAAAAGATATGGCACTGCGCCACATAGGGCGGGGGAGCGCCCGGTTCGCCACCCATCAACCCTTTTTCCACCGCGTAGTACTTGCAGTGATCGCCCATGCGCTCTTTGGTGAGGGGCATATGCGTGTTGAGGTAATACTCGTGGTCAAACCTTGCCCCGGGCACATTTGCATACATAACGGTTACGTTGATCAATGGCGCTGCTCCTGATGTGTTAACGGGAAACCCGTAATGGGTTTTACGAACAGGGGCGAAGAATTGCGGCGGTGGGTTGGGTTCAAAAAGAGGAGCCTGTTTAATTTCGTACCGCCGGAGATGCCGAAACAGAATCTCCGCGCAGCCAGTCTGCGAGTATTCCCTGCTTTGTGTCCATGTTCAAATATTCGCTCATCAGGCATCGCCACAGGGCCTGACGTTCGCGGGCAGTTAGTGTATTTCCGGGCGGCATGGTTCCCTGCTCAACCAGCGTTTGTACCATGCCCCTGTGGGTTCGGAAGGCTTTAAGATCCAGATCTGTAGGAACGGCCTGCGGGTAGTTGATAACTCCAAAGTTGTTATGGCAATTTGAACAGTGCATGGCATTTCTGATGCGATCGTAGGATGTGGGGGATATATCCAGGCCCGCTGTGGCAGATTTCAGGAAGGCATCGCTGCGATAACGGTTGGTGGGGCCAAGGCATGGGCCGTATGCAAACGTATCCTGATACACATAGTTTGGCGGGCCATATCCCATGATGAGGTTGTTGAGTTTTGCCGGCAGCTCGCCGGCGTTCGCCCTATTCTCTGCCAGTTTTCCACCAGAATCCAGTACGTACTCGCGGGCTGGATGAATCGGCAGTACCGATGACTTATGGCAGTTGTAGCAGTTCAGGCTGGGATCATGCAGCATCGTAAAATTAGAGCGGATCGAAAATTTACCGGTCTGTTTATCCCGGATTCGCATAAAATCGGAGAAGTAGGTGGTTGTTTTGGCGGGCGTCTCCGCATTACGAACAACGGTGAACATGGATACGCTGCGTGTTTCTGGATAAGTGCCCGGGTCCGCAATTCCAAACTGTATCCAGCGGTCAGCAACCTCGGAGTTTCCCACTGGCTCGTTCGGCACCATTACCAGCATGCGCCCATAGGTGTGGGCATCATCCACGGTAGTGATGAACTGGGCATCAAAAAGCAGGCTTATCCATTTTCGCTCCGGAGGCAAATTGGCGTTGATACTATCTATCATCTCAAGTGCCTGGCGATAGGTACCTGGCGAGGCCATTGCCGTTAGAAACCGCTGGCTCTTCAGCAACTCCGGAAACTCTAAGTAGGGTTTTGCCAGATTCCAATACTGTTCATCTGGCACTTCCAATCCAAGTCCATAGGGCACTTTGCCCGCGGCACCTGGTGGAATTACCATCCACTGCTGGGCTTTAACAAAACGAACAAAGTTGCCCAGCTCACGAGCTCTGCCTGCATCTTTACTGAAGTAGCTCGAATCTGCCTTCAGGCACTCCTGAATAACAGTATAGGCATGCATACTGGCTCTGGATACCTCTTTGCGGGCAAGCATCTTCCGAGTATCACTGCCTGTGGGAGCAAGCGTTGAGGTAAGGATGTGATTTATCTGCTCATCTCGCCACCCAACCCAGCGCTCCAGCGGCCAGGCCAACGGAGAATCGGCACGCACGTTCGGTGAGGCAGGCGTAATGGTACCGGCGGCAAGTAGTACTACCAGCGACAATCCCAGTGCGGGTGCCGTACATTTCGCCGCTATATGTACTCCGGGATGGGTGTTGTGCATTTGGTGTTTTGTGCGCTGCGGGAAGTGTGCTTGAAATGCTTGAAGCCAATAATTGCATTATAACGTAGTTCCGGCAGAACGGCCCGCAGTATCAACGGTTGCCAACATAGAAACCGAATCCGTGCTTATTTCGGTATGATGCATTGTATAGTTCGCCGGTTGGATGCTGTTATTGGAGGTGCCTGCATGCTGCCATTACTGTTGCTGCCTGTTGTGTTGATGCCTGCAGATACTGGTGCAAAAACTGCTCCGGGGTTAATCCGGCCGCCATTTGTGCGCACTTGGACCGTAAAGCTTGAGGATTCGGCGCAAATACTTGGCGTGCAAAACGGGGTTGCATTCTACAAAAGCCAGAAAGGCCTTGGTGCGCTGGATGTAAAGAGTGGTGCGGTACTGTGGGAAACTCTGCACAAAGAGCAGATCTCTCGGGCACGCCTGGTGGGCACGCAAATTATTGCCGCCACACTATCCGCAGACGACTCGCGAGGAGACATTCTGGCTGTATCGACTTTGAACCGCACAAGCCAGAAGCTCGCCAGTTGCAGCGGAGGTTATTCAGATCTGTTTGTGGCCGCTGGCCGAATCTACTGCCTAGAAAACTCTGGTTCTGTAAAGTGCCTGAACCTGCAAACTGGCGGAGTAATCTGGAGCAAATTGCTGGCAAGCGGGGGCAGGTCGCCAGGGAGCATGGGGCGGCTTGCGGCAACTCCGGCCGGCGTTTACGTTGCCATGAAAGATTCGGAATATGGCCTGAACCCGGCCAACGGCCAGGTGCGGTGGCATCACAAATCGGAGTATGCCGGGCTGTACCCACCCATAATTGTGGGTAACGATGTTATTACTAAGCAAGATGGTGCTGCACGCCTTAACCTGGTTACGGGCAAGCCGGTATGGCACAACTCCAATGGAGACTCCAGCAGTGCTGTTGCAGGCAACGTGATTATTGGCGTGGAAGAGGGTGGGCTCACAGGTCGCGATGTTCGCACGGGGAAGCAGCTGTGGAGCAAACCGGTTAAGGACCCCACATCCTCCTATTCTGGCGATGACGATGCCTTGCAGGTAACAGATGACAAAGAGGTGTGGTTTCAAAGAGAACCAGATTTCAGCGTAACGCGGGATGGAAAGATACTGTGGGAGGCCCGGCGGCCCTATACGGGCAACCCGGTGTATGCGGATGGTACAACGCTTATTACAAGCGACCATACCCGCATTCTGGGGTATCGGCACGGCAAACTTCCGGCGCTGCCAGAGCAGGCGGATGGGCGAAAAGCTGCTGCCGAGAAGCTTGCCCAGCAGTTTGATAGGCTGGATGATGCCGAACGTGCCAGGCTTGCAAATCTCGGGCAGTTTGTATTCCGTCCACTGCTTGGCCAGTATGTAAAGTGGGCTGCCGCATGGAACCGGAACCCGAGCGGGCCCAACGGCACCGAACTGTATGACTTGCTAACAGATTCACCACCGGTGCTGGATGCTGCCTTTAGCAAGCAGGATACGCGGGAGCTTGTTGCAGCCGTTCAGAAACTGGGTGCGAAATCAGAGTGGCGTGGCAGCCTGGAAAGAATCCTGGCACACAAGGGCGATCCGGATGCTTACATCCCGATGATGCTGCAATCTCTGCATCAGCAGCCCGCCGGGAAACAGGGAAGTGGTGAAGCATTGGATGCGGTGGCCCACTCACCCCATCCGCTTGCTGTTAAGTTTATGCTGGCAGCCCTGGCAAACCCCAAAGCGCCGGAAGAGTGGCGAGCGGCAGCTTTTCAGCACCTTGCGGGCACGGGTGGGGCAGTTGGGCAGGCAGCAGTGCTTGCCGCCCGGCCAAAGGCAGGCCCTGCGCAGGAATGGTGGAACAGAATTGATCTTAACACGATTGCAAAGAGCCGTGAAAACCTTGGTGTAAAAACAGACGCCAGTGGCCACAAGTGGATGCTTTTTACGAGCGGCGTACTGGGGCATTACCGAGATCTGTACATAGTGGCCATCGAACCCAACGGCCCGGATGGTTTTGGGCGCCCGTTATACACCGGGGTTTATGCAGGAGGCACATTTCGCAAAGAGGGGCCAAAGCTGTTTCGTGGTATCCCAATAGAAAAGTTGATTGCTTCTGAGTGGATCAAGATTTTCCCAACCGACGCTGCCATCCGCCAGGATTCCGATAATGATGGGCTAACCGATCTGGTTGAGCAGAGGCTGGGTACCGATCCGCACAACGCAGATACGGATGGGGATGGCGTGGGCGATGCCGTTGATGGCTGCCCAAATGGCTCTGGAGCACCGGTAACGGACGATCAGCAGATTATTGCCGCATGCATAGAGGCAAGGTTCTTTGAACAGAAGTGGAGTACTCCTGCACTTCTATCTGTGGCGGGTGTGCAGCCTTTTCAGGTGACGGGATATTCAGGACTTGTAATGTGGGATACGCCCGGTAAAACAGACAGGTTGAACGAAGTGTATGGTGGCGGAATGAATCATATCTCCTTTTCGCCCATAAGCCGCAGCGATAAAAATGCACCCATCATCGAGTACTCCGCCGATCATAAGAAGGCAAAAACACTAATTAGCCGATACTCTGGGGGGCTAAATGGAGATGGCATAGAGGTGGATTTGATAAAGGTGGGAGATACCTGGTTTGTGGTTGATTTGCACATGAAGTTTGTTTCTTAGAACTGAGCGAACACCAGCTTGCCACAGGAATAATCGGTAAATGCCCGGTTTCCGCTCAACTCCTGAAAATTAACAGTGTGTTGAAACGGGAAACCGGGCATTTTTATTTCAGCCTAATTGGTTACTGCAGATCAAACAGTAGAAACTCGGCACCTTCCTGAGCCTGCAGGGTTATGCTTCCAGTTCCTTCAACCGAGGCTCCATCGCCGGGGCTCAGGCTGTACCCTTCCAACTGAACTTTGCCTTTGATTACATGCACCCAGATGCCACGGCCTGCGGCGGCGGCATGGGTGATGGCGGAGCCGGCATCCAGCCTGCCGAAGTACACATCTGCATCTGCCCGAATCCCAATCGATTCTTGCCGGCCATCGCCAGATGCAAGCAGTGTAAGGCTGTTGGGCTGCGTGCTTGCTGCCATGGCGCGCTCTGCGTACCGTGGTTCGCCGCCAACTACATTCGGCAGGATCCATATCTGTAAGAAGTGAACGGGTGCGCTATTGGATGGGTTGTACTCGCTATGCAACACTCCGCTGCCTGCGCTCATGTACTGCAGATCACCTGCCTGAATAACGCGCCCATTGCCCATGGAGTCGTTATGCTCCAACTGGCCATCTATAACATAACTCAGGATTTCGGCATCTCTATGCCCATGCCTGCCAAAGCCCTGGCCGGGTTCCACATGGTCATCATTCAGAACGCGTAACGCATGAAACTGCATGTGTGCCGCATCCTGATACTCGCCAAAAGAGAATGTATGTTTACTGTTTAGCCAGCCCCGTTGTGTGGTTCCGCGCTCGTCCGATTGTCTGATGGTAACTTTCATCTCATTGCCTCCCAATCGCGCCGCCTTTTGCAGTTCAGCGGCCTGCGTTGTATCGATTATCCATCAGGCAACAGGGCTATGTCTTTCGGTTTTCTGCTGAGCTGGCGCAGGCTGCCAGGCGTTTCGCCAAAGTGGATTTTGTAGGCAACGTTCAGGCAAGCCTGGCTGCTGAAGCCAACCTCCAGCGCAACCTCCGCAAGGGGTATATCGGTATTTAGCAGGAGTTGGCGGGCACGTTGTACGCGGGCACGCACTATGTAGGCGTGGGGAGCAATCTGCACTTGCTGCCGAAACAGGCGGGCAAAGCAGGATGCACTGAGCCCTGTGAGGTCGGCCAGTTTATCTACCTCAAGATCCGAATCCAGGTTAGCATCAATAAACTGCAGAACGCGGTTGAGTGTGCCGCTATCCAACGAAGTAGGTGTATCCATGGTCCTCAGAGTTTACGCCAAAACTCAGGAATTTAGCGCGAGAAACCTGGCAGGCTCTGCTATACCAGCCTGCCGATATCAGTACTGCAGCACTGTAAATGCTCTCTGCTTATTCGGCAGGGCAGTTTGGCCGGTTAACACATAACCCGGAAAGTAGGAGCTGGTTATATCGTTAAAACGGCTGGCTTTTGCAATTCCAGCATCAAATACGTTGATTGGCCCGGGCCCACCCTCCCCGCCTGTACTGCCGAACAAAATGGAGCTGTTTTCCACCATATCGGTTGCTAATCCCGGGCTGGCGAGGCCAGCATAGCTAATTACCTGCGAGTTTTCCAGCTGGATGGCAGTTATATTTGTGTTGTGATAACCTGCCGGAGCCCTGTAAGGCCACACCTTCAATTGGTTGCCCTGCCAGTCTAAATGTGCAAACCAGGTGCCCTCGCTGCCATCTGGCAGATACTCTGTTGCACACAGCGCTACGTTTCCTGTGGTATCCAGAGATAACCCTGTTAGAACTACTGAGGGGCCCATTTCAGCCACGCTTTTGACCCATTCAAGGCTGCCATCCGGTTGCCACTTCTTTACGCTAATGGCGGCGGCATGGCCATTGGATTCTGGCTGAGATGCCAGTGTGCCAGCCACGTAGATATGGCTGTTTTTATCCAACTGCATGGTTATGGCGGAAGCGGGGCGCAGGTGTGTCTGTTCGTCCAGCCACAGCCTATCGATTTTGCCATCGACGGGCGCCAGAATTGCCAATAATGGCATGTCGTAGGCTGGCTTTTTTGTAGGGGCAGAGCGTTCCTGAACCGAACAGCATACTGCGAGACTTGTTGCCAGTTGAAATTTTTGGAACTGCGTGCTCTTGCCCTGCCGAATATATTTGCTCCAGAGCAATGTGCCATTTGCAGCGTAGTGTTCTACAAGCGCGGCGGTGCTTTTTCCCGGGCCAACAAGCGCTGTGCCGCCAAGAAAGCAGCCGCCCTGCGAATCTGCAACAGCCTGAATATGGTGGTCGTTGTCATCAATCAGGGGTGCCGAGCGTTTGGCCCAAACCTGCTTCCCACTTCCCCATTTATAGTTCAACAGCAGAAGGTGCCATCCGCCCGGGGCACCTGCTTTGCCTGGCACAAAAGAGTGGCCAGCCACAAAAACATGCTCGTGATCTACGCATATGGAATAGGAGCGATCGCAATCGTGCTCCGGGCTGCTGTAGCGTACAGCCCAGGCCTCGTTTCCATTAACATCCAATTTGATGGTGAGGATATCAGTATCCTCATTTTTCGTATCTATAATCCCAGTTGCATAAATTCCTGTTGGGTCTTTCGTAATGGCGATGCCTTCGGCATTTGGCAGCTCTGATGGCTGCGGCGAGTAGTGGTAAACCCACTTTTCCTGATGCCGCCGGGCGGCATTGCTATTAACCGGGGGAGGGGCTGCTGGTATGCCACGACTTTTGTGAATTGTTTGCCAGCCTGCCGCCATGCACATGGCAACTATTGCCGTGATAAACATGCCGGTTTGCCAACGGCTCATCAACTGGCTGGGCGCAGGCACAGAAACATCCAGTGAGGCTATTACCGGTTCCGCCGAAACATTACTAACAGCTGTATCGCCGCTTTTGTGGCTGTTATCCGTATATGCTCGTTTGCCAGCCTGCTCGCGCAGCTGTTCTGCAAGGCGCTTTGTACCCTCGGTGGGAGGTTCCATCTCCGCCTCAAATAGAGCTTTAACCAGCACAGAGTACTGGCGTTGAATGGCAGCAGGCTGCCCCATGTCTGCAAACAGCCGCATCAGTGCAATGTGGTCTTCTTCCAATTGCGGGTTGTGTTTCAGCAATGCCTGCAGCGCTTCTACTGCATTTTCAATATGGTTCTGGCTGCTGCAAGCTGCTGCATATTCGCGCAGCATCTGTTCGTAAATGTGCCCGAAGCGTGCCCGCTCTCTTTCGGCCCAAAGGGAGGAAACCTCTGGAAGCAACTCACCCTGGTACAGCTGGCGCGCGTGCAACACAAATGCGCCTGCCGCTTCGGGGCTGGCGGCACTCTTTGCCTTCCCCACCGCTTCAAGAAACCGGAGGGCATCCACCTCTACATTCGGTGCCAGCGAAACGCCATCCGTTACTATCGAGAGAAGCTGATCCGCCTCTTCACCAAATAGAGTGCGGA
The DNA here is from genome assembly GCA_903859705.1 of uncultured Chthonomonas sp. Taxonomy (GTDB): domain Bacteria; phylum Armatimonadota; class Chthonomonadetes; order Chthonomonadales; family Chthonomonadaceae; genus CAIXIX01. Next base: position 18,429 of record CAIONQ010000029.1, read on the forward strand.
GCTTCCTGGTTTCCTGCCGAAGGCGAGTGCGGGGATCTGAAACCTCTGTATCACTCCACAACGCACCTACAAGGGTGGTGCGAGATTGAAGCTTGCCCTGTTGCAGGGCGATGTAGGCAAGCAGCTCAGCCGATTTGGTGCCGCCAAGGGCAACCCTTTGGCCCGCCGGCGATTCAACTGTAAGCGTGCCAAACAGATAAATTTTCCAGTTAGACAAGGGCTTATTATCTTGGATCTGGTTCTTGAAATGAACCCAGAACATCTCTGTTTTTGTCCGGCAACAATCCCGCAAACTCCACCACATACTGACATGAAATACTGGTTTGATGACGACTGAAATATAGTACCCGCTGGTGCAACTGCATTGTTATTAAGCAATACCTAAACTGGCCGTATTAATATCAGTATCAATGATGCGGAACTAATGCAGGCACATCGGTAAGAAAACCCGGACTCAGGGGTATACTGAAGAGGCTGTGTTGGCAAAGTCTGTGCAATACACTGACTTTATACGTCCAGAGGACCAATCTACTCAAAATGTGTTCTGACCCCAGTCATAGTACCTGCGGTCGTCTTACCTGCGGAGCAACTGCAGGCATGCGGCTTCGGGGTTCCATCTGACCCTCCTGATTTACCTCCGGAGCGTCAGCCGTAACCCGGCCGTACCGCTCCATTGCTCCCTTACCTGACGACCTGCCTGATCCCCAATGCGCCGTACATTCGCGGGCCGCATCCGTATGGATACGCCTGCCTGACCGCGCAACGCACTACCACGAATCAGGAGGAGTACCCATGCTCCCAGGAAAGGTGAAGCAGCGGTTCTTATCAAGCCGCCTGTTCTATTTCATAGGATTACTCGGCCCGGGTATTATTGCGGCCAATGCGGATAACGACGCCAGCGGAATCTTCGGATATTCGCAGGCGGGCGCGCAGTATCGCTACGCCATGCTTTGGGTGCTGGTACTTTCTACGATAGCACTGGGAGTTGCTCAGGAGATATGCGCCCGTATGGGCGCCATAACCGGTAAGGGGCTTGCAGATCTCATTCGTGAAGAGTACGGCGTAAAGGTAACGCTTTTTGCCATCATTACTCTGCTAATCGCCAATTTTGCCACTACCGTTTCGGAATTTGCGGGCATACTGGCGGCTGTTGAACTTTTTGTTGGCCCTCGGGCACGGTACCTTGTACTGCCCGCAGTAGGGGTGTTGGTGTGGCTGATTGTGGCCAAGGGCTCTTACAAGCGTGTAGAGAAAATACTTCTCGCCGCCTCGCTTATCTATCTCTTGTACATCGGAAGCGCGTTTTTATCTCATCCTCACTGGCCAACAGTGTTAAAAGAGACCCTTGTGCCAGATCTGAGCCATGTTTCTCCCATTCGGGATTACGTGTTTATGATCATCAATGTGGTTGGCACCACTATCACACCCTGGGGGCAGTTCTACATTCAATCCTCGGTGCGAGATAAGGGTGTAAAGCCCGAGCATTATCGAGAAACACGTATCGATGTGCTATTCGGGGCGTTCTTCACCAACTTCATTGCCTTCTTTATTATTGTGGCCTGCGGCGCAACGCTGTATGAGCATGGAATTCACACACTGAACGATGCCGGGGAAGCCGCCAAAGCTCTTGTACCTCTGGCCGGTAAGTGGGCGGGGGTTATGTTTGCAGTTGGGCTTTTCAATGCATCTTGCTTTGGGGCCATCACAGTGCCGCTATCTACTGCTTACGCAGTAACTGAGGCACTGGGATCTGAAAGCGCCATGGGAAGGCGCGCTCGTGAGGCACCCCTATTCCTGGGCACATACACGCTACTTATAATCCTGGCTGTGCTGGTGGTAACTCTGTTTCCAACCAACCTGGGCATGCTAATTATCCTGCCGAACATTGTGGGCGCAGTGTTATTGCCAATTATCCTGATACTGATGCTGAAACTTGTTAATGATAAGCGGATAATGGGGGATATGGTGAACACGCGCGCATTTAATATTGTGGCGTGGACTACCACTGTGGTACTTATAGTTCTCTCGGTAATCTTGCTGGTTACAAATCTACTACCACACTAATAACAAAGGCAGCAGTGCCGGTGGCTATGGTGCTTTTGTGCCAGAAGTGTGTGCCGAGCCCGGTGTTTTTGGTGCCACCGCAGGGCGCTGTGCGTGGAATAGCGTAAGCGCAATCGTGCACAAAATGGCTGTAACTCCGTAAATGCACCACACAACCTGCCGCTGCGTTAGCCCCCGTGCTAGAAGCCTGTGATGCAGATGCCGCTTATCTGCCTGTGTTAGGGGGGCGCCTTCAACAAATCGCCTACCCAGAACATGGGCATAATCAAAAATAGGTACACCCATCACAAATACTGGCACAACAAAACTCACAGCAGCGGCGGCTTTAAAGGCACCGAGGATAGAGATGGCTGCGAGGATGAAGCCAAGCAGCCAGGATCCGATGGTACCCATTATGATTTTTGCAGGGTTGTAGTTATAACGCAGAAACCCAATGCATGCGCCAGTGAGGGCGGCAGCTATGAGCGCAAGGGTTGCGAACTCTGGCCTGTGAAGCTGAACAGATACTATGGCCAGGGAGGAAGCGCAGATAGCGCACACACCGGCGGCCAACCCATCTAACCCATCGATGGCGTCCACCGTTTTGGTAACCACAAACACCCACACTACCGTTATAAAAACAGAAAGCCCCACGCTTAAAGGGTGCCAGCTGAAGCTGCTGGTAAATGGCAGCACATTGCCAAGCCCCTCTATACGCACTCCAAAAGCACACAAGATAAGCCCACTGCCAGCAATAGCAAGTGCCTGCCACTTCGCCTTCAGGTTTTTAAAATCATCCACCAGGCCAACAAGGCACAAAAACAGGGCTGCAACCAGTATGCCAATAACCTGCATGCTCCATGTATGTTGGCCGGGTCGGCTAAATTGCCGAACAGAAACCGCGAATATCACCGAGCAAAAGAAACCAACAGCTATTGCAACACCGCCAGCGCGCGGTATAGGCATGACGTTGACACGGCGCGCTTCGGGCTGATCGATAGCGCCCATCTTTTCCGACCAGCGCTTAACGGCTGGCGTTACCGCCATCGTGATCAACGCAGCTATGAGTGCCGCGACTAAAATCCCGGGCATTCCCGGCGCTCCTCTCAACCTGCCTTGCACAAAACACGCTTGGCAGCAGTCGGTAGTGACATAGTTACCCTGAAACCAATACCGGAAGTTCTACCTTACGGCACCAGGATCAGGGGGTGTGATCTGCGGAGTAGCGCCTGCCGGAGGCTTGAAATCGAACAGATCGTCGGAAACCGCTGCATTGGGAGTAATGGCGGTAAACACGCAGCGTAACGTAAGCGTTACCGGGCGTGTTTTTATAGTTTCAATACCATCCTGAATTACGCGGTACTTCTGCGTTAGGCCAGGTGTTTGCTGTTCCAGCTTATAAAGCAACAGCGATTTGCGATCTATCCACCATGTCCACTGTGAAACGGATTTCCCGGGCAGCGTTGCCGTAACTATATATACCGGGTGGCCATTGAGTAGCGCTGGCGGCTTCAGCTGAAAAGCTGTTAGCCGAGAGGGAATAGCAGCCTTGCTAATGCCATACAGTGGATCGAAACATGCGGCAGTGCTAGCTTGCTTATAAAGCACTGGAAGCATTGTTTCCATGGTAGGCTGTGCCGGTACTGTCCAGTACTTAGAAATCAGGCTGTCAAACACTCCGATTTCTGTTGCATTGCTCCAAACTGTTCTGCTACCCACCGGGGCCGTATAATCCAGCCGAAGCCGGTTTGGGCGCCGGAACCGCATAAGGGCAGTGGTGCCGGTTTGTTTTAGTACCTTGCCAGTAGCTGCACTCATCAATACAGAATCTACGCTGGATTTGCCTTCATAGCTCTGCATGGAGCCATAAGTGGCAAAGCATTTCTGCAGTATCTGCTTGGGATCTGAAAGTTGCTGTGCGTGTGCCTGCCCGGCAACACAGAGATTTAGCAACACTGCTGTGAGGATAGCAGTTGCACCCCAAATTCGATTGTGATATTGTGCGGAGGATGGATGGCGCATGAGCACTCGGTTCATCAGCGGGTGGCTTTATTTTTAGAACTGCCTGTTGGCCGGTGTTAACCCAGGGTGGGATTTTCAGCTATAGGTGGGCTGTCGCGCCAGGGTAGATGTACCCGGAACCTCGAAATAGGCGTTGTTGGGCCAGCGCCAGCCGCAACAGTATATCAGAGCCCGGCTTGCAACGTCAACTTTGCTGCCAGTTAACATGCCAGCGGTTGAGGTGCAGGGTTCATGGGCAGGGAAGCATGATCCAGGCGTCGAATTGCCTTACGCCGGTGCAGGATGCACCGCACTAACATTGCTGCCCGAGAGCACGTTGGTTATGAGCGCAAAGAGCAATAGAACACAAACCGTAGCAGGGATGCTTACAGAAGCGCTGGGAGCTGAGTATCGGCGCGATAGATCGTGGTCGACCTGCATGCGGGCTGCAGCTACAACTTGCGCTGGCCTTGGTTCGCTGGCGCTCTTTCAGATGCTGATACAGTTGGTGATCCGCGGTGGCATCGGTTTCATGTCACCCCTTATCCCTGTTTCAGCCATACTTTTTTTCGCAGCCAATGAGTTTCGCAATGCTTACTTGCGGCGCAAGGCACACCAGGCCGATATGCTGCAAAGGCTGGCCGATAACCCGCATGCCTTTGGAGTGGCACTTAGCCTGTTACACAACGAACAAGAGCCAGAGGTAACTGCTGCGGCGCTCAAAGCCGTTGCGTGTTACCTTACATCTCCTATGGATGTAACACTTACGTTTGCGCAACGCAGGGTACTTGGGCAGCTGTTGCTGGCGTGGGAACCGGGTTCGGCAGCACGGCTTGTCACCACAATTGCAATGGTGGGAGATGAAGAATCCGTTAAGGAACTTGGCAGCTTCGCCGCGATGGTAGATAATGAGGATGGGCTGCGGGCGGAAGCACTGGCTGCTCGAGATTGCCTGTTGCATCGCCTGGAAAGCGAGCAGCACAAAGGCACGTTGCTGCGGCACGGCGATGGGCAAGATGCAGAACGGGATAGAACGACGCTGGTTAGGCCCACTGCAAATGCCGATGACGCTGCACAGCAGACTACATTTGTGCCATAACGGCGCACAATGTTTGTGAGAACGGGTTGGGGAGAGTTATCTGGATGTCGTTGGTTTTAAGGGCGGGGCTTATAGGCTGCGGTGGAATGGGGCGCGAGCATCTGAAGATACTTGCGTCTATTGAAGGGGTACAAATCGCCGGAGTGTGCGATTCCCGAGAAGAATCTGCCCGAAGCGCCGGGCAGGATTTTGGTGTGCCTTTTTGGACAGATCTGGAAGCATTTCTGGATGAAGCAGGTATAGATGCATTACATATCTGCTCGCCAACCGGCATGCACGGCCTGCAGGGAATTGCGGCCGCAAAACGTGGCATTCACATTCTCTCTGAAAAACCGCTGGATATCCACCTGGATACGGTGGATGCACTCATTGCCGAGTGTGATAAAACGGGCGCTCTGTTGGGGTGCATTTTTCAGCGCCGAGCCTTCCCAGCGGCGCGTGCCGTGTATGAAAGTATCGCCGATGGTTCTATGGGCAAGATTCTATCTTGCAGCGTCTCTGTAAAGTGGTATCGGAGCCAGGAATACTATAATCAGGATAGCTGGCGCGGAACCTGGAGCCTTGATGGCGGCGCGTTGGCGAACCAGGGTATTCACTCTCTGGATCAAATGGTGTGGCTTGCCGGCCCAGTAGAAGAGGTGGAGTACGCGCACCTGGATACTGTGGCGCATGATATAGAGGTTGAAGATTTTGCCCTGGTGGTGGTGCGGTTTGCCAATGGCGCACGCGGAACCATAGAGGCTACCACTTGCTGCCGGCCAGATCTTGCCACGCGTGTAGAGATATATGGCACAAATGGCTCGGCCGCGCTGGATGATGCGCGGGTGATACGCTTTGGCATTGGTGGCGAAGATCGCTTGCAGGGGCTGTTAGATCATGGCGTACTTACCGGTGGTGGGGCAGACCCATGGGCAATCAGCCTTGCCGGGCATCAAATACAGATTGCCGACTTCTACCAGGCAATTCGAGATAAGCGGCCGCCCATGGTAGATGGCAGAGAGGCCAGAATGTCTGTAGATTTGCTGGATAAGATATATCGTAAGGCCAGGCCAGGAGCAATTCGGGGGCACTGATCTGCTTTGCCGGGCCATAACTTACAAACTCTTCATGCATTTGGTTTGGCGGGAGATGATACAAAACCATGTGCCAGGTAGCCGGAGTGGTGGTGCATCGAACACGGCATGAGGTCGGGGGCAGTGCCTTAGAGCTCATTGCCTGGTTTCAACAGCGCGGGATAGGTGTTAGGCTGGATGCGGAAACCGCTGAACGGCTTGAGCGCCCGGATTTATGGTGCGGGGATAACGGGTGGGGAGATACCACTTTTATTGTAACCCTGGGCGGCGACGGCACCATATTAACCGCCGCTCGCAGCGCTGCAATTGCCGGAATTCCAATTCTGGGCGTACATATGGGGCGATTTGGGTTTATTGCAGAAACACACCCATCAGAGCTATACCAGCACCTGGAGCGTGTGTTGGATGGCCATATGCAACTGGAAGAGCGCATGATGGTGCAGGCAGATGTTTATCGGGATGGTTTTTGCGTTAACAGCCAGTTTGGACTGAACGATGCACTGGTTAAGAGCCGCGCATCGCAATTGCTTCAGATAAAGACTCGCCTTGCGCGCTCTGATTTTGCAACCTATTTTGCAGATGGCATTATAGTTTCCACCCCAACTGGTTCTACGGCATATTCTCTATCTGCCGGGGGGCCGTTAGTGGCACCCACCGTACAGGCAATGATAATTACACCCATTTGCCCTCACACTCTGAGCGCGCGCCCCATGGTGGTGCCAAGTGAAGAGGTGGTTGAGATAGAGATAGAAACAGATAGCGCAGATGTTGCGCTGGCTGTAGATGGCGTAGATCCGTTTGCACTTGAGAGCGGTGATAGAATAGTAATCCGCAAATCAAGCTGTGTTACGCAACTAATAGTGCTGGATCACACTACTTTTTACCGCAAGGTGCGCAATCGCTACCTGTATGGTGAGCGCCTCAATGAGTAAACAGCCGCTAAAGGTTATTCCGGCGGCGGGGCGGCCATCTGCAGGGCGGTGCTTAGTAGGGCGCGATGCCCCTGCCAGTAGGCCTCCACACTTACGGGCAAGCTTGTGTAGTTGAGGTGCCACAGGGCACCCGCATCAAACGTTTTTTCAATCTGAATGGTAAAAGGCTGTTCCATCGCCTCACCGGGTGCAAGCTCCCAGCTAAAGGTGCGCGTAATGTTGGATGCTGGGCCACTAATCCTAACACCTGGCGGCAGAACGGCCTGAAAAACCCCGCTCTCTGCGCGCCTGCCCCGGTTTTCTGCAGTAATCGTTAGCTCTACATGGTGCCCGGGTTCTATATCCAGAAGTTTCTCCGAATCCAGGGCAAATGCCAGAGATCGGTCTCCTTCCCCTACACTCCATTCACATCCGCTAATTACGGGCGCAAGGCCATCGCTATCGGATTGGGAAGCGCCACTTTCAAGCCTGAGGCGCAGAAAATCATCAGTAACGTAGGCATGCCACTCCATGTTCCAAACGCGCTCGTGCCCGGGAACGGGGGTGCAATGGTACTGGTTTAGTGGGTGAATACGTTTGTATGCCGCCAACAGAGGGTAATCGATAAGCTTTACCATACGCAGCATTTTGCCGTGGGCAGTGGGCACCCAACCCTCGCCAGAGTAGAGGCGATGTGCGCCCGTGTTATCGATTTCCGTCTGTAGAAACAGGGCAGAAAATCCCAGCCTTGCGGCTTCTTGCTGGCCGGCCTGTGTAAGTTTTTCGCCCAGCCCCAGGCGCCTGTAATCCTGCCGCACGCACAGATTAACCAGCTCGGCAAACGGCGGTACGTAGGCTTCCAGGCCGATGCGGCCGGCAATAACGCCATCCACTTCTGCTACAATCTCCTTAAAATAGTGGCTCTCTACCCAATCGGTATCTGGAACGGGCCACCAGCGGTGCTGTTCTGGAGCATCTTTCCAGCCAACAGCCCACTGCACCTGGCGTGCTTCAAAGCTATCCCTATCGGTGCCGGGACGAATTACAATATGCGCATCATTACAAGAATCCATACGCCTCTTTCCAGATACTTAAGTAGGGCTGCGTTTCAGCCCTTAACAGCCTGCACATACTCTCTTAGAGCTGCTTCGGGATCTGCTGCCTTAATAAGCGGCATGCCAATAACAAAAACACTGGCACCCCTAGCGCGGGCACGCACTGCATCCTGCACACTCCAGGTTGCCGCACCTACCGGCACCGAAACAGCTGCCACCACGGCATCTAGATCGGCAACAGAATCGTACTGAGGGTCTTCTGTGCGTTGATCAGCACCCCAGTGAACGTATACGGCATCTGCACCCATCTCTATTACCTGCTGAGCCCGCAGGGCAATATCTGGTGCAGCATACAGATCTACCATAAGTGTTACGCCAGAATCTACCGCTGCACGTGCAGCTTCCCGAATACTGGCATCGCTGGCCACGCCGCATATTGTGCAAACGCGCCCACCCTGATTGGCTGTTTCCAGTACATACTTACGCACACCATCCATCATCTTGTAATCCGCTAGTACGGGTACCCCGGGAAACTCGCGGGCAAGGGCTCCTATTGCCTTTACACCTTCAAAGGTAATAAGCGGCGTGCCAGCCTCAAGCCAATCCACACCGGCCTTTACGGCAGCCTCGGCAATTTTCAATGCTTCATCAATGGTGAGAACGTCTATGGCTGCCTGAACGATGGGAGATTGAATTGCGAGCTTTTCCATTTGATCTTCTCCGGTGAAAACCGCGGATGTTGAGTGCGCATGCAAGCGAAGCACAACGGGTTGAGTTGCAGATCTCTTAAGCAAACCTGGGGAGAATTCCTGCGGAACACGCATGCCTGCTGTAGTCGAGGGCAACAGACACATGCGTATGGAAGCCTGTGTTTGCTTGACAATCAGGGGCTGTACGACTATAATACAACGACTTTTTGCGCAAAGTTCATCCGTTTGCTTTGCGACTTTCGACGCGATTGCCACAGCCTGGCCCCTCGTATAACTCCTGTTGGGCGCCGAATGGATACTATGCGCATCGAGGGAATAAAATAGTCGGGATCCTAACAGAGATCCGGAGGTCCTGTATTGACTGGCCAGCAGAATAGATCGTTCTTGACGGTGGTTCTTGTGCTCGCATTGATTGCGGGTTACGTTACGTTTAGCTCGAAAATCAAGCCCACTTACGGCCTTGACATCCGTGGCGGCGTACGTGTTGCGCTTCGCGCCAAGACCGAAGAGTACAAGGACGGCAAATGGAGCGAGTCCAGCCTTGAAGCCGTTCGTAAGGTTATTGAGAACCGTGTTAACTACACCGGTGTATCAGAACCCACGATTGTTACCAAACCACCGGATCAGGTGGTAGTGGAGCTTCCAGGACTGAAGGATGAAGCGGAAGCCATCAAGAGCTTTCAATCTACCGCTAGCCTCGAGTTCTACTATCTTCGCCAACTTGGCAGCAAAGATCGCAGCCGCGAGGCGGTGTGGTCTATCAGCGAACAGGTAGATCCTGTTACCAAAGTTAAGCAGGAAGTTCTCGTAGATCGTAACGGCGTGCCGCTTACCGAAGAGCAGCTCAAAGATGCTGTTTTCAGCTCTGCACCTATCGTAACAGGTAAAGATCTGGAAGAGAACAGCTGCCGCGCGGTAATCACAGGCACCGGCGATCCTGAGATCGAATTTAAGTTTAAGGATAAGGGAGCGCAGGAGTTTGAAGACTTCACCCGCGCCCATATCGGCGAGTTTTTGGCAGTATTTTTGGATCATAAGCTGCTCACCGCCCCCACCATCGATAGCGTAATCCCCGGTGGTAAAGGTGTAATCCACGGTAATTTCACCCTCGAAAGCTCCAAGGCGCTGGCCGCAAACCTGAATGCAGGTGCGTTGCCGGTTCCGCTTGAGATTGTGGAAACACGCAAGCTGGAAGCAACCCTTGGTGCAGAGGCTGTTAAAGCAACCACAATTGCCGGCATTGCTGGCCTGGTATTGGTTCTGGTGTTTATGGTGGCCTGGTACCGGCTGCCGGGTGTGATAGCCAACGCAGCCCTGCTGCTTTACACGCTATTCTCCATCGCACTGTTCAAACTGATACCGGTTACATTAACACTGCCGGGCATCGCAGGCTTCATTCTATCGATTGGAATGGCCGTTGATGCTAACATCCTCATATTTGAGCGTCTGAAAGAGGAACTTAGAAGCGGTAAAACGCTGCGTGCAGCCATTGATGCGGGCTTCAAGCGCGCATTCACTGCCATCTTCGACTCTAACTTCTGTACGGCAATGACCTGCTGCGTGCTGTTTAACTACGGCACCGGCCCAATCCGCGGCTTTGCTCTTACGCTTGGCCTTGGTGTTGGCGTTAGTATGTTCACGGCCATTACCGTAACCCGCACCTTCCTGTTTGCGCTGGTAAGCATGGGCGTTGCAGCACGAGAAGAGGCTTACGGCCTTAACGAGCGCCACTACAACCTCAAGGTTATGAGCCGCAAAGCCATATGGCTTGGCTTCTCGCTGGCGGTTATCGTGCCCGGGCTTATTGCATGGGCAACGGGCGGCATTAAATACAGCATCGATTTCACAGGTGGAACCGAACTTGCTGTACCTTACAAAGATCGCCATTCTGTTGCTGAAATCGAGAAGGCACTGGTTGGTGCCGATGCGAAGTTCAAAGATAGCCGCGTGGTTGTTTCCGGTGGTGCAGAATCTCGGCTGGCATACGTTACAACCCGCCGGTTGACAATTCCGGAGCGCGAGAAGCTGCAGCAGACTCTTGTAGATCAGGTTGGTCCGCTAACCCCCGGCCAGCAAATTGCGTATTCTGATGTAAGTGGAACCATATCCAGTGAGCTCACCAAGGATGCAGTCAAGGCAGTACTAATCGCTTCTGCCCTGATAGTTCTCTACCTTACTTTCCGGTTTGCCATGGGCGGGTGGAAAGAAGGGCTCAAGTACGGGCTTTGCGCAGTTATCGCACTTCTGCACGATGTGCTTGTAGTGTGGGGCGTGTTTGCCCTGATGGGAGCAGCGCTGAAGTGGCAGGTGGATAGCCTGTTTGTAACAGCAATGCTCACAGTAATCGGCTTCTCGGTTCACGATACAATCATCGTCTTCGACCGAGTTCGAGAGAACCTGAACCATCGGGCCAAGGGTGAGAATTTTAGCGATCTAACCGATAAGAGTATCGATCAAACATTCTCCCGATCTATCAAAACATCATTTACGGTTGTGCTTGTACTGCTTGCGCTGTTCATTGCGGGTGGCGCGGTTATCAATCACTTCGTATTTGCTCTGTTGGTTGGTATCTTGAGCGGAACCTACTCTTCTATCTTCAACGCCAGCGTGCTGCTGGTAATGTGGAAGAAGATGGATTCAGGCCTTGCGCTAACAGGTGCAGGAGCAAACACCGGTGCTAAGAGCAACCTGGTAGCCCGGCCGGCATCACCGCAGCCAGGCGATAGGCCGCTGGTGTCTCCACCGAAACCTGCAGCGAGTGTTGCGGCCCCCGCCGCATCGGATGAATCTACGAGCGACTCTGCCAGTGCAGAATCGAAAGTAGCCCCACGCAAAGCACCGGTGCGCAAGCGCCGAATGTAGGCCAGCATCCCGGATCCGTGCGAATGCAGCGGAACGGGCGGCGGAATTCCGCCGCCCGTTCCGACGTTTGTTCTGTATGTTTACAGCATCCCACTTCAGTTCATCAGTGAAATAGCACCTTCCCATGACGAATCTCCCTGCAAAATCTGAGGTTGGAGCAGCAGCAACCTGGCGACTGTTGATGCGTCTGGCGGTAATAGCTGCCGTAGTATTTAGCTTTTATCGGCTGCGCAGCATAATAACCACCCTGGTTATTGCTGCCATCATAGCGTATGGCATCAATCCGCTCGTACAGTGGATGATGAACCGCAAGGGATTCATAACCTTCCACCAGAAGCTGCAAAACGTATCTTCCAAACTGAATTTGAGTTCTCGTCGAACGGGGAACCCGCTCACACAGCGAATATCACGCCATAACCTGCGGATGTATGCCACGTTTTACGCACTTATACTCAGTGTAGTCGTTGTGTGGAAAGGCACTGTGCTTGTAGTGGAGCCGTTTGTTTCTGAGTATCGTGCCGCTACAGTAACTAACCGAGAAACCGGAAAAACCAGAGTACAGAAAGAAGTAGATAACCTCGTTAGCCGGTGGGATTCGAATGCCAGCGTGCCTGCATCGATGAAATCTGATAAGTTAAAGGTGCAGGTGCAGAACTCCGATATCCTTATCAAGGCTCGTGAAGCAGCTGGCCACGTGTTGCCAGAGGCACTTAAAAGGCTTGCTGAAGGGTTGATGAGCATTGTAGAAGTTGTGCTCTTGCCCGTGCTTGTTTTCTACTTCTTAATAGATGGCAGGGAGCTAAAGCACGAGTTCATATCCCTGACACCACGTGGTAGGCTGTTTGAAACCGTGCGTATGTTTAACGAGTTTAACCGAATAATGCACGCGTTTATCCTTAGTCAGTTTCTGCTGTGCGGCCTCGCCGGAGTAGTCGTTGGGGCAGGCCTGGCGATGTTGCATGTGGGCTTTCCTATAACACTTGGGTTACTCGCAGGCGTAACTCGCGCAATACCAATTATTGGCCCAATTGTTGGCGGTATACCTATTGTGCTGTTAACCCTGGCAGAAAAAGGCCCTGGGGTAGCCCTCGCCGTGCTGGGCTTCTTCACGATTCTTCACCTGGTGGAAAGCAAATTCATAATGCCCCTGATTATTGGGGATAGGATGGAGCTACACCCGGTAGTAATCATTACTGTGCTACTGGTTGGGGGCGAGGCCGGCGGGTTGCTGATAGGTGCCCCATTTGGATCATTGCTGGGCATGTTCTTCGCTGCGCCCGTGGCAGCCCTCACAAAAGTAATGATTCGCCGTTACTGGCTTGCCAGGCCAGCCGTTGCTGGTGCCCCCAGGCGTCCATCCAAATCAGCCAGGCATAACCACTAAACTGCCAATGAACGCAGAGTCACGGAATCGTACGCCATTAATATCTGATAAGCTCAGCTGAAATATTGTTGCCACGAGAAAAACTCGTGAAAACATGCTATAATATCTGGTAGTGTCTCATCACAAATTGTGGCCAAAGGCACGCCTATTCGTGTGTGCAGTTGCTCTTATATCAATATTGACATAGGGCGGCAGTACGGGCGAAGCCGGAACACATAGTTCCAATTGTATTGTGTGCTGAATGATGCGGAGCTTAAGCCTAATCGGCCGATGATTCTGAATAATCAGTTAGCAATACCATCATTTTAGCGAAACGCCAAAAGCGTTCGCACTGTCAACCTGTCGTGCGCATGTAACAAAACGTCGGCTGACAAAGGGTCAGCGGCGCGCGCGCGCTGAGAAGGAGTGGGTAGGTAATGTCAGACGAGATGGTTCAGGAAAAGACGGAGCTGGCAGACGCCGCTACGCCGGAGGGGGCAGCTCCCGAGCAGTCCGCTACCGCGCCGGAGGTGGACGAAACTGCAGTATCCTCTGCTGCCTCAGCTCCGGCGGCCGAAGAACCTGCATCCACGCCTGCTGAGTCTGCGCCAGCCGAAGAAGAAGAGACCGATGTTGATGCGTTCGCCAGGGCGATGGAAGCTCTGGAGGCCACCAATTCTCCTTACGATAAGTCGCTCCATCAGCTGCAGCAGGATACCGTAATTACCGGTACTGTTATGCGAGTGGATCGCGAAGGAGTGCTTGTAGATGTTGGTGCGAAGTCTGAGGGTATCATTCGTTTGAATGAACTTTCCCGAGACGCTGGCGCCAACCTCACTCCTGAGAACATTGTTTCCGTTGGTCAGAAGATCAAGGTTTACGTGCTTGAAGCAGAGAATCAGGATGGTATCCCGGTTCTTTCCAAGAAGCGCGCAGACTTCGAGGATGCGTGGGAGAAGGTGCAGCAGTATCGCCAGACCGGTGAAACCATTCATGCAATGGTTCAGGACCGTGTTAAGGGCGGACTGGTTGTGGACCTCGGTATCCGTGGTTTTGTGCCCGCATCGCATGTTGGCAGCGGCAGCCTCAAAACCAATCTGGACCGATACGTTGGGCAGTCTATTCCGCTAAAAGTAATTGAAGTTGATAAGGATCGCCGTAAGGTTGTGCTTTCCAACAAACTTGCAATTGCCGAAGAGCGAGAAGCAAAGAGCGCGGAAACAAAATCCAGCCTCACACCCAATCAGGTTCGCAAGGGCGTTGTCCGCCGACTCACCAACTACGGCGCATTTGTCGACCTTGGTGGCATCGATGGTCTGCTCCACATCTCTGAGATGTCCTGGACTCGCATCAACGATCCTAAAGAGATTCTGAAAGAGGGCCAGGAGCTGGACGTTATTGTTCTTAAGATGGATCTTGAGAATAACCGCGTCTCCCTTGGACTTCGCCAGATTCTTCCGGATCCGTGGACTGAAATTAAGGACCGCTACAAAGAGGGCGATGTTATTGTTGGTACAGTAACCCGCCTGGTTCCGTTCGGCGTGTTTGTACAGGTTGAGGGTGGAGTTGAAGGTATTATCCCCAGCTCCGAAATGCCGCGTAGCCGTGGCAAGGCAGCCCCAACGGTAGCCGAGAAGGAAGAAGTAACGGTTAAGATCATCAGCCTGCGCCCAGATGAGCGTAAGATGACTCTTTCCCTCCGAGCGCTGCAGCCCGCAGAAGAGCGCGATGCCCCGGCACCGCGTGAGAATGCGGCACCGCGTGAAGGAGCCGCTCCGGATACCAATCGCACGGCTGGCCGTGAAGGCAGTGGCAGCGGTGGTGGTAAGCGCGGACGAAGTGATCGCGATGATCGTGATGACTTCGGACGGTTTGCCCCTGGTCGCCAGGTGGAAGAGCCCCGATTCAATGCATTCGGAGAAGCATACTCGGCCGCAAAGCGCAATAAGCGCGATCGCCGCGTAGAGATCGAAGAAGAGTACGAGGATGACTACCTGCTTGAAGTAGACGTAGTGGAAGAGCCAGTAGTGGAAGAAGAGACCACTGAAGGCGAAACCAACTAAGACTCTGCTTCTGGTGGAAGCATAATATTGATAGTTGGCATAACGGGCGGAATAGCTACAGGTAAGTCCACGGTAACGGGACTATTACATGCCCTGGGAGCAATAACGTTCAGTGCTGATGAAGCATCCAGGGCCGTCCTTTCTAAGGACGGCCCTGTTATTTCTGACATTCGAAAAGAATTTGGCAACCCGGCAATAGCAGAAAACGGAACAATAAACCGGGCGGCGCTGGCAGAACTAATATTTGCAGACCCACTTGCGAGGGCACGCCTTAACAATATATTGCACCCCCGGATTCGCAGGCTGTTAAAAGATCAGTTGGAATCTGCAAAAGATGATTATCCCGCCAAAATAGTTGCAGTTGAGATACCCCTGCTCTATGAAGGGCACCTTGAAAACTGGTTTGAACGAATCATTGTAGTAGTGTCGTCTGAAGCTGTAGAGCTGGAAAGACTCATGGCCCGAAACGGCCTGAACGCCGATGAGGCAAACCGCCGGATTCGTGCTCAGATGCCCCTCGCCGATAAGGCCAAACTCGCCACATATGTAGTGTATAACAACGGCCCCCTCGCCGCACTTGCACCACAGGTAGCGGCCATTTGGAACAGCCTAAAATCCCCCGTTTCTGAGCACGGTTTGAGCACAAAATAGCCGGTGAGCGCTCGCAAAAAATCTGCTTGCGTTCTATTTCGCATTATGCTATAATCCGAACTTGGTAGGAGTGACAAACCCCAGTGGTCCTCCGATCGGCACAGCATACCGCCCCCCGCGTATCGATGCCAGTCGCGTGGCATCGCGCTCCGGTTTTCCAAACGGAACGAATATGCCGCGCAGACGCAGAGGATGCGCGAACGTCGACACAGCCGATCATGCCGGCTTAGACCGGTCTAACTGGGAAACCAGAAGTAGCTGCGCACAACAAAACAACGCTCGACGCATAGGCGTCTTATTTGCGCTGGAGACGACAGATTCTAAGGATCGAACAATCATCTTATGCCGGTGATCCCCCTTGCCGGCAGTGCAGGCATTTCCCCCTAAAGCGTGCCGAGCGTGTTTTATGTGTACTACAGGAGGTAGGACTCGCCTTGAACAGAGCCAAATCAATACTTGCCGCCCCGATTGCGCTGCTTAGCGCTCTTTCGGTGTTGCATGGAACAACTGCGAACGCTCAGGTGCGTGGTGGCACAGATACGCGCCGCCCATCACCTGGTGCCTCAGGAGTTCCTGCCGCCGCCAGAGCCGCAGCTTTCGTGCCGCAGCATACTTTCTATCCGGCGAATACATCCAAAGTCCCCGCGTCTATGACAAAGAGGGTGCTGGATGCAAGGTCGCTTGGGAAAGCTACGCACCGCGCACCAGGTGATCAGGCAGTTACGCGTCAGACAGTGCTTCTGACCAAGCTCGACCCGTCTCAGCAGTACTCGTATACCGCCAGTAACTGCAACAACCAGCATCCGTTCTGGACCACAGATGAGAAGTTTATCTACTTCGATTCAAATAGGAACTCAGATACGGATCCCAGTACGCGTGCAGACGGCAAGTTTAACCTTTTCCGCATGTTTGCGGATGGCTCTGGTATCAGCCAGATTCGATCCAGCACAGCCAACGAAATTGAGCCATGTGTCTCCGTAGATGGAAACACTGTGGCATTCGTTGCAGGGGGAACGCTGGATTATACGAATGGCTCTGATAACCCGTCCAGCAAGGGGTTTGTGCTGTATACCTACAGCATAAGCGCGGGCGGAAGCCCGGTTAGCCTTACCACCTCCAACCCGTCAAAACTTACCTTTTCGGACGTGCGCCATCCAAGCTTTAATCCTGGCGGTACCAAAATCGCCTTCCAGGGCCAGCTTGGAGCCGGTCAGCCGTACCACATCTTCCTGGTAGACCTTCAGACAGATGTGATTACGCAGCTCACCGGGCCAGCGCCCGGAACCACTCCCGCGTTTGAGTCCAATGATACGGCTCCGGCGTGGTCTCCTGATGGTAGCCTGGTAGCCTTCACAACAAATGCGTCTGGGTTTACAACTCCGTCGCCGATGCAGGCAACGGCGCTTAACGCCGCAAATCAGACTACTGTTGGCGACTCTAACCAGTACGATATCTGGGTAATGGCTGCAAATGCCTTTGCTCCCAACCCGCACCGTGTTACCGATTCGTCCTCCATCGTTGGTGGTGGCGTTTCAAGCAACAAAAACCCGGCGTGGAGCACCCTTAAAACCGACCCGCTTCAGGTTATCCCTAACGAAACAAACCCATCCGGGTATGTAACGTCTTCGGCTAACATGCTTGCCTTCGCGAGTACTCGCGCAAATGCGGATATAAACAATCCGCAGAAGGCCACCGCGGTTAAGTCTACTTACGATATCTACTTCATCCACGCTAAGATAGCCCCAGATCCTACTCTGCCGGGTTCCGTTACCGTTACCACGCCCGAATCGCTCAGCAACTCACCTGTAAAGCTGCCGACCACTTCGCCTGGTACAACGTTCGACCCTAACTATCCTAAGGATCCAAGCTACGCTGATCCTTCGTTCAACTTTGATCCGAACTTCAGCACAAACGAGGATTACCCGGCCTGGCCGCAGTACGTTAGCTCGTACCGCATCGCCTTCCAGAGCGATCGCGGCGGATCCCTTCAGCTGTGGGCATCCACACTGATCGATATCAATGCTCCTACTCTCCTTAAGTACGATATCCCTTCAAACGAAATCGTGCATGTTGCCCGCGACGCAGCTCCGAACACTTCGGTTCGTGAAGTTGCAGCAGGCGAGGCCGTACGCTTCCGTGTGCGCGCCGTAGACTATGAGTCTGGTATTGAATCTGTCTACCTGCAGATCAAGGATCCAAACAGTGGTCCTCAGAGCGCAGATGGTCTTGAGCACAAAACTTACTACATCGGTCCCGCATTCCTCGATAATGGCCCTCTGTACGTCTTGCAGGCGCCATATGAGATGGATGCACAGGCCATTAACCCCAGCACGTATGCTTTCCGCAGCACTGGCAGTGTATCTGCCACCTATGCGGATAAGGTTGGTGAGCTTCAGGTTGGTCATGCGGCCATGCCAAGCACCTTCCCGGGCTGGAACCAGTATGTTCCTGGCATTGACGACCTCGTCGCGTTCTCTGGTGGTGCACATCCGCCGGATGACGATGTTCCTGGCCACGACTACACCAATCAGGGTGGATTCTGGCTGCACATGTACGACGACGGCCCGATCAGCGCCGGTGGCCACGAGCCCGAGGGAGAAACAGCTGGCGACGGTGTTTACACCGCCAGTTGGGTAACCCCCGCGTCTCTGCCTTCCGATTGGATCCTAGATGTCATCGTTCGCGATGCCGCTCTGAATCCTTTCTACGATCCAACAAATCCTAACTCCAGAACCAACTGGAAGATTTACGATAACGTATGGGGCTTTACCACCCAGCCCTTCCAGGGTTCCAATGGCATCCTTTACGTTAACGACTATGACTGCGGTCAGAAGTTCTTCCAGACAAACGCTGGTGCATTTACCAATACGGGTGGCCGCCTCGGCGCCGCTTACGGTTCCTTCAACAGCGCACAGGCTGGTGCACCTGGTAGTTTCTACAACGGTGTCCCAACCGAAAGCTGGATGACAGAGTTCGAAGGATCCCTGTTCCCATCTACCGCCGCACAGGGCACCACGCTCTACGGCCTGTCTAACTTCCTTACCAACTTCGGTATTAATGCTTACTCGGATAGCCTTACTCAGGAGCCCGGTGGTGTTAACCCGGTACCAGTTACAGGAAGATATGACCAGTGGCGTGTTATCTGCCGCGGCGCCGTCCCGGATGCAGTTCTGAACGCCTACAAGGGCCACATTGAACTGCAGCCAGCCGACGTACTTTCTGGTGGCACTGGCCCACGCCAGGTGTTTGTTGCAGAGCGATGTGTTATCTGGCATGCTCCTTACTCCGGAGATCTGTTTGTCGGCCCCGGTACCATCCTTGATGCGGATACCGAAGTTCGCCTCGCTAACTTCGTAAAGACCGGTGGACGCCTTCTCCTCAATGGAAACGACCTCGCCTGGGGCCTTACCCTTGGCGGCGGTGCAACGAGTTCCCTGCTCAGCTCTACATTTAAGGTCAACTATGCAACGGACTACGCTGGCGTAACCATCAAGCCAAACGTAACCGATCCACCCGCAGTTGCTCCTTACATCGCACCGCTTAGCACACAGGGTCGCGGTACCCACCCGATCGTTATGGAAACATGGTATGGTTCGTTCCACGGTTATCCGGGAACCATCATTCCGAACGATCCGCCGGGAACCGCTAACTTCTATCTACAAACGCCAAACACAGGAACGCCACTTCGGTACTATGGAGCTCCGAATGCGGTAAGCGCAGACGGTGTACAGTTCCTGGGCACATCCACACTGGATACGTCAGACTTTGACGCAACCTTCGCTGAAACCGGCGCAGCCGGCATCACCTGGGTAACTGATAACTCTGCAGCTCCGGTAGTATCCAAGGCGGTATTCATCAGCTTCGGTCTTGAGGCAGTAAACCCCGAGTCCCTTACAGCTGGTGCAGTCGTCCTGAAGAACCGCCGCGCTGAAATCATCCACAACGTTGGAGACTACCTGCGTACTGGTAGGATCGTTGGTATTGTAAAGGACCTCAACGGAAATGCTCCTCTTAAGGGCGTATTCCTCAGAGCTCTTTCCAATCACCGATTAACCGCAGCTGGCGGTGCCTACGTATATGCCACCACCTACACTCAGTCGGATGGCTCTTACGTCCTCGATGGTCTGGATGCCTATGGCTCCTACACCATTGATGCGTTCAAACCCGGTTACATAACCTCGCACGGTCAGGGCGGTCTCTTCCATGGAGGCTACCAGTCCAAGGTTGACTTCTTCCTTTCACAGGCACGTCCCGGTGGTATCTCCGGAAACGTAACTATGCAGGGAGTTGGCACCCCGGCCCCCGGCCTATTCGTGATAGCAACCGATACAACAACGGGCGCAACATTCAATGCCACTACGGCATCGGATGGCAGCTACACCATTACGAACGTTCCGGCAAGCATCTACAGTGTAACCATCCCGAAGGCGCCTACAGGCAACCTGGATACTCTTGGTTACGGCAGCTGTATTGCAGTTGGGTACACACCCACAACGCCAATTGCTAAGCCAATTACTGTTGTTCCGAATAACACTGTTAGCGCGGTTAACTTCTACGTAACGCCGCTTCCTGGATCTATCACAGGTATTGTCACCTCGCATGTTGCGAACGGCAATCCTAACAATATCATCCCGGGTGCAACGGTTACAGCAACCGATGCAAACAACGTTACCTACACGGCAGTTACTGATAATACTGGTACCTACACCATCAGCGGTCTGGTACCGGGCTCCTTCACTCTGGTGGCCACCGCAAGTGGATACCGGCCGAGCCAGTCGGTCAAAGTCACTGTTAACACGCAGGCAACTGTAACTCAGAACTTTACCGATGACTTGATGTTCCCGAACGATCCTACCAAGCAGCTTGCACTAGTAAAAGCCCAGCCTGGTGGCATCTCTGGTTATGTAACAACCAGCCAGGGCTTCCCGGTTGTCGGCGCTACCGTAACGGTAACCGATAACCTCGGTAATGTCCTGACCACCGTAACCACCGGCGCCGTACAGACGACAGGCAGCTACAAGTTCAACTACGATACTGGGATGGTAGTACCCGCTGGAGCTGTTGTCAGTGTGTCTGCCAACAAAACTGGTTTCACAATCATTACACCACCTGCAAACCCGCAGTCTGTAACGGTTGCTGAGGGTACCAAGAACACTGGTATCAACTTCTACCTGGATCCGCTGCACATCTTCAATCCGAAGCTCTCGCTGGTATCTGCTCCTTACGAGTATGGCCAGGTATCGGGAGGCAGTGTTACTGGCCTGCTGAGTATTCCGAACAGCGATGTAACGTCAAAAGCCTTTGCGTTCATCACCTGGGATTCTAACAACAACGACTATGTGAACTACCCGACCGCTCCGGCCGATACGTTCCACCTGGGCCGTGGTTACTTCCTACAGGATACTGCGAGCGGTGCAAACCTCTCGCTGGCAACGCTTGGTACGCCCGCTACACCTAACACGGTGTACAGCATCCATCTGAAGGCTGGTTGGAACCTGATCGGAGATCCGTTCTCCTTCCCTGTCAACTTCCTCAACCTTAAGGTTGTTGCAGCTGACGGTACCAACATGGATGTGCTCACCGCTCAGACAGGTGCAAACCCGTCTCTCGGCGCTGCACTGTGGGGCTACGATAACAGCACCTACGAAGTGTCCTACACACTTGATCCGTGGAAGGGTTACTGGATCCGCGCATTTGACAATCGCCCGGCAGCGGCACGTACTACACCGGCTGACATAGTTCTTCTGGTAGATCCTGCTGCACAGCAGAATCGTGGTACAGGCGCCGTTGCAGACGCACGCTTCGCAATCACTGCTGGCAATAACACCAGCCAGGGATGGAAGCTGAACCTGTCTGCAGTTGCTGGTGGTCAGAATGCTGCACCGGCTACGGTTGGTGTAACCCGTGGAGCAACCGATGTATATGATCGGTTCAAACTGGAAACTCCGCCCGCAGTTGGTCCGCAGGGTGTTACTGTAGCAGTACAGCACACAGACTGGGATACAAAGAACGGACGGTACGCCGTTGATCTGCGATCTCCGGCATCTGCATCCAATACCTGGAACGTCACCGTATCTTCCAATGTTCCGAACCAGCCAGTAACACTTACCTGGCCGGCCATCGCAACAGTTGGTGGTAAGGTTGATCTCATCCTGACCGACGTCGATACCAATACAACAGTCAATCTGCGCACACGCGCTTCGTACACGATGCAGCCCAGCAGTACTGGCGTAACTCGCCACCTGACGATCTCGTCGAGTGCAGCCAAGCGAGTGAACCTGCAGATTGCAAACTTGAATGCGCGACTCACTGGCGGATCTTCCGCAAGTGGCCGAGCAGTCACCGCAGTTGCCATTGGTTACACGTTGACATCGGACGCTACTACTCAGGTCTCAATCCTTAAGAATGGCAAGCTTGTTCGAAGGATGGAGCAGGGTGTTACGCGTTCGGCAGGTCAGGCATCGCTGGTCTGGGATATGAAGACCGACCAGGGTGTGGGCGTTGCCTCAGATGCGTACATCGTTGAGGTGCGCGCACAGGATGCACAGGGTCATGTCGCAAGGCAGGTAACTCCACTCGTCATCGTTCGATGATAGAGGAGTGAGCTGAAGCATAAGCTGAATCATTTCTTCTCTTTCTGGGTGAATCTTTTGGATTTCCACCTGGAAAGAGGAGATAATGATCCTAACAACGAAGCTTGTGTACGTTCGCACGGTACGCACGGCAGGTTAAACCGAAGTAATGAAAAGTATCTGTTCAGACCGGTCGGTGAATCTTAGTGGTTCACACGTCATTAAGAATACAGATCTGATCGCTCGGCAATAGCTTGACCCCAGGCGTCTGTGAGCGCCGGACGAAATCTGCATCCTCAATGCAGAAGGGTACGATACGATCGAGCATAGTTAACCGACCTTACAGCTCGGTCACAGGCCTTGGGCCAACACCCGCCTGCCGTCCAGGCGCGGGAACCATGAGGGAGGAAACCAAAGAGTGAAAGTCATTCGCAGGAGTCCAGTCACCCGCGTCACCGCATGGGTGCTGACTGTGGCGTTGATTTCGCCCACATTAGCTGTGGGACGCGCCGCAAAGGCACAAGACCAGCAGGTGCTTAAGGTGGTGATTGCTGATACAGTGAATAAGGCGCCTGGCGCCAGTAAAACACTTGGTATCAATGCAACAGCCGCTATCAGCACAGAGCTTGCTGCGTCTGGTCTCGGTAAATTTAACGTTGTTTCTACAACGGAAGTTCGCAATGAGGCAACAAACGCGGGTCTAAAAGTGCCGAGCAACCCCTCGGCTCCCTACAATTTCTCAGACACTGAATGGCTGAGAATTGCAAAGAGCCTGGGCGCAGATGCGATCGTCACTTCTGAGGTAGGCGCAACAAAGGCTGCAGGCAAGGCCGGCGGCGTTAATGTTGCAATCACCCTCGCTATTAAGGACGTAGCTTCCAGTACGCTTACAAATGGTGGTTCCGGCACAATCACAGAGTTCGCTCGCCCCGGCGAGTCCGTTTCTCTTGACGAGTTGCTAACCAAGGGTGTAGCCGATGCAGCTCTTAAAGCTGTTCGCGATGTCCTCTCCCATGGAGTAGTTGCCGGTACGGTATTGAACATTACCGGTAACCAGGTAATCATCAACCGCGGCCTGCGCGATGGCGTCAAAGTTGGCGACCGTGTGCAGATTCTGCGCGATGCAGGCCAGGGCTCCAAGTTTGCTGTTGGTGAAATTCAGGTTCTTCGTGCCTATGCAACGGATTCAGAGGCATCTGTAATTTCTAACACCGGTGGTATTGCTCCCGAAGATGCAGCACGTGTTATCTTCAGCCCGAGCATAATCATCCCGGTAGTGGCAGCGCCGGTACTTACCAGTGGTAAGAGCCCCGCACAGCAGAATGTCTCACACTCCAGCCTGTCGATGTCCGCCATTGGCGGTACACTTGCAGTAATTGGTGTTGGTGTACTTCTTTCTGCAGCCAACAAGGGTGGTCAGGTATCAGTTACAGATCTTACCGCTGAACCAACTTCTCAGGCCAATGCGGCGGGCGTTCTCGTTCGCTGGAGAGATAACATCTTCGGCCAGGGCAACGTGCAGCAGTATAAGATCTATCGTGAGCCAGATTTCCCTTATGTCTCTGTAGGCACAACGGGCGGCAGCAGCGGCGGTACCACGGGTACCACCAATGTAGCTTATCCGGTTGCCGTGCGAGCTGGTGTTGATCACTCATATCTGGACCTTCCGTCTCCCAACTATTCCTATGCTAACGGTGGCTCGATCCTTGTAGGATCCAGCAACGGTGGCCTTGGGAGTGGTGCCGCAAATAGCGGTGGTTCGAATAGCGGTAACAACAACAACTCTACAGGATCCATTGCTGCTCCAATTACGCTCGATACAGGCTTCACACCAGGTAAGAGCTACCTCTACCAGGTGACAGCTATTATCCTGCGCCAGATACCGAGCTCCGGCAGTACCGGCGGTACTGGTAATGGAGGCGGTGGTAACAACGGCGGTGGTGGCACCGGTGGTGGTGGTGGTAACAATGGCGGTGGTGGTAACGGCAACGGTAACAACTCCGGTGGTTCCGAATATGTCGAAACTGATCCCGCGGTCAGCTCCACAACAACTCCTGTTAGCCCGGTCGCTCTCTCTACACCGAGTGCAGCAGCAGGTAATGTTAACGCACGCCAGTTTGCTCCTACCTGGCTCAGCTCCGTTGGCGCTGATGTCTTCCAGGTCGAGATCTCTCTGGATCGCCTGTTCAAGACCCCGAGCCTGGTTTACCAGTCTCCGCTGATTGTTTCTACTGCACCGTACGCAAATGGCGTAACGCAGTCGGTTCCGGCACCAATTGATCTGACAACGATCCCACAGCTTCTGGCCAATCCGGCATTTGCGGCCTTCGTTACACAGACCAGTGGTGCATCCCCAACTTCTCCGTTAATCTATTGGAGAGTTGGCGCACGACATGATGAGGACAATCCCGGACCGGTCAACTGGATCACCAACAACTCCAGCGATTCGGATCGGAGCTTCCGGTTCGTATACCCGCTGCCCCAGTACTTTACTGCGGCACCTGGTCCGCCCGCACCGCCAACCTCCAAGGCAGCGCGAGCTCTGAACGCGCAGTACACTAACCGCGGGCTTCTTGCTCCGGGCGTGGGTACCAATACTGGAACGCGAGGTTCCGCCGGCACGAAAATCCTTACCCCTCAGGATATTCTTACTGGCAGGGGTCGCACCAGAAACTAGGTGATATCGATTGGGATCTGAGGCAGAGAAATCTGTTTCAGATCCCGGTCTCTCGGTTGGCTCTAAACTGGGCAATCCATTGAAGCGCCAACGGATGATCCAGGCTCTCACGGACGGCGTGAGGCCAACGGGCGGAACGAATCTTGTATTCGTCCGCTGGTGCAAATAGCACACATGCGGTACGGAGTGGAACAGGTCGGGACTAACGAAACAGTCAGCTGCCCCCCGCGCAGTTTCCGATTATGCACTTATTCCCACAGAGCCCTGGCTATTGCTGGTGGCTTTGAATAATGAGCGAAACGCACGCTCTCTGTTTCCGGTGTCGCTTCCCTCCGCGCACTAAGCATGAGCGGCGGAAATAACAAACCGCCCCCGGATAAGGAGTTGTTATGAAGATCCGCAAAAGAGATATGAGGCTGTTTTACGGACTATGCGCCTCCGCGGCAGCTCTGTCGCTGGGCAGTGGCACGGCCAACGCACAGGCGCAGAATGTAGCGATCAAGGCTGGCGAGGTCATGGTTTACTGCCAGGCGGGTACGCCTCAGGCGGATGTTCAGACACTTGCCAACACAGTCGGTACGGTCAAGATTGTCCCAAGCCTCTTCCCGGATGTTTACGAGTTCTTCCTGCCCGCAAACAAGCAGGATCTGGCCTCTACCACAGCAGCCATTGCGCAGCTCAAAGGTGATCCCCGGCTCAAGTGGGTCGGCGGTAACCGTCTGCGGTATGTCTTTCAAACGAAAGTCATTCCAAACGATGCGCTGTATGTAAATATGCACCCACTGCCTCAGATTAACATGCCGCAAGCATGGGCTCTTCAAAAGGGTCAGAAAAATGTTAATCTTTGTGATATAGACTCTGGTTTTGATCCCAAACATGAGGATCTTATCGGTCGTTACGACCTTGTCAACAGCTATGACTGGGGCGAGGGGCGATCTGATATTACCGCGGGCCCTGAAGATCACGGCGTTTGCACCAGCGGTATTATGATTGCGAACACCAATAACAAGATTGGTGTTTCCGGCATTTGCTGGCAGAACACACTTTGTATTGGTGAGAAGATTGCAGATTCCACCGGTGCATTGTCGACTTCGGCCATCCTCAATGCCTACGCAGATGTCCACAATAAATTCAAGACAGCTCACATTGTTGCAGTGAACATGAGCTACGGCGGTCCTGGCGATCCGAACGATGCAACGGACCCTGAGAACGTTGGCCTTGCGCAGATGGACGCAGATGGTATCATCCTGTGCGCTTCTGCCGGCAACAGTTCTGCCGATGATGGAGCGACGCTGCCGGCGGCCAGTAAGCACGTGCTTACTGTATCAGCTGTAAACAAGTCTGGTGCACTTACATACTATTCCAGCTTTGGTAAAGTAGATATTGCTGCGCCCGGCGGAGAAATGTACAGTAATACTGATCCGAACGGCTATCAGGTCTGTAAGCTGGGTTCTGGCTATGCGTTTGAGCAGGGAACTTCGTTCTCTTGCCCAACAGTTACGGCAGTAGCAACGCTTATCATGAGCGTTCCCGGGATGACGCCTGCAAAGGCCAAACAGGTAATGCTGTCCACGGCTAACCATACTGGATTAACAACACTTCCGGACGTGAAGTTCGGATACGGTATCGTTGATGCATATGCTGCTCTGGTACAGGTTTCCTCAAGTACGTCGATCACGGGTCCGGACGGTGTTGATCCCTCTACCGGCGCTTCCTCGGTGCCTGGTTCTTCCTCTGCTCCTGCAGTGGCTACCCAGAAGCCTACGATGTCGTTCTCGGTGTTTAATATTCCAACGGCCAATGAAACATTTACAATCGATCCCGGTCCGGGCCAGATCCAGTTCACTGCAGATCAGTTGTTGAACATTGGTTCGGTACCGCTAGCAAATGTTTCTGAGGTGAAAGTAACCGGAACTACTTCCGGTACAAGCCCGCAGTACACCATCAGCTTCCGGTATGCATTCCCAGTGGGCAGTTCTGGTACGCACACGATTCAAATCGTTGGCATTAACCCGAACAATAACCTCACAATTACCAACCAGCGAACCTTTACTCTGTTGCCCCACACCTTCGGCGTGGACTCATCGGGCGTGGCGTTGGTCTCGTTCCCGTACTTCGAGAGTGCAGCGGATCAGGCTACTGCTTCCGCGGCATTGCGCAGTGCGTTCTTCGGGCCTACAATCAGCCTTTACCGCTGGTTCAACGTGCCGACGATCGTCAACGGAACATCGGCGCTGCTTGGTAAGTACGGCATCTACGGAGCGGATCATACCAGTGCCGATCCTGGTGCATCGAATCCAAACGCAGCTCTCTCACCGAGCCTGTATGTACCAACGCTCGATCCATCTACAGCAGGTATAGTGGCGCCGCTCGGCACCGCTTACTTCATGAAGACACCGGCGCCGCTGACATTCAACACCTATGGTTCAACGTACTCCACGAGCGCGTTCCGTATTCCTCTCCATGAGGGTTGGAACATGATCGGGGATCCGTACAACTTCGCTGTTGGCTTCAACGCAATGGAGATTGAGCAGCTGTCTGGTACCCGAATTACGGTACAGAACGCAGTGGATCAGAATATTCTCCTTCCGCATGTATATCACTATGCAAATGGTGATTACACCTTCCAGAGCTTGCCTGATGGCAACCTCAACCCATGGGAGGGGCAGTGGATCTACGTTCTGCCACGGCGCGGCACAACGCTTTCCGATGGTGTGTCTTGCTACCTTGTAGTATTGCCGGCTGCCATACCTGGCACCACAAAAAATGTTAACGCTCTTCAGTCTCCCCTACAGGCAGCACTGAGATCTGATACAGTTTCTGGTCCGGGCTCCTGGTCACTGCAACTGCAGGCTTCCTCAGGTGCTTTGCACGATAATAACAACTACATTGGTATGTCGGGTAGAGCTACTTCTGGTATGGATGCCTTGAAGGTACCGAAGCCTCCGAAGGTTGGCAACTACATTACGATGGCAATTAGCCATCCTGGCCTCGACAACGTTGGTCTAGCGCAGGACATTCAGCCCCTGGGTTCTTCCAGAAGCTGGGATGTGTCTGTAACATCCAACCAGTCCCGGGCCGCTGTTACGGTAGCATGGCCCAATATCTCTACACTGCCTCGCGGCTACCGTGTGGTCCTTACAGACAAGGTTTCTGGCCAGTCTGTAGATCTGCACAATGAGAGTGGTTACACCTACACTCCGGCCGTTGGCGAAATGAGCCGTGGTTTCACAGTAACCGCTACCCAGGTTAACGGTAGAAGCCGAGCAGTGGTAAGCAACATAACAATCAATCCGGGCCGCTCCGGGTCCCGCTCTGCGGGTACAACTCAGATTGGATACACCGTCTCTGCGGAGAGCAAGGTGGATGTAACGATCCTGGGTCTCAATGGCAAGGTGATCTCTCAGGTCAGCCCCTCCAGAGCGGTCACGAGCGGACAGAACTCTGTAGTCTGGACGGGTATGGATGCCACGGGACATGCGGTTGCCGCAGGTTCGTACATCCTGCAAATCCGTGCAGTGGGCGCACAGGGTGACGTAACCCGCCAGGTGGTGCCATTCACGGTCTCTGGCCGATAAGTTCAACTGCCGTCTGGATCATCAATTGATTACGATTGCTGATCCAGACAGTGCAGTGCACGAATGAAGGCTCCCCCAGCCACACTGCATTTGCACTCATGTCATCTAGGGAGGACCTCCGCAATGGGGTTGAATCTTAAGAGATTTATGCGAGCCAGTTTCGTTCCCAGTTTTGTGCTGGCGAGCGTTTTGGCTATGAATGCGCCGTCTGTGATGGCGCAGCCGTCTCCTCCGGCAGGAGGCCAGGGCGGTGGCGGCACCGGAGTTACCTACGCGTACAACAGAATTTCGAACAATTACCTTACACTCTATGTAGGGGCTGGTTCGGCTGTCGCAGGAAGCCTCGGTATCTGGACCACTGGAAGTAACTCTACTGATCCTGGCAACGCGATCATGTACGGCGGTCCAATTCAGCCAACTGATAGCCCGGTTGCCGTACCGTATTTCGGCGGTTGGCTGTATGTTCGCATTGATGATGGCACCAAGGGTTCCCTCGGCGGCAAAGATTACCTGTTTGGTGATTCCGCCAATGGTGGGTGGCTCGTAGCGCCAACAGTTGTGGGCACACACATCGAAGCACGCTGGGCAACTAAAGCGTTTTCGTCTGGTTCAGGGCAAACGGGAACCGGAACTGCCACGGATGTTGTTGAAGTAGATATGATCGGGTCATTCATACATGACACGGTCCGTTTCTCGTTTACGGTCAAGAACACTGCAGGCAACGCAAGCCACAAAATTGGCCTGGCATTTGTTGAAGATATTGGCGTACAGGTGAGCACACTGGATCTCGACGGTCCGTTGCGGCTTTCCAATTCTCCGTATCTGCACAAAGAGTCCTTGCTAAGCGGTGGTCAAATCCCTGGAGCGTTCTCAACCTACGTTCCGATTAGTGCAGCAACCACAAATAAGGCAGCAACATACCACGGTATCAAGGCTATTCTGCAGCCAACCAACAGTGCAGCAACCGAGCCAACGCCACCAACACGATTTGCCTATGGTCGAACATCCTTGCTGGAAGGTTCTGACTATTCCAGCGGTTCCAAGGTTCGAAACTACGAGTGGTTGTGGAACTTCCAGAAGTACATGGATCCGACAGTTGTTCTGGATAAGAACGTTGGGCTAAATGGCACCGATGCAACTACAGTTGTGTACTGGGATCAGGAAGTATTCGCATCCGGGCAGAGCAAAACCAAAGTTGCCTACCTTGGTGCCGATACTGCAACCACGGATTACAACGGAATTGCATCTCTCAGCGTAGGCGGTCCGCCCGCTCTGGGGTTTGTAACTGACCGTACCAACCCGTCCGCTCCGGTCGCTGTTGCAGCGCCCAACCCGTTTGTTGTCACAGCATCGGTCCAGAACCTCACCGACGTAAACTCGCAGACATCCAGCAACCCGTTCGGTTTCGATACCACAACGTTTACTATCAACCTGCCTCCGGGCCTGGTGCTGGCCAGTGGTGAAACTCCTACGAAGGCTGTAGCCAGTATCCCAGCGGGTACAGAAGGCACGGTTTCGTGGAACGTGCAGTTGGATGCTTCTAACCCACAGTCGGGTACTCTGCTTTATGCAGTTTCCGCAGCTACCAATGGTGTGAGCAAGGTTGTACAGCGCTCGGTGCAGATTCCTGCACCTACCACGGTAACGCTTGATCCAGATTCGGTGCATCCCGGATACTTCAAAATGAAGTCGTTCGGCTTGTTGTTCAACAGTGCAACCCCGTCGCAGGCTCTTGGTCTGCCACAGGGCTCCAACATCACGCCTCAGATCGATACTCGGTCCTGGGACTCAACGGTTGGCCACTATTCTGAAAATCCGAACTGGACTCCTGGCTTTGCTTACTGGGTGCGATACAACCCTGCAAGCCCGGCCATAACAACTCCGCAGACGTTCACCATCAACGCGGCCCTTTACCCGCCAGTGGATCAACAGGTACAACCTACCTCAACATCCTACAAGGTGAGCTATCCCAAGGGTTGGAATCAGATTGGTAATCCGTACGTTTACGATTATCGCTTCTCTGAAATGCAGGTGTTCAACCCCAGCACGCTCACGGTAACCGATATCAGCACCGCGTCTGATAACATCCACCAGTGGGTACTCCCGGCCGTTTATCATTACAACACGGATGATCCTAGCCCAAGCAACTGGTACTATGAACTGGAGCCGAACATGGGCTTCACCATGAAGGCGGGCGAAGGCTACTGGATTTACGTTCTTAAAGATAATCTGCAGTTCATCTACAATGGTGTCGATACTCCTGGCGCATCGGTTAGCCGTTCTGCACAGGTTGGCGTTGGCCTTGGCAGCACTCTTGGCCGCAGCCTTCCCAATAACTGGCGAGTAAATCTGCTCGCGAAGAGCGCACACGGATCCGATACCCTTACCTACGTAGGTGTTGCACCGAATGCCTCTGATACCAACGACCTGTATAAATACGGCAAGCCTCCGGTGTTCAACCCGGGTACTAGCCTTGATATCGTACACGGCGATTGGGGTTCAGCTAACGGTCGATACGCACAGGATCTGCGATCTTCATCTCTGACCACCAAGGTATGGAACCTCGAAGTGTCCGCTCCTGCAGCAGACAAAGAGGTTGTGATTACCTGGCCAGGTGTGGCGAACAGCCTGCCGCGCAACTACGATCTGTACCTGGTGGATCCTTCCACCAATCTGCGACACAGCCTGCGCGATATGTCCTCCTACACGGTGGCCGTAACGGGTGGCGTAAGCCGCAGCCTTCAGATCGTTGCTCAGCCGCGCAATGGCCGAACCGCCGTTGCTATCTCCAGCTTCGATGTAACCGGAGCAACTCGCGGCGCAGGTGCAGCCGGTGCCGTTACCATCCGGTACACGCTCACCACAGCTGCTGATGCTCAGATCAAGGTTACCGACTCTCGCGGTAAGGTTGTCCGCACACTTAACACCACTACTCGCGCAGCAGCCGATGGCAGCCAGACGAATGTTGGTGAGGTAGTGTGGGATCTTAAGGATCAGAAGGGTGTTTCGATTGGTGCCGGTTCCTACAACGTAGAACTGGTAGCAGTCTCCAGCGCCGGTCAGCGATCCCGCCAGATCAAGCCATACACCGTGGTTCGATAAGATCCAGTGATCTAAATGGTTGTTTCATACAGCGCAGGCGCACTTATGTGCCTGCGCTGTATGTCAATATAGTGTTAGAGTATTTCGTATAGTAAGAATCAATCTCATATGTGACTCGTATCGTTTCCCGGGAGGAAACGGGTACGATTTCTGAGAATGGTTCCATTAACAATTTCTTCCTGCATCAATCAGCTCGATGTCTGGAATCGGAGTAAACCTCATGTATTCACTGAGCATATCCAAAGCAACCGTTACTCGCCGCGCCTTTGCGATAGGAGCCGCGGTTTTGAGTGTAATGCTGCTCTCTGGGGGTGCGCATGCGCAGACCAAAAAAGGCACAGTGGAGCAGGTTGAGCTGAAACAAGTATTGGTGTTTCCGCCAGATACCAAGGGTGGCGCCAGCGATCAGATTTCTGATGACATTCTCGGCACCATAAAAGATCGCCTTACCGCAAGCAAGAAATATGAGCCAATTCGGTTTTTGAGCTCTATTCCAACTGTGCGGCTGGCGGTTATGCAGAACACATTGTTGCCGGCAGACGTTCGTAAACCGTTCGACAACGATGCCAAGCTAAAAAAACTATCCGGGGTTACCGGGCAGAGCTACGTAATCGTTGCTTCTGTAGATGACTACGAGTACGATAGTGCCAAGAACCAGGTAAACGTTGTGATCTCAGTTCGAATGATCGATTACACGGGTGCCAAGGCAGTTGTGCGGTCCGCTGCACAGAGCGCTTCTAGCCCTGCAAATGCAGGAAACACGGCAGAGAGCAAGCTTGCGAGTGACCTTGCAAAGAGCCTTACCGATAAACTGATGACCTCGATCCTTACACCGAAACCAACCACTCAGGCCAAGTAATCTCCCCGGGGTTGTTTTTACGGTGAAGCAGGAGCAACTTCGCATATGCGAATAACCTTTAATAAGATGGGTAATACGGCAATCAAGTTTGCAGCTGTGTTTATGTTCATTGTCGCTGGCATTGCCGCCGGTGCCGGTGTAAACACAGTGCAACTTAGATCAATGCGTCCGGTTATTCTTGCAGATGGTAAGCAAAGCACGGATATCACCGCTATCGTCAGGGATTCGACTGGCCGCCAGTTAACTGGTAATGTGTTGGTTCAGTTCACCACCACTGCCGGCACGCTTTCTCAGCAGCAGGCGTATACCGATTTTTCTGGTGCCGCTCGCGTACGGCTAATCAGTGCACCCATCGCCGGTCTTGCTAAAGTATCTGCATTCACCGCAGGTGGAACGCCAGATTCTATTGATATAGAGTTTACAGATGATCCTCAGGCCACCTATGCTGGCAACAACTATATGTTGTTTACCGCAAAAACATACCTGGCATATGCCGCTACAGAGCGTGTAATCGAGGGTGAAGGGCTTAACGGCGGCGCGCATCTGTCGTTCCGTAACTTCGAAGTATCCGCAGACAGGTTGCAGTTCCGGTGCGACGATGGAATTTTGCGTGCTCAGGGGACTGTTACGATGAAGCGCGGCACGCACAAGTTGCTTGCGTCTCGCGTTTACTACAGCCTGATAAGTGGCGATGGAGTGGCCATAACACGCGAAGATGGCGGCACAGCAAAAACTGTAAAGCTCTACGGCGAATCCATGCGGCAGGAGGAGTCAAAGGTACCGGCTGCTTACTCCTACATGACCATGCCGCAGCTCAATGTTAAGCTCATCATCTCGGCGGTTGCCATAACCTATTTCCCGAATGATAAGCTTCAGTTTAAGAAACCGCGCTTCTTCCAGGATCAGGCGCAGATTCTTGCCATGAACTACTACGAGGTGCCACTACACTCCGATCAGTTGTTCACCGATCAGTTCTTCAGCCTGGGCACAAGTGGATTCGGCCTCGAACTTCCGTACTATTACAGCCTCACTGCAACCGGGTCTGGGGTTGCTACTTTACGGCATCAGCAAGCCATGGGCCGTGGCTACATCAGCTACAACCCGGGTTGGGCTATTGATGTGGTTCAGAGCTATAACTCCAACACCGATCACAGGTTTGAAGGTGCTTATGGATTTACGGGCCTTACACGGGGAGATTGGGATTTCCGCTGGAATCACAATCAGGAATGGGACAGCCACACGCAAACCTCTTTCGATGTTGAATTTCCGAGGCACGATAGCATTTACGGCTCTACAAACATCTCGCAACAGTTCAGCATGCTGAGGTGGGGCGCCAACTTAGCTGGCGGCCAAACGTTTCTAAGCGATCACACGCAATCTACCCGAGCGGATGTTTTCGTCGAATCTACGCCAAGAACGTTGCTTGGCTTCAAAAGCATGCTGTATACGGTGGGAACTACGTTTCTTAGCGCTCATAGTAAGAGTGCCAATCCCGCTCTTGCCGGCGCTTCCGAAACTCGAGAAGGCGTAAATTTCCACGCGTTCTCACGGCCAATTCCGCTGGATAAGCACACACAACTTACAAGTTCGTTCACTGTTGGCAATACCTGGGCGGGGCATGAGGGCTCTGGTATGACATCGCTTGCAACCGTTGCTCTGGATCACTCCTTCAACAAGGCAGGCAACCTCAATCTTACATATGATCTGGTTATGCAGCCAGGAACCTTTTATGATAGCCAGGGTAAGCACAGGGTAAGTACTTCCTACAATCTTAGCCAGGGTAAAAAGGTTACGCTCAGCGTTTTTGGTTCAGCCTACCTGGATACCTCGGATCGTAGCCTGCTTGCAGATATGTCTTACAAGCTGGATAAGAACTGGAGATTGATGGGTGCTGCTACTCTGCAGAAATACAACGATCTGTCTTACACCGATTTCGAAGTAATGATCGGAAGAAGGCTTGGCGCACGAGAAATGCAGATAGCCTATTCCACTTACCTCAAGCGTATTTCGGTAGACTACACGGCCACACGATTCTAACAGTTAGGATCGCTGGCTCATTTTTATAAAATATCCCGACACGGCTCACAAGCCATGTCGGGATATTTGTTTGTTACAGCCAGGCACAGCTGTTACTCGGGATATTTAACGTGTAATAACTCGGCACGGTACCTGCCTTCGTGCTGAAGCATTCTATCCAACCGAACATGTTGCTCTACTTCAAGTTGTGCGGTGTTCTGAACTGCTGTATAGCAGAATGCCGTCACACACACTGCTGCCACTGCCGCCAGCCCACAGGTGCCTCGTACAACGGTATATCCGGAACCTTTTCCACTTAATAGCCTGGCTGCGCCCGCCAGGCACAGCACCAACAGAGGTGCAATTAAGGAACCGACCAGCGTTGCACCTTGCACAAAGGCTGGAGAGTTGCGGAACTGACTAAACCCACTCTCCGTGCTGCTGGTGGAATTGCCAGACAACATTGCCATTGTATTCGTTAGCTTAACCAGGGCCCTGTCAATATTGGTCATCTCTACGCCCCAGTGAGCGCCGAGAGTAACAATAATTGCCACCGTTACAAAAATACCGAGGGTCATGCTACTTGCCGCCGATTTGTCGGCACGTAAGCCAACAAGAACGGCGCAAGTAAGTGCCAGTAGTAACAGCCACACGCCGTTTGCAAGCCCCAGGGATGCCACTATCCAATGCCGATTGATATCGCGCATTTTTTGGCCTCCAAAGGGATCGTGGAGGTTAGCAGCGGTACTTTCACTAAGACTTCGATATGAATAGCCGGCCTGCACTTCATTCTCTGCTGCTTTAGCCGCTTCTGGATGCCCAAGAGAGACAGCAAATTTGCGGTAAACTTCGAGCCGAACTGTGTTTTTCTGAAAGGTATCCAGCTTCTGCATAGCAAGATTATCCAGGCCAGCATAGAGGACTTTATCTGGATGAGAGTAAGCCAGATTAGAGATTGAAATTCCTACCAACCCGCCAATTAGACTGCGAGAGTGCTGGCGCATATTTCGGCCAAGTGCCAGCGTATCTTGCCTGATTTGCAGGCCTTCCAGCCTCTTGCCCGATGTCTCTTTTTGTGCCGCGATCATGTCTGCAAGCCGCCCAACGGCACGCAAGCGTGCAAAGTGTGGGAAGAGTATAGAGGCAAGCACCATGGTGCGGGCAAGGCTATTGGCACCAGGTTTGCGGCTCATGCAGCGCCACCGAGATTCGGCCTCAGCCCAACTGTAATCGTCCCAATGCTTGCATTGTGCTGCAATATGCAGCACTTTCAGCGCTTCCGCATCGTTATAGTTACAAAACAGGCCCATGGCTTTCATTGCCGGGAAGTAGCCGTTCTCCGGGTCACGTTCCGCTCCCTGTTCTGCTGCATCCAAAAATGCCTGCAGCGCGTGGGGCTCTGGCAGCGTTTTCAAACCACTGCGTGCAAGGGGGCTGACTCTTGCGGTAGTCTCCCCAAAGTAAGCCATTACCTCATTATCTCTTCGCACGCCTATATCACCCATGCTGGCGAACCGCAGTTCATGAGCACGTATCTCTTTCAGCTTCTCCGGGTAGTTAAGCACAAGGTCTTCAAAGGGGCGTCGCCTATCAGATTCGCTGGCGTTTCCCGTTTGTAAACGTGTTTCAACGGCATATGTTAGCGCGGCATCATAGTCGTGCACACCAACCGGGAGCGGCAATGGGGCAACTGCTGAGGCTCCAGAGGAGTAGTTTACGGCCATTTGCTGCACGGCCGCAGAAAGCCCTTTGCCCTGGCCCGTAAGTATTGCGGCTTCCTGCTTCATAACCGGTGCCGTATCCGCGCGAGTCGCCAGCAGCCCAACAATGGCTGCAGAAACCCCGATAAGCACCAGTGCGGCACCATACCATAGGCCAATGCGCCCGCCGGGTTTATCGCCAGAGCCGTTGCTTGTCATTGAGGTTCTCCAGATGGCTTTGCTATTAACCACAACCATGTTCCAGGATGAATATCATACGGGTATGTGAGCAACACGGTTGCGCTGGTTAGGCAACAAGGTAAAAACAAGCGGGTTTGCCATATTAGCAGCCGCACATAACACAATTATCCCGGCAGGGCCACGCAGCCCTTGCCGGGATATTATCGTGTAGTTTTTTGTAAGAACCCGCTTTACTCAGGTAATTTTACATGTGCAAGTTCGGCCCGGTATCTGCCTTCGTTCTGCAGCAATCTGTCCAATCGGTTGTGCTGTTCTGCTTCAAGCCGTGCTGTGTTCTTAACGGCTGTAAAGCAAAAGGCCATCGTGCATACAGCCAGTATAGCGGCAATCCCCAATGCACCTCGCGCCATAGTATAGCACGATTCCTTGCCACTAAACAGCTTTGCAGCCGCTGCTGCGCACAACACCATCAGGGGCCCAATTAACGAGCCAACCAGCATTGATCCCTGAATATATGCTGGCGACTGTCGTAACTGATTGAAGCCACTCTCGGAATCACTGTTCGTATTGCTAAATGTCATAGAGTCTGTGAGATTTAGCAGAGCCTTATCTAACTTACTCATCTCCACTCCCCAGTGGGAGCTCAGCGTAACAATGATTGCAACTGCAGCAAGTATCCCAATTGCCATAGCACTCGCTGCCGATTTGTCTGCACGCAAACCAACCAGCGTGGCGCATGCAATCGCCAGCACTATCAGCCAGCCTGCGTTAGCAAGGCTGAGCGATGCCACCATCCAGCTACGGTTGATTTCGCGGAGTTTTTCTCCACCAAAAGGATCTTGAACGGATCCATCAGCGCGTTCGCTGATGCTGCGGTAAGTATTGCCCGCCTGTATTTCGTGTTCCGCTGCAGTCACCGCCTCGGGGTGCCCCAGGGATTTAGCAAATTTATTGTAAACTTCCAGTTTAACATTGGATTTCTGTTTTGAATCCAGCTTTTCAAATGCAAGCTTATCGAGGCCACCATACAGAGTTTTATCTGGATGAGCGAAGGCCAGGCTAGAAATAGCGATTCCCACCAGCCCGCCAATTAGATTGCGAGAATGCAAGCGCATATTGCGGCCAAGTGCCAGTGTATCTTGCCTTATTTGCAGGCCTTCCAGCCTCTTGCCAGAGGTCTCTTTTTGGGCAGCAATCATATCCGTGAGCCGTGCAATTGAGCGAAGGCGTGCGAAGTGCGGGAAGAGTATGGAGGAAAGCACCATGGTTCGGGCAAGGCTGTTTGCTCCGGGCTTGCGGCTCAGGCTACGCCACCGGGCTTCGGCCTCATCCCAGCTGTAGTCATCCCAGTTTTTGCATTGTGCGGCATTGTGCAGCACTTTTAACGCCTCGCCATCCTGATAATTGCTAAAAAGAGCCATTGCCTTCATAGCGGGAAAATAGGCGTTTTCACGGTCTAGCTCTGCGCCCTGGTCGCAAGCCTCCAGGAACGCCTGCAGTGCATGCGGTTCAGGCAGCGTTTTCAGTCCGCTCTTAGCGAGGGGGCTCGGCCTCATGGTAGATTCGCCGAAGTAAGCCATCACATCATTGTCTCGCTTCACGCCAATATCACCCATGGTAGCAAAGCGCATCTCGTGCGCGCGTATCTCTTTCATCTTCTCGGGGTAATTAAGAGCAAGGTCATCAAACGGATGTCGCCTATCGGATTCGCTGGCGTTTCCGCTGCGCAAGCGGGCATCTATCGCGTTGGATAGTGCCACATCATAGTTGTGCACACCCACGGGTAATAGTTCTGGAGTTACTGGTGGTGCCCCTGCAGTGAAGGTAGACTCGGTTTCCTGTACAGCAGCAGAGAGCCCCTTACTTTGCCCGGTGAGAATTGCAGCTTCCTGCTTCATAACTTGCGCCGTATCTGCCCTAAAAGCCAGGAGCGCAACAATACCTACCGCACCTACAATAAGTGCCAGCGAAGCGCCATACCAGGGGCCCAGGCGCCCGCCGGGCTTATTGCCCGAGCTATTGTTTTTCAATGAGGTTCTCCATGTGGCACCGCAAGTAACCACATCCCAAATCCACGATGGATATCATACGGGTGCAGTTCAGGTGCGGTTGCGCTGATTGGCCAATGCCCTAAACGTAATGGGAATCCACTTTCCAAAAATCGCAGATCGATTACTGTGGAAATTGCAGATGTACTCGTTCGGCCAGATAACGCCCTTCGTGCGCGCAGATGCCGTCTTCAACCGTGTTACGGCTGGCCTCCTGGCGGGCCACTGCCCGTGTGGTAGTTACCAGGCCAATAACAGCAACAAGCATGCCCGTAGTTGCGACAATACACAGCGTTGGTAGTGCAGAAGCCCTGCGTCTTGTTGTCAACCAGACACCGGCACTCAGTGCTATGGCAACACCTGGCCCAATGAGGGCGCCAAATGCAGACATCCAGCGCACATCGTACGTCTGTTCCAGTACATCCGTTTCCCCCACGGTACCAAGGGTGTGTATCATCGCGGCAAGTGTGCTGCACCAATGCGAACTAACTGCAGTAATCACAGCCGCTGTTGCCAGAACCGATAGAATTACTCCCATTGCAGCACGCATATTCATGCGCCAAAACAGCACCGCACTCGCTGCTATTCCAAGCATTCCGAGCCATACAGCGTTTCCAAGCCACAGGGTATTGGCAAACCTGCGTTTCAGGCACAAAATAGCTGCGCCTCTATCCAGTTCATTCGTACCCGCTGATACAGCAAGGTCCCGAAGATGAAGCGTTTGCTGGCACACTGTAATTTCATGGCGGGCAGCCTCTGCCAGCGTAGGCAAATTGGCTTGCGCTGCCCGGCTTATAAAATCGTTGGTGTTAGCTGTCAGCCGTTCCGTGCTGGAGAGCTCTCTCCAGCGGTCTTTCGTCATCCCGGCAAACGGAATACCCGCTATGTCTGCAACGGCGCTCAGCTCAATTGTGGCCCCAACATCCGTGCCAACAATCCCTCTGCTCTGCATGCGCATCAGCCTGCCCACAGCCAGAAGGTCGGCGCGTATACGCATCCCACCAGCCATATCTCCTATGGCCTCCGCCTTTTGAGCAGTGTTTCTGGCGGCGATACAAAGGTACCGAATTCCCGCCATGTGTGTTACCACAACCTGATGGCGCAGCGCTTCACGGGTAAAAACATCTGCCCCACCCAACTTAACCAGTGTGTGCCACATCGCTTCCGAGGGTGCCCATACGTAGTCGTTCCATTCCGGCAGCAATGCGGCTGCATGCAGCATAGAAAGTGCGCTGCCGGTTTGTGCCGTATGCTCAAGCAGCATGGCGTGCATTACTGGGAAAAACGCATTGTTTCGGTCGCCCTGTGTGCCCAGTTCGCACGCTGCTAACAGCCTCTGCACAATAGGGTAATTTGCCGGATCTGTAAAATGGATGCCGGCAGATAAGTGTATCAACTCGGCTGCGAGTATTGAGGCAGAGTGTGCTGGGTGGGCGCGCCGTAATACATCAAACAGGTCCAATGCGGCGGTGGGTGTTGTCTCATCGGATCTAACTCGGGAAACGGTGTGTGCAAACTCTATATCAAAGTCTTGCAGTTGTTGATGAGAATCAACAGGGATAGAAGGAACCTGAGTTTCACAATACTGGTAAATCAGCTTCGCTTCCATATTTAATGCAGCCGTTCTGCCCGCAAGGTGCCCTGCACTAATTCTAAGAGTGCTGGCTGTGCCTGGCCAAATAGCAAGCAAAACAAGTGCGATCATACTTACCGCCGATACGATAAGCGATGCAACAACCAGTCTCTTACCGGATCCATCAATCATGTTCAACGCGCAAACCGTCCCAGCTATTGGCCCCGTCAGGATTTCGTCATATCCACGGGGCATAATGGATATAATGCGGCGTAATATTGAGCCAGGAGTGCAGCCATCAAGATCTTGCTTGTAGAAGATGAAGAGGACATTGCAGAAGCGATAGCGCGTGGTTTAACGCGGGATCGTTACACTGTACAGGTTACCGATACAGGCGAGGAGGCCATAGAGCTTCTTCGCAATGATGTATTTCAGCTTGTAATCCTCGATGTCATGCTTCCCGGCATGGATGGGTGCACCGTTTGCGATAGAATTCGGCGGGAAAAACTGCTTACTCCCGTTTTGATGCTCACCGCACGGGATACGGTTGCCGATAGAGTTCGCGGTTTGGATTCTGGAGCAGACGACTATCTGGTAAAGCCATTCGATTATTCCGAGCTGCTGGCGCGCGTGCGCGCGCTTTTGCGCCGGGACAAAGTACACCGCCGTACAGAGATCAGCATTGCCGATCTTGTTATAGATACAACTTCTCGCACAGTAACGCGCGGAGGCAATCTCATTGCGTTAACCCCTCGCGAGTACTCCGTGCTGGAAACCCTGGCGGCAGAAGAGGGGCGCACCCTTACCCGGGAAAGGCTGCAGAACACTGTGTGGGCCGGGGAAGAGGTGTTTCCAAACACGGTAGATGTTTGTGTTGGCCATCTGCGCCGAAAGATGGATAAAGGCTACACAATGCGCCTGGTAAAAACCATTCATGGCGTTGGGTACTGCCTCACTCCAGAACCAGAAGCAGTGCATGAGTTGGATAAGGATCGGTCCTGACATGTTGCACCCTTTCACTCGCCTGCGAGGCTCTGTACGCGCGAAGCTAACCCTATGGAACACCGTAACATTTGCTGCCGTGCTGGCGTGTATCGGCATTGCATTCCGAGTGCTGGCCCAGGGCTATCTGCTTTCTGGTTTAGATAGGGAGATGCGTGCACATGCGGGCCACGTTCCGGCGGCCAGCAGCCAGATCATGATTACAACCAGCATGCCTACGGAAGCCATGGGGCAAGCCATAGGCGGCAATAGCTGGCCGGATTCGGCCACGGGCACCACCGATATTAAAGGACTGAACCTGAAGATGAAAGTGCTCGAGAAAAAGAGTATTTTCGTAAGCGCAACAGCCCCCAAATCCAGCAGGGTTGAAGTAGTGAAAATGCACGATATGCTGGATGGCGATAGCAGTGGGCTTTTCCAATCCCGCACCTTTTCGCTGGATGGCACCCCAAAACCCAGTTCTCTTCTTTCTGCATTCAGTAACTCCGTAAGCATGATTCACGTCGAAGGTTCAGCAAGCGGGGAAACCCTGCATGCGCAGGCTTATCGGCCCTGGGATTCGGAAGGGTTTGCTGAGGCATCTCATGGCGTAGAAACAGTGCGCACGGTGGAAAGTGAAGGAGAACGGCTGCGAGTGCTCTCTCGCCCACTGCGTGAGGGAGAACAGATTACAGGAGTGAGGCAGGTAGCAACCTCGGTAACTCCCATGGATCGTGATCTGGCGGGCCTCACGCGTTCTCTGTTTCTCCTGCTGCCCCCGGCTCTCGTAATTGCGCTATTTGCGGGCCTGTTTCTCACCGGCAAAGCACTTAGCCCGGTTAAAGCCCTCACCCATGCCGCGCGCGAAATTCGGCCAGATCAACTTACCCGGCGGCTGCCGCTAAACGGCACCGATGAGTTTGATGAGTTGGCCGCAACATTCAACTCGGCTCTTGGCAGGGTTGAGCTGGCGTTTAATGAACGAGAGCGGATGGTGGCGCAACTTCAGCGCTTTACAGGCGATGCATCTCATGAACTGCGCACACCGCTCACAACCATTAAAGCCAACACCACAGTGGCGCTGGCGGATGCAGTGCCTTCAGAAGAGCATGTGCATGCTCTGAGGAAGATAGACAGGGCGGCAGACCGCATGACGGGGCTTGTGGAAGATCTGCTGTTACTGGCCCGGTTTGATGGCCTGAAAGCGCCACTGGATGCACGGCCCATATCTATCCTGCTGGCTGCCGAGGAGGCCATAGAGATGCTCCCGGAGGCACAGCCCATAATCGATGTCTCTGGTTGTTCTGCAGAAATTCGGATTGCAGGTGAGCATGGCCACATAGTGCGGCTGTTGCGCAATCTGCTGGAAAACGCACGCAGATTTACGCCAGAGGATGGGCAAATAACCGTGCATGCCCTCCGTCTGGGCTCTCAGGTAGAGATTCGGGTGGCAGATACAGGCAGCGGCGTTGCACCGGAGCATCTGCCTTATCTGGGCGAGCGGTTATTTCGGATAGATTCGGCCCGTAACCGCAGCCATGGTGGCGCGGGCCTTGGGCTTGCCATCTGCAGATCCATTGCAGAGCGGCATAACGGCAGCCTGCAGGTT
This sequence comes from uncultured Chthonomonas sp., assembly GCA_903859705.1. Taxonomy (GTDB): domain Bacteria; phylum Armatimonadota; class Chthonomonadetes; order Chthonomonadales; family Chthonomonadaceae; genus CAIXIX01. Next base: position 61,176 of record CAIONQ010000029.1, read on the forward strand.
CAAAGTGAGCCCGGCAAAGGCACAACAGTTATCGTAACGTTGCCTGCAGCATAGGCCGACAGGATTTCGTCAGATCCAGCCGTTACAATATAACCATCAACAACAGTCACTTCATTCAAATCTGCCAACTGGCCGATTCTGGGTGTTATCATCGCGGTACACGTTCAAAACAAAGGGGAAATGATCAGTATGCATTCAGCAAGTATCAAACGGGCAATGGGCGCCGCTTTTGCGGCCATTCTGGTTGCTTCCGCGGGCAGCGCAGTACGCGCTCAGGAAAATGATCCGCCCACAGGTGGCGGCGTTATCATTTTAAAAAGTGGCGATGGCCAGAGGGTTATCAATATCGATCCCGGGCAGCTGAAGGATATCTCCGGTGGCATTGTTATGGTGGCAGTAAGCAGCAATGGTGATTTTTCTGCTATCACTGGCAACCCGGCAGATATGCCCTTTGGCGGCATGCTTGGCCCGTTCGGTATGGGTGGCGCCCTGGCGGGCTCTGGCAGGGGATTAAACATTGTAGACCCCGGCGTAAGCTACATTTTTCAGCTAATTAAGCGATCTGATGTTCGCTCGGAACTCTTCCTGGATCCCAAACAGCGGGAGAAGCTGGAGCAGATGTTTACCGAAGAGTCTACTGCGGCTCAGCAACGCGCAAATGCTCTGAAGGATAGTATCAAGAGCGGAGGCGCAAACGCAGGAGCCGCACTTAAGGCTTCCCAGTTCTTCGGTGCCAATGCCACCGACCGTGAAAAGAAGCTTGCAGAAATCCTTACACCAAAGCAGCTAAAGCGCCTGAAAGAGCTGGATCTTCAGTTCCGTGGCCCGCTAGCCATGGGTGTTAAGCCTGTTGCCGAAAAAGCAAAGCTCAGCGAAACGGAAGCGCCGGCCGTTGCAGATCTGCTTCAGAAGTACCACGAAGCCGTGCACAAAGCACTTGGCTTTGAGCAGAAGGTTCAGCGCACAGAAAATGGCAATGGGGGAACCTCCGTTTCTGTAAGCACCAGCGTAAACATAAGCGGCTCTCAGCAGGAGCTTGAGCAGAAGGCTCAGAAGGCGCATGAAGTGATTGAGGCTGCACGCAAGGCCCTTGGTGCGCAGGCACTCAAATCCATAGCCGCAGATCATGCTTCGGAGTGGAAGGGCCTCGCAGGCCAGCGATTTCAGTTTCAGACTCTCAACTAAAATCTGCAACATTGTTTCTTAATAAACGGCCGCCTTATCGGAGCTTTTTCCGTAGGGCGGCCGTTTTGTGTTAGAATACCGTTGCAGAAAACCTGCCCGTGCAGCCTCATGTTGGAGCCACCAGGGTGTACAATCCAGATCATTTCAGAGAGTCGGATACGGAAGAGCTCATCTCGTTTATTCGCAGTCACCCCTTTGGCACCCTTATATCGCCAGTGGCCGCCGGCATGCCCCACATAACCCACATTCCGTTTGGCGTGCATCAAATGGCAGAAGGCGCGTACTGCCTGCGTGCGCATTTGGCCAGGGCCAACCCTCATTGTGCAGCGCTTGAACATGGGGCGCGGGCTCTTGCAATCTTTATGGGGCCACACGCCTATGTATCGCCAGCATGGTACACCGTGGCGCCTGCCGTTCCTACCTGGAATTTTAGCGCAGTGCATGTGCAGGGCCCGGTGAGGCTGCTGAGTGCAGAAGAATCGCTTATTACACTGCGCGCGCTTACGGCAGAAAACGAGGCCCATGTTGGCGGAAGCTGGAGCCTGGATGAGCAGAACCCTGAGTACCTTGCCAGAATGGTGCAAGGGATAGTTGGGTTTGAGCTTCAGATAGAACTGCTTGAGGGAAAGTTTAAGATGAGCCAGAACCGATCAGAGGCCGACCGTGTTTCGATTTGTGAAGCGCTGGAATCTCGCCCAATATCCGATAGTAATAGCCACGAAACAGCGGGATGGGTGCGGCACATCGATGCGCACAGAAGGAGTGGTTCTCGGTGAAAGCGCGTGGTTTCTCTGCGCTGCCAGCTTCGCGGCGCAATCTCTGGTTTGTTATCATTGCCCTGTGTATTGCGTTAGGTAGCACGCTGCTTCACTTCCCAAGTTTGAAGGGGCAGTTAGTTACCGATGATCTGGTGCTTGTTAGTGATTTCGATAGGCGTGGTTGTGGCGATAAAGACCCGGTAGGCTGCTTTCACAACCTCATTGGTCACTTTTACTACCGCCCAATGCTATCGGCATCCTTTGCATTCGGGCAGATGTTTCATAACAACGATTCGGTATGGTTTCATCGCGAAAATCTGGCGATGCACTTGTTTGCAGTGCTTGCCTGTATCTGGGCTTTTCGGCTGCTGTTTCGGCGCCGCCATACCGCGCTCATCGCCGGGGCGGTGGTAGCGTTTCATCCATTTAATGTAACGGTAACCAGCTGGATAGGTGGCCGTACAGATACCATGGCACTGGGCTTTATGGCAGTTTATGCGCTGGGGGTAATGCAGGCCGGCAGGCGTATTCGGTTAATGCAGCACATACCTGCAAAGCGCAAACTGCCAGGCAGGGCTGGGGCCGTGCTGTGGGCGTCCGTTGCAGCCATTGCGCTGCTTGCTTCTGTGTTTACTAAAGAACAATCTATGGGCTTGCTGTTTCTGGCACCCATGCTGGCTATGGGCGTAAAAGGCGCATCCCATCGCAAAAAGCCATTTCCTTACTGGACGGCCGTTTATCTCATCCCAGTAGGCATCTTTGCTGTGGTGGCGCACAGTGTGCTACAGTATCTGGATTTTGATCATGCCGATTGGAGCATTCCGCAGCATATAGAGATGGTTGGCCGCACCATGAGCTACTATGCCAGCGAGTTTTTTCTGCCCACGGTAAACGATCAGCACGTAAGCACTATTGGGCCCTGGAATCAATCCGAAATTCTCCGCGCGCTTATTGGCTATGCTGCAGCAGTATTGTGGTGTGTTTGTGTGGTACGTACCTGGAAAAATCGGCAGGCGCGCCTGTGCCTGCTATGGGCCAGCCTGTGCATTGGCCCGGTGCTAAACGTTATTCCCATTCCCAACGCCCTTGCTGCACCATTCCGAACAGCAGTGGCCATGTTTGGTGTATCCGGCTGCCTTGCCCTGTTGCTTTCTCCGGATGAGGTAAAGCTAAAAGCTGGCAGCAGGCTTGCCGCCCTTGCCCCCAGGCTACGTTTGGCGGCGGGCGCATGCCTGGCGGCACTTTACCTTACAGTAACGGTAATGGATGTGCCGAACTGGATGAGTGAATGGACCTATGTGCAGGCGCAGGTGGCTGCAGATCCTAATTTTGTGTGTGCGCGTGCATCGGTAGCCAGCGGATACGCCTTGCGCGGAGATCTGCAGGGGGCGCTAAGCCGATACAACGTTTGCCTGGAGATGCTGTTTGGCAAAGATACGCCGGTAGAAAAGTACGCAGATATGCTGCGCGCCCCGCATATGCTGCCGGTTATGCAGAGCATGAGCACTCTGCGTTACCGGCCGCTGCAATACATCCCTCAGGTTATTCGAGAGCGCGGAAAAGTGCTACTGGCGTTGAAACGCTACGAAGAGGCCGCCAGAGACTTTCGGGCAGTGCTCACGGTTTCTGCAGATGATACGGATGCGCGCACGGCCCTGGTAAGCTGTTACCGCAGTTTAGGGCAAAACGAACAGGCCGAGGCCGTGAAATCAATGCAGGATGTGCTGGCTCACCATCCGCTATAAACGGCAATTATCTGTTTCGGCAAAAACAGTCGGCGGTATGGTCGTTCACAACTCCCGTAGCCTGTAAAAAGGCATAACAGATAGTGGTGCCGATAAACCGAAAACCACGCTTCTTCAGGTCTTTACTCAACGCATCAGAGAGTGGAGTGCTTGCCGGCAGATCTGCCATGGTTTGCGGCAGGTTATCTACTATCTTGCCATCGGTAAATTTCCACAGGTAGGCATCAAAGCTACCAAATTCGGCCTGTACGCGTTTAAAAGCCGCCGCATTATCGATGGTAGATGTTATTTTGAGGCGGTTGCGTACAATCCCGGCATCGCCCATCAGGCGTTCTACATCTTCGGAAGTCATATTGCTAACGGCCTCAATGTCAAAGCTTAAGAAGGCGTTGCGGTAACCGTCTCGCTTCTTCAATACTATTTCCCAGCTTAGCCCGGCCTGCGCGCCTTCAAGCGTCAGCATCTCAAACAGCAGGGTGTCATCATGCACTGGCACGCCCCACTCGTCATCGTGGTAGCTCAAGCACGGCTCTGTTTGGGCCCAGTCACATCGCATTGGTATCTCCTTGCTAAAAGTGGGTGAGGCACGCTCCGCAAATTCGGTGTTGCAGGTAAAAACGCCTGCCGGGTTTTCGGTGCTCACACAAAGGTACAATAGTGGCATGTCCACGGCAACTTCAAACGCCGCCGATCCAATCGCGGCCATTGACGATAAAACAACAAAGTGCATCCGGTGCGGCTTCTGCCTTGATGCCTGCCCTACGTTTCGCCTTACTGGTATGGAAACGCGCAGCCCGCGCGGCAGAATATACCTGGTTAAGAGCTGGCGGCAGGGGACGATTCCATTTGATAGTGATGTGATGGAGGCGCTGGATAGCTGCCTGGGTTGCCGCGCGTGTGAAACCGCCTGCCCATCCGGTGTTGAGTATGGCGCAATCCTCGAAATGGCGCGCAGCCACATCGAAGCCTCTGGCATGCGGCCGGCAGCCCAAACTTTTGCCCGTAAACAGCTGCTTGGCACGTTAACAGCACCCGGTAAACTTGCGGCATCACTCAAGGCAGCCAGCCTTATGGGGCGGTTTACAGGCGGCAAGCTTCCTGGCTTTGCAGCACGTATGCTCACCGGCTCTCAGCAAGCTTCGGTTACGCTGCCATTGCCCTCAAGTGCAGGCACCTCGGTGCAAAATCTGCCAGAGCGCAGTTTGGCACAGGGCCGCCGAAGGCGCACAGTGGGTGTGCTTGCCGGCTGTGTTATGCGGGTTATGTTTGGCGATATTAATTCTGCCACGGTACGGGTTCTGCAAACCAATGGATGTGATGTGATTGCACCTGCTGCTGCGGGGTGCTGTGGAGCCCTGCATCTGCACACCGGTTTTCATGATGATGGCCTGGCGCGCGCGCGCCAGCTAATTGACGTTTTTGCTCCCCTGTTGGATAGCATGGATGCCATTATCATCAACTCCGCAGGTTGTGGTTCAACCATAAGAGAGTATGGCGAGCTGTTTGCCAACGATCCCGTTTATAGAGATAAAGCAAAGCGGATGGCTGCGAAAGCCCGCGATATTAATGAGTGGCTGGTGGAAATTGGCTACACTGCCCCCGCAGGAAAATGCAAGGCGGTGGTGGCCTACCACGATGCCTGCCACCTGGCCCATGGCCAGAAGGTGCGCCAGCAGCCTCGAGAACTGTTGAAATCCATCCCTGGTGTAACTCTGGTAGAGATGGAAGAGGCCGATACCTGCTGCGGCAGTGCCGGAATATATAACATTACAGAGCCCGATCTGGCAAAGAGGCTGTTGGAGCGCAAGCTAAACAACATTCGGGAAACAGGTGCTGAAATAATTGCCGCTGCAAACCCGGGCTGCCTTGCATGGCTGCAGCAAGGGGCGAAAGAGGCGGGTATGAACCTGCGCATTTGCCACCCTGTAGAGCTGCTGGATGAGGCATACCGCCAGGAGAAGGGCCGATAGAAACCGCTGCTGCTACCCCCATCCGCTCTCTGTTATTTGATTTGGATGGAACCATCACAAACCCTATGGAGGGTATTACCCGCAGTATTCAGTTTGCACTGGAAACGCTGGATGCTTCCAAAAACAGATCGCAAGAAGAGCTGCAGCGTTACATTGGCCCGCCGCTGCGCCCTGTTTTTGCCGAGCTGTTAGAAAACGATGATCCGTCCGTGGCGGAGGAGGCCCTGCGCCTGTACAGGGTGCGCTATGCCGATGTTGGCATGATGGAGTGTTACCTTTACCCGGGCATACCCGAGGCGCTGGAATCCCTGCATACAGCCGGTTTTGCTCTTTATCTTGCCACCTCTAAGCCTCATATCTATGCCACACAGATTCTCAACAACTTTGGCCTTGGTAAGTATTTTACGCACATGCATGGGTCTGAGTTGAATGGTGTTAGGGATGACAAAGCGGAACTGATTGAGTACATTGTTGCCACCGAGAAGCTTACGCCTGCAGCAGCGCTGATGATTGGTGATCGCAAGTATGACATTATCGGAGGCAAGGGGAATGGCTTGCTAACCGCCGGTGTTACGTATGGTTTTGGCGGCCAGATAGAGCTATCTGAAGCCGGGGCAGACTATATATTTGATTCGCCCACCGCACTGGCTACCTGGCTGCTGCATTGCAGCCCCGCTGGAGGTTTGCGTTGATACCGCGTTTAGATGAGGCATTTCGAGATTTTCTTGATACCGATCTTGATGCCTATTTTGAGCGTGCAGCCCACCTTGGCACCGCCGGGGGCAGGCTGCAGCAGTTTCATGAAGCGGCAGCCACGGTGCCTGCCTATGCTCAGTTTCTTGAAGAGCATGGCATCGAAACTGCGGATGTTGCCAGTATTTCAGATTTTCAGAAGATACCGCCCGTAACCCGCGAAAACTACCTGCTCAAATACCCTCTATCCGATCTATGCAGAAACGGGGATTTGGCCGCGTGCGATATGATTGCCGTATCCTCAGGGTCTACAGGCAAGCCAGGTTTTTGGCCGCGAACGGCTCAGGATGAGCTGGGTGTGGCGCGCCGATTTGAACAGATTTTTAGAGATGGGTTTGGTATTGAGCCTCATGGCAAATCTGTGCTGGCGGTGGTCTGTTTTGCGCTGGGTACCTGGGTTGGTGGCATGTACACAGCCGCATGCTGCCGGCATCTGGCGGCAAGAGGGTACAGAATTACGGTAATCACGCCTGGCAGCAATCAAGATGAGATTTTTCGCACCGTGCAGGATCTGGCTCTGAGCTACGATACAACTGTTTTGCTTGGCTACCCGCCATTCCTGAAGAATGTTATTGATACGGGTGCCGCGCAGGGCATAAACTGGGCCTTATACAACATTCGGCTGGTAATGGCTGGCGAAGTGTTTAGTGAAGAGTGGCGCTCGTTAATGGCAGAGCGTACGGGGCTGGCAACAGAAGAGATCAACCACTTCGCAGCTTCTATGTACGGCACGGCCGATGCCGGTGTGCTGGGGGTAGAAACGCCTATCTCCGTTGCCATACGGCGGTTTCTTGCTCAAAAGCCAGAGGTTGCGCGGATTCTCTTTGGGGAATCTCGGCTTCCAACGCTGGTTCAGTACGATCCGGCATCCCGCAGTTTTGAAAAGCAGGATGGCAGGATGTTGTTTACCGGGCGCAATGGCATTCCGCTGGTTCGATACGATATTCTGGATAATGGTGGGCTCTTCGGTTATGAAGAGCTGCTTTCTGCGGTGCAGAAGCAGGGTTTTGAGCTGCCCGCAGCACTGAAGCAAACAACTGTGAGGGTGCTTCCGTTTGTGTATGTGTTTGGCAGAAGCAACTTTACGGTGAGCTACTTTGGAGCAAACATTTTCCCGGAGAACATTACCGTTGGGCTGGAACAGCCCGGGATTAGAGAGTGGACCACTGGTAAGTTTGTGTTGGAGACCGGTGAGGATGCAGATAGGATGCTGCAGCTACGGGTTACTGTAGAAATGGCAACGGGAGAGGCACCTACTGAAGAACGTGCACAGCTTGCTGCGGCCTCTATAAAAACGCACCTTGAGCGGTTGAACAGCGAGTTCTTAAACTATGCCCCGGCAGAGTATCGCATGCCGCTCGTGGTGCTACGCGCAATGGGTGATCCTGAGTATTTTCCGGTGGGTATTAAGCACCGCTATACACGGGCAGTTGCCCCTCAGGGCTCCTGAATTTCGCCAAAAAGGGTATGCAACCGCTGTGCCGCATGTTGCTCAATATTGAAAAATGAGAGGTCAAAGGCCAGGGTCCAGAGCATTATCAGGGCCTCATCGCTGGGGTGATCCAACACTTTCACAAAGAAATCCTTTAAGATCTCTTCATACGTAGTTTTGGTTTCGCGCAGCTCAAATCGGCGCTCACCGGGCTGCTGCTGGAATATCTCGTCCTGATAGCGGTCCATAAATTCGCGCACGTTGGCCGGTGTTGCCTTTTCCAGGCCACTGCCAAATTGCTTACGAACCGCAACCCTGAAGGCATCCAGTTTCTTACTCTCTCCATCGAACTGTGATCGCTCGCCATCTGCCATAGGTGCTCAATCGCTCCCGTCCGCATTAGAAAGAGGCAGCACACACATGTGCGTTAGCCCTTTAGTTTAAGACGCCGGATCTGCGGCTTTGAGTTCTGGTAATATCGTTTCCGCATCCAGAATTTCGTAACGGTACCCCTGTTCGGTAAGAAACAGCTGCCTGTGGGTGGCAAAATCCTGGTCTCGTGTTTCGCGTGTAACCAGGGAGTAGAAGTGGGCGGTGCTGCCATCGGTCTTTGGCCGCAGGATGCGCCCCAGGCGCTGTGCCTCTTCCTGGCGTGAGCCGAATGTGCCGGATACCTGGATGGCTACGTTGGCATCTGGCAAATCGATGGAGAAGTTGGCCACTTTGCTAACAATGAGCCGCTTAATTTCGCCAGTTCGGAAGCCTGCGTAAATCTCTTCGCGCTCTTTCTGTGGGGTTTTTCCTGTAATTACCGGTATGTTAAAGCGTTCGGTAATGCTCCGCAACTGCTCCAGATACTGGCCAATAATCAGTATATTATCTCCAGAGTGTTTGTTAAATAGCGCTTCTATCAGCAGCTCTTTTGTGGGGTTGCAGCTTGCGATTCTGAACTTATCGCGCATTTCGGCAACGGCATATTCCAGGCGCAGCTCTTCTGCAAGAGGCACTCTTATTTCGGTACACATGGCGGTGGCAATCCAGCCCTGTTTTTCCAGCACCTTCCAAGGAACGTCTGCCTTCTTGGGGCCAATGAGCGAGAACACGTCGTCTTCACGCCCATCCTCACGCACCAGGGTTGCGGTTAAGCCCAGGCGACGCTTGGCTTGAATTTCGGCGGTAATACGGAAAACAGGGGCTGGCAGCAGATGCACTTCATCGTATACAATCATGCCCCAGTTGTATTTGTTAAACAGATCCAGGTTCAGATAACCCTCTGCAGCTTCTGCAGTTTTACGCTTTTTGAGCGGGCCAGCATCCGGGTCAAACCAACCATCGGTATCCTGATCATCCGAGAGGTCGTCCAGTGCGCCAAAGCCATCGGTGAGGCCCGCTGCTGCGGCTTTACTTGCCTTCTTAGCTCTGGCTTTTTCAGGATCTCGCCGGCTGGTTAGCACCTGATAGGTAGCAATCGTAACGGCCCTAACTTCTTTGCGCTCGCCATTGTATTCGCCAACCTGGTCTGCCGTAAGGGTGGTTTTATCCAGGATTTCATCGCGCCACTGATGCGCTGCCGTTATGCCGGTTACAATGATTAGCGTGTGCATCTGTGCACGCACCATCGCATCCATGCCAATAATGGTTTTGCCAGCACCGCATGGCAGTACCAGTACGCCGGAGCCACCTGCGGCGGATCCACCTGCCCAGAAGGAAGCGGTTGCGGCTTCCTGATAAGGGCGTGGCATAAACGGTTTGCCCTTACGGGTTATTTCGCGGAAGCGCATCTCCAGATGATCGCCTTCGGTGTAACCTGCAAGGTCTTCAACGGGAAAGCCAATTTTTGTAAGTATCTGCTTTATGCGGCCGCGTTCCAGCAGCGGAATCTCATTGGTGCGGGCATCAATTGGGTTTAGCAGATATTTTTGAACCTGTTTGTTGTGCCGGATCTCGGTCATTAACAGGTTATCTTCGGCCTGCAGCATCAGGGAGCCATCGCGTAGAAAGAGTTTAAGGCGGCCATATCTGCCAACATAATCTCTTATATCGTGGAGTATGTTTCCCGGTACGTCGTACTTGGAGTACTCGGCAAGAATCCCGGTCATCTCTTCGGCGGTCATGCCGGCGGCCCGCGCATTCCAGAGAGAAAGAGGCGTTAAGCGGTATGTGTGGATATGCTCTGGACTCTTAATAAGTTCGCAAAAGGCAGAAAGCTGATCGCGGCACTCTTCATAACGCGGATTATCAACTTCCAGCAGGGCGGTTCTATCGGATTGAACGATGAGCGGATTGTTCGGATTATAGGCCATCAGAGCCTGTGCCTCCACATAATGCAGCAAAACGAATTAGGCAGCCAAAATTGGCCGCAACATACAAGTTTACCCGTTCAGCAGAGTTCTTGCTACGCAGAAAACTTCCCCGTTGCAACTGTGGTGTACGGATTGCTAAATTACTGGGTGGTATTGGCGATAAATACTGCCGGAAATCCGGCTTAATCGCAGTGTTGGTTAATCTCTTACAAAGAAAATTGCAAGCCAGTAAACCGCATGGGGTACCACGCAGGCAGCACCCCATTTAACCACAGTCGCTGGTTCTACACCGGCAACAGCGCTATGCAAAGAGCTACCTGAGCAGGCCGGAACCCGATCCAGAATCGGTTTTGATGTCAAACTCTTTGCGGATTCGGTACTTATCACAAACATCGCCCAGGGCATCATCTGCCTGCCTTGCAGTGTCATCTGCTTCGGCAGAAGCTTTACCCTGCATCTCGGTAAGCGCAGATAGCGCCTTACCCGGGTCGGTATTTGCCTGTGCCAGAGCGTTGTGCACCTGCAAGAACATGCTTTCCACCTTGCCAAGATGCTCGTAGTACTTCTTCTGCAGAATGGCGCAGCTGGCGGGGGGCTGGCGGGTTAAGAAGTATTTTGCAAGCTGATCCCAGCGGGCGGGATACTGTTCAAACCCCTTATTCATGCTGGGCAAAAAATTCTTAGAGGCTTCATCACTGGATGCAGCCGCTGCTTCCTGAGATTTTTCCATGGCGCTTTGCATAAGTGCTGTTGCCATAAAATCTTTAATCAGCGACATTTTGCGCTGTTCAACCTCTTTCAAAAACCTCAGATAATCCAGCACATCTTCCGGAGATTGCTGGCCATCTGGTTTCTGAATAAGATCTGGCGGAGCCTGTGAAGTGCCGGGTGCCTGAACCAGCGGAGCATTCTTGCTGTCGCCGGGCATCTGTACCAGGCTGCCGTTGCCGCTGCTGCCGGGCGCATTTACCAGCGTGCCATTTTTTGTGTTTGCTGCCGAGTGCAACAGCCCGGATCTTACAACCACGGCACCAAGCGCAGCTACGGCCAGGCAGAGCATGCCAATAACTGCCTTTGTAGATTTACTGAGGCCAGAAGATGCGGGTTTAGCAAAACCTGCTGGCTGCGCAGGTGCTTCCGCTCTGGGGGCAGGCTGGGCTGCGGCAGGCTGAACCGGCGTGCCACACTTCAAGCAGAAGCGTGATTGCGGCGGCAGATCTGCCTGGCATTTTGTGCATTTCATAAACTCTCTGCTCCTGCCCGCACAATGGGCTCAATGGCGCATATTTTGCGTTTGAGCCGGTTCTCAATAGCGTTGGCACTATACCCTGCTCATGGCAGGGTGTCAATTCTGTGCGCATTCGTTGATCCTGGCAGAAAAACGGTGGTATCGCACTTATTAAGACGCAATAACACACTGCTATTGCGCCTGAGATTCTGTTTACCAAAGGGTTGGGCCTGCACGATAGAGTGTTGTACAGGCGGGAAATACAGCTATTTGCGTTCGGAGTGAAACCTGAAGGCAACTTAGCCTGTCTGTATTAGTGAGGCGTTCAAAACGCAGAAGAGACATGAGCTCTTCTGCCAGGATCCAAAAAACGCCGGAATGACATAGACGGAGATACGTTTGATGTCGGATTTCTCATTTATCAAAGGCAGAGATGCGCGCAAGGCTGTGCGGGCCGGGCGAGCTGGCAGTTCTGCGGGTACATGTTTGCGGTTTTGCCGCATGCTGTGGTGCTGATGCGCCCCGGTGCACCATGTATCTGTGTTACTGCCCGCACTCAGAGAGTTCTGAGGCGGGTTTTTTGTTAACAGCCAGCGCCACAGCCGCATCCGGTATTGAGTAAGAAAGGATGATTGGTAATGACTGCGATGGCAGAAAAGAAAGTTACTACTGCGGGAAAGACGCTGAGGCGATCTACACACCGCGTAAGTGTTGAGCTGCAGATTAAGCGCGAAGCCGCGCTGGCACAGCTTGAGAAGGCGCTGGCTAAAGCAGCTGGTGAGCAGGCTGCTGGCCTGCACAGCTCCAATAGCAGCGTAAGCCACAGGGCGCGTGTTCAGGCCGCCCGGGCGCGGTACGCGCTGGCTACTCACACCGATATGGAGAGGGTAAGCGCAGGCGCCTGGGTGCGCAAGCGCTACCTGTAAACCGCGTTAATCTATAAAAGCCGCGTACATACAGCAAACAATTTGCGGTATGTACGCGGCTTTTGCTTTGATGTGGGTGCGGCATGGTGGATGAAGAGTTACCTGCCACCCCGGCCACTGCCACCACTAAAAAATGGGCCAAAGTAGTATCCGCCACGCCCACGGGTGCTGGTGTTGTTGGCCCCTGTATCCGGGTTGGAGTAGCTGGAGCTGCCGAAGGTGCCGTTAATAAACCCGTAATCGTTGTAATTGCGAGATCCGCTTAACGAGCCACCGCCCGCCCGAAAGCCGCCAAAGCCCTGTGCATTGGGGTTTCTGCCGCCGAGCGCAATTTCACTTCCGGTTAAAAATGTAATCAGCTCACTGGTAGCTGCCGCAATGGGGTCGCCCCCATTATATTTCGGGCCGGGCCGCCTAGGCGCGGGTTTGTCTGGAGCGCCATCCGCGGGCTTATCGGGCTCTGTTTTTGGCGTAAAGTGAAACAGGCCAAGATTCACTTTGCAGCTAATGGGCGAAGAGGCCGCCTTAACAATGGCCGCCACAACGCTCTTTAACGGCACACCTGCCACATGCAGGCTTACCTTTACATTCTTAATAGAGCTATCCAGAGCATAATCCGCATTTGCGCTCTTCATAAGGTCTGGCAAAATATCTACCAGCCGAGCATTTTCACAATCCAGCGATACCAGGTGATTTTCTGGCGCATTGGGATCGGCACCATTCTGCGTACCACTATCTGGAGGAGGCTGAATGGCAAGTGTTGGCACAGCCGTAACTGTAAGCAGAGCCGCCGCAAGCAAAACGGGAGCGATGGCAGATTTAGTGTGGGCAACGAAATACTGCATAGGTTACTCTCCGCAGCGCAGGGTTGGGTGAACGGAATGAAACGATAAGGTTGAAGCAACCTTGTTGCTATTACAGCATTATAGACGAAATGTGTGCTGTATACGTTACTCGGCTTCCAGCCGAAACGTTTGTTCTGCATCTGCGGGCAGGCGGTGTGGCCGGTTAACCCGCGTGGATACAGGCATCTTGCGGCCGCACTCTGCGCTATTCAGAGCAGCGTGTATTACTTCCATCACATGCTTCGCCCGTGCAATGCCTGCCCGCGGTGCATCCCCGCTGCGCATGCAGCGTGCCAAATCTGCCAGGCCCAGGCCACGGCTGTTCTCCGCAAACCCATGTTTCAGTTCCGCTTCTCGCCATGTGTTGGTTGCATCTTCTATGCGCCTCCACAATATGGGTCCGCCAAAGGTGGATGGGTTTGCCCCTCTTATGCTGCCCTCCGTGCCAAATATCTCGAGTGGGCTTCCGCCATTGGCGGGAGTATCGTAGCTGCAGATAATGCTGCCATGTATGCCACATTCCAACTCAAGCAGGGCAGTATAGTGTGTTGGGGTGGTTACTTTAATCTTCTGGCCCTTTAGCGGCTCAGAAGTGATGGTACGCTGCCCAAAGGCCTGGCTTGCGGCTGCGGTAACCGCCGCTGCTGGCCCCAGCAGGGCAGTAATGGCGGTGATGGCATAGGGGCCAAAATCCATCAACGGGCCTCCGCCAGGCCGATACATAAAGTGCGGGGCAGGGTGCCATGTTTCGTTTCCGCGGCTCAGCATATGCACGGCAAACCCAACGGGCCTGCCTATGGCACCGGAATCGATAAGTGCACGAACGGTTTGAAGCCCAGCACCAAGAAACGTATCTGGCGCTGCTCCAACCTGCAGCCCGCGGTCGGCAGAAAGAGCAATTATTTCTGCCAGTTGCACTTCGGTGCTAGCAAGTGGCTTTTCTGAGTAAAGGTGTTTACCAGCAGTCAAAATGGCGCAGCTTATTGCATGATGTTCTGTAATCGGGGTCAGGTTAACCACCAGGTCAACATCCGGCGCGTTTATTACCTCCTCAACGGTGGCCGCCCTGGCCCCACACATTGCCGCCATCGCAACAGCGCGCTCTGGAATAATGTCTGCACAGGCAATAAACTTGAGACAATCAAACTGCATTGCAGTTCGCAGATATACCGGGCAAACATGCCCACAGCCAATAATTGCAATTCTGATTGGCGCGTGATTTTCGGTTGGCGATACACACATTTACGGTACCTTTGAGCAGGCTGTTGTGTTGAGCCTGGGTGGGTAAAAGTTAGTTGGTATCAATAGTAACTCCTGCGACCGCGCGCAAGAGTTGCTCACAGGGTTTACCGGAGCGGCTGCATCCTCACAGCGTAAAGGACTCCAATTACTGAAGTTAAACCGTATTACTGTCCACTCCCTGTGGCTCTATACTGGTTTGCCTCAGAATCGGCCTCCTTTGCAGATCCAGCGCGGAGCAGCTGAGAGCGATTTACCATGGAATCGGGTGAGCCAACGGTGTGCAATAGGGATTCTGATTGAACCGATAGGATACGCGCAGCAAGAATCCCACACTTGCAGCTTCCTTAATACGTTCATCAAGATACTGAAGGCTAATTAGCAGATCGCCCGGCCAAGGGTGTGCTCATCGCACTACCCTGAGTGTTGTGATTATCGTCATCCGTACTTTTGCCAAATTACTGGTGGCAGGAGAACGGCCAGAAATCGTACTGTTCGTGCAGTGTTGGTGCCGTTTGTGCATTAAGTCGATTAGCCTGCAGTTAGTTCACCGTGGTCTGGCTGCAACGCCCGTAAAGTGAATTGACTCTTCAATTTGCCGAAATTCGTGCAGCGCGGTTTCGTTTGCTGCACCTTCTGTTGCTATGCTGCAAAAGAACCACACCCTGTCTGAACCAACAGGGTGCATGCACAGCCAGGCTGCGTGCATGGGATGTTGTTTATCGCTGTATTCCACATAGGTTGATGGCACGCCGGAGATCAATCGCTTTTGCGGTTGGGCGGTGACGTTAAGAGAGCCTCCGATTTGCAGAAACGGGTACCCGTTGGCGTCGATCGTAATATAGGTAGGGTTGATTTCCCGGTACGCAGATATCGACCATTGATCCGGAAGGGGTTGAGCTGGCGCGATGATTCCCTGTTTCAATACATATTTCTTAAATAGATACAACAGGTTCTGATGTTGTTGGGGCGTGTAGCGAATGCGCGTACCTTGTGGGAGTTCAGAAGAGGGGCTGTTTGCCCCGGCGGGTAGTATTCTGCTGAGCACAGTGAAGTGTACCCGTGTGCCAATGTTGGGGCCCGCAGTTAAGACCTGCTCGGTTCGGGAGTAACTATCCACCCACCACAATCTGGCCATCAGAAGTCCAAATGCCGCCAGTATACACGTAAATGTAAGCCATAGCCTGCGTTGTGATATGAATTTGCTGTGAGGCTCCGCGGTTACCATGGAAGTGGCGACCAGGGGTGCCCGGCGTGCTGCGGATGCAAAACGGCGTATAGCTGCCAGGCGAAGATACCGGCCCAGAACAGGGTAACCCAGGGCGGCTTCGCCCAGCAACGATACTGTTTTACGCCGTATAGAGCAGCTACCACATAGAAGATAACCGAGAGCGCGGAAAGGGCAAGCAGCGAAAAGCGCTGAAATATCAGCACCAGCAGTGCCGCCTTGCAAAAGGTAAAGGCCCAGCCCTCATAACGCCTGCCTGCAGTTTGTCTATCGTATTCACTCATAGTTACCCGCCCTGTTTTGCCACGCTTAGCGGTATGGCTACCGTACGCTGGCGCCGTGCCCGGTGAAGAACGTTGTATTCGCAGAACGAAACAGCCTGCCCATCCTCCAGTAGGATCTTAGTGCAGCACTGAGTGGTGCGGGCCGCATCGTAGGTATGTACATCCATAAAAGGCTTTACCACAATTCGGAAGATGCGCTTGCCTGCCTGTTCCGGGTTGCCCAATAGTGGCATAAGCTCTTTTACACCGCCCTCCCGATAAAGAAGCGCAAGGTCTTTCAATGTTTGCCGTGCACGCAGATGGGTTACATCGGACCATACCCGCCGCGTTGCGCTGGATATCAGCCCGGCAAAGCTGATTCTATCTGAGAACATATCCAGGTACCGCCCCACATCCAGGTGGCGTGGCAACGGCTGCATAACGGTGCGCTTAGCATCCAAAAAACCATAGGTAATGGCACAGCAATCCGGGTGGGAACAGGGAAGCGCAACAAAATCGGAGAGCTGCAATGCTCCGCCTGTTTGTGCTTCCAGTGCGTGCAGCACATCGGTAAGGGTCATGCGTTCGGCGGGTTTATACTCACTACCGTGCAGGTACCTGCCGGAGCTCATAACCGGCTGGAAGTTGAGGCCATTGATGTTATCCATCGTGAGCGCAAAGCGGTACAGATCGCCAATTTCGTTATCGTTGATCCCTTTTTCAATTACAGGGGCCAGTGTTGTAAAGATGCCACGGGCATGCGCCTGCTCCAGGGCGGCCATCTTCTCAGTCAATAGCACTTTGCCATAAAGACGTTCGTGCACCGCAGGCTGGAAGCTGGAGAAGCTGAGGAAGAGTTCGGTGCGATCTCGGTGAGCAGCAATGCCATCCGCGATGGCAGCGCTTTGAGCTACCCGCAGCCCATTGGTATTTATCAGTATTCTGCCAATAGGGTAGGTTAGGGCCAGTGCCAGAATATCCAGAAACTGAGGGTGGATGGTTGGCTCGCCCCCACTCAGCATAAGCAGATCCAGCCGGTTTGTGGTTTTGAAAAATGCATCCAGTCGGCCACGTATCTCTTCAATGGTCATAAAGTTATGCCCATGCGCATCGGCAAAACAGGTTGGGCATTGCAGGTTGCAGGCGAGAGTTATCTCGAGCAGAAGCACGCACACGGGTGGGCCATCTTCGCAAGTTTCCCCGGCGCCACAGCATCCGCCCGGCATCCCCATGCGTGCCGAAGTATACAGGCGGAGGCGTTTGTATTCGGCTGCATCACCTGCAAGCAAGGATTTGTTGCCTCCGTGCTGCGGGCAAACAGAGGTGAGCCAGATCTTACCGGCTTCCTCCCGGATTTCTGCTGGCGTGGAAGCACGGCATACCGGGCATAGCGAGGATGTGTGCTCTATAAACGGCAATGGCTCGGAACTATCCATCTACTGTGAGTGCTCCCTTACAACCCGGGCTGCTGCAGTAGGCAAGCGGTTGCTGACAACACTGAATATGCCTGTTCAAGTTGTTGTGCCATTAACTTTGATAGCGTACCAGGCACACCGCCGCTAATCCCAGTATCAGGGCTAAGAGAAGCGCCAGCGAGGTTAGTAAGCCATAGCAGAAGTTGCGCCTGTCTTTCCACAGGAACGATGCAATTAAAGGAATGGCAATCAACCCGATGCCGAATGCATATAGAAGTGCGCAGCCAAGCAGCAGGCCAATTATGAAATCTCCAACAGGAGAGGTGAACGGCCCTTTGCCTTCGGGATTCGGTGCTAAATAGGCACCGCAGTTCGGGCAAAACTCTTGCTCGGAAGTTAACTCTTGCTTGCAGAAACGGCATCTGGACATAGGGAGGGTACACACTTTCTCAGCTTCGTAAACCGATAGCCAAAAAATAGAAAGCCCACAATGCACGCCCACTGAGCTATGCTGAGGCCCATCACTGGAGGAGGTGTTTCCCTCCAGAACTCCATAACGAATCGGAAGATGCTGTACAGCGCAGCCTGCATATAAAACAGCGCATTTTCAGGCGGGCTTTTCCGATTATATATTAGTAGTATTCCAAGTATAGCAAAGTTTGCCAGAGATAGATATATCTGGGTGGGATGCCTAAACGCTCCGTGTTGATACACCGCCCATGGCAGGTTGCAGGATTTGCCGTAACAGCATTTGCCGAAATAGCACCCGAAACGGCCCAAAATTTCGCCGGCGCTTATTGCAATTGCAAACAGATCTCCCAGTGGCCTACGAACACCAAGCAGCTTCTTACAAACCGCCACGCACAGGTATCCGCCAGCTATGGCTCCCAGTACGGTTTTACCAGCGGTGCCGCCAATAATGCGCTGCGTTAGGCCAGCAAAAGCAAGGCCACCGAGTAGGCCAGCAAACATCAAAATTATAACCCCCTCTGTCATCAGTTTGCGTGTTCGGGCCATCCACAAAAAGGCCAGAAGCCCGGTTGTGTACCCGGCGGCATAGCTGATAGCAGAGAGGGTCATGGCGATTACCTTATGCAGGGGGCCAGGAGAAGTACCTCAAATTAGAGTTCATCGTTCTGGAAGAACTCCACGAGCTCCCCATTTGGCCCTCGGAAGAAGGCCACCGTAAAGGTTTTTTCAGGCATATCTGCATTCGGGGGCACTACGCTCTTGGGCTCTACGGTAATGGTGGCCCCCAGTGAACGTGCTTTTTCGATGGCTTTGTGAATATCGGTGGTGCGGAAGGCAATGTGCATAAACACCGTTTCTGGCAGTTCTGGCCAGAGCTCACCGGTGCCGCCTGCAAACACTTCCAGGTAGTTGCCATCGCCAGAATCCAGCAGGGCTGCCCGGCTATCTTTGCCGCCATTGGCGCGGTCATCGGTACCCCAGCCATAGGTGCGGGTAAAGCCGAGGCCATCGATGTAAAACCGAAGCGTAAAGTCGAAATCTATGGCGCGAATTGCCACATGGTGGTATCCGCCCCCACCGATTACGGAATTCTGGCCATTGTTTTTGCCGGGCATCATGTTCTCCTGTTTTGGCAGCTGTGGAGCTGCCACGTTGGGTTGATAATACTCACAATTTGCGTTGGGAAACTACCAGTCTGCTGGCCGAATATCTTCCAACAGAAACTGAATGGATCTTCGCCCATTAAAGTGGTTAAACTGCGGTCGGTAGCACAGGTCCATGCTCATCTCCCTGTCTAACACATCGGCGAGCTCGCCCCGGTTCCACCACGGTGCATCCACGGTATCCAGTGGGTTTACGCCCTCCGCCTTCAGAATTAGTTTGAGGTGTTTGCCATCCTGCCCCATGCGTTTGATATCCACAATGCGCACCCCTTTGCTTATGAACTGTGGTTCCGGGTTGGCATTGCCGAATGGGCGCAGCATGGATATCTGATCCAGCAGTTTAGCGGAGACATCTGTAATAGGGATCTCTGCAGAGGCCATGAGTGTTGGCACGCAGTCTTCTTCAGATAGCCGGGAGCAGGCAATATCGTTCATCTGCTCAGCGAAGGCGCTCACATTGCCTGCCTTAATGCTGAGGCCGGCGGCATGGGCATGGCCGCCATATTCCCGAAGCAACGGGCCACAGGCATCGATGGCCTGAAATACATTGAATGCCGCGATGCTGCGAGCAGAGCCACGGCCGCTGCCCTCGCCATCCAGTGCAATCACCACACAGGGGCGGCAGGTGCGCTCCACAATCTTGCTGGCAACAATGCCCACCACACTGCCCGACCATCCTTCACCGGCCACCACCACGCAACGCGTGCTTTCCAGATCCATGGTGGTTACCTGCTGCATGGCTTCCTGAAAAATGCGCTCTTGCACCGTTCGCCGTTCTAAGTTGAACTGATCCAGCCTTTGAGCAAGTGCCCGCGCTTCGCTTTCATCTTTGGTAAGCAACAGATCCAGAGCGTGCTGGGTTTCATCTATACGGCTGGCAGAGTTGAGGCGTGGCCCCATGGCAAAGGCAACGCCATGGGAATCGATTGCCTTATCGGCATATCCAGAAACATCTGCCAGGGCGCGCAGCCCCGGCTTGCGCGTGGTTTGCAGGGCCTCCAGGCCAAACTTCACCAGTATCCGGTTCTCATCTATCAGCGGCATAACATCGGTAACCGTGCCGATGGCTGCCAGATCCATATAGCCGCGTCTAAAGGCTGAAACGCTGATGCCAAGGTGGCGGGTTAGCGCTTCGCAAAGTTTGAAGGCAACGCCAACACCGGCCAGGTCGGCAAAAGGGTACTTCGAATCGGCCCGGTGAGGGTTTACTACGGCAACAGCCTTCGGCAGGGCACCGCTTGCATTCGGAGTATGATGATCGGTGATGATCACATCGATCCCGGCTTCACGCGCCATTTCAACCTCGTTGATGCGCTGTATGCCGCAATCCGTAGTTACAATCAGGGATACACCTTCCTGCTTTGCGCGCTCAATAAATGGGCTGCGCATATCGTAGCCATCTCGGCCCCGATGCGGCACAAACACATCTACATTGGCACCGAGGGCACGCAGGCAGCGGGTCCAGAGGGCGGCGCTTGTAACACCATCGCCATCATAATCGCCATGCACCAGGATCTTCTCTTTGTTATTGATCGCTGTTTTCAGGCGTTCGCACGCAACTTCTGCATCTGGCAGCAAAAACGGATCGTGCATATGATCCAGGCTGGGATAAAGAAATCGGTGGGCTGCAGCAGGATCGGTAATGCCGCGCTGCACAAGCAGCATGGCAACCGTTGGGTGCAGATCCAGCTCTCGTTGCAGGGTTAGTTCTGCATCATCATCGCCGTGGTGTAGGCGCCAGAGTTTGGGGGCAAATGGGCGTGGCATAGTAAATCAACTTACCGCCGCCCCGAAACAAGCGTGGGCGGCGGCGAAAAACAGTGATTCGGAGATTATGTGGGCTGCGAAATCGCCGCGTTATTCCGTGGAGCCACGACGAGCGGAGTTCTTTAGAACCTCGGCAATCATGGCTGCGGCACAACCATCGCCATAGGGGTTTTCGGCATGGGCCATCTGCGCTCGTGCCACCGGGTCGGTAAGCAGAGAACGCGCCTCCGTAAGAATTACTTCCCTATCGGTTCCAATCAGTTTTGCAGTTCCGGCATCCACACCTTCCGGGCGTTCGGTGGTTTTGCGCAGCACCAGTATCGGCACTCCGAAGGTAGGTGCTTCCTCCTGCACTCCGCCGCTATCCGTAAGAATCAGGTTGGCTCGCTGCATCAGCTTAACAAAGGGCACATAATCCGGCGGTTCGATGAGGTGTACGTTGGAGATAGGCTCCAGAATAGGCTTCAGCGTATCCCGGACTATGGGGTTACGGTGCATGGCAACCACCACATCGCAATCCGGGAACTCGCCAGCAATAGTTGCGAGTGCTGAGGCGATGTTCTGCATCGGCTCTCCCCAGTTTTCGCGGCGGTGCGCGGTAACCAGGATTAGGCGTCTGTCGCTTTCTACAATAGCGCGCAGTTCCGGATCTTCAAAGGTGTAATCCAGCGAGGCCACCGTTCGTAGCGCATCGATGCTGGTGTTGCCGGTTACGTAGATGGTTGCCGGATCCAGGCCCTCTTTCAGCAGATTCTCTCGGGAGGGTTCGGTGGGAGCAAAGTGCCAGGTAGTGAGCGCAGCCACCAGCCTTCGGTTCGCCTCTTCGGGAAATGGATCGTACAGATTCCCTGTGCGCAGCCCGGCCTCTACATGCCCAAAGGGTACCTGGTGGTAAAACGCTGCAAGCCCCGCTACAAAGGTGGTGGTTGTATCCCCCTGAGCAAGGCACACATCTGCTGGATGCTCCTGCAGCCAGGCATCTAAACCCTGCAGGGAGCGTGTGGTGATCTCCGTAAGGGTTTGCCCATGTTTCATGATCTTCAGATCATGATCTGGCGTAATCCCAAAAACGCGCAGCACCTGATCCAACTGCTCACGATGCTGGCCAGTTACCACAACAGTTACTTCAAAATCCTGGGGGTGTTTCTTTAGCTCAAGCACCACGGGTGCCATTTTAATGGCATCTGGCCTGGTGCCGAATACACAGAGAACGCGCGTTTTATTGCTGGTTGAATCCATGACCACTCATCTGCTGCAAAGGAAATACCGGAGCGTTACCGGGTTAGTCAGTATAGCATTCCGGCAGAGGTGCGTCAACCAACATGCGGACCTGTGATGACCATCAGGCTGCCGCACAATGCTGCGGCAGCCTGAAAACTCATACCAGCAGAGTGTCAGTGAAGTAGGTCTAAGCCACTGAGCAGTCTTCCACCATTTTTCTTTACCAGGGTAAGTCGTACGCCTGTGCCATGATTGGTTTTGGCGCTTACAACTGCCTGAGTGGAATCCGAGCTCTCCGATTTCCATTCTGTAAGCATGGCGGCTGTTGCGCCTGTGTCCTTAAAAGACTTTGAGTAGTTCTGAAGGAAGGAAGTGCGGAAGGCAGATTTGTTAGCATCATCCTTAAGCGCCATATATTGAGTGCCAACATCCAACCCACTTGCCTTGAAGCCTTCCCAATCGATATCGCCTTGCACGGTAAGATCTCCTTCGGCCATCTGTGTGAAGATCTTTTTGGCAACATCTGGATCGGTAAGAGATGAGTTGCCAGCGGCTGGTGAGAGCGCACTCTTGTTGCAGCCCACTGCCAGCACGGCAAAAGCAGCAATACTGCCAATTGCATAGAGTGTGCGGTGAGAACGGAAACAATGCATAGCTGTTCCTCCATGTTGCCCATTGCTTGCAGGTTCTGCAAGGCTGATTGGATAGTGTACCCGGGCGTATGGCCGGTATAATTGCATTGAGGCGCATGGCCGCGCCAAATTCCAACAGAGGGTTCCTTTTGGAACAAACTCAGGAGATGAGTGCTGCTATGGTATCTGCCCACTATTCTACGTATCGATATGGTGTTGCCGCCGTGCTGGCAATGCTGGTTTGTGCACCGGCCGCCCGGGCGCAAGATACGGCACCCGCATCCTCTACGTCAATTATTGAGGCCGCTGGACCCAAGCCGGGAGATAATGGCAAGCGTCATCTCAATGTAGAGGGCAAAGACAAAGGGAAATATGCCTGTTTTGGCCTTGTTCAGTTTGATGGTGCTGCGCTAAAAACCACTCTGGATAAGAAATATGGCGTTGGCAAATACAAGGTTACTGGCCTTACCCTGGAATTGGCCCGCAGCTCGGCTTCTTTTTCTGCAGCTGGAAAGGTAAATGTATACACCCTTGCAGGCAAGGTAGATGCAGCCGCGCTAAAGTATCCTCTGGACCTGAAGGGCAATCTGAAGCCAGCGCTGCTCGGCAGCATTGAATTTACTGTTTCAGCAAAGGCCGCAGGGTTTGCTGCCGCAGATGCAGATAAGCTGGATCTGATAAAGGGCGGTAAAGGTGCCGCAATTTTCACCACACTTTCTACAGGCGGTGTTGTAACACTGGCTCTTGCAGAAGGCGATTCAAAGGTTGCCGCAACCTGGGCAGGCAAAGAGAATAGCCAGGTTGCTGCACCCACACTAAACGTTACTGTAACCAAAAAGAAGTAGTCTGTGCAACCGGCATAATACAAAAGCCAATCGGCCCGCCCCATTTGTGTGGGGCGGGCCGATTGGTTTATAAGCAGTCGATATCCGATTTCGGAAGGTTCCGAAATTAGATGTCGTAGTACATGGAGAATTCGTACGGATGCGGGCGAAGTGCCAGCTGCTTGAATTCCTGATTGTACTTGTAATCAATCCAGGTATCGATAAGATCCTTGGTGAATACGCCGCCCTTGAGCAGGTACTCATGATCGGCCTCGAGTGCCGCCAGGCTCTCTTCCAGGCTGCCAGGAGTCTGGGCGATGCCCTTGCGCTCGGCGGGCTCCATCTCGTACAGGTCCTTGTCGATTGGGGACGGCGGAACGATCTTGTTCTGAATACCATCCAGGCCAGCCATCAGCAGTGCTGAGAAGGCGAGGTACGGGTTGGCTGAAGGATCGGGAGCGCGGAACTCAACGCGCTTGGCCTTGGGAGACTTGCTTGCCATTGGGATGCGGACGCAAGCAGAGCGGTTTCGGGCGGAGTAGATCAGGTTGATCGGAGCCTCGTAACCCGGAACCAGGCGGCGGTAGGAGTTTGTGGTAGGTGCGCAGAAGGCCAGCAGGGACGGGGCATGCTTCAGCAGGCCGCCGATGTAGTAGATGGCCATTTCGGAAAGACCGGCA
Source organism: uncultured Chthonomonas sp. (assembly GCA_903859705.1). Classification (GTDB taxonomy): domain Bacteria; phylum Armatimonadota; class Chthonomonadetes; order Chthonomonadales; family Chthonomonadaceae; genus CAIXIX01. The sequence goes on from CAIONQ010000029.1 coordinate 85,224, forward strand.
TAGCCCTTCTCATCTGCGAATAGCGGAACGCCATCCTTCCAGAGAGACTGGTGTACGTGCATACCAGAGCCGTTGTCTCCGAAGAGTGGCTTGGGCATGAAGGTAACGGTGTAACCGTTCTGTACAGCCGTGTTCTTCACGATGTACTTGTACTTCATGAGGTTATCGGCCTGGGTAACCAGGGTTCCGAACCGCATATCGATTTCGCATTGGCCAGCGGTGCCGACCTCATGGTGCTGCATTTCGATTTCGATGCCGCTCTCCATCAGGTTGAGCATCATCTCGGTGCGGAGGTCCTGCAGGCTATCTGTTGGGGGAACCGGGAAGTATCCGCGCTTGTACGGGATCTTGTAACCCAGGTTCGGCTTCTCATCGCGACCGCTGTTCCAAATACCCTCATCGCTATCGATGTAGTAGAAACCGGAGTGCGAGGTCTGATCGAAGCGAATGTCGTTGAAAACGTAGAATTCCGCTTCCGGGCCCAGGAAGGCGGTATCGGCCAGGCCGGTGCTCTTCAGGTAGGCTTCTGCCTTCTTGGCAACCTGGCGTGGGTCGCGATTGTACTTTTCGCGGGTGATCGGATCTTCGATATCGCAGGTGATGTTAAGCGTGGTTACTTCGAAGAAGGGATCAACGAATGCGGTATCGGGATCCGGGATAAGAAGCATATCCGACTCGTTGATCGCCTTAAATCCGCGGATCGAGGAGCCATCAAATGCCAGACCGTCGGCAAATACGTCTTCGGTAAGCAACTTCGCGGGAATCGAGAAGTGCTGCTGCTGGCCGGGAAGATCCGTAAAGCGAATGTCAACTACCTTCGCCTCAGTCTCTTTAACGAGATCAATCACATCCTTGGGCGTCATTGTTGCGCTCATCTCCTTTGTTTCATTTAGCGCCCGTAGGCGCTACAGGATATCCAAGTGTCTTTCGCAAACCCGCTGCGCCATCCTGGTGCCGGGCACGAAAAAAACGCTCCCGCCTGAGAGCTGAAAAAGCTACTATCGGCGAAGAACGCTTTTGTTAGATACAGAGCGCAACATCGCGCCTGAAATAATGGAAAACGGATTTTGCCGCAATTACGGCGGGCGTACTCGCCCATACAAAAATAGTGTAGCACGTTGGCGCAGGCACTGTCAACGATTCCCTGCACAGTTGCGGCATCTAAGGCTTTTGTATATTTGCTGCAAACTGCTTGGAGCCCCAAAAGGAAATTGGCTCGCCTGCTATGGTAGCTGGCGAGCCGATTTCCGTTGTTAGTGCCGAGAGGCAGGTTACTTCGGAACACCACCGGGCATATTGCGGTAGATGTCTTCGATGGCCTGTTTCTCTTCAATGCTGCCGCGGTGCTTAGGATCAATCTCCAGGGCGCGGCGGAAGAGGGCCAGAGCGGCGCGATACTGAATGCGCGGCGAGAGCTTGCCCTGCGGCAGGTGCATCAGGGTATCGCCATATTTGAAATTAGCCTCAACCACTGATTTCTGAGCGGGTGCAGCCTTGGGGGCCTTCTTCAGCTTAGCTTCTGCATCGGCTACGTTCTTGGCAAGCGGTGCCAGCTCAGGGTTGTCCTTTGGTGCCTGCTTCAGCGCTTCGGCGCAGGTAAGGGGCTTCTGGCCAGCAAAGGGCGGGGCGCCCGGATGCGCCTGTGCATGTGCGATGCCAGTGCCGAACAGAATCGCCATGGCAGCGACCGGGATCTGCAGGAATTTCTTCATTTATATATGCCTTTCGTAATCAGCGTTATGCAACACCACGGGGGCGCTGCGCTCAGAGCAAGTGAAAGCTCTGGAAGCCTGCTGGATAACGGCGTGTGGCATAGCCATACGCGACTGCTAATCAGGGTACCCCAAACGGTGCCGGGTGGCAACTCCGAAAGGGTTTAGTATGCTGTTTTACAGCTCTCCGCGCGCTTCCAATCTTTTATATAGCTGATAGGAATATAGGAGCGGGTAAAGCACAGCAAGAATGAATGCTATAAGAGTGGGCACCGGGTTTACGCCCAGCAGAGTTAGCAGGGCACCCAGTAACCCGGAGCCGACCATCAACCTGCCGGCTAGCCGATGCGTGGGATCCCATACTTTATCGCTGGCGAGAGTCCACGGTGTCTTAACTCCCATCCAGGGGTTGCGCCGAATTTTCCCCATTACATTGCCAAGCAGGCCAAAGAAGAAAAACATCCCTGTGAACAGCACTTTGTTGAAATCCATAGCAGGCAACAAAGCTGCTTCCAGCATCATAACATGTATGTATGTCATCAAACCAGTTATCACAACCATCATGTAGTTGTATATGTCACCGGTTTGGCCAGTAATATTTTCTCTAAATTGAAGTGGCGTCATTGCTGGAAGTGCACCCAAAAATGCCGTCATAAGTAAGATTATGCCGGGCATCAGTAACACGGCAGTTTTTTTGTCGGCAAATCCATCCGGTTTCCCATGGATGTTCCAGTGGATTGGCATCTTATCCGGCAGCTGCTTGTAGATTAAGGCGGTGTAAACGGCAATGCCCACAAGTATTAAAGCAATGGCTATCATTGCATGGCTGCGTTTCATTTTTTGTCTCCTGTAGTGCCATCCGGGCTGCTTTCGGGCTGAGCATCGCCCTCCGGATTGACGCGAAGAGTTACGAGTGGTTTCTGTTCGGTAATCCGTGCTCCAAAGAGATCGAACAGTGCCGCGGTAACATCCTGGAATACGGTTGTATTAAGTGCGTAGTATATTTGTTGGCCATCTCGCCGGGCAAAAATGAGATCTGCCTGTTTGAGAATGCTGAAGTGGTGAGACATAGAGGGTGCAGATATGGCAAATTGCTCGCAGATCTGGCCGGCAGTTTTTTCCCCTTCCCCCAGAAGCTTTAGTATCTTCCTGCGAGTGGGGTCTGCAAGGGCTTTAAACACCAGATCCATGCGAAACTCCTGTTGATTAGATAGTTAGATAACTGTCTAATTATCGCGCAGGTTTCGAATGTTTGTCAAGAGTCGCTCGTTTTTCAATGGGCGTCCCATCGGTGGCATGTAACAAAACTCCCCTCAGGGTATCCTATCCATCATCAGGTTATATATCTTCAAGAGTTCAAGAGCGAAAACGGCCAATCCGTGGAGTGAAAGTGTATGAGATTTTCTACTGCGCTATTCGTATTGACGTTGGCACTGGCCCCGGCCCCGGCATTGATGCCTGTAGCTTTTGCACAGGCCGGTGTGGGGGCGCAGGCAACAGTTACTCCGCAAGCTGCTGAGTTCTTCGAGAAGAAGGTGCGGCCCCTTCTGGTGGATAACTGCATCTCCTGCCATGGCGATAGCAAGGCCAATGGAGGCCTAAGGCTCGATAGCCTGAATGCAATCCTAAAAGGCGGCGATAGCGGTACAGCGCTTGTACCTGGCAATGCTGGCAAAAGTCGGTTGGTTAAGGCCATTGCCTACAACTCTGATTTGAAAATGCCACCTTCCGGCAAACTGAGTGCAGATGCCATCGCCACCCTAACCCAGTGGGTTACTATGGGCGCACCCTGGCCAGGCGCAAAGCCAACGGCACCGCAGGCTACAAACGGGGAGTATGTAATTCCCGATGAGATGCGCAAATGGTGGTCTTTCAAACCCGTAACTAAGCCTTCCACGCCTCAAGTAAAAGCCAAATGGTGGGTTAAGTCACCTATAGATTCTTTTATACTTGCAAAGTTGGAGCAAAAAAGCCTCAAGCCATCTCCCTATGTGGATAGAAGAACTCTGATTAGGCGCGCATCTTTCGATCTTACCGGGCTTCCACCTACACCGGAAGCAGTGGAATCGTTTGTTAACGACAAACGCACGGATGCGTATTCCCGGGTGGTAGATAATCTGCTTGCTTCTCCGCAGTATGGTGAGCGTTGGGGCCGCCACTGGCTGGATATTGCCCGCTATGCAGATACAAAAGGCTATGCCTTTACCGAAGATCCCGTTTACCACAATGCATACACTTACCGAGACTATGTAATACGTTCATTTAATGAGGATCTACCCTACGATCAGTTTGTGGTGCAGCAGCTTGCTGCAGATAAGCTGGACCTGGGTGATGATAAGCGCCCGCTGGCGGCCCTTGGGTTCCTGAATGTGGGACGCCGCTTTCTGAACGATCCCGTATTCATCAATGATGATCGTATCGACTGTACATGCCGGGGTTTGCTTGGCCTTACAGTTGGCTGCGCACGCTGCCACAACCACAAGTTCGACCCGGTATCGATGAAGGATTACTACGCACTTTACGGCGTGTTTGCAAGCGGTTTTGAGCCCAATCCGCCTCCCGCAATTTCGCCGAAGTCTATTTCCGGCCCATTTGAGGCACACAACGCACAGATCTTAAGCACAGAAAAACAGGTGCAAGACCAGGTGCGGTCAGAAATGACCCAACTTAGAGCCCGCGTAGAGAAGGATCCGGGCAAGGCAAGCCCAGAAGTGAAGCAGATACTTCAAAGCATCCGCCTTGAGAACCTGCCAGATGGTGGGCAACTTGCAAAACTGATGCCGGCTTTTAGCCCTGCGGCAGCCGATAGCATTAAGAAGCTGCAGGCTACTGTGGCAGATTTGCGCGCCCATATACCGCCCACTCCAGAGTTTGCCATGGCAACTCAAGATCTGCCAAAACCGTTCGATGCGTATGTGTTTCTGCGAGGTAACCCTGGCAACCGGGGAGACGCGGTTCCACGCCGTTTTATCCAGCTTCTATCCGGCGAAGGTGCAAAACCCTACGCGGATGGTGGCCGGCTTCAGCTTGGCCAGGATATAGCGAACAAAAACAACCCTCTTACTGCCCGTGTTTTTGTAAACCGGGTATGGATGTATCACTTTGGCCAGGCCATTGTGAGAACTCCAAGCGATTTCGGCACGCGGGGCGAAAAGCCCACAAACCCGGCTCTTCTGGATTGGCTTGCCGCTTCCTTCATGGAAGATGGATGGTCGATCAAGAAGCTGCATCGCCGCATTATGCTATCCAGCGCGTATCAGCAGAGCTGTGATGGCAGCCAGGCTGCCTTTAATGCCGATCCAGAAAACAGGCTTGTTTACCGCCAGAATCGTCAACGCCTGGATTTTGAATCCCTGCGAGATACGATGTTGGCAGTTGCAGGAAAGCTGGACAAATCGGTGGGTGGGCCAGCTGTGGAGATCACAAAGGCACCATTTTCCACCCGGCGTACGGTATACGGGTTTATAGACAGGCAGAACCTGCAGCCACTATTCCGTGCCTTCGATTTTGCCAGCCCGGATTCAAGCAGCGCACAGCGATTTAATACTACCGTTCCGCAGCAAAGCCTGTTCATGATGAACAGCCCCTTTATAGTGGAGCAGGCCAAAGCACTGGCGGCACGGCCCGAGGTTATGGGGGCAAAAACTGTAACTGCACAGGTTACGGTGCTATACAAACTACTATATCAACGTATGCCAGGTCATGAGGAGATAGCAGCTGCAGAGAGCTTTCTGCGTGGGTTAGAGCAGCTGAGGCAGGCATCTGCCACCGGAGACACCAGCGTAAGAACAGCATCCCTTGGCCAGAAGCCGGCGGTGGCGCGGGCCCTCAGTCCATTAGAGGAGTACGCACAAACTCTTCTGCTTACGAATGAGCTACTGTTTGTAGACTGATGGCACATTCTTAAGGGGTTGCATTCGCGTTGTGGATCGTGTAAAATGCCCAATAAGCTTATGTGCGCAATTTGTGCACGGCGCAAACAGGGAACGCAGCGCAGTTCGCGAGCGTATGTTCAATACCGGCTCTATGCAGATACCATGTTTGGGGCTGCGATTACTGGACTATAAGAACCATATATACAGGCTTTTACCAGGCATTTTGAAAGGAGTGAGAAACCATGGCAACTCTGGAAGTTACCACGGGCGCTGAAGTTACCCTCACAGAGTCGGCCGCGGAGCAGATCCTTGGTCTTCTGGAGCGAGAAGGCAAGCCAGAGGCAGCTCTGCGCGTGTTTGTATCAGGTGGCGGATGCTCGGGCTTGAACTACGGTATGGCAATCGATGAAAGCATCGAAGAGGGCGATACTGTTTACAGCAGCTTTGGTGTACGCATAGTTGTAGATCAGCTGAGCCTGCCTCATATTAAGGGCGCCAGCGTAGACTATGTCGACGATGTTATGGGCGGCGGCTTTAAGATCGATAACCCCAACGCAACTCGTTCCTGTGGCTGTGGCAACTCCTTCGGCACCGAAGATGGCCCAGATGCCGCATCTGGTGGATGTGGCACTGGTGGCGGTTGCGGTTCTGGTTGCGGCTGCGGTTAATATCTGCAGCGTTCCGCCAGGAACTTAGCTTACGCATTAGAAATGGAGGCCTTCGGGCCTCCATTTTGTTGTTTGGATCTCAACTCATTCTGCCTTTCATTTATCTATTCCACAGAATATTGCATAAACCGGAAACTTTGCCCCCAAACGGGGAGTATACAGAAACAGAACAAGCTCACTTGACAATATAACACTCAAGTGGTATTCTAATACCAGCACCAATCTGGCAGCAATTATCCGGTTTAAACCGATAATCAGCGATATGCGTGGAGGCAAAGAAAGATGGGCAAGGCTGTTGGCATCGACCTGGGAACAACCAACTCTGTGGTTGCGATTATTGAAGGTGGCGAACCCACCGTTATTCCTAATGCAGAGGGTGGCCGTCTCACCGCGTCGGTGGTAGGTTTTAACAAAGCGGGCGAAAGGCTCGTAGGTTCAAGCGCAAAGCGCCAGGCTATTATCAGCCCGGACAGAACAATCATCTCGATCAAGCGCAAGATCGGCACCAACGACAAGGTGTCTATAGATGGAAAGGCATATTCTGCCGAAGAGATTTCGGCCATGATCCTGCAGAAGCTAAAGGCAGACGCAGAGGCCTACCTTGGTGAGCCCGTAACCGAAGCTGTTATTACTGTTCCCGCCTACTTCAACGATGCCGAGCGAACTGCAACGCAGCATGCTGGCGAAATTGCTGGCCTGAAGGTTCTGCGCATCATCAACGAGCCAACCGCTGCGGCTTTGGCTTATGGTCTGGATCGCAAAAAGGAAGAAACCGTTCTGGTGTTCGACCTTGGTGGTGGAACCTTCGACGTTTCCCTGCTGGAAATCGGTAAAACCGATGATGGCGGTGCAGTACTTGAAGTTCTCTCCACCAGTGGTGATACCCACCTCGGCGGCGACGACTGGGATCAGCGAATTGTGGATTACGTTTGCGACGAGTTCAAGAAAGAGACCGCCATTGAGCTGAAGAAGGACAAACAGGCCCTTCAGCGAGTGCGGGAAGCGGCTGAAAAGGCCAAAATTGAACTTTCCAGCGTAGTGCAAACCAACATCAATCTGCCGTTTATTAGCAGCACGCCAGAGGGCCCGGCGCATCTGGATGTTAATGTTTCTCGAGCCAAGTTCGAAGAACTTACCCGTGATCTTGTAGAGCGCTGCAAAGGCCCGTTCGAGCGTGCAATTTCTGATGCCAAGATTCAAGCATCCGAAATTGATGAGATCGTGCTTGTTGGCGGATCCACCCGCATGCCAATGATCCACGACCTGGTTCGAGCACTTGGCGGTGGCAAAGAACCAAACAAGGGTGTAAACCCGGATGAAGTTGTTGCTGTTGGCGCTGCCGTACAGGCAGGTGTACTTTCTGGTGATACCAGTGCAACCAAGGGTGGTGGCATCCTGTTGCTGGATGTAACCCCGCTCAGCCTCGGTATTGAGACCATGGGTGGCGTTATGACCAGGCTCATTGAGCGCAACACCACCATTCCAACGCGTAAGAGCGAAGTGTTCTCTACTGCGGAAGATGGCCAAACCAGCGTGCATGTTAAGGTGTATCAGGGTGAGCGCGAGATTGCCGGGCACAACAAAATGCTTGGTGATTTCCAGCTTACCGGCATTCCTGCAGCACGCCGCGGCGTTCCCCAGATTGAAGTTACCTTCGATCTCGATGCCAACGGCATCGTAAGTGTATCAGCACGCGACAAAGCTACTGGCCGTGAGCAGAAGATCACCATTACCGGCTCCGGAAGCCTCAATAAAGATGAGGTTGACCGCATGGTAAAAGAGGCTGCTGCACATGCCGAAGAAGATAAGAAGCTGCGGGAGCGAGCAGAAGCACGCAACCGCGCCGAATCTCTTATCAACAACACCGAGCGTCAGATTAAGGATCTCGGGGAGAAGGTGCCTTCGGACACTCGAACCACAGTTGAGGGCCACATCGCCACTCTGCGTACTGCGCTAAATGGCAACGATACGCCAACCGAGGAGCTGCAGACGCTTACCTCTGAGCTGGAGCAGGCAACCTTTAAGCTGAGTGAACTGCTGTATCAGCAGGCCACCGGAGAAGAGGCTGGCACAGAAGCCACCCATGGCGCAGAGGCACCGCATGCCGATGATGACACCGTGGAAGCCGAGTTCAAGTAAAGCAAATCAACCCTTATCTGCCGGCAAGGGTGCGTAACCCGAACCGGCAGATATAGCCGCCCCACCAAGATGGGGCCAGCAATTCCCAGCCTGATGGAAGGAGACAGAGATGAATATCACCCGTTATGACCGCGATCCTCTCGATACTATTTTTCGCTTGCAGGATGACATTGCCCGTGCGCTTAACCCCCGCAACGCTCAGCCGCGCGAGAACGTTTCTTCTCGTGTCTGGAGCCCTTCGGTCGATGTCTTTGAAGATAACGACTGTATCATCATTAGAGCGGATCTTCCTGGTGTAAACCAGGAAGATATCGATATCGAAATGAATGGCGATACCCTCACCATAAAGGGCGAACGAAAGTTTGATGATGAGGAGCGTAAAGATGGTTACGTTCGCCTGGAGCGCCAGTACGGTGCCTTCCAGCGCAGCTTTACCATTGGCGTTCCTGTAGATATCAATGCGGTTAAGGCCAGTTACCGAAATGGCATTCTGGAGCTTACTCTGCCCAAGGTAGAGGTTTCCAGGCCCAAAAAGGTACAGATAAGCGCAGAATAGCAGCAATCAAACGGCGGCAGGCAATTTCAGAGCCCTGCCTGCCGCCGGCCATTTGGCCAATAGAATTCCACCTCCCGGGGGGTGATTGATAGTGAACGACTATTACAAGGTGCTTGGCGTCTCCTCAGATGCAACCGAAGAAGACATCAAGAAGGCGCACAGAAAGCTTGCCAGAAAGCACCATCCTGATCTGAACCCCGGCAATACAAAGGCCGAAGACCAGTTCAAAAAGATCCAGGAGGCATACGACGTACTTTCTGACCCGGATAAGCGCAAGAAGTACGATATGTATGGGGATGCATGGCAACAGGGCCCGTTTGCCGGTGGGCAGTCTGCGCCAGGCAACCAGGGCTACGGCGATCCATTTGCAGGCGCGAATGCCGGTGGCAGCATCAATCTGGAAGATCTGTTTGGCAGTATGTTCAGCGGGGGGTCGCCCTTCGGCCAGAACGCGCCGGCAGATGATGTTGAGGTATCCCTTGATGTGAGCATAGAAGATGCCTACCGGGGTGCTTCACGGCGCGTAACCGTTACTATTGAAGATACCTGTACAGAGTGCGGTGGTGCTGGCCAGAAACGTAATAACCGTGGGCAGTTTGAACTTAACGGAGGTGTGTGTAACCGTTGCCGTGGCCGAGGACGAACCGCAGCTCAGCGTGCTTTACAGGTAACTGTACCCGCAGGTGCGTGGGATGGCATGTCCATTATACAGCGCGGACAGGGTCCTGCAGATGCACGTGGTCGTAAGAGTGATCTAATACTAAAGGTTCACCTTATGCCACATCCACGCTATGAGCGCGATGGCCAAAACATACTATTTGATGTGCAGATTCCCTATACGGTGGCTGCGTTGGGTGGTGAGGTTCCTGTAGAGCTTCCATCTGGCACAACCAGGCAACTCACTGTCCCGCCGGGCATCCAGAGCGGGCAAAAGATGAAGCTTACGGGCCAGGGAATGCCGGCGCTGAAAGATCGCCGTGTAGGAGATGCCTTCGCCCGCGTCAAAATAATGGTACCAAAGGATCTCAGCGATGCCGAGAAGCAACTTCTTGAGCAACTGGGCGAGATCCGCAGAGATCCGATACGTCGGAACCGGTAGCCTCGGCACTACCTGAAATATGGCGGCGATGCAGCAGGGAGCAAAAGATTGGCCACGCATGATAGAAAAGAACCCGTCTATATGATTGGCGTGGTGGTGAATCTCACCCAGATGCATGCACAGACCATCCGGCTGTACGAGCGACTGGGGCTTGTAACCCCGCAGCGAAAAAGCAAGAACCGGCTCTATTCAGAATCGGATGTAGAACGCTTGAAACAGATAAGGCGCTTTACACAGGATATGGGTGTAAACCTGGCCGGGGTTGAAGTTATTCTGGATCTGCTGAGCAAACTGGAACAGGTACAGACCGAGCGAGATGCCCTGGTAGAACGTAACACCGAGTTTGAGGCGCGCGTGCGAGACTATTTGGCTCGCACTGGTGGCAAGTTCCCCTGACTGGATCAGCTTCCGCCGTTGCCTCCCGGCACTCCGGAGCGCGCAGGGCTACCATTACCTCCCGAAGGCAGTGAGATGAAGCAACTGCCAGATGCGCCCATCATCTTACCAGCGCCAAAAAAGCTGGGCTCTGCAACAGCAAAAGAATCGCGCTTTACAGAAAAACTGACTCGGGCCCGCAAACGCGGCACCGAAGATTGAAATTCCAGCCGGCCCTCTGCACACGAATAGTGGTGCAGAGGGCCGATTGATTATTGAGTACAGGAGTATGAATTAACCGGGTAACCTTTTGTAACGGCGCTGCGTCAAAAGTTCGAGACTGTTTGACGGAATGACTATATCGGGAGCACCCGGGCGGAGAAACTCCCCGTGGTGAACAACGCAGATGTCAAGTCAGGAAGCCTGTGCGCCAGGGTGGGGAACACCAATGAGCGGGGAGCGCGAACGCGTGGCCGCACCAGATGACGATCTGCTGATCGTACAGCGCTTTTTGCGCGGTGATGTGGCTGCGTTTGATATCCTCTTTGCCAGATACCAGGATTATGTGTATCACATTGTCTTCGGTATTATTGGCAATGCGGAAGAGGCCAGAGACATCTCTCAGGAGGTGTTTGTAACCGTATATCGCTCTCTGCCAAAATTTCGGCAGAGTGCTCGCTTCGCAACGTGGCTTTACCGCATAGCTGTTAACCGCGCTGTGGATGCTGCAAGAGGTTCTCGCCGATGGCGGTTTCTGCCGATAATGGATGTTGCCGGAATAGGCGATAGGCCGGCAGATAGGGATGAAGAGCCAGATCTGGTATTTGAACGTACAGAAGAGCGTGAGTCGGTTCAGCGCATCCTGATGGATTGCCCAATTAACCACCGTGAGGTTCTAGTACTGTTCTACTACCGTGGCCTAAGCGTAGAAGAGATTGCTGAAACGCTTAGCTGCTCCATCTCTGCGATCAAGGTGCGCCTGCACCGGGCGCGCAAAGTATTTCGTGATCTATATGAGGCTTCTCCGGAGCGCAAGCATGCCTCGGAACGGGATCGAGCCCAGAGAGCGGTAAACGATGCCAGCTGAATACTCATCCGCCTGCTGTGATAGGCGTGAGCTGCAGATACAAAACTATCTTGATGCGTGCCTGAGTGCTGTAGAGATTGCAGACCTCAAGGCACATGCATCCGCTTGCCCTGCCTGTAGCCATGCATTGAACAGTGCCGGTGACGCACATCTTGCTCTATGCAATGCAGCGGCAAGTTTGCCAGTTCCCGGTGATCTTTATTCTGGATTTGCTGCCAAATTGCAGCAAGATAAGAAACAAAGCCTGGGTCTATATTCGTTTGGCCGGGCCTCTCTGGGGCTGGCAGCGGCGGCCTGCTTGGCAATGCTGTGGTTTCATCGCCCAGTCACAACCACAGGTACAATCCTTCAAACATCGGATGGTCATAACAAACAGGTTGCAGCAATTGGTCCGCAGATGATGCCCTCTGGTGTAAGCACCGAAGAGAGCCAGAGCCTGGCACCACACACAAACTCAAAATCTAAGCGGTCGGTAGCGGCCGGTGAAGCATATACTCCAACTCCCACAATCAGGCAGGTGCAATTGCAGGTGTCTGCCAGCCGCAGTGAGCGGCAGGTACATAATGCCAAACAGGTTTTGGCAGGGCAACCCGCTGGCTTAGCACGGATCACTAGTCTGAGCAGTAACAGAAAACTCATGGTTTCGGCCGGTGTTGTCAATCGCTATCAAAACCCAGAAGTTTCACCATCATTGTCGGCTGCAACCGTGGCGCTTTCCCATCCACTAGTGGCAAACGGCAAAACTATGGGAAAAGATACGACTATAACAATGCCCCCTGCAGCTTCAGGCGAATTTGCCCTGGTAGTGCAGGATGATGTTCGCGGGTTTACTTCCGAAGTGCGCGGCTGTGTAGTGGCAGATTCCAGGGAAGATCGCCGGCTCAACTCTTCTGCCGATGTGCACGTTGAGGTGCTGCGTGATTCAGATCCATAGGCGAATCCTCAAAATCCCCTCCACACCAATCGGGGTGGTATTGGGATGCCAGCGTACTGCAATTATTATCGAATTGAACCGAACCGAGAGGCTTGACAAATGATTCAGGCAGTTAAACACAGATGTACTGGTGTTGCCGCCACATTCAAGTGGGGGACGCGGGTACTCGCAGTTACCGTGGCGGCCCTTGGCGCCACCGGCTTTGTTACAGCGCCAGCAAGCGCCTCAGCAATGGATGCTTCTGAGCCCACTCAGGCATCTGCTGCCCCATCTCGCCTGCACGTAACGGGTACGCGCACCGCATTTTCCATAGATGGGGATCATTCCGATGTGCTTGCATGCATCAAAGCCGTGTTCAGTCAGGCAGGAAAGCAGTTTGATGCTGATGCCTCAGTAGGCGGGCAGATTACTCTGCAGCTTGCAGGGCAACCGCTCGAAACCGCGCTTACCTCTATCTGTAAGGGCGCGTACCTGAAGTATCACATCGATCCCAATACGGGAATCTATCATTTCGAACAGGATGCCGATGCCATTAAAGCGGCATTTACCCACCTACAAGATCTGAACGCAGCACTGAGGCAGCAGTTGCGGGATATGGGCCTCGAAGTGCCGGAAGATGCCATGCTAAATCTTGCACCTGCTGGTACTACCAGGCTCAAATCACCAATTACTGCCCAGCGCGGTGGGGCTGGCGGGGGCTTTGGCGGCGCACGAGCAGCCGATGCAGCTCCTAATACAACGAATGGTGCAGCCACCCTGGAATCTACAGCAAAAGCTGCCGGGCCGCGCGGTGCAAAATCGGATATTGGTGCATCAGGCCGTGCCGGGGGGCAAATAAGAACAGATTTCCTGCCGGAATCGTTTGTGCGTCAGTTTCTGTTGCCTGGTGCAACGGCCAACAGTAATATCAGCCCACAGGATTTTCAGAGCCAGTACGGAACATTTTTGAAACAGAATGGGCTGGTAGCAATAAATACTAATGGAAATGCAGTGCCCATGTCTGATCTATTTTCAGAGCTGAGCAGGCAAACTAATACTCTCATTTTGCTGGATCCATCTGTACCGCGTGGAAGTAAGTTTCGTATCAATCTGTCGCTTCCAGCCTGCACACTCACCGAAGCATTGAACGTTATTTTACCGGCGGCACATCTGCGTTGGCGCTCACTCAACGGTTCTACGTATATTAGTGCCACGCCGGATTTTCAACTGTTCTTCGGAAGTCAGCTAAACCCGGGTGTTATCTTCGGTAACACCGCGAATGGGGCGCAGGGCGCGCTTAAACCACAGCAGCAGGGTGGCCAACCGGGAGGGCGGCAGAACTGATTGCCGCATTAAAAACGCTGCAAGCCAAACAGCATGCCGCGAGTATTTGCTTTTAACAGGATTTGTACCTGCCACCGCCGAATTCAGATAGTAGTTTGATTCTAAATTCTTAGATACGGTGGTTAGGTACAGAACATGATTGCGAAGGGCGGATATATAAAGGATATTCTGGTCAGTTCCCCTGGCCGGACCGTGGATGCCCACGGATGGGTAAAAACCCGCAGAGATAGCAAGGGCGTTCACTTCATTCAGTTGAACGATGGTAGCTGCTTCGCTGATCTGCAGGTGGTTATAGAAGCCGGGAGCATCCCGGAAGATACCCTGAAAGTTGTAACTACTGGTGCTTGCGTACGCATAACCGGTGTACTTACAGAGAGCCCTGCTGCGGGCCAGGCCGTTGAGCTTAAAGCAATCGCCATCCACGTGTTTGGGGTGGCAGATTCTGCTTCTTACCCGCTGCAGAAAAAAGGCCATACCATGGAGTTTCTGCGGGATATTGCACACCTGCGTACCCGCTCTAACACCTTTGGCGCCGTTTTCCGAGTGCGAAATGCCCTCGCCTTTGCAATTCACACCTTCTTTCAAGATCGTGGCTTCCAGTATGTTCACACTCCCATCATAACCGCTTCTGATTGCGAAGGTGCCGGTGCCATGTTTGGCGTTACCACGCTGGATATGCAGAATGTGCCCCGCATTGCAGAGGGCCCGAATGCGGGGAAGGTAGATTACACCCAGGATTTCTTTGGGAAGCCAGCATTTCTTACGGTTAGTGGTCAGCTGAATGCCGAGATTTTTGCGCTCGCATTCTCCAATGTTTACACCTTTGGCCCCACGTTCCGTGCAGAAAATTCCAACACTCCACGCCATCTGGCTGAGTTCTGGATGATTGAGCCAGAGATGGCCTTCTGTGATCTTGCCGGAGATATGGAATTAGCCGAGGCCTTCCTAAAATCTGTAATTGGCCAGGTGATGGATGCATGCCCGGGAGATCTGGAGTTCTTCAATAAGCGCATTGATAACACCATTCTGGAAACTCTTGAGAATGTTGTAAACAATGATTTTGAGCATGTGCCTTACACTGAGGCAGTTCGGATACTTGAAAACAGTGGCCAGAGCTGGGAATTTCCAGTATTTTGGGGTGCTGATCTGCAATCAGAACACGAGCGCTATCTAACCGAACAAACGTTTAAGAAACCAGTTATCGTTACCGATTACCCGCGGGAAATCAAAGCGTTTTATATGCGCGCTAACGATGATGGCAAAACAGTGCGCGCTATGGACGTTCTTGCACCTCGCATTGGTGAGATTATTGGCGGCAGCCAGCGTGAAGAGCGTTACGACGTACTGCTGGATAAGATTCGCGAAAGCGAACTGAGTGAAGAGGCCTACTGGTGGTATCTGGAGCTACGCAAATTCGGCAGCGCACCTCATGCCGGCTTTGGCCTCGGGTTTGAGCGCCTGATGTTGTACCTTACAGGTATGAAGAACATCCGCGATGTTATCCCTTTCCCACGCACACCGGGAACCGCAGAGTTTTGATGCCGCTGCAGACGGCCGTCCTTATTTAGATCGGAACTGCACCATGTTAAACGGCGCCCTACCGCCCGCTGCGGCAAATGCTGCCGCCTGGTTAGAGCATATCAGGCAATACGCCATAGTGCCAGAATCTGAACCGGCACCCGGCGTATTCCGCCTGCATGTATCTGCTGCACCACCGCCATCGCTGCCACAACTACTGGTAAAATCCGGATACCGGCTGCTGGCTTTGGAAGCCGAGCGAGAACTGTTGGATAAGTGGGCACCGCTTTTACCACAACAGTTCGCGTGGCAAGGCATCGATGGCACGCGGATTGCTGTATGTGTTGGGGCATTGCCTTCTGAGGGTGGGCTGCAGGCGCTGTTGCCGCTGGAGGAAGATCTGCTTCTCAGCTCGTTGCCGCTTTATGTTGGGGAGCTGCCGGCAGCGGGTGGCGAGCCGCCGGTGCTTCATTCAGCTGCCGAGTACCGGCTGAATTCCACAAGAATAACGGCAGATTTTCTGGATGCAGTGCGCCCACATTCCGTAGGCGATCTGGATCTAGAGATAACCGATGCGGCAGAACGCTCTCGCAGAGCCATTACGGAGTTTGCCTCCGCCATAGATACCAGTGGGCTCAAGCGGCCAATAATTGTAATAAGCAACATGTCGCACTTCGCCAACGAGGTTATCAGCATTCCACTGAAGCCCGGCGAATCTCCGGTTACTGCGGTTGGGCCGGAAGGCGAAACACAACCGGTTCAGATTGTGGAACATGGCACCACTACCAGTGCATTGTTCATTCCCCGAAATGTGCCGCTTCACGGATATGCGGTGTGGGATATCGGCGCTACTTTGATACCCGCTGAGCCGGAAGATAGTGTAACAGCCGGGCGCAGTTTTCTAGAGAATTCCAGTTTGAGGGTTGAGTTTGATACGCGTTCGGGCCTCATGACTCGCATTACAGATCAGGAATCTGGCAGAGATCTGTTGGATGAAACCTCCAGAGTTCATCGCAACGGAAAACGAGAGCTTATTCCTGGTGCCTGTGGTGCCTCTGTTAGCCTGGATTCAGGTTCAGATGTTTTGGCATCGGATGCAGCTACCATTGAGGTTATAGAGCATGGGCCGGTGCGAGGAGGCGTGCGGTTTACGCGCACCCTGCCGGATAAGCGCTCTACACTGAAAACGGCATTTCGCCTTACTTCTGGATCTACGCGCATTGATATTGGTCTGGAACTGCAATGGTATGGCAGCAAACCCGATGAGATTATTGTACGCTTCCCTCTTACTCTCAATACACCTGTAATCTCTCGCGCCACGGCATTTGGTTCCAGCGTGAGGGCCATAAGAGCCTGGCAGCCAGCGAGTTCAGCGCTCTGTGAGCAGGATTCTTGCCTGTGGGTAGATGCCTCTGAAGGAGATTATGGCGCGGCATTGATATCTGCCGTGCCGGCAGCAATTGGAGCCGATGTGAATGGGTTGTTTGTTCGCATCCCAGTACAAGCAGCACGAGACGAAAAGTTGCCCGCGATAACCAGAGCGCATTTTTCGTTATTGGTTCATGATGGAGGGCTTCAGGATGGTGAGGTAGTAGAGAACAGCATTGCCCTTTCTCGGACGCTGCTACATGCTCAGGCGCCGCCAGTTCTTGGGGATGGATTGCCGCTTCTGGAATCCTACTTTGAGGTGGATAATGCTTCAGTATTCATCCACTCTATAGAGTGTACAAGGACCAGTCGTGGCAACTTGCAGGAAGTGTTTGTACGGCTATATGAAGCTTACAACACGCGAGGAGAGGTCTTGCTTACGTGCCGTTTGCCGGTAAAGCAGGTCCACTTATGCGATGTGTTGGGCAACGAAATCGTGCCTGTTCCTGTTGAGAATGGAGAGGCACTGTTGCCAGTACTGCCATTCGAAATGATTACCGTTCGGTACACTCTGTAATTGGGTTACAGGCTTGATATGCCGCTGAATTGAGAAAGTGATCGGCCCTGATGATTTTGACTGATGCGCAGCAGCGTTTGCTGCCCACCGATAATGAAGTGGATTTTTATCGTGAACACGGTTACTACGTGTCTCCGGTGCTGTTTACTGAGCAAGAGCTATCTGTAATTCTGGATGCCAGTGAGCGTTTTTATCGTAGTGAAGTGGACGAGCCTGCTGCCACGGTGCCAGATCGCTATCGACCAACAGGTAAATACGGCCCTGGGTTACGAAAGCACGATCAGTCTTCAATGTTCAGCAAACAGCTGCGGATGTTGGCAACCAGCCCTTTGCTTGGTGCAATCGCGTCTCGCCTCAGTGGCTCTCCGCAGATTCGCCTGTGGCATGATCAGCTGCTCTACAAGCCAACCGATTCCCCTGAGAAGCAAAGCAATGTAGGTTGGCACACGGATAGGGGGTATTGGAAAACCTGCACTTCTCAGAACATGGTTACAGCATGGGTTCCTTTCCATGATTGTGATGAGGAGATGGGGACCATCACCATGGTAGATGGCAGCCATTTATGGCCGGATAATACGGATGGCCTCAACTTTTTCAGCAATGATTTGGAAGGATTGGAGAGGAACTTTATAACCGGCGGCAAGCCTGTAGTTAAGACACCGATTAACCTGTTAAAGGGCCAGGTAAGCTTCCACCATTGCCTAACCATTCATGGAAGTGGCCCAAACCGCCGTACTGAGCCGCGCCGATCTATGGCTGTCCATATGCAAGATCAGGCCAACCGCTATAAGGAATATCGTTATCCCGATGGGCGGCTGGCCCGACATGACCTTGATGTATTGTGCCGCAAACTTGGCGACTATCCTGATTACTCAGATCCTGATTTCTGCCCGGTGTTGTACAGCAGCGAGTAGTTACTACCCTCAGGCAACAACGTCGTCCAGCCGAATTAGTCCGCGCTTAAGTGCTGCGGTTGTGGCTTGGGTACGGTCGCTAACACCCAGCTTCGGAAATATACTGTTGCAGTGTGTGCGCACTGTGCCCTCGCCAACCCCCAGCGCTGCGGCTATCTCTTTATTACTGCGGCCGGTAACCAGCAGGCGCAAAACATCCAGTTCGCGCGATGTAAGCTCTGGCAAGCGCATTCGGTTCATTACGCGGTTGGCCAGATCTGGTGCAACATTGCGCTGCCCATCGTTGGCAGTTCGGATGCTATTCAGCAGATCATCCGGAGCAACGCCTTTCAGCATGTAGGCCATGGCACCAGCCCGAAGCCCCTGATAGATGTCCTCATCGGTATCAAATGTCGTGAGGATAATAATGCGCGCCGATCGGTATTCCTTACGAATAGCCTCTATCACCTCAATGCCATTCTTATATGGCATTCTAAGATCCACCAGGGCCACATCTGGCTCGTATTGCCGATACATCGCAATGGCCTGCTCACCGTCTTCAGCCAGGGCCACCACGTTCATATCCGCCTCATGGTTGATAATAGCAGAAAGCCCGTGCCTCACAATCGGATGATCGTCGGCAATCAATACCGTAATTGTCTGAGTCTCTGTTGTGCTCATTACTGATCTAAATCCCTTCGCTGTCTCCGAACTGGCACGATCACCGAAACACGTGTGCCTTCGCCGGGGCTGCTATCCACACTAAGTTGGGCATGCATCTCTGCAGCCCGCTCCGTTATCCCTTCCATGCCGAAACCACGGGCACCTTCCGACCTGGAATTAGTAACAAAGCCACGTCCGGAATCTACAATAGTTAGTTGTACGGATTTTGCAGAGTAGTTCATTTCAATTTCAATTTTATCTGCACCCGAGTGGCGTAATGCGTTAGTAACAGCCTCCTGCCCAATGCGCATGAGGTTAGCTTCGATGGATTCTGGAAGTCGATACTCCTGGCCTATTGTATTTACACTGGTTTCAACCGGGAGCCCGCGCGTCATCTCGCCAAGTAACCTTCGCAGTGATTCAATCAGCCCGAGCTCTTCAAGTGGTTTAGCGCGCAACGCCGTAACAGATCGCCGCGCCTCCTCCAGGCATTGCTCTGCAAGCAATTTAGCCTGGTGCAGCGATGAGTTGGTATCCACGCCACCCTGTAAGCGCTCCTCCACCTGCAGTTGAATAACGATGCCAGTTAAGCCCTGTGCCAACGTGTCATGAATTTCGCGTGCCATGCGGTTACGCTCTTCAAGTATGGCAGCACTGCGTGTTGTTGCACGTACTCGTTCGGCCATATTTGCTGTGAACAGGCTCACCACAAGAAACATCGCCAGAAGCACCACGTCATGGGCGGAGCCGATGTGCATGGAGAATAGCGGCTCGATAAAGAAGTAGTCCCACAGTGCTACGCTAAGCACTGCTGCAGCAATTGCCGGACGCGCACCGTAGCGGTTAGCACACAGCGCTACGATTGGTAGGTATAGCAGATCTACATCGTGAGATAGGTTCCAGTCGCGCCCTGCCAACAAAAACAGGCCGGTTGCGCCAAGCACAAGCCCGGTTGCCGCAGTATAGGCAGGCATCTCTGCTGCCGGGCTGCGCAATACTGGGATATCCGGTACATTAACATTTTTTTTCAAGCGCATCATATCTGCAATTTTACCAGTTATACAACGAATGCATTCTGTGTGCAGATAATTGCTCGTTGGTAACAAAATGGGCCGGCGCTCGAAAGAGCGCCGGCCCACGTAGATTTAGCCTTTAAGCGGCGAATTACTCGCCAGTGGCTGGGCCATGAGCCGGGTTTGCATCGTGCAGAACAAACTCCGGATAAGCTCCAATTCCATGTTCGTGAATATCCAGACCCTCGAGCTCGCCCTCTTTGGAGACGCGCAGAGTGCCAGTTGCTTTTACAGCAAACATCAGGATAAGGGCAATCGCAAACGTTGCCAGTGTGATAATGAGGTTGCCAATAACCTGAGCCTTCAGCAAGCCCATACCACCACCATACAGCAGTCCCTTAAGCCGCGTTGCACCGGGATCGGATCCCAGAGAGTTAGCTGCACCGAAGGAGCCAGTTGCAAACAAACCGAGTGAGATGGTTCCCCAGATTCCACACATTCCGTGAACAGGAACAGCCCCGATCGGATCATCAATGCGCAGGTACTCCAGAAGGTTAATACCCATTACAACGATGACACCAGCAACAAGGCCTATTGCGATTGATCCCGTTGGGCTTACCCAGTAGCAGGGGCAGGTGATTGCAACCAGGCCAGCCAGGAAGCCGTTAACAGTGAAGCCAAGGTCCCACTTCTTGGTTTGTGGGAAGGCATAGAACATTGCAGAAAGGCCGGCGGCGCAGGCAGCCAGAGTTGTGTTGGTAGCAACTCGGCCACAGCCCTGGAAATCCATTGCAGAAAGCGTGGAGCCCGGGTTAAATCCGTACCAACCGAACCAGAGGATCAGGCCGCCAACAGCAGCAATCACCAGATCGTGCGGGAGCATTGGGCCGCCGCCATCGCGCTTGAACTTTCGACCAAGGCGCGGGCCAAGGGCAATAGAACCTGCGAGGGCGATTACGCCGCCGATTGTGTGTACAACCGTAGAACCTGCGAAATCGTGGAAGCTATTGCCGAGAGTCGGCAGGAACATATCCTTCGCACCCATGGTTACCAGGAAACCATCTGGCCCCCATGCCCAGTGGCCGATAATTGGATAGATGAAACCGGACACACCTACGCTATACAGCAGATCACCGATAAACCCTGTTCGGCCGATCATTGCGCCGGAGGTAATGGTGGAGCAGGTATCTGCAAAAGCAAACTGGAAGAGCCAGAATGCCAGGAAGGATACACCTGTAGACTCGTAAGTGGAAGGAATATTGTTGAGGAAGTACCAGTTATGGCCCTTGCCGTCGCCGCTTCCGATCCAGGGGCTTCCGTGGCCGAACATGAATGCAAAGCCGAATGCGTAGAACAGTAGTCCGCAAAGGCAGGTATCTACGATACACTCCATCAGCACGTTCACGGTTTCACGGGAGCGGCAGAAGCCAGCCTCCAGCATTGTGAACCCTACCTGCATACCAAAAACGAGGAATGCGGCCAGCAGAACCCAGAGTGTGTTGATCGGGTTAACGATGTCGTTGCCCTTGAGCACCGGATCATCGGCATGTGCAGCGCCACCAATCACTCCAGATAACAGGGCAAACACCATGGCCAGAATAGCCAGTGCGCCAAGCTTGCCTGCAAACAGGGTGAGGCCATAGCGCCTCCACTCGGGGTCGGAAATGCGCTGCCGCATCCGCGACAGCTTGTAAGCTCTGGTTTCACTGCGTGAAGACGTCAAAATCAGCTTCCTCCTCTGTATTTAGCCACAGAAGCAGCGCTCGCACAGTAATGCTTAGCATTACCGGCAAGGTTACATTGGTCTGTTTGAATGGGGGATAGGCTGCCCGGATTGCAACGCTACAGCGCCGCAATTGGGCGCAGGGTGCAACAGGAACAGAGATCCCTGGACTAACTGCTTCGTCGGAAGAAAGTCTCAGGTGTGGGGATACAGAGCAGGTGCTCCATATGGGTGCTCAACGCAGAGCAGATTTTGGCACGGGGCATTGTGCCATCTACAATACAGGTGAAGGGAAATCGGGATGCTTCCAAAAATTCTCCTGGGTTCTAAAATTCTCCAGTCCGCTCCACACATTTGGGTTGGATTGCTAGAGAAAAAAAGTCAGGGACTACGCCGTCACCATAACCAAAGAGAAACAGCCGGCAACGTCAATGTCGCTGGAGGAAGCATGAAAAGTATACGGGCGTGCGCCCTATTGGAACAATCCGCCAATAAGCATATCAAAAACTATGTAATAAAGTATATCGATGACTATGTAGGCGTAGATATGGCGTGGATGCCTGCAGCAACTCTGAAAGTTTGGACATACCGACAAGATTTATCAAGCGCGTGTTACTAATTTACAATTATGCCCGGCACATGTGTTAAGACCGTATCCCTGTGTAGATGTTAGACATAGGTAGTTAATTTGCCACCTATGTGCGGTTGAACTATCCATTTCCACACTGAAGCACACCCACGATAACTTTGTGCAGGGTATCGCCCTGTGTGGGCCTAAAATAGGGTCCATGGAAAACTCTGCTCTTCGAATCCGTCTGGCGCAACTGGCCACCCTGTGTATCTTCTTACTTATAAAGCTGCCAGGGGCAGCTGCAAACCCGGCGACCGGTATTACCTTCACAACTTCTTTTACCAGGGTAAGAATAAGTGCAACTGGCGACATATGTTCGCTAGTTGGGAAGAGCTCTGGAAGAGAGTATAGCCCTGCAGGGCATCCGTCGCCGTTGCTGAGCCTGCAGAAGCGCGAAGCTGTTGTCACTCCCATCTCGGCTACGTTCGCCTCACACCGGGCAGTTACAGATATTACGCTGCGCTACGCCGGTGGCATAACTGCCATTGTTAGAGCAGAGGCCAGGAAGTACTACATCCGGTTTCAGCTACTATCGCTTACGCCGCGGGCTGGAGTTGATTGTGTGGTTTGGGGGCCGGTACATACTACTCTCTCTGGTCGAATCGGTGACCTCATTGGAGTTGTACACAGCGTTCACCATGACTGGGCCATAGGCATGGTTGGGTTAAATGATAACACCATCGGTGGTCCGCCTTCGGAGAGCGACTTTTTCCAGATGGGGTACTACATACACTCCACCAATCCGGCTGAGCACCCTGCCCCATCTCCCTATCGGGAGGGGCAACGGCTGGGAGTGGGCGGTGATGGTAAGAATGACGTAGCATTCTTCAGCCATCCTGAGGAGTTCTTTCAGTTTGTAGTGGGCAGTGCTGCGCGCGTCGAGCCCGAGACTGGTTCCTCGGTAACTTACCATTCGCGAGATAGGCGCAAGCCCTATACATTTCTGTTTTCATTGCTTCCAGATTTTCCAGATTCATTGCCGAGGCATCAGATAACCGATCCCGTGGATGCAGACTTTATCGGCTCTGCCGTTGCCCTGTATGCCTGCCCAGAGCAACGCGGATTAACGGTTATCGAAAACATAATTCTTGCGGAAGGGCTGCCTCATATCACGCGGGATGGTATCTGGATACGAGATCCACGTGCCGAAAAGCCCGATATGGCGTGGTATGGCCCGCACGACAAACTAATAGAATATGCAGATGCTCTTGGCCTGAAAGCCGTTCAAGATGAATCCCTGGGTGAGTACTATCCCAACCCTGCGGATAGGTGGGCTGGCAAACGCGTAGGCTACTCCGGCGGCAGAAGTACCACTATCAAAGAGTTTACTGAGGAGGCCAGCAAGCACGGCATTCTGTATGGCCTTCATACTCTGTGTACCTTCATACAGCCACACAGCAGCGATGTGCACCCAATCCCCAACCCGCACCTACAAACTGTATTGAGAACCAATATCACGGCAGCTATAACTGCCACGGATACGGATCTAACAGTGGCAGATAGTTCCTATCTCGCAGAGCCGGGCACGTGGCATGGGGGGCCAAACGAGAGCGTATTGCGCATCGGCACCGAATTGCTTACCTACAAAGGCATCACTTCCTCTGCACCTTACGCTCTAACTGGCGTAAAACGTGGCCAGTACGGTACACATGCCTCCGCACATAAGGTAGGCGATGAGGTAGCCAAACTGCAGATGAATTGCTACCACGGCTTTGTGCCAGATATGAAGTTGCTGCTTGATTACGCAGATTATTACGCTGCCCTGCTAAATGATGGCGGCATGCAGTACATCGATTTTGATGGCCTGGAGAGCACCCTGTATCAGAACCAGGGATACTACGCTGTGCGTTCATTCTTTCGTCGGCTGTTCGATTCTTATCAAAAGCTTAGCGGTGGTAAGTATTTGCGCGTTATGGCCTCGGCAACATTCCCTGGCGGCTGGGAGTACGAAAGCGTTGGCAATGTTGGGGGCGGAACGCAAAATTTTGATCCGGTTGCAAACAAATGGGGAATAGAAGGCAAAGATATCCGCAATGGATACGAAAACAGCTACTACCCCGGTACGTTCGGAATCCAGAGCTACTCCAGCAATTGGAGTGTTTATGATGCAGAAAACCTGCAGGCAAAATCGATTGGCTGGGGAGCCACCTATATGCTGGGGCTGAGCGAGAATAGCGTTGAGCGCAGTGGCGAGAAACAACGCATCTTTAGCCAGTTTAAAATGTGGGAAGATGCCAGGGCAGCTGGCTTCTTTACTCCTGCACTTAAGGCACAACTCCGAGATATGACCCGCAAGTTCCACCTGGTACGCCGTGGAAACTCATACAGGGTGTTGCCGGTTGCAGAGCTGCGCGGAAGTGGCCAGGATAAAAGCACATCGGTCTCCCTTAGTAACCCGTTTGCCGCACAACCACTGGAGCTTGCACTGCAAATGCGAGCTGATACAAATGTAATCGACCTGCTGTTGCCAGACGGCACCGCGATGCACCTCGCCAGCAAAGTATCAAAAGGCCATTTCGTGATAATTCGTGAGGGGAAGGCCTATGTCGCCGATTCTGCACGCAAAAGGCTAACTGACATTGCACTGAATCGGGTTCCCATATTGCCGGCAAGAACCTCTACCATCCAGGTGCTGTCTCAGGCGCCATACGATGTTACTGTATGGGCACTTGGAAGGTAGATAGACCTCCACTGCGCCTACGGTTGCCAGGCTCATACACCGTGTTACCAGTGCCTTTTTTGGCAGGCGCCCTTTATTCATCAACATGGCGCATTAGAAGCACGAAAAGGTAGTTTACACCCGGCACACCGCCATTGGTAGGAATTTGGATTTTAGGTAGACATAAATACGCTTTATTAGATATACTATTTTTGTTGTTAGAATCGTCTTACAAACCTGTGTACTGAGGGTGATGGGTGGGAAGATGCAATGACTATAAAACAGCAACGCAAGCGGGTTACCCGGGAACCCAGAGTAGATTGGGATGGTGCCTGGAAAGAGGCCATACAGCAGCTGTTTGGCCCATTTCTGGAGCTGTTGTTTCCAGAGTTATTTGCACTGGTAGATTGGGCCATTCCACCAGTGTTTCTGGAGCAGGAGTTTCGGCTAATA
Source organism: uncultured Chthonomonas sp. (assembly GCA_903859705.1). Classification (GTDB taxonomy): domain Bacteria; phylum Armatimonadota; class Chthonomonadetes; order Chthonomonadales; family Chthonomonadaceae; genus CAIXIX01. The sequence goes on from CAIONQ010000029.1 coordinate 110,490, forward strand.
AGGCGCCGTGCTAAAATCGGCAAGCGCTCAGTGGATAAGCTGGCTCGGGTGCAAACGGTAGATGGATTGCTGCGAACATTGCTAATCCACATGGAGTTTCAGAATCAGGTAGATGAAGATATAGAGGAGCGGTTGTATACTTATAATACTTCCATCTCCCTGATATTGCAGGAGCAAGTAGTTACAGTAGCAGTGCTTGGAGATAGCGATTCGGATTGGAAGCCAGATACGTACTCCTTCGCAACCGGTGGGTTCAATGTTTGTATGCGTTTCCCAATTGCCAAGTTGCTGGATTACAGCAGCCAATGGGATATGCTGGAGGCAAGCACCAACCCATTTGCAGTGGTGGTGATGGCGCACCTGAAGTCGCTTGAAACGTATGGACAACCAGAGACGCGGTTTGAGTGGAAGCTGCGCATAGCAGAATCGCTGTATGCGCAAACAGGTTCCCATTCTAAAGAGAAGATAGAGCAGTTGATACTGTTTATCGATCTGCTTATGCCACAAACCGAACAGTATGAGACTACTTATGTAGCCCGCGTTCACGAATTAGAGGAGCAGCAAACCGTGAAAACACTGGCACCTATGCAAAAGCTATTTATTAAGCAGGGCCGTCAAGAAGGTCGACAAGAGGGCATGTTGGAAGGTCGACAAGAGGGCATGTTGGAAGGCCGACAGGAAGGCATGCACCTGTTGCTTCTGGCACAAATAGCGGCTCGCTTTGGCGAAGTTCCTGAAGAAATTGAAGTTAAGGTTCAGGGTCTTTCTGTGGATGCTGCCAGAGAAGTAGCGATCAAACTAATCACCGCAACAAGCCTGGCAGATCTCGGGTTGTAATCCTATAGTGATGGGCGTTGTAACTCAGTGCTGCAACTGCTTCTGCTTTTTCAATGCACCCCCGGCATCTGTAATTTCAGTAGATGCGCGCCCCCATCGTCCGAACGATATAGGCCATCGCTAAATAGGAACCACCATCGGTCTCCATTCGCTCTGTCTGGCGCTATTGCGATGAGGCCACCCGCGGCAGGGCCGCCCTGCATCTTTATCCACGACCACTCAAATGCCCATTGCGTGCTGAGTGAAACACGATGCATATCTGCTGGCAGCAAGCTCATAGTTAAGAAGCGACCAAACTTATCTTCCCCGCGTGCCGATGCGCCCAATGCCGTGCAAGGGGACAGCCAATCCAGGCTTTTCTGAGGTGGAAACAGGCTCATATGCCCGCCGCTGTTGCTCTGAACTCCATGGCTTGTGGCATAGGTAAACTCGTAAATGTTCTGGGTAGCCTTATCAAAAGCAATATTGTAAAAGCCAGTATCTGGCCTTTCATCCAGCAGGCTCAGAGTCTGAACCCCATCCGGTGAACTATAGCTCCGAGAGTTCTTCGTGCTGGTTGTTACCTTTGGCGTGCCGCGCCCTAGCAGCGCCATAAAGGCATCCGGGCAGGTTGTTATCCCAATCTGGGTTTTGCCACGAGCAGTTGCCGGGTAGTATCGCTCCCAGGGCCAAACGGTAACAGCGGTTATCCGTTCTCCCTGCAAACCTATACGTGTCCAGGTTCGGCCAGAATCCGGGCTCTTAAATAGCCCTGCCGATTCGCATCCAACATAAACTATCTCGGGGTTTCGCAGGTCGAACCCAATCACCTCACCACAGAGAGAAGAGGGGCCTTCACCGTCAAAGTCGCCGGGGAATATGAGTTTATCCCAGGTGTCACCACCATCTTCCGAGCGCCATAAGGCACTACCGTTGCCATTGCCGCCGCCCCGAAAAACTACACGCGGGTTGGCCGGGTGGATGGCAATGCTGCGCACACTCAAATCTGGCCCCGTAATCCCGGCATTGCATGCTCGCCAGGTATTTCCGCCATCCTCAGATCTCAACACGCCGTCCCCGGCAGATCGCACCATCACTACTTTCGGGTTAGAGAGGGAAACCACTACACCAGTAAGCCGATTGCCGGCTGTGCGCCCATCCGTAATGGCTGCTGGGGCAGGCAGTGTAATGGCATTATCTGAAACTACGCTTAGCCTGGATACTGAGGCGCTGTAGTGGGCTCTGGCCTCCTGTGGGAGTGCGCTTAAGAACAGGCCCACGCTCATTTCAGGGCGCGCCCTACGGTACTGGTAGCCCCCAAGCTGCCACTCGGTGCCGTTTGCAGATGTCCAGGCGGTAAAGGCATTTCCCCGGCGCTGAATACGTAGCCACGAGTGGCCGTGTGGCATTTCGTAAGATGCGATGCGTTCAGCACCCAGGTCCGAGTTATCCGGAGAGCACCGCAGGCCATCGGCTGCAGTTTGCACCAGGTGGAAGTCTGTGCCCCATTCCCAGTTCATACCATCTGCCTTTTCGCGCGCGGTTAGCCCAACCCACGCTCGGCGGTTAACGGGTTCACCGTGGCTGCCATTGTAGGCATCCACATGGCAGGTTGCCGTAAAGTCACCGGTTATCTGTTTACTTACGGTATGCATTCCGCTGCCGAAGAACTGAAAAGCATCTGGCGCAATTTGGGTTATGTTATGAGGAGCACGCTGGTCGCCAACGTTATGGGCTGTCCACTCTGCCGATATGGTGTCTGCCCGGATGGCAAGCGTGGTTTTGATTGTATCCACGGTGTGGTTACGATCGTAAATCACTCTTGCCCACAGTGTGTTGCTACCGGCAGGCAGTGGGCCGTGGTATACAAGGCTTCCGTCCGTGGCAGCAGAAGAGGCAAGCTGCAGACTGCCCAGGTAGAGGGCAATTCTATCCAAATGCCTTCCATTTGTTGTCACCTTTACGCGCACGTCTGCAGTTCCCAGGCCCATGTCTCGGGCGGTTATATCTGCTTCTGGCAGGTGGGAAGCAGGCAGGTACAGGCTCTCGGGGCCAATTGGGCTTCGTTTTAACCCGGGGCCTTCCCAGCTAAGTTCAAAGTTTTGAGCGGGTAACGCATCGTACAGGTACTCCAGCGAAATGGGGTGCATACCTGCAGAAAGCCCAATGCTGGCGGTGCGGCGGGTAGATCCGTGTTGTCCGTCCCACTCCAGTACCGTCGTGTTGCCAATCTTAAGCCTGTAGGCGCCATCAATCTGTGCAGAAAAAAGGTACATCCCAGATGCGGGTACCTTTAGTAGGCCCGTAAACTGCAGGGCACTGCCTGCGGTTTGCTCCTCCAGTACACTCAGATCGAATCCTCGAGAAATACCCGAGCGCTGTGGCTTACCTGTCTTTGCCTCGTTTAAATAGATCCATCGGTGCTGTTCGTCCGGAACTTGCAGTGGGCTGTAAAAGTAACTGCGGTTGCGAGCTGTCTCTTTCAAAAGCGATACATAGGTTAGCCCGGGCCGCACCGTTGAAACAGGGGTTGCTAGCTGCAATGCCGGCAGGGGCGTGGCCCGCAAAACAACCGGTTTGGAGGTTTGATCAAATACGTCGGTTATAGTAAGGCGTACCCACGGTGCGGTTACAGCTGAGCTGGCGGATACTCTTGCAATGCTTACACCCGGCATTCTCTCTTCATGGGTGGCCAGCGGGGCTCCTTTGCAATCCGATGTGCGGAAAAGCGCAATGCGGTAAGATAGCTGCGGTGCGGCCGTATCTGGCACATGCCACTTAACCATTACCTGGCCACCAACGCTCTGCGCCTCTACTCCTGTTACCGCAGCGGCATCCAGAGTGGGCCTCTCTGGCTGCATTACCTTAAATTCAAATCGTTTATCGCCCGCAAGTGGGCGGCCAGTTAGCCGCATGGGTATCAGGTCGGAGCGTTGAGCATACTCAATTGCTGCGTATTCATGATCGCCTTCCAATACCTTGTTGACAACCACATATTCGGTTTTATCAATAGCTATGGTATCGGTGGGGTACCAGTGCCCATCTTTGCGGGCATATCCCAGCCTGCGGTGCAATGAGCGCACCGCTTTCTCGCTGGTGAGTGGTTCAATAAAACCGCTGTTGCCCACAAACGAGGTTGCCTCAATTGGCAGCCGGGCAATGGCAATAAGGTGCCACTGGCCGGTTTTCATATCTTTAATCCAGCGCCCCACGCAGGATGTTCCAGTACCATCTTTCATTGGCCACACGCGGGCCAGCATGCGATACCAGGATTGGCTGTGGATAAACGACCATCCCTCTGCCCCCAGTGTGCCGCTCAGGCCTTCGCCGCCATACATATTGCGCAAAAACAGGTTGGGCGCTGTGTCTACAAATCGCACCGGTGTTCCATCTGCAGAGCTTCCCCAGAATGACCATACTGTGCCCGGCCGAAAGGTAGCCTCGAGTTTTTGATCCTGGTTTGGGCGTGATCCCGGGCCATCTGGCACGGTGGAAGTAAACCCGGAATAGAACGAAATGTTGTTCGGTTTGGGGTTAAAGCCGGAATTCCAGTTAGCGTAATAGGTGCCAGATGGCCACCATGGCCATCGCAGGTCCATCATAATAATGTCGGAACCGTCGCGTACATTCTCGGAGTACCAGGTGGCCCTGGCGGGCCGGCAAAACAGGCTCAGGCTTACAACAGTGGCCGCGGCCACTCCCAGTAGCACGGCAAATCTCATGGTTTCTCCACCGTAACGTAATCAAGGCCGAAGAAGTATTTTGCACCTACCGAGTTTGCATTGGCCCCACATACTGTAATACGCAGTGTATAAAGGCCTTTTTCTGGCGTTGCCACTCCCAAATCAAAGGCTGGGCCGGGCTGAACCGCCGGTGCCCAGCAGTCCAGAGTTTCAGCTACCCTGTGGTCATTTAGCTCTAACTGCAGGGTTGCAAAATCCGGGGCCTGTGTGGGGTACAGGTGGATGCGATGTGGCACGTTATCTGGCGATGGCCACTGCAGCACAAGCTCATCCCCAACGTGTTTCGCTTTCACAATCAGGTGTTTGCCAGCACTCCAGCGTGCTCCCCCAAACGGCTCCATATCTTGTACACCCACCGATAAGTTCTCAGTCTTCGATACAACGTGCATCGTTTCGCATTCAATGGCACCGGGTTTGTGTGGCACGGCGGTTGCCGCCCGGGCATCTTCCAGTGTGGGCACGGGCCGGGTGGCATCTGTGGGCTGGGGAGCAACAGTGCTGGTTGCGCCGGGCAGAGCATACCAGAATGTGGTGGCCGCGTAGGTAAGCGCCATAGGCTTCCAGGATATCAGTTCAAAGTTGAACTTAAGGGCCCTGCGGAATGGGATGGCATCCAGGCCTCGGGTTCTAATTAGCGTACTGTGGCCCTGTGTCATCTCCTGGTCCAGCCTCGGCTGGCCAACAAATGCAGCCAGAAAAACCGGCTGAGGTGCGTAAGAAAAGCCGTAGTAGTCCTCTGTGCCCGTTCCAAGGTGGGAAGGAAACGTATCGGAATCAACCCAGATCTTCTCGTTGCCTTCGCCATACCAGGTTGCCAGCGGGTTGTATAGCGCAAGCACATCCCCCACATAAACGCCACGGCCCGCTATTGTGTTGTAGTTCCACTCCCGCACAGGGTCTGTTTTTAGCCCCATTTCATAGTGCCAGCTTGCATGGAAATGCATTGAGTTCTCATCCCAAATCCAGGCGGCCGTATGTGCAGATAGGGCGGCACTTATCGGGGCATCGCCCAGATTATGCAGCGCAATCTGAGCCGAAATGCGATAGGGCATTGCCCAGCAGCAGCGCATTTCGCCGTTTTTATCCACCTGAGTAAATCGGTTTCTAACCGTGTTGAGGCCAACTCCGCTGCCGAACAGGTCTGAAACCGGGCACCACACGGTGTCCTCGCCATCGCAACGCATCTCTAATATCAGGGAGCGCAGGGCACGTTCTGAAAGTGGAAGTAATTTTGGATTCAGTTTAAGCGTTAACAACTGCACGGCATTTGGGCCACCCGGCAGTGCCAGAGATTGTTTGCCCCCGGGTGCCAAGGCAGCATTAACGGCGGATGTTTGCCCCGGGGCTTTTGCCACAACCGGGGCAGCAAGTGCCTGATTTACGCGTTCAATAGAGGGCCGTGCAGATTCCAGATCCTGATTGGTAAAGGTTTTAACGCGGGTATCGGCATCATAGCTGCGGTAATTAATCTGGTAATAGCGTGCTCCCTGGCTCTTCTCTTCCCAGGTTACTTTACAGTGCTTTGCATAAGGTATCGGCAGGTACAGCGTGTTGCCGCCGTTGCCATCTGGCCTATACCCCGGGTGAGCTTGTGCCAGTGGGCCTTTGACGTTAAGGCCGCTGGTAAACAGGTCGTAAGCCAGAAAGCTGATTTGCGGTGTGGAAGCGCCATCCAGATACACCCGCATGGTGCCGTGTTTATTCTGATCTGTGGTAAGCCAGAATCGCACAATAGCGCCCGGGCCATCCGCATCCATCATCACCTTTTCGGTGCGTCCCTGCGTGGTTTCTGTTCGGATATACTGGTTTTGATCGCTATTGGCAAACCAACCTGGCAAATCTGGCGATATGCGGGCTCTATCGTAGCTGCTGGCCTCATGCGATGTGTAATATCGCTGAGGAAACCGGGCTATGCTCGAGGTGTCTGCAAGCTCCTTCAACAGCGAAGAAAGCGAAATCTGTACGGCTTGAGCCAAGCAGTGCATACATCCCATGCCCAGTACCAATATACAAACAAGGCCGGTACTCAGATGCTGCAGAAGCGATGCCTTACGAAGCGTGATACCGAACTTCATTTATGCCAAACCCTCATTCCTCTCTCGCAGATATGTGTTTTGAAAAACGTGCTTACAGAGGATAGCATATCACTGGGAAGTGGGTTTATGTGGAGGGTTTTTCCTTTTTCATCGGGTTTTGTTGGTTTCGGGCCAATCTGTTGGCGCGATGCTGCACGTGCTTATTGCCAGTAGCGCAGGTATTCCGGCATTTCTGTTTGCGCCTGAGATGAGATCGATGGTTGTGATTTTGACATCTGGCTTCGGATTATTCCATTGCATGGAGTAGGCCGCGGCGCTTAGCTGGGTGCCAGCGTATGGTTTCGACCAGGCGAGCTGTGCTCCCGACAGGGGCGCAGGGGATTGCGGATGGTAGTCGTCGATATCCAGCTCTGCCCGAACTGGGATACGGGCGGCAGTGCCATCTTCGTAGTGCACCACGTAAGCGGCTATTTCACTGCTGCGGTTCTCTTTGATATCGTTTTGGCTGCGCCGTGCGTCTATGCGTGCTGTATGAAGGAAGAATAGTGCATCGGCCTTACCATTTACGGGTATTCCATTCACCTCTGATGGACCCGCTATGCCATTGCCGCCAAGCATCACCACCGTTGGTACCGGCGATGTTGCAAAATCGTAGATGTTGTAGCTTACGCCGCCGAAGACGTGCTTGCCGGTTGGCAGATCTGCAAATGTGTAGCTCTTGTCTCCAAACCAGCCCTGGGATGTGCGGTAGGCATTGGCACTTCGTGATAGATCGATGGGTGTATAGCGCAAGCCTGCGCCCGCAATAAGCGTGCGCCCACCAGCGAATGGGGCCTTCAAATTGTGAAGCAGGGTGCTGAGGATTGCCTGCTTTTTCTGCGCATTCTCGGGTACCGCCTCGGTATGCTGAAACTTTACATTGCAGAGTATTATTCCGCCGGGGCCGCGCGGATAGCTCATGAGTGCGCCGATGTTCAGCAAAGGCTTCACCTTTTGATAATAATCTGCTGGGCGCTTTGCCTTCAGGTAAATATTATCGATACCTATTAGCGCCCCTTTGCCTGCCTGTGGCTGCCACTTTGTAATCTGCAGAGTAACCTTATCGGTTGGGTGGGGCTGGCGTATGGCAAAGGTCTGCTGCGTGTTATCTGGCCGGGTTTCGTAATCCTGGTGGTCATTTGGGCCAAAAACCAGGCTCACACCGGTTTGTGGCCAGTAGTTGGTATTGCCAATCCAGGTGAACTCGGTAAGTGTTAGCGGTTTTGGAAAGGAAATAGGCACCTCAAACGGCCGACCATCGGCAGGCACCGGGAAGTTGATTATGAGGGGCCAACCATCGGCACCCACAAAGTTGTTAACAATGTTTCCATAGGCAGAGAATGTTGATTTCCCAAACGGGGCCACGTCCTCATAATCCACCACATAGCTAAACGCATTCGTATCCGGGTAGTCTCCCGCCTGCCAGTTGAATATCCGCTGTCCGGAGCTCATTACGATATTGGGCGCGGTGAGGCCCGCCAATAGCGGGGAGCGCACCGCCGGAAAGGTAACCTTTTCGCGCTGAAACGGCCGTATCATGTGTTCAAAACCAACAATCCGGTTGAAATCTGCAAGGCCCTCCGGAGTTAATCCATATAGAATAAGCCAGCCGCCAGAGGCGTAGTATTTTGTTAGCTGCCCGCCGCTGCTTGCCAGAGTTTTGAGCGCATCTGGAGTAGCGTTTATAACCGCGATGCCGCCGGGCTTTGCTAAGGCAGCAAGCGGAGTATCTGCCTTTGTAATGGCCACACCCATGGCTTTAACCGCGGCCTCAAGGTGCGTGTTGCCGCCAGAATAGAGGGCGGTTGGCCTGAATGTTTGATCGTAGCTGCGCGCGTAGGATGCCATGTTGCATAGCAGCTGCTGCGCCACAACGTTGGTGCCGAGCGTGCTCTCTACCTGCAGCTGGCAAACCAGCAGCATTCCCTGGCCCACCTGTATTTCTGCAAGTGCGGTACTGTTTAGCCCATTTCCGCACTGTATAAGTGAGCGCGCTCCTCTGGTCGGCTTTTCATAGGCATCCACATACACATTGTTGGCACCTGCCCAAACGGTGAAGTCTGCCTGCTTTAGGCCCCGGAAAATGGGATGATCCAGATCCTCGCAAAAGGCGATGCTTCCATGATTAGTGGCCGGTGCCATCTCTGCTGGGAGCCCCTGATAGTGCAGAGGATGCGCCTGCTCCAGCACAACAACACAGTGGCCTGTGGCTGCGTAAGCAGCCAGCCGGCTCGACCCACTTTCGGCTGCGCTCAGCGCATCTTTGCCAACAAGAATCGTTTTAATATCGGCCGGGAGGGTGTTGAGGCTTGTAAGTGTTAAGAAGCTTGTGCCGGCAGCGCGCAGGGTGGCAGCTGCCGTGCCAGCAGGATCGTAAACGGCTAACCAGGGTTTGCTGGTGGCGCTTGCAGGAGTTGTATTGGGGGACGTGAGCACCGAAGGAGCGGGAAGAACCGATAGCGGCCGCACATCCTCAAAAACCCGGCTGCCTTTTACCAGCAGGGCAAGGGTAAGTGAACCCTCCATGCGTGAAGATGCTGAGGGCAGTGGGATTGTAATAGGAAATTTCTGGCTGCCGCCAGTAGGCACAGCATGTACAGAGCTACCGGAGGCAGCCGTTTTGCCATTAAGGATAAGCTTCCACTCCAGGGTGATAGGGTCTGCATACCGGGTGTCGTTAAAGATACCTATGGTTCGCTGCACCTTCTGGGCAGATCTAAATCGCCAGTCCCACTCGCGGCACAGGGCGGCAATGGGCTGCCAGGATTTGTAGTACAGATCCGATTCGCCACCCATCCAGAAGTGAAAAGATACCTGCCCGTTCCAGCGGTAGCCTTCGGAGAGCATACGGCCGATAAGGCCCATTGCGGGATAGGATTCTGCCTTGCCCACAAAAGCACTTTCGCCGCCAACTGCGGCCAGTGCTGAGGCATCGTTGCCCTGTGCAAAAAAGCTCTCACCCATCAATATGGGCTTTTGCCCGGTAATTGGCCAGCGCTGATGGCCCGGCTGGCCGGATTTGCGGGCTTCGGCCAGCGTGTACGCCTCTTCCGGGTAGTTGGAGAAATCTGCTTCCAGATAGTGGCCACCGTATACCGGCATAGATTCATCCAGAAGTGCGTTTCCTCCATCCGTCATCTGTGGGCGGGTGGGGTCCAGGGCGGCCAGCTCTGCGGCAGTGCGGCGTATCTCGGGATCGGTGTACTGGTTTAGCCCGAATACATTGGCATTGATGAAGGTGATCTCGTTTTCCATCGACCAGATAAAGATCGATGGATGGTTGCGCTGGCCTTTTGCCCATGCCAGCAACTGCTTTCTAAAATGATCGAACAGGGCGCGGTGCGCCACCGTTTTCTCTTTGCCGCCCTCATTAATGTTTTCGGTTAATCGGTAGTTGGCGCCCTCCCCATCAAAGATGCCTGTGCGCCGTATCGGCACACCATTTGCATCCATGAAATCGAGCACCTGCTCCATCTCCATGCCATCCAGCCCGGTTTCGGCCCAAATGCGCTGCATGTTCTGGCCATGCTTTTTCCAGGTGGCTACCGCCTGCGGGTTTGCTTTGCCATACTCTGCGAGATCGGCACGCCCATGCCACGGAATACCGTTTAGCTGGAACTCTTTGCCCTGCCACTCCCACTCTCTAAAGCCGAACTTAGTAAGGCGCTCATCCACCACCTTGCCGGCAACAATAACCCGGGTGCGAACCTGGTACTGCTGAGGATCATCTGGCCACCAGAGGCGCGGATTTGCCCATGGCTGGCGCAGCTTCAGTACGGAATCAGAGCCGGGTGGAATGGATACATGCGATGCTGGGAAAGTTGCTTCTGGCGCACTGCCTTTGCCATTAAACGGGATAATCTCGTTGCTAACCTCCGCCTCAACAGCTAGTGTGCCCGGGTTATGCAGAGTTAACTCCAACCCCAGACTGTGCGTGCGCACCGAGGGGAGCGCAAACACATCGGAGGTATAAACTGGCCCGGAAACTATAATCGATGGCTCCTGAAGAATGCCATTTTCCATGTGGTTCCAAACCGGATAATCCAGCTGCATAGAAACGCCCTGGTTGGAGTTGAAAAACTCCGTCGGCAGCACAAAGCTAAAGCGGGGGTTCTTGCCATCGGATGGGTTCAGTGCATAGTAGGTATCTTTAATGCCCAGCCATACCTCGTTGATGCCCGGCTTAAGTGCGGCCGTGAGGTCTACATCCCATATTGCGTATGGCAGATCGGTAGAGGCAATCTGTTTGCCATTTACAAACAGGGTTGCAATAAAGTTTACCGAAGGCAGGTGCAGCACATAAGATTGGCCCGTGCCGTTTTGCGGCACATCTATGCGGGTTCTCAAAAAATATCGGTGCGCAAAGGTCATATCCGGGCGCAGTTTATTGCGGTCACCCGGCACCTGCATGCTGCTCCAGTGCAGTGTTTCGGCATCTGGCACGGCAGGAATGGGATCTGTTCTGCCCTCTACAAGTTGTTCATCATAGCGCGCAAACTGCCACAATCCCTTTAGTGGAAGCACCGTTCTTACCGTGGTGCGTTCGGCGGGAACCGCAAATACTTTAGCAGCCGCCTCGCGATCTGGCGCTGAAGTTGCGGCTGGGTCTCCCGGCTTAAATCTGCCATTGGGGTTGAAGCCGGTGCTGGAGATGCAGAGTGCATCCGAGGCATAGAGCACACGTTGGATGACATGTTTTGCGTCGTAATTTCTCGGGATTCGTATCTCAAGCCGATGCTTGCCAGATGGGAGCGAGAGCTCGCCCATTTTGACCCATGCAACCTCGGCCCAGAACCCAATCTCGGTTAAATCGGTGGTTATCTGATCTGGCCCAACTGTTTTCCAGTCCGAAACACCAACAATGCGCCACTCAAAGGGGGAACGTACAAATTCAAATCCAATGCGATTCCAGATGGCCTGTACGGCGGCCTCTGAAGTTACAAAATCGTAACCAAACACCAAACCGCCTTCGGGCACACGCTTCTCAACATCGCCTGCCTCTATGCTAAGCTGCAGCCAGCGGTCACCGCTCATCACCCCGGCCCAGGGCGAGGGAGCAATGGGAGATGTGGCGCTATCCGGAGCTTCGGCCTCTATCCACACCGTACCTGCCTGCTGTGCTGGTGCGGGCTTCGGTGATGAAACAAGCATTATAAAGGCGAGGGCGGCCAGCGCGGCGCTTCTGAAACAAGAGCAAAGCAGGGAAGATTTACGGACCAGTGCAGATATCATCTTGCTGGCCTTTCTCTAATCAGGTATAGGGCAGTACGGCTTTTTTTGAGTGCTTACTTGCTCAGGTTTCGCGCTGTGGTATGGTTGCACCTCTGTTTGGTGAGTTAGTAGTTTGATTCCGGGGTGGTTGAGGATGTCGATTAAGCTCTGTAACAACTGGTGCCGCGTTACCAGTATTTGGCTGGTGGCTAACGGTTACACGCCGCTTAACCGCGCTGCAACGCTGCCTGTGCCTGCAGCGCCAGCTGCCCGTGCGGGAAGAGCCGGAGCATTTCTGCATAGATGGCCAGTGCCTGCCCGCGGTTTTGAAATACGCTATCCATTAACTGAGCAAGGCGGTAAAGGGCCACTTCGGTATCAGGCGCGGTGGGTGCCAGGTCATAAACCCTGCGGTACACCTGGGATGCCAGATCGTTGGAGTATCTCTTCTCTAACAATGAGCCCAGGCGCAGGTAGAACACGGGATGCAAGCCTCCGCTCTGGATTGGGATGCGCAGGACCACGTAGGCAAGTCGCTCCGGATTTTCGATAGAAACCAGGCGGTTGGCGTACTGGTTCAGTACATGCAGAAGGGCTTCGGGGTTTGCTCCGTTGTATGCGCTGGAGGCCTTTTCCAGGTAGGCCATTACCAGGTGCATGTCTTCGGTTGGGCGCTGAAGCAGGGTGGTGAGATCGTTGAGGGAGAGCAGGGTGTAATCTTTTACATCTGCCTGCAGTGCCTGTACCTCGGATACTTCTTCGCTATCTCTCCGAACCCGGAACAGGGCCACAAACAGGATTCCTGCAAGGGCGCCACCAATGTGCGCCAGGTGGCCCACTCCATCGCCCCCTTTAAATATCAGCGCCTCAAACACATCCATGCCGGTGTATAGCAGCACTATCCAGCGCGCTTGTATCTCCCAAACTCCTCGCCAAAACCAGCCAAACCAGTACAGAACACATATTTGCGAGTAGGGAAACAGGTACAGGTAGGCGCCAGCAACCCCCATAATTGCCCCGGATGCCCCCAGCGATGGCGCTGTTGGGTTGGCAACCCCCCAAACCAGGTCCTCCAATACATCACCACAAAACCCGGCTACAAAGTACATGGCAAGAAACTTTGCCGGGCGCAGCCGCCCTTCTGCAGCGGCACCAAACAGCCAAAGAAACAGCATGTTGCCTATGAGGTGGAATGGCTCTGAATGCAGGAACATGGCGGTAATAATGCGCCAGGGCTCGCTCCACATGGTGTTGTGCGTTAAAGCCAAACTTGCAACAGATTCTCTGGTAACTACCAGCCCCATTTCGGTGGTGAATGCATATACAAGGACATTTACCGCGATTAGGCCTATGGTGAAATAGGGCGGGTGCTCCGGTGGGTTTTTTGCTCTGTAGGGTATGAACATCGTTTGTTATTGATACTCGCAAGTTGCAGACAGTGTTTAGTAAAATAACCGGGGATTGGAAGAGTTGTGATAAGCAGCTGCGGGCACTGGCCCAACAGTAACTTCCCACACACTATTGGTGCCCCTGGTAAGCCGGGCAATGCCCGCACCTGGAATATCGCCTGTATTAAGGCGAACAGGCTGTGCCGCCATTATTCTAAAGTTGGTGTGGCGATCTGAGCTAATCTCTGGAAACGTTACAAACTGGGCACGAACAGGCAATGCCAGGGCAGCAAATGCCGCCATAGCAGCAATCTTACACATATTCATACTTCGATCTCCCGATACCAACCAGAGTAATGGCACATCGAAACAGTTTTCTGTTCCATTATTCTACAACAACATAAAGCGCATTCGGTGGCAGTTTTACTTTGAGGCTTCCGCCGGCCTTCACGGCTTCGGCTTCACCAATTACGTAGCCTGCCGCATCCAGGATATAGGCACGGCTCAAGCCCGGGTTTTTCAGGGTTACGGTTGCATTGCAGGCGCTAATTCGCCATGGCATAGATCCTGTGTTCAGAATTTCAAACCCGTGAAACGTTTGCTTGCCATCGTCGCTCTTAAAATCTGCCTGTTTCGCACTCCAGCCGGTGGGCCGCGCGCGAGTTGTGATTTGAATCAGGACTTTTTTTGATGCCGAGAGCGCTTTTTCATCCATAGATGCACAGAGGATAGAGGCATATTCATCGGTGCTCTGGATAATGACATTTGTGAGGGCGAACTGCCCCTTTTTTGCTAAAAAGCCACAGGCGCCCTGCGCTGCGGGTGCATCAACGGTGCAAATGCCGCTGCCATAATCCAATTTTACCTCCCCGGTAATGCTGGTTACCAGGCTTTTTGCCGGGTCTATCAACCTGCTGAGGTCTTCGGTTCTGGAGTTGGCGGGATTACCTCCATACTTTACCTCTACCGGGCCAGCAAGAAACGCCAGCGGATCTACCCCTTTTTGCAGGATGGATTTTCCGCCGGTGTTGCCGGTGTTGCGGTTAGGATCGAAGGTTTTGTCTTCGGCAAGAATCGGATCTTTGCGTTCCCACATATCCTGCAGGCTTCGTTCTTCGTGCACCACTGGTTCGCCCTGCTTCACATAGCCCAGCCTGTAAACAAGCGCGGCGGCGGGGAAGCTGCCCATAATCATGGGGGTAGAGCATGTCCACTTATTTAGTGGATGGCTGCCCTGAATAGTGAGGAAGTTGAAGTACGGATCTGGATCGTATTGCGGGGTGCCCCCGGCTGCAAACCAGTACAGGGAGCTTACACCTGTAAGCGACTGATATACCGCTGCAAGAAATGTTGCTTCCGATTGGTAGCCCTCCGGGCTTACCCAATCCGATTCGGTGATAACCATGGGATGGCCCACGGGCTGCTTAAGGTTAAACGGAAGGCTACGCGGATCCAGCAGGCAGGAGCTATTTGTGAAGTGGTGGCCTGCATCTATGCGCCAGCCATTGTTCTCTCCGGTGTGCACGCCGCCGGTGTAGCGGTTAACGGCAAGCACATCGCAGGCGGTGTTGGTGTACCGCTCTAAGTCGTTTAGGTGAACAGGATCGGCAGTTATCCAGTTAGAAGCGTTTATTAGCTGCTTGCAACCCAGGTCTTTATGATAGTAATCGGCGATATCCACATAGAATTTACGCTGCGTTGCCGCAAAAAACTGCGTTTGATCGGCTGTGCGCTTTGCCATACCCCCCGTTTGCGGCTGCGTAAGCACCCAGGTATCCAGAATGGCGGCCATGCCGTTATTCAGATCGTCTTTTTCATTGGATGCACCCTGCCAGGATGCTTTGATGGCATCTGCGGAGCCATATTTTGCTTTGAGCCACGTTCCAAACTTAAGGCCAAGCGCGGCCTTTTGTTGCGGGTGCAGGCCCTGCATGGTCCAGAAGAACATGCCATCTTCGTTCTGAACCTGAATGAGGGCAACGGCTGCCTCTCTGGATAGAGGAACCCCGGTGTACGGGTTTGGCTTGGAGTAAAGCTCTTTAACCCAGGCTTTATAACCCTGCTGCAGCTTTTCGTTAAAAAACAGCAACCCCCACAAATCGGTATTGCCTGTATAGCCATCAATGCCCCAGCGCGTAACATCTTTTGCGGTGGCCCAGTAAGGGGAGAGGGTGCAGTAGATGCCCTCTTTCTTCATGGCGGCAACGCAGCGCCATATCCCATCTATCTCTTTTGTGTTGACATCGGTAAGGGCGCCACCAGGGCCAGGCGGGGCAATCTGGGTGTGCAGGCGCACCATATTAACGCCCAGCTTGGCCAGAAACCGTGCATGCACCGCCATCTCTTCAGGCTTGAGGCGGTAGGCATCGGTAACTACCGACCACAGGCGAAGCGGTTTGCCATTGCCAAGTACAAAACTGCGCCCATCGGCAGAAAGGCGTACAAACCCGGATTCACCTGCAGTTTTTTCGTTCAGGTAGCGCAGATTAAGAAGACAGTTGGCTTGCAATTGAGCGGGGTATTGAAAGGCCCAGGTATCTGCTGATGGGGGTTCCTGGGCTTTGGCGGGGCCAAAGGCCGTACTACAGGCAAGTGCTGCCACCAGAGCGGTGCAAACAAATCGAAGCGGAGCGGAGGTTCTGTTATACATAATGCGCTGCAGGCTCCACGGCTGTGTAATACGAACAGCGCGGAGCCGGCAGTGCAGGCTTTGCTATTCGTGCTTGGTTTCGATGATAGAGGTTACAGACATCCCCGCGCGAAGCAACTTAACATCTGGCTGATTCTGTTCCAGCACAATTTTCACCGAGATGCGCTGAACTACCTTCGTGAAGTTGCCTGTGGCATTATCTGGTGGTAGCAGTGTAAAGGTAGCGCCCGTGCCTGCAGAGATGCTCTCTACATGGCCCTTAAATATCTTACCGGGGAGGCCATCTACCTCAATTTCGGCCGGGGACCCATCTTTAACCCCTGCAAGCTGCGTTTCTTTATAGTTTGCGGTAACCCAAATATCGTCGTCCGGCACTATGGTCATCAACGGTGTGCCTGGCTGAACTATCTGGCCAATTTCCACCGTTTTCTTGCTGATTCTGCCATTGGAGGGAGCATAAATGGTGGTTTCATCCAGCAAAATTTTGGCAGATTCCAGAGCCGCACGCGCCTGCTCAATTTTGGCAATGGCCTGTGCTTTTGCGCTTTGAGATTGTGCAATCTGTTCTGGGGCGGTGTGCGCCTGTTCCACATCGCCTTCAGCCTGCTTTTTGCGCGTAATTGCCTGCTGCACTCCATGGCTGGCGAACTGAGATTGAGATTTTGCCTGAGAAACGGCGGCGGCAGCGCCCGCAGCCCCGGCCTCAGAAGCGCTAATCTGCGCCTTTGCCTGGGAAACGGCAGCTGTGTTGGCCTCTATCTGGCGTTTGGCTGCATTGAGGTTTGCTTCTTGCTGAGTAATTGCGGACCGAGCTTGCTGAACCTGCTGTTTAGAGGCCTCGAGCTGGGCTTTGGTTTGGCGGGCTGCGGTGGCTGCGTTGTCGGCGGTTTGAGCGCTGGCTGCGCCTTCCTGCAAAAGTTCTGCATAGCGTGCAGCATCATGCGCGGCCCTATCTGCAACGGCCTGCGCGGCATCCTGCCCGGCCTGTGCAGCCTTTAGGCCAGTGCGCACACTATCCAATTGGGCCTGTGCAGCGGCAAGGCTATCTTTAGAGCGTTGCAGATTGGATTCTGCGGCAGTAAGCGCACTGTGTGCCAGCTGAATGTTTGCGCGCGCGCCCTGCTCTACAGCAAGTGCACTCTGAATACCACCCTTAGAACGATCGTTTTCTGCTCGCGCCTGCTCCACGCCAGATTGTGCCTGAGCAAGAATACCCGCAGCTTTATCCAGCTGGGCTTTGCCCGTATCGGTGGCGTAGTTAACAGCAACACCGGCCTGCTGTGCGGCGGCCTCTGCCACCTGCAGATTGGCCTTTGCCAGATCATAGGCTGCTTTAAGCGAGGAACTATCCAGCGTAACAAGCACATCGCCCTTGCGCACCAGCTGGTTCTCTGCAACGGCCACCTTCGTAACCGCTGCACTAACCTGTGGAGCAACAGGGATGATATCTGAAGTAAGTTGCGCATCATCGGTTACTACATGGGTGGTGCCAAAGCGCCACGCCGAATGCCCGTATGCCGCGCCAACTGCAACTACGATCAAGAGAACTGCTATAAGAACTGGCCGTCGGTTGCCTTTGGCGGCTGTTCCGGCGGAAGCTGATGGCTCACTACCCATGGTTATTGAACAAATCCTTAAACGCTGTGGTGCTGCCAGAGACCCGGTGGGAGGGCGGATGTAGCAAGCTTAATTGTGTACGATTATGCCTGATTTACGAACGGCGGTTCGGCATTGTTGCGTATTGCTGAGCCGAGGTGGAAGTTGAGCTCACGCATCAAACCAGGATTCGATAACCTTTTCGGCGCGAAAATCATGCCACAGAATTTGTTCTGGTGATCCGTTGCCCAGGGATACAGCCGGTACCACGCCAATGATTTCGGAGAGGGTGGGCTCTGCGCCAAGCCTTTGCGCTGCTGCTGCAACATAGTTGAAAACGGCCGGCATGGGCGAGGCGGCAGGCACAGTAAGGTTCATCGAAACCTGCGCACAGTTGCGTGAATCAAGAAATAATCCCAGAGCACGCACGCCTTGAAGGCTTGGAATCACTGCTCTTTGCTTACGAATATCGGCGGCAATGGCTTCTGCAACGGCTACATTTTGCGTGTTTAAATCTATATTGTAGGCGGTAAGGGGTGCCCGGGCTCCTGCTACTGTAACTCCGGCAGAAGGATGCGGGGTGGTGGGGCCGTAATCTGATGGCAGTACCTGCCCATCAGTGGGGTTTTGAAGCAGCTGCTTTACCACCTTACGAATCGCAGGCAGAGCGCGTAATTTGCCCGGGTGGGCAGACTGTTCGTAGAGGCAAACCGGCACCAGAAGTTGATTGCCAATAGATTGCGATATGCTTTGCGCCAGGCGGTTTGCATCGGCAAAAGTGGCACCCCGAATGGGCACAACAGGCAGAACATCGATGGCGCCGATGCGTGGATGCACGCCGGTTTGCTTACGCAGATCTATGTTCTCTACGGCGCAGCGTGCCATAGCTAGCATAGCTTTAGCAACGGGTAGCTCCTCGCCCAGCAGCGTTACAACCATTCGGTTGTGATCTGTATCTGCCGACCAATCAATAACCCGCACGCCACCGCGGCGCTCCACTTCGCGTGCTGAATCAACAATCGCGGCCACCACGTCTGTGCGCCGCCCCTCACTAAAATTGGGGACGCACTGAAAAATCGGTGCGTCCCCTTCAAGTTTACATATCACGTTTGCATCCAAATAAAGGGCTGTAAGCGTGTGTGGCTATTACTTGCTTTCCAGCACTCGGAAAACAAACTTCTGGCCAAGCATACCCGTCCATGCCGTGCGCTGTTCTGGAGTAAGGCTGGCTTTCACCTTATCTTCCGCGGTTGTGCGGGCCTTCTTCAGTTCATCGCTGTTAAGCAGATCGTTTACATTCTTCTGGATGGCTTGCGGGTTAAAACCTGCCGGCGGCTGCCCACCGTTTGCCGCAGCCTGCTGGCCAAGCTGAGCGGCCTGGTTCATAATGGGCTGCATAGCCTTCATCTGCGCATCCATATAATCTTTGAGGGCACCCTCCACCACGGTGCGCTGATCCTGCGTAACCTTGAGGGAATCTGCCACTTTCCTTTCTGAAAGTGCCAGCAGACCACGGTATTGCAGATCCAGCTCGTGCAGGCGCTTTTGCTGCTTTGGCCGAAGTACAGCCTCGCTCTTTTCATCTTGCCCGGCCTGGAAAACCTGCAGGGTTTCCTGCATCTGCTGGAAGCCGGTGTTCAGGGCATCCTTAAGGCCGGTGAGATCTGGTGGGGCACCGTTTCCACTGTTCTTTATAGAGTCGCCAATGTTCTGCAGATCCGGGTTGTTAACAAAGGCCTTCATAGCGCTCTGCATTACAACCTGCTGCATCTGTTGCTTGCCCTGTGTTTCAAGGCTGGCTAGCTGTTCACGCTGTTTGGAGTCTATGAACAGTTCGCTTCGCACATCGGCACGCTTTAGCAGATTTCGCTCGTTGCTTCGAGTGAAATCTATCATGCCGCCGCTTGCACCACCGAAGCTCATCATCATTGGGCCAAGGTTAAGGCCCTTCATCAGCTCCTGAATCATTGCGCCCGGGTTCTGGCCGCCAGGCAAGCCCTGCGCCGCACCCTGGGCAACTGCGGGAATTGCGGCCGGGCCGCCAATAAGGGCTGCAGCCATAACAGCGGCTGCAAGCGGTGTGCTGAACCACTTTTTCATTCATTGCTCCTTCGCGGGGAGGGTGCGCGAGCACTCCTGCCGAAACCAATCACTTACTACTCTTGTGTTGCACATTTTTGGCAGAATTGCAATACATCCAGTTGCCCTTTGTAGTCAATTATGCCAATTTGCGGGAGAATACGGTTACAGATAGATGATTACTGTTCAGAATCGAAATCGAACTCTGAACCCAGGGCAGTTCTCCACTCTTGCTGCTGCTCTTCTGTGAGCAGTGCAAGCGCTTTCCTGCCATGGGAGTTACGGATGCCTGCGATCTCTGGTTTCAAGCTTCGCAGCAGTTTCTGCATCTCGTCGGCGGCCTGCGTTTGTGGCGACGTGGGTTTGCGATGCCTGGGAGATAGCATTGCTTCCTTCTGTTTTTGCAGTTGCCACGTTGTTACTTCCCGCTGAAGCAAATCGGCAGTTTCATCCTGGCACGCTGCCAGTTCCGCACGTATGCCTGTAACCTGTGCTGCTGTGGCCTTAAACCGGGTGGCTACCTGTGGATCGGCAATGGCGAGGGCGGTTCTAAACTGCAGATCCAGCTGACTCATACGCGTTGCCTGAGATGGCTTAAGGGTAGTAAGTATCTTCTTTTCTACACCTGTAAGGTAATCGGCTTGAGCCTGCGCCGCGCGCTTTTGTAGGGCAGCTACTTGCTCCGGGCTCATGTGGCTCAGGGCATCCTTCTCCAGGCCCTGATAAGGCCGGGCTGCAGCCTTGTTCATGCCGGGCTCATAGGTACGCACAATGGGGTCCAAAATCTCTATTTGAGTGGCGTTCAGGCGCAGCGATTTTACAACATCTGCCCTCCTTAGCAGCACTATAAGTGCGGAGCGCGTAAAATCTACCGAGGCAGGTAGGCTGCCCCCCGTAATGGGCCTCAGCGCACTGGCACCATTTGCCGGGCCCGGGATAAGCTGATTGCTGGAATCGTCCTGGGCCGTGGCAGCAACAGGCGCAAATAGTAGCAGAGCAAGGCCAACTGCTGCAGAAGTTAACATGCGAATCTGTGCTGTTACCGGTAAGCTATGCCTGGATGCGGCCCTAAAATTGATGATCACTATTGCTCCTTGCATGGTACGCAATTCGCTCTATAATGGATGCAGCCGGTTCATTGCAGCAGTGGCAAACCACCATTGAGGCGTAAAGATGCCCGGGCCCCTGCGGTGAAGTTTACTGCGGTGCCTCGTGCGTGTCAAGAGCATGCAAAGGGGAAGTTGGCTACGCATGGCAGCAGTGTGCAGGTTAGCAAGCTTAAATAATAGGCAATTGCTGGTGCAGCATGCGATTCTAGCTTGCTTTTAGGGGTGGATAACTGCTAAAATATTCAGAATTACGAGTGCAAACAGCTGTGTTTGTGAAATTTTACACGTACTGAATTACAACCACGCTGGTGGCGCGGGAGCCGGGAGGGACCGGTTCTCAGTGAGCTGTGCCCGGCGTTAACCCAAGGAGCAGAGCCAAAATTATGGCAAACGGACACATCGTACAGGTGCAGGGGCCAGTCGTGGACCTGGGCTTTTCGGCTGGCGAACTGCCGCCTATTAACAATGCGATCACCATCAAAGATGAGGCGCGCAAAATCAACCTTACGGTAGAAGTTGCACAGCACCTCGGCAATGACGTGGTTCGCTGCATTGCAATGTCCAGCACCGACGGCCTTGTGCGCGGCATGGCCGCAACCGATACTGGCCTGCCAATCACCGTTCCGGTTGGTCGTGAAACGCTGGGACGCGTTTTCAACCTGCTCGGGGAACCCGTCGACGAGCGCGGCCCGGTGCCTGCAAAGGAGTACTGGCCCATCCATCGCCCCGCTCCGTCATTTGCAGATCAGAGCAGTGCACAGGAAGTTTTGGAAACTGGCCTCAAGGTTGTAGACCTTCTGACCCCCTTCCTTAAGGGAGGAAAGATCGGCCTCTTCGGCGGTGCAGGTCTGGGCAAAACCGTTCTTATTCAGGAACTTATCACCAACATCGCAACCGAGCACGGAGGCTTCTCCGTTTTCGCTGGTGTAGGTGAGCGAACTCGCGAAGGCAACGACCTTTGGCTGGAAATGACCGAATCGGGCGTTATCTCCAAAACCGCCATGGTATTCGGCCAGATGAACGAGCCCCCGGGTGCACGCCTCCGCGTTGCACTCTCTGCCCTAACCATTGCAGAGTACTTCCGCGATGTTGAAGGTCAGGACGTTCTTCTGTTTGTAGACAATATCTTCCGCTTCGTTCAGGCCGGTTCCGAAGTGTCTGCACTTCTCGGCCGCATCCCAAGCGCTGTAGGCTACCAGCCTACCCTGGGTACCGAAATGGGCGCACTTCAGGAGCGCATCACCTCCACCAATAAGGGTTCTGTTACCTCGGTGCAGGCTATCTACGTTCCTGCAGACGACCCCACCGACCCGGCGCCGGCAACCACCTTTGCCCACCTTGATGCATACGTTTACCTTGAGCGCCGAATTTCGGAAAAGGGTATCTACCCCGCAGTTGATCCGCTAGGTTCTACCTCCCGAATTATGCAGGCCCATGTTGTTGGCGATGAGCACTATCAGACAGCCCGTGGTGTTCAGCAGATTCTGCAGCGCTACAAAGAACTTCAGGATATCATCGCGATCCTTGGTATCGATGAACTCTCTGACGATGACAAACTGATTGTATCCCGTGCACGCCGCGTTGAGAAGTTCATGTCTCAGCCGTTCCGCGTTGCAGAGCAGTTTACTGGCCTTCCCGGCAAGTACGTTCCGCTCAAAGAGACGATCCGTTCCTTCAAAGAGCTCATCAGCGGCCAGCACGACGATCTGCCAGAGCAGGCGTTCTACAACGTTGGCAGCATCGACGAGGCGGTTGCGAAAGCCAAGACCATTGCAAACTAAGGGTACCTGCCATCTGGCTGGTTCCTGAGGGCTTATTTGAATCCTGCGGATCGAACGGTATATCCGTATCGATCCGCAAGCATTCCTAAAATGGCCCAGGTTTAGAGGAGATAGTATGGCAACGTTTCCGCTGGAGCTTGTATCCCCAGAAAAGCTGCTGTTTTCAGAGCCTGTACAGTCTGTAATAGCGCCGGGTATCGATGGCTCTTTCGGAGTTCTGGCAGGGCACGCGCCGCTGCTTACGGAACTGCAGGTTGGCATCGTAAAAATTACGCTGCAGAACGGCCTGGAGGCTTTCCTGGCGGTTAGCGGTGGCTATATGCAGGTTACCAAGGAGAAAGTGATTATCCTTGCAGCCTCTGCAGAGCTTTCTGAAGAGATAGATGTAGACCGCGCGCGCGCATCGGCAGATAGTGCGCGCAAGCTGCTTGAGGTGCCGGATAGCAGCATAAATGCTGAAGAGGTTCGCCTTGGCCTTGAGCGCGCGCTAAACCGAATTCGAGTAGCGCAGATGCGCAGCACGCGTTAGGTCTTTACGCAATGTTTGGGGTAATTTAAACTGGCTGGCCAACACGTGTGGCCAGCCAGTTTTTTAGTATGGCTGTAGCGGTAGGGGAGTTATGCGGCAGTGATAAAGAGCGCACTTAAACAGCAATACCATGCAGGCATTGCAATGCTTACGGATTGTGTGGAGCTATGCCCGGATACCCTGTGGGAGCAAGGCGAATTTCCACGCACGTTCGCCCGTATTGCGTTGCATGCTGGCTACTTTACACAGCTATACATGGGGCAAAACGAAGCGGCATTTCAGCCCTGGCGGGATGGACCTACAGATCACGATCCTCTGCTGGAGCCATACGGCCTGCCTGCTGCCGCAAGGGTGCTTAGCAGAGAAGAGGCCATTGCTTACTTTAAATACATAGATAGCCTGGTGGATTCCACAGTGGATGGCCTTGATCTGGAGAGCCAGGAAGCGGGTTTCTCATGGTACAAGAACATTACCAAGTTATCCCATGAGCTAATGAACCTGCGACATACACAGGGGCACATCGGCCAACTATCTGAGCTACTGATGATGCACGGTATTGATACCCGGTGGCGCGCCAGAGGCTGATTGGGCCCGGAGGTAAAACCAATAAACACGTAAAACGAATGGGGCCCGCAGATTGTGATCTGCGGGCCCCATTGAATTAACTGCTATTTACGCAGCTACTTATACGTGCTCAGCAGCCTTCTGTGCATCCGCCACATCCACCTCGATGCTTGGGCCCATGGTGGATGATACGTTGATGCGCTTAACATACTTGCCCTTGGCAGCAGCCGGCTTGGCCTTAACAAGTGCGCTCAGCAGCGCGATAAAGTTTGCCTGAAGGTTCTCAACAGGGTAGCTTGCTTTGCCAATTGGGCCGTGGATAATACCGTTCTTGTCTACGCGGTACTCAGCGCGGGTAGCGCCCTTAATATCGCGAACAACCTGGCCAACGTTTGGAGAAACGGTTCCGGCCTTCGGGTTCGGCATCTTTGCCTTAAGAATCTGACCCAGGCGACCAACCAGAAGCATCATATCAGGAGATGCAACCAGGATATCGCAGGAGGCTCCGCCTTCCTTCTGGATTCGCTCCATCAGGTCTTCGGCACCCACAACATCAGCTCCAGCGGCGCGAGCATCATCTGCCTTTTCGCCACGGGCGAATACCCATACCACACGGCTCTTACCGGTGCCGAACGGGAGGTTGGTGGTACCGCGAACCATCTGATCGCCGTGGCGAGGGTCTACGCCCAGGTTCACTGCAATCTCAATGGTTTCGTCGAACTTGGCGGTGGCGTTAGCCTTAACGCGGGTAATCGCAGCTTCCAGGCTAACAATCTCATCGCCCTTGCCTTTTTTGGCAATGCCAAGGTAGCGCTGGCTGTGCTTTGCGCGGTTTACCTTCGCTTTGCGGCGTGCGGCGGTGGAAAGGCCATGCTTTTCGGTAGCTTCGCCTGTTACTTCTACTTCAGACATTTAATTCTCCTGTGGTGCTAACGGGGCCCAGCCCCTCCCACTTAAACAAACATTGAGCAACTGAATAGAGTTGCAAACCGAATTACCGGTTCTTGTTATCGGATGTATCTCTCGTATCTTCCCGCTTCTGAGGTGCGGGCAATAACGATTTACCATCCATATTTGATTGCGATGCGCGGATCCCAATTCGAGACCACACGGCACCCACAATAAACAGTCCCCACATTTCAACACCGCGAAGCCCACCAAGGATCCAACTCTTTTGAGTGGCAGAGTCGAAATTAACCGACCACATGGCTTCGAGTGTGCGTGCACTCAAAAATGCCGCAAGCAAACCTATCCACACAGAAGCGAAGTAGAACTTCGCCTTTCTGCTATCTCGCCTCTCCAGCGCTACATGGTAGGGGAAGGTGCCATTATCCAGGTGCAGAACTCGGCCGTGAAAACCCAGCCAGAGTCCCGTAAGAACCGTCATAAAGGCTAGCTCAATAACAAGAGGATTCATTGCTTACACCATTGCGAAATCACGCATTCGATGTGCGCTGAAAATCAGCCTGCAACCTCAACACCCATAGAGCGCGCGGTACCGGCAATAATCTTCATTGCTGCTTCGATATCGTTAGCGTTCAGGTCGGGCATCTTGGTTTCAGCGATGGCCTTTAGTTGCTCCTGCGTAAGCGTACCAACCTTGTCGGTATGCGGTCGTGCGGAGCCCTTGGGTGCCCCAATGGCCTTCTTGATCAATTCTGGGGCCGGCGGGGTCTTCGTAACGAAGGTGAAAGACCTGTCATCGTAGATGGTGATTTCAACCGGGACAACGGTACCGATCATGGCAGCCGTCTTTTCGTTATATCCCTTGATGAATTCCATCATGTTGATACCGTACGGTCCAAGGGTAGAACCAACGGGCGGCGCGGGAGTTGCCTTACCTGCGTTAATCTGCAGCTTAACTACTGCAGTTATCTTCTTTGCCATATCACTCCTCTTTCAGGCTCAGCCAGAGGCTGTACTGAGCAACATATTCCAGGACCGGGTGCCTAACGCCGCACGTTGCCAGCGTTTATGCTGCCGAAATCAGATAACTTTTTCTACCTGCTGGAAGTCCAGCTCCACCGGCGTATCGCGGCCAAAGATCGAAATGAGAACTTTGAGTTTCTCTTTGTCGGCGTTAACCTCTTCAATTTTGCCAGTAAACTCGGTAAATGGTCCAGAAACAACCCGAACAAAATCGCCACGGTCGAATTTCACAACCGGAATTGGCGCCGTTGTCTCCATTGAATCGAGGATAGCTTTCACTTCTCGATCCTGAAGCGGCACGGGCTTAGTGCCAGAGCTTACGAACCCTGTTACACCGGTGGTCGACTTGATGAGATACCAGGTGGAATCATCCAGGACCATCTCAATGAGAACATAACCCGGGAAGACCTTGCGTTTAACCTCGGTCTTTTTTCCGGCGCGAGTTCGGGTTTCCAGCTCGGTAGGAACCAGAATTCTAAAGATCTTCTCGCGCAGATTCATAGTTTCAGCGCGTCGAAGAATATTGGTCATTACTTTATTTTCATGACCTGAGTAGGTATGAACCGCGTACCAGTGACGTTGCATCTTACCTCCGCTATCCCAGTCCACTTCGTGAGATCGAATTCTAGTGCGGACAGGATACAGTCCGGCAGTACAAATCGAACGCAACAGCTCCTAGAAAAAGCGACTTCAGGATACTTATTTGATGAGGCTCAACTTGGAGACCAGCGCGGTAAGTGCATAGTCCAGCGCGCCCATATAGATGCCAAGTACCAGGATTACTGATAGAACCACGTATGTGAGCTTCCATGCTTCCTGAGAAGTCGGCCACTTGGTCTTTTGGAGTTCAGTGATCGTTTCCTTCAGGATATTGGTTGTGCTCTTAATATCGGGTGCTGCTGGTGCAGCGCCTGTAGAACGGTCGGTGGCCATAGTGAATGTCGCCTCGTGGGATGCCTTGAGCACGTGCATCGCATCGTAATGATGGGCGGGAGCTGATTCGGACGCTACCGAATTGGCTACCCGCCCCGATGCTCAAACCCAAACATGGCAGGGGCAGAGAGACTCGAACTCCCGGCCTACGCTTTTGGAGAGCGCCGCTCTACCAACTGAGCTATACCCCTACGTATGTATCCGAATTTCACCCCGAGAGGTTCTATTCGAATCTTGTGCTCAGACACCTGGGGTGTCTGAAATCTTTCCCGGCTTACTTTGCTTCGCGGTGCATGGTATGCGTGCGGCACGAAGGTCTGGGGCAGTATTTCTTCAGCTCCAGCCGGCTCTGATGCTTAATACGGTTTTTGGACGTTGTGTAGTTTCGTGAGCGGCAATCTGTGCACGCCAGGGTAACTACAATACGTTGTTCTTTCGCGGCCATTTAATTTACCTATTTTCGCCACGCGATTTAAGAACAGTTGTTCTATCATCGCTTCAGCGCAATGCATATATTCGGCTGGTATTCCTATTGGCACTGCGCTGAAATCAGCACCGGAGCTACCTGCCGTAATTGAAGCCCGCACCTCTCCAGCTGGCGTACCAGCCGGAGAGATACAAGCAGATCATACTGGAATTAATCCAGGATTTTGGTTACAACACCTGCGCCAACGGTTCGGCCACCTTCGCGAACTGCGAAGCGGAGGCCTTCTTCCATTGCGATGGGCTGGATGAGTTCACCGGTGATGCGAATGTTATCGCCCGGCATGACCATCTCAACACCTTCCGGCAGGTTCATTGTACCGGTTACGTCCGTTGTTCGGAAGAAGAACTGCGGGGTATATCCCGTAAAGAACGGGGTATGGCGGCCGCCTTCTTCCTTGGTGAGGATATAGAGCTCACCCTGGAAC
>CAIONQ010000030.1 GCA_903859705.1 uncultured Chthonomonas sp.
GGGCGACGATGGCCTTGCTGTAGGGTTCGATTCCGCTGGCTCCATTGCCCTTGTAAAGGCGGGCGATCTCACCATTGGATCTGCCACTTCGGGTGGTTTCTGGGTGAGGGATGTTGCGGCATCGGGCACCCTGGCCGCAATGAAGGGCACCTGCACACGGCGTGCTGGTGGCGGTGCCACCATAGAATCCAATTCTGATCCACTATCGCTACGCCTTAATGCCCGCCTTGTACCAGAGAATGGTGCGATCTCAATAGATGGCGATATCCATGATACAAGCAAGGTGGATAGGGCAGTAACCGTGTATTTTGCCCTGCCAGTAGCGGCCGATGGATGGCAGTGGGGTAACGATATCCGCTCCTCGGCGCCCGTGCGTGCCGATTCTGAGCATTGCGGGCTTACGCATGTTAATGTGGGGGCGGTTTCGGGAATGTCGCTCTACCCCGTAGGCTGCTTATCTAACCGCCAAACCGGAGTTGCCATTTCAAACCAGATGGATATGCCATCGGTATACCGCATTTTCTACAACGGCCCCACACGGCAAATGGTAATTGCATGGGATTTTGCGCTCAGCGGCAAATCTGGCTCCTGGCCAAAGTATCAGGCACACTTCCATGCCAGCCTCTTTTGCCTCAGTCCGCAGAATGCCCAGTGGGGATTTCGGGCTGCAATGCAGCGGTTCTACAAGCTGAACAGCCCCAATTTCGACCGGCTTGCGAAGCTGGATGGCATTTGGGCTCCGTTTGTATCTCCAACCACTGTAAACGGATATCAGGATTTTGGGTTTGCATACCATGAAGGCGATAACAGCAAGAAGGCAGACAACGCAGCCGGCATTTTGAATTTCAGGTACACCGAGCCAATGACCTGGTGGATGCCGATGCCGCCAGAGCTGCCGCGAACCTATGAAAATGCAATGGCAGTGCTGGATAGCCTGGCAAATAAGCCCGAGAAAATTACGCCAGAAACACAGCGCCCCACCCCGGGCGAGTTGGCACGAGCAGTGCGCTACTCTGGCAGTAAAGATGAAAATGGGCAGTACAATCTGGAGTTTCGTAAGGAACCATGGGGCGATGGTGCCGTGTTTGTACTGAACCCCAACCCGGAAATGCCCGCCAGCGAACAGAAGCCTACCCGTGGGTTCTTGAACTATAACCTCACCATGGCGCGCAAGATGTATCAGGATCCGGCCTTCCGGCAGGCGAATGGCTCTCAAGATGGTGAGTATCTCGACTCCCTTGAAGGGTGGAGCGATGTGCTGGATTATCGGCCGGAGAATATTCTGGCATGCCCCTACCCGCTCACATTTGAAACGGATAGCCGCAAACCTTGCCTGCCTCAGTGGTTTTCAACACATACGTTTACACGGTTTCTGCGAGACGATTTGCACAACCGTGGCAAGCTACTGATGGCCAACTCCACACCGGTGCGCTACACCTGTTATGCTGCCCTGCTGGATGTGATGGGTATTGAGGTGAACTGGCTAAACAGCAAAGGTGGCTACGAGCCAGATGCTGATGAGGTAATGAACCTTCGGCGCACCATGAGCGCCACAAAGCCTTATTTGCTGCTGATGAACACAGATTTCGATAAGTTTAGCTACGAGATGACAGAGCAGTACATGCAGACCAGCATGTTCTACGGCATCTTCCCGGGAATGTTTAGCCAGAACGCGGCAGAGCACCCATATTGGGAGAACCCGAAATGGTATGATCGGGACCGTCCACTGTTCAAGAAGTACATCCCAATAATTAAGAAGCTATCATCCGCAGGCTGGGACCCACTTACCTGGGCTAAGAGCAGCACAGATACCGTGGTGATCGAACGGTTTGGCAGCAGCTATTTCACGCTTCGAAACCAGAGTAACGCCGCCGCAAACACAGATATCCGGGTGGATGCAAAGGCACTGCACCTTGCAAAGGCAAGTTACAAAGTTGTCGATCTTGTTGGCGGTTCAGAAGTGAAGAGCAGCAGTAGTGGCAGCGAGATTACGATTAGTGTTCGTTTAAAACCGGGCGAATGCGTTGCTGTTGAGGTGAGATGAGCGTTAAGGGAGTGGGGAAATGGTAGAAGGTGGATGCCGCGCTGCCGGCCGTGGCTTTGCTACCACCCAGATAGCCCCATCAGCGTACTTTAACCACCCCCATTATATGTGTAACCCACCCCTGTAGAGTGGGCGGAAGTTGAGTTACTCGCGGATTTTTACGGTGATGGTGGCGGTGATTTCGTCGTCTTCCTGGATGTTTTCGGCACGGCGAACTACGTCTTTCACAGGCAGAACGTAGAGGCCATCTTTGTGAAACATAGAGGTGGTGAATTTGGTTCGACCGATACGGGCCTGCACCGGGATCATACCCCAGCCATAGGTAACCAGTTCGAGGATGCCTTTTAGCTCCTGAGACCATTGTTCTGGCACGGTAAGGAAGTAGAACGGTGCGGGGCCGCGCCAGTACCACACAGGCCCGGTTACCTCAAACTCCATGCTGAATGCCTCCTGTTGTGTATGTTATCGCTGGCGATGCGCTGGCTGCGAGCATGCCTGCCAGCTACTTGCGTGCGGTGCTTATGCCCTGCTCTGCTGCCCATCGGCTCATATCTCGCTTCATGATGGCAGCGGCGATCATATCTGGGAAGAGATCCGGAGTGCAGCCGAATACGGGCGATCCAAGTTCTGAAAAGGCTGCTGCGTTGGTATGATCGGAGCAGGGCGCACCACGGTCATCCAGTGCCAATAGAGTGATCATATTTACTCCGGATCCTACGATAGATCCCACTCTTTCCAGCATCTGGGCGTTGTTCCCGCCTTCAAACAGGTCGCTAATTAAGATCATAATTGTATCTGTGGGGCGGCGCACAAGTGTTTGTGCGTAGCTTAATGCCCTGTTGATATCGGTGCCTCCCCCCAGTTGTGTGCCGAACAGCACATCCACCGGATCTTCCAGCTTTTCGGTTAGATCCACAACAGAGGTATCAAACACTACGAGCGATGTTTTGACCGCCGGGATGGATGCCATTGCAGAAGCGAGAATACCGGCATAAACCACCGAGCCAGCCATGGATCCACTTTGATCCACCACCAGCACGATATCCCGCAGGCTGCTGCCTTTACGCCCATAGCCAATGGGCCGTTCCGCAATAACGGTGCGGAGTTCTGGCTGGTAGTTTTTGAGATTGGCCCGGATAGTGCGGTTCCAATCGATTTCCTGAAGCCGTGGGCGAGATTTGCGTACCGCCCGATTGAGGCTGCCAATTACTGCCTGACGCAGAGGAGCCTGCAAGCGTTTCAGCACTTCCTGTGTTACATGCCTAACCACCGCCCGCGCCGTTTCGCGCGTTTTAACCGGGATGGCACTTTTTAGTGAAAGCAGCGTAGCGGCCAGGGCAACATCTGGCTCGGTGGCAGCGAGCATTTCTGGCTGGAGCAGCATCTGCTTTAGGCCAAGCCTATCCAGCGCATCTTGCTGCATCACATGAACCGTGCTGGAGGGAAAGTAGCTACGAATATCGCCGAGCCAGCGTGCTACTCCGGGATTGGAACCGGAAAGGCCGCCCTTGCGGTCGCGATCATACAGATCGCCCAGTGCCCTGTCTACGGCGATATCACGTGCAGAGAGTTCAATACCGATGCCATCGGCATTTTCCCCACCAAGTATCATGCGCCAGCGTCGCAGGCGCTCTGCATCCGATACCTGGAGGGCCGCACTCGCCTCTGTTGCACTGGGTGTATCGTGGATTTCTTGTTCCTTCATCCAACGGCCTCCTGCGGTTTCAGGCCCAGAATTCTGCGTAGCACTGGCAGTACCAGTGCGGCCCGCTCAGGATCGACCCGGACCGTGCTGATGGAGGAAAAAGCCACAGCTCCCGAAGTTTTGGCTCTCTCGCCCATCTGTCTTCGTTCGCCAGAGGGAAACTCTCCAAAGGTGCGGCGCACCAGGGGCAATACCGCTTCAAATGCATCCAATGAGAGCCCGGATATCCAGCTATCAATTAGCTGCCACAGGCTATCGTTGTGCAGCAGAAGCAGCCCACTGCCAGATAGGAAACCTTCTGCCCAGGCGCCAGAATCTTGCGGAGCAGCGGCGGGAGACAGCGCGTAACGCATGCGCTGCTCGGTATCTGTTGCACTCCAGGCACCCTGATCCAACAGCAGGCGGCAGGCTCTGCCGGTGATAAGCCCATTTACAGAGTGGGTATCTGCCGTGCGCTGCAGTGCCTCATGCCACATGGTTGTAAGAGTTTCCTCGGAGAGGATCTGAACCGCCTGATCCACGGTTATTATGCGTGTGTACAGTTGTTTGGCAGCATCAGTATTGATGCCCATGCTCGCTACCTGCAGGCCGATGCACACACGCACCAGCAGCCCTTCCAGAACATCTTTAACAGAATCGGAAGCCTTGGCGCGCACGCTACCATAACGGATGGTGTTTACCAGCGGTGGGATGGCATCCATAAGCTGCCCGATGTCCGAGGAGACTCCTGCAGCATTGCGCAGACGCTCCATAATAACCGGAACAGCCTCTGGCAGGTCTGCCATTTCGATGTGACCGGTGAGCTTAGCCAGGCTGCTAACCGTGCTTGTTTTATCGTTTGCAAGGCCAATTGCTCTGGCAATTGCTGCCATTTGCACGGTGTTGCCCCAGATACTGGCCTCTATCACCTGCACGGCGAACTCGGGCCTCCACTCCAGGTTCCATATTTCATGAAACGTGCTGTTGCCGGTTCTGGCGCCGGGCTGCAACTGGCCCCAGGGGATATTGAGGAGATCCAGCCGGGAGAGCAGGATGCTTCGGTCCCGATCCGTGGTTTTGCGCTGGTCCAGATCCAGAACCTTTCGGTTTACCTCGGGAGGCATGCGGAGCCGCTTTTGTTGCTGGGATAGATCCTGCTGGAGCGGAGCCACCGGCGTATCATCCGGTGTTTTGCCAAGCGTGGTACCAATTACCAGCTCACGCTGTATCAGTTCTAGCTGGGCGGTTTGCCCGGCACAAAGCACGGCAAGTGCCGCTTCCAATAGCTCATCTAACCCTGGTGCGGGCCGCTCTCGCATAGCGGTGAGCGTTTCTGCCAGCCGCACGGCCTCTATTACCGAGGCTGTTGGCGCTTCCAGCTCGTTATCCCGAAGGAGACGTGCACAGTGAGACATCCAGCGCACAGCGATATCGCCCGGGCTTTTCCAGAGTGCGGCGTAGTAACCAGGCGAGTCTATACCTGCGCCGTAGCCGCTGGCCACGGCCAGTCGATCGTGGGTCCAGGGGGTCCACGCCGCCGCGGTTTTCACTTTAGGCAAGCCCTTAAGCAGGGCGCTGTCGTCTTTAACCTTTACTTTCTCAATGCCAGTTAGCGCCGGGGCATGCCATGCGCCGCAAATTACGGCGCACCGCTTGAATCCCTCTTTTTCTGCTGCGCGAATAGTCTGGCGCATCCAGGCTTCTCGCCTTGCCTCACGTTCGGCATCTGCAGCATCTGGCTGTTCGGTATCTGCCTCGGTGTGCTCACGCAGCAGGCGCATAAGCTCTGTGATGCCATCAAACACAGCCATTGGGTGGTCTTCAGCACCGCCGTCTGCGGCGGTGCGCTGTTCCACCATTAGCTCCCACCAGCGCTCACAATCCGAATAGCCCGCTGCCTCGGCAATGGCGCGAAGGGGGTCTACACGAACAGAGATAGTGGGTGTAGGAGCATCCTTTTCGGTTTCGACCTCTGATTCATCGTTTTCGGTCTCCTCAGCAGCTGGCTGTTCAGGCTTTTGGCCCAGTTGGTGCCACTGTGGTAAATCCATAAACCGAATGGGGATGGCAGCTTCGAGGCCATATCTGATTGCCTGCCACTCTGGCGAGAAGTCTGCAAAGGGGTAGAAAACTGAATCTGAGGGTGCATCTGGCCTGTAGATAAGCAGCGCAACCGGCGGCAGCATATCGGCGGAGGCGGCAAGCGGAATCAAGCCATCGGCATCCGGGGGGCCCTCTACAAGGATAACATCCGGACACAGATGCTGGAGGGCACGCTGCACACTGCGCGCAGAGCCCGGACCATGATGCCTGATACCAAGAACAGAAACTTCCATGGTTGGCGTTACAGGTTCTCGCGGCAGGCGCGGTACAGATCTCGCCAACCGTCGCGCTCTTTAACAACGGTTTCCAGGTACTCCTGAAAAACTACTTTGTCCTGAACGGGATCTTTAATGATGGCGCCCACCAATCCGGAGGCGATATCTGCGGCGGTTATGGCGCCAGATCCGAAGTGAACGGCGAGCGCGGCGCCGTTGTTTACAACCGAGATAGCTTCGGCGGTGCTCATGGTGCCACCGGGCACTTTGATGCGTGTTTTGCCATCTACAGTTATTCCCGATCTCAGCTCGCGGAAAACCATGACAATGCGGCGGATCTCTTCTATAGAGGCGGCACTGGCGGGCAGGCGCAGGGCACGGCCCATTTCTCGCGAGCGCTGCTCCACAATCCGCACCTCCTCTTCGAAGGTTGCCGGAAGCGGCAGCACCACGGTATTGAAGCGCCGTTTGAGCGCCCCCGAGAGCTCGTTTACGCCCCGATCTCTATCATTTGCGGTGGCGATGATGTTGAACCCGCTGATGGCCTGAACTTCTGAGTTGAGCTCTGGAATGGGCAGTGTTTTTTCCGAAAGGATAGTGATGAGCGAATCCTGCACCTCAGATGGTATGCGCGTGAGCTCCTCCACCCTGCCGATTTTGCCTTCGGCCATGGCCTTCATGATGGGGCCGGGCACCATTGCCTTGTCGCTTGGGCCTTCGGCGAGCAGGCGCGCGTAGTTCCAACCATAGCGCACAGCCTCTTCGCTAACGCCAGCTGTTCCCTGAACCAGAAGCGTGGAATCGCCGGAGATTGCGGCAGCAAGGTGCTCTGCAACCCAGGTTTTGGCGGTGCCTGGCACTCCCAGCAACAGGAGGGCACGATCTGTTGCGAGGGTGGCAACGGCAATCTCCATCAACCTACGAGAGCCGATGTACTTCGGTACTATTTCGGTGCCATCATCCAGTTTACCGCCCAGCAAATAGGTGGTTACAGCACGTGGAGATAGCTTCCAGTTTGGTGGACGCTCTGCGGTATCACAGGCAGCGAGGGCCGATAGTTCACTGGCAAACTGGCTTTCCGCATGCTCTCTAAGTACGGAACTCATCTCTGCACTGTCTCCTTTCGATCTGCGAATGCGGTGGCCATTTCGGATCGGAACTGCATTACGGCAGTGAACTCATCCAGCGATTTTTGCCAGAAGTACTGCCAATCCTGCGATGCGTGGCTGGCGGTTAACAGGCCAGAAAACGCATCGGAATACTGAGGTTGGGCTCGGCGTGCCATAAGGCTTACAAGCTCGCGACACTGGTAGGCGCGGACGCTTGCGGGCGGAAGGTCTCGAATAGCCGTGCTGAGCAAGCTTAACACCGAGATTGTGAACCGTTGCGACCATGCTGCAGTGCACTTGCCTGCTTCGTATGCCAGTGCAACGCCGGCGGCAAGGGCCCCGGTTGCCATGGTTTGGATAGTGAGCTCTTCCAGCTCAGAAATGGTAAGAATGCTGGATAGCATGAGGGATTCGATACCGCCCACTGCCTTCAACTGCTGGTCTCCACTCAGGGCAAGGCGCAGCAGTTCGGTAACCAGCTGCCTATCCGCAAAGCGTACAGCACTCTCACGCAGGCCTGCAATTATCTCATCTTTGAACTCTGTTTTCCAGGCAAGATGAATGAGCTTATCCGGGCTAATGCGCAGGTGAGCGCATAACGCAGCAGAGCGTGTATGGGCAATCAACTGGCGCAACCAGTAGGAACGATCCCCCATCCCACTATTCTGGGGAGCTTTCGGCAGCACCCCATCTCTTAGCATGGCCTCATCGCATGCAACCGGCAGGCTAACATCCAGCCTGTCTGCAATCAGCAGCGTTTTCTTCATGGCAAACAGCGGCAGGGTTCTATCCTGAAATCTGCGGCTCATGCCCGAACCAGGGATCTGCATCAGCAGTTTGGCACCGATGTGCCGAACCTCTGCACGCCTATCTGTAAGAGTCGCCTCGAGAAGAGGCTCATCGGCTGTGCTCAGGCCGGTGCTCAAACAATCCAGAAAGGCGGCCTTTTCTTCCCACTTTTCCTTATCCCACACTCCCATTACCATGGTTAGGCCCTGCGCCGCATTTTGTGAGCGGATTGCCGTGAGAGCCTGTAAGCGCTCTTCTTTGCCGCCAGTTTCGAAGAGGTAAACAAGCTCCTGATTGGCTGCGGGAATATCCACAGCTGCAAGTGCCCATTTCCAGTTGGGAGCCTGAGTAACCATGGCAAGCCAGCGTGCCCTGCTGCCGGCTACCGCCAAAACACGGGTACGTAGGCTCTTATCCGAATGCGCCGCATCCAGTAGACCGGGCAGGTACTCTGGCAGCGGAGCCACACCATGAAGTTCTGCGAGCTCTAACCACTCTGGCAGAAGCTCTCTTCGATTGCTGTTATCAGCAAGGATAGTGCCAAGGCAGGAGATGGCATGGGTGTTTGCGGGCGGAGCTTCCCTCCCCTCGAACGGTGGAATGGCCGAGGAAGCTGATCCAAGCACGGCACCCGCGGCAGACGTAAGTGCTGCTATCCCGGCGGCACGCAGCAGCGAAGTTTCTCGGGAAGCTGCCCAATCCAGCTCCGAATATGGGCCGACTTCTCCGGCAAATGCAGACTGTGCGGGGAGTGGCCCACCGGGCACTGCTGCCGCCTTTGCCAGAAGATGAAGTGGGGATTGCATCACACCTCCTCCTGGCTGCAGAGCAGAATACAGCGTGTGCCTGCCCAGGCGGCAAGCGGCTTAAAGACGTATCCATCCCATTCCCCGCTGATCTGCACCGGGTGCCCGCCAGAGAATGCAAGCAAGCGGCGAGCGTATGCGTCCCAGATATCTAGCGGGATCGCATTGCCATCTGCAGAGTTCAGTAAAATACGGTTGTTGTGCCATGCCGGGGTAACGCCGTTGATGGTTACAGGGTACGTTTGAAGCCATGGATCTTGAGCAAGGGCTTCGGCATACCGGGTTTGCCAGTTGTTTGAATCATTTTGGGCGACAATCTCGGCGGCAGTAATGGAAACTGGAACTGGCTCTATGCTTTTCACCAACGCACGCAGCGCGAGCGAGCCCGGGTAGAAGCACAGTTCGCCGCCAATGCAGCCACCGGGCGGTATGCCTGGCTCCAGGCCCTGATGGGCGGGCGCAAAGCTCAGCCACAGTGCCGTGGAGCCCGTATTGGTGCCCATGAGCCATGTTCTGCGTACGATGCCCGGCTCTTCGTAGCTAAGACGGGTTCCAATGCAGGCCCACGTATCTCTAACAGTGGGACCAGAAAGAACCTCTTCGCGCTTAACGGGCCAACCGATGTGGCCCCGCACCGTTTCTCGAAGATCAGGCGTCAGAGATTCCAAATTCCGATACGCATCAATCAGCAGCTGGAGACTGCCTAATTCGCTCAGCAGGCGCTGGACCCATGCCATACCATCCAGACCCTTTGTTGCTTCACCAAGCTGGCGGATACGACGCGCCAGGCCTGGAGCCTGGGCATCTACCAGGCGGGCAGAGCGGTTAACCCAGGTTTGTGTGGACATGTTTTTGCCTGAGGCCAACCCCTGCCGAACCTGATCCTGCAACCACAGATCCAGTTCGTCAATGCCTGCTGCAACCTTCTTTTCCCTGTCATCGGCGCGCTTCAGCTGTTGAGCGGCCGCTTTCACGGGGTCTGCCGGTGTTTTTGCCTCGGCCTTTTCTGCCTTTTCGGATTGCCGTTCATCGCGCTTCTGTATCCACTCCACCACACGCGGTGGTGGTGCGGCGATACCGAATGCGTTGGGCTGAGCGGCGAATATTAGCAGCAGTGCAAGCCCGTGCTTGCATGGAAACTTACGGCTGGGGCAGGTACATTTGAAGGCTGGCTCGGTGAGGTCAATTTGTACGGCGTAGGGTTTGGAGCCGCTACCAGGGCAATCTCCCCACAGGCAGCGTTCATCGCGCTCCAGGCCGTGCCAACGGGAAGCCGAAGCAAGGGATCGGCCAGCACTGGCCGAACTGCTATCCGGAGCAAGAGCAAGTACCTGTTCTGCTGTCCAGCTCATTTACCCGGTAATCCCCACCTGTAATCTAACAAAAATCAAGCGCCAAACCGTGGCTGCCCGTGCGCGTATACAGTTCGGAGCAAGGCATGTAATAACCTGCCGATTCCGAGTTTGAAGCTTATCGCGGTGGGGCCACCTCGGCAAAGGTGTGGCCAAACCGTACCTCATCAAAGGCCACCATGGCATTGGTCCCAAGCCCGAAATCGGAAGGTTCCCCTGTATTCTGGTCGGTTTTTACGGCATCCGCCTGATCTGGGAGCGGTTTACCCGGAGTGGGATTTATAAAAAGCTCTATTTTGTCATTTTCGTTTTTCTCACCAAAGGTGATGCGCACCACCAGAAAGGCAGTTTTATCGTTAACTACCGGGTAAACCGTATCAACCCGGCCACCTCCGCCTCCATGCTCGATTCCATACATGCCAGAACCGCCGCCTTTGCCGATTGAAAGTCCACCGTAGCTAAGCTCGAAGTACACTCCGGAATGGCCGGGCTGTGTTACGTTTAACGGGTGCACAAGGTAGCTTATGTACAGGGTCTTGCCCACTTTTCCCGGCGATACATGAAACTTTCTGGCGTGGCCAATAGGCCCATTTGAGGTGGTTCGGATGGCGTTACCAGAGCTACGCAAACCGGGAAAAGTGAGCCCGGCATCGGTTACAACGGAAGGTGTGTAGCCATACCCATGTTCGTTCCAGCCGCTGCCCCAATCCCCAGTTCCGCCGTTCTGGCCATTAAAGGTCATTCCGGCAGGGTAATCAAAGCCATCGTACAATACGCCAGCCACGGCAGGCCGGGGAGAAACGGGTGACGATGGATTTGGCACAGGTTTGGGCTCAGGCAGGGAGCGATGGCCACCGGCCGATATCTCCAGGGTGCCCAACTCTTCTGCAACCTTCTTACCGTTGCGGGAGACGAGGATGCCATAGGCAACCGCATCTGGCGTAGGCGAGGGATGCCCTTGAACCGGTACGATGTGGGCAACATAGTGTTGCCCATCCGTAGTGGTGGCTCGCACAGTACGTACCGGCTCCTTGCCATCGGTAATACTGAAAACAACGCTGGCAGCCGGCCCCTCTGGCTGGTTAAGCAGGTCTATATGAAAATCCTGCGGCTCTCCAAGGCGATCTGCCTGCAGTTGTGCGGGCGACTTAAGCCGAATATTGATGGCCTGCAGAAAGAGCTCCAGGCGGCTGACCGGAATGGCAAGGTTTATGCCGGAACCGGGAATACCTGCCATAACAATGCCGATTACCTGGCCCTTTGGATCCAATACCGGCCCGCCAGAATTACCTTCGTTTAGAGAGGCATCGATCTGGATTGAATAGAGTTTGCCGTTTGTGCGGCGCAGCGAGGTAATGTGCCCGGTGCTAACGCTGATAGAGGGATAGTCACCTTTGTTGAGCGCCAGGTCTGAGCCGAATGGATAGCCGAACGCTACAATCGGCATAGTTTCTACAAGGCCTGAGATGCTGCCTAATGTGAGAGGCGTAACATTGGGTGGGCTGGAGGTTTGAAGCAGGGCAAGATCGTGCGTTGGGTCGGCCTTTACCACCACTGCGGATAGTTTAGCCTGATCTTCTTCGCCCGCATGAATAATCAGAGTGACTTTGCCGCCGGGTTTTAGCCCCTCTACAACATGAGAGTTGGTAATAAATTTTCCGGATTTATCGATGCAAAAAGCAGAGCC
Organism: uncultured Chthonomonas sp.; assembly: GCA_903859705.1. Classification (GTDB taxonomy): domain Bacteria; phylum Armatimonadota; class Chthonomonadetes; order Chthonomonadales; family Chthonomonadaceae; genus CAIXIX01. The sequence goes on from CAIONQ010000030.1 coordinate 11,790, forward strand.
TTCGGAAGTACCTTCGGCCTCTTCCACCATTACAAATGCAGTGGCTTTTTTGGCGGCCTGAATTACCGCAATTGGAGGCTGCGCGCTTGCTGGCAAAGCAAGAAACAACAATACAAGAAAATGGCACGCCTGCAGGAATCGTTTCATCACATCTCCCCGGGGTACAACATCTCGTGCTAACTTCGGCGCATATTCCCCGCGGTAAGCACTGCTTCCTCCTGCGGTTGCAAAAGGGATATTCGCTTCACAACAACATATGCAGGCAACGGAGTGGTGATGAGCATAATAGAGCTTTGCTGCATGTCCAGCTTGTCGATAACAATGAGCGCCCGGATTGTAAGTTTATTGCAGACGATTTTAGGATCAGCGAGTTATTTGCAGATTTTCATGGTAAGAACGTGAGCTGGCATTATTATCTGGATAATGTGGTGCCGTGGGGACTTAAGTAGGATCTTACTGTAATGCATGCAGGAACAATACATGGCCGCCCAGACTAAATTATAGATATAAATATCTTTTTATACTGAATACGCCATTCAGGGGATAAAACCTGTTTGTGCAATGTTCCAGAATTGCATCAAGATGTTCGGTGAAACACGAGCATCCCCGGAGCTTCCGACGGCAGATGTCGGGCGTATATATCCCCTCAAGGAGCAGCTCATGTTTTGCTTTCAGTGTGAACAAACCTCGCATGGAACTGGCTGTACAGACCTCGGTGTGTGCGGCAAAGATGCCCCAACCGCAGCCCTGCAAGACCTGCTTATACACGTGTGCAAAGGAATTTCTATGTACGCCAGCCGCGCTTCAAAGCTTGGAGCGCGCAATGGGGATGTAGATAAGTTTGTGGTAGATGGCCTTTTCTCAACGGTTACCAATGTCAACTTCCATCAGGGCCGGCTTCAGGCGATGCTGACTGAGGCAGCCAACGTGAGAGAACAGGCAAAATCTCTCTATCTCAACGCATGCTCGCTACACGGTGTTAAGCCGGAGGAACTTAGTGGCCCGGCAACCTGGATAGCCTCAGAAAACATTGATGAGCTGATACTTCAGGGTTACCGGGTATCGATCAACGGCAGAACTGCACGCCTTGGCGCCGATATTGCGGGCCTGCAAGAGCTGCTTACATACGGGCTGAAGGGAGCGGCTGCCTACTATCATCACGCTATTCGCCTTGGCATCGAAGACATCGGAGTTTACGCGGGCATTCATGAAGGCCTTAGTATTCTTACAAAAGAGGATGCCACCGCTCAGGAACTGCTGGGTGCCAGCCTTAAGTGCGGTGAGCTGAACTTCAAAATTATGGAGCTACTGGATACGGCAAATACCTCTGCATACGGCCACCCGGTGCCAACGGCCGTGCGCGTTGAACCGGTTGCTGGCAAGTCCATTCTGGTATCTGGCCATGACCTTAAAGACCTTGAGGATGTGCTGAAGCAGACCGAAGGCAAGGGGATTAATGTTTATACACATGGCGAAATGCTGCCGGCGCATGGCTACCCCGGGTTAAAGAAGTACGCCCACCTGGTTGGCAACTATGGCGGCGCCTGGCAGCATCAGGCCGAGGAGTTTGATAAGTTCCCGGGAGCTGTTTTAATGACCACAAACTGTATTCAGAAACCACGCGCAACGTATATCGAGCGGATTTTCACCAGCGGCCTGGTGGCATGGCCGGGAGTTAGGCACCTGGGCGATGGGGACTACTCTGCGCTTATAGAGGCTGCCCTGGAAGCACCGGGATTTGATGTGGATGCACCGGAAGCGTATGTAACCGTTGGATTTGGGCACAATACCGTGCTGGGTGTGGCAGATGTGGTGATTGATGCCGTTAAATCCGGAGCGATACGCCACTTCTTCCTGATTGGTGGATGTGATGGGGCCAGGCCCGGTCGCAACTACTTCCAGCACATGGCGGAATCTGTGCCTGAAGATTGCGTGATCCTTACCCTTGGATGTGGCAAGTACCGATTTGTGAAAGAGGACTTCGGAACCATAGGCGGGCTGCCGAGGCTGCTGGATATTGGGCAATGCAATGACAGCTACTCTGCAGTGAAGATTGCTGTTGCGCTGGCGGGGGCGTTTGGCTGCGGGGTGAATGAGCTTCCGCTATCGCTGATTATCTCCTGGTACGAGCAGAAGGCAGTAGCCGTACTGCTAACACTGCTGGCGCTTGGAGTTAAAAACATCCGCCTTGGCCCCTCGCTGCCGGCATTTGTTACCCCCAGTGTGCTGGCAATCTTGAGTGATACGTTCAATTTGATGCCAACCGGCACCGTAGAAGGCGATCTGCAGGCAATACTGGGTTGATTAAGCCCATATTTTATTGCAGGAAGCTCTATAACAGCCACCTTGCATAAACAAGGTGGCTGTTGAAGTTGTCACTCATAAGCGTGAGCAGCTGGATGGCATACACACATACTTACCTCTTTTTGGCGGCAGATTTCTCAGCCGCCAGCGCAGCACGTTCTCTTTCCTGCATTTTGTTCATTGTCTGCATTAAATCCCGCATAGCATCGACTTGAGCAGTTGTGCCAGGGCGATGTTCCCGTATCAAATACTGATCCGCCCAATACCTGCACTTACTAATACAGTCGATCTTATATTGATGAGTTTCTTGAGTGTCTGATGCTGCACGCGCTTCGATTGTGGCATAGATCACGTATGCAGTTGGGCGGTTGGGATCGATCTTGAGCATCTCTTCCGCGTACTTTTCTGTTCTTTGCCGCATAACAGGAGTGTGCGTGGCAGAACGCATGCACAACCAACGGCGGATTTCATAGTCTCGCGGATCTTCGGCGGCGATGCGCACAGCCAGTTCATGCAGGCTCTTACCAAAGTATCCATTGAACCCCGCGGCAATCATCCGCATTCTGGCAAACTCAAAGGTGGCATCCCCAGTTGTGTTGCTGAATGCGAGCATAAGCTCTCGATCATCTGCAGCCATGGAAGTACGGTTGTGATATACTGCCGAATACCATCCCCACTTCGCAAGTTTCACCCGGTTCCTGGGGTCTGCCTTACTTTCGGCCTTTGCCTTGCTGTATTCCGCTTCATGGGCGTCAAACTCTTCAAGCATTTTGTAACCACGGATCCTCAATGCCTCCAACTCGGGATCCTTCTTATTGTTCCACTTTTCATGTATCCAGGGCCAATCGTACTTCTCTATATAGGCTTCAGGCCCCTGAAAGTTGGGATTCGTGCCTGTGCTCTGGCAGGATGCCCAGACTGGAATCGGTACACATCCAAGTGCGATTAGCACGAACACCGAGTTACGCTGCAGTTTCATTGTACTATGCTCGTTATTCCGTATTGCAGAAAAGCACCGGGCGACAATTGCCATTGGGTTACCGGCTGGCCGAAGTTGCCGATTGGCTTTACCCCTGTAAGGTATGTTTTACCAGCATATCCGTCTGCTCGATACTTATCCGCTATCGAAGCATTCATCATGTATCGCAGCCCATCTGCGGCGCGGAACATGACAACATAATTATTAAAAAACGTGTCCCAGTTCGGCACCTGCGATGATAATGTTGCAAACGAGGTCTCCGTTAATTGAGGAAAGCGGTTTACTTGTGGTGCATCCACGTTATCGTGCAGATGCATATCTATATCAGCATAGCTCGCTGGAAAGCTAAGTTCGAGATCCATATCGGTGTAAATTAACTTTTGCTTTTCCACTGCGTACTCAAAAGTACTTGCATCGCCAGAAACAACGGTGGTTGTAGGATCGGGGATTCCCACTTGTGTGGCTGACATATTACCCAACACATTAAAGATTATGTCAGACATAGAAACAGTTGCACCTGCCAGTTCCCCATAAGGCAGAAGTGCAATAGCACCACTGCCAAGTATGCCACTGAGCAGGAACTGAAGGTCCAACCCCTCGACCTTGTAAGTGCCTCCGTCGCGAGATAAGACTATTGTGAGGGTTGTCCCCCTACCAGTCCAAGCAGAGAATGAATTGAGGTCTTCATGGTCATAGTGTGGGTATGAAAAATGCTCGCCTGGAATGTTGCTGATTAACTGTTCGTTCTCGATCGCCTGGTGCAAACGGATAACGTATGTATTATCGGCCACAGCCTCCATTCCAGGGCGAACATCCTCCACGTGGACTTTTGCTGTATAAGTACACGGCAGGTTCGCGAGCTTAGGTTCCAATTGATCTTCTACTGAAGCAGATGCCGTCAGAGGGGCAAATATGCTGTAATCAATGGAGGACTGCGCTGCCTCGTTTTGTTTAGACCATGAGGCACTTGTGTTGTAAATATGGCCAAAAGCATTTAAACTAAGGTCAAACCCGGTTGTCACTGCTGTTAGCCCCGTCCCAAAAATCCAGTCAGTCTTGTACCATACGCTGGTTGCTTCACCACCTGGATCACTTGGGGCTTTCGGATAATAATAGTCCCACTTTCCGCTTGCAACAGTATCTATGGTCATGGACCCATCCGGGTTTCTTACGTTTTGAACGCGCGAGCCGTCAGATGCTTTTTGATAATTCTGGGTGGCATCTACATCTGAGATAATAAACACTGTGCGGTCGTCTATAGCAGCGGCAACGGTACAGGATGCGGTAAGTGATCCTCCAAGTGATGTGTTAACAGTTACCCTTGACAACATCGGTTGTAGGCCAAGCGTAGCAATGCCGCTTGTTGGGTCTACGGCAACTGTGAAAAGATGAGTTTTGGTGCTCTTATCTGTCTCATCAGTAACATTTCCAACAACTACAGGATTCTCGGGATCTGCAAAACTGTCATCGCATTTGAACGCAGTGGCGAGTTCAGGGATAAGTTGATTCGTAGGCTTCCAATCCCATTGCGCAACCGGAGTGACCGCCAGCGTGACTGTAGAGGGCATTGCGCCAGTTCCAACCCATCGCGCAGAAACTGTATACTGCGCGTTTACTGTCACCGTCGCATATGTGTGTGGAGATATCTGAGTTGCAATAAGTGCTTTGCCTAGTTTCGGGCCGTTACCATTGGCAGTGTCCGAATACTGAGAACTTGCGACAACCGAAGTAGTAACTACCCAGTTTGGATCTCCACCACTCGCACCACCACCACCCGCACCAGGCACACCCTGAGAATACGCTAAATTCATTGGATAGATGACCACAGTCGCCATGGTCAGAACGATAGTTCGACCAATGCGTGTGAAGAGTGAGCTTTCATGGCTCTTCAGTGAAAGGAATGACATCATGGTTCCTCCAGATCACACCAGATATTATTTGTTTACTCACAACGACATGGATTGTTCTATCAATCGGAAACGTAGCAACAGCACAGACACAGAAGTCAAATCTGCACTGCGAAATCGTTCCCAATGTAGAGTCCACAACTTATCGGAAAAGCTATCAAGCAATTAAACTCGCCTGTTAGGTTCCTGCAATAGACACAGCGTAACATACGAAATAATAATATGCAATTATATTTTATGCTGCCAAATATTATAAATACATTCCACTAAACTGACGACACAGATTTCAGGTTTTTGGGTTTGAATGGGTCTTACCGATTCAGCAATTTACAAAGAGGCCGCGTTCCCGCCATGTTGGAGGCAGGCAGTTGGGAGCACACATAGCAGGCTTCACGTGCGGGAATGGTTGTTGGGAGATTCGATTTAATAGCTGGGACTGTTGGGACCTGTGAGACACTCTGGGACTTATGGGAAGTGTGAGGCTGGTACCTGAAAGCGCGCATGCGCACGGGGCCGGGGGGGTTGGGCGAAGCTCAATTGTAGGGCCTCGACGGGGATCCTTCGGCGAATGCATTGCGATGCGCTATAATTGGATCCTATAGTTGTCTGGAGTTTTGGCGTTGGACAGATGAGGTGGGTAATTATGGAAGATCGGGCCAGATCGACGAGCGGTGTTAGAGGTTCTGCCAGGAAACCGCTGAAGCGCGCTCTGTTGTGGCTTGCTGTTGCCGGGACTGTGGCTGCGGGATTTGCCTTTGCATCTGCGCGCAGCCAGGCGCGAACACGGGTATCTTTACGTGTAGACCCAGGATACATGGTTACTATCTCACTGCCGGAACACTACAGGGATGAAACCGGGAACGACCGGAACTTTTGCCTTCCGCATATATTGGTTAAAACGGAAGGCAATCCAATTGCAACGCGGGTCGACTGGCTTCTTAACCGCACTTATTCCACCAACGTCCGACCACCAACCTTTATACTGATGGCAACCGATCTCTCTAAACAGACGGTGCCCGTATTGGTAACAGACAGCGACGGCTATGTTATGCTGTCTGGCAAATATCCAGGCAAAATAGTGAACTCCTGGCGTAACGCTAAATGCCGGACTGCAAATGTGAGTGTGTACGAGTTGCAGGTACCCTCCGCCGTGACGCCCAGGGTGTTTGTGCTGTTTGTAAACAGACTGAATTCTCGACGAGCCTTCTCTATTTCCGCTGCCGTCCCAGAGGTGCAAGGCGAATGGATGCACCAGCGTATGCGAGAGATATTCAACGATCTCCAGCTGACAAATATCTGTGGATACCCAGAGGATAAACCCCATCATTCACTTGATGACTACATCAATACGAAGCCATCCAGTTAAGCAGTGTAACTCAGGAGGGTGAGCCTGCGGAATCACCCTCCTCTGCTCTGGCTGATTATGCCTTAATGCCACCGAAGCAGGCGAAGCAACTGTTTTTGTGCAGCACTTCTATCTTGGCAAACCCTACTTTTCGCAGCAGATCCAGCTGATAGATGAGCGGCTTCGGGGTGTCTTCTTTTGCGATGTATGCCCAAACATGATCACGGTACTCTGTGCCTTTGAGGCTGGTAAGGTACTCCCCATACCGCTCCCACATCAGGGTTTGGACGACAGCTATGGAGTGCTCAATCAGGTCGGTAATCCAGAACGAGCCGCCGGGTTTGAGGGCGCGATATACCGAAGCAAACACTGCTTCCCATTCGGGATCGGTTCTTAAATGGTGCAGAGTGGCGGCGGCCACCACCACGTCATAGCTATTTTCAGCCAGCTCAACTTCTCGGATATCCTGCTGAATGGTGGTTACAGCCCCTGCCCCCGCGGCTGTAACTCGCGTATTTGCCCTTTGCAACATGGGTGCGCTGAGATCTACCAGGGTGCAGTTTAAGCCTGGCAGCTCCTGCAGTAAACGCAGTGTGTAGTTGCCTGCACCGCAGCCGATATCCAACACATCTGAAGCATCTTTGTTAAGGGTGGCCACCGTTCTGGCAACGAGCTCGAGGGAAAGGGGAGAATCGATTGTTGCAGACTGACCAGTTTCGAGGTTAGAAAAGCGCTCTACATCGTTATCAAAGCGCTCACGTATCTCTTCAACAGTAGATTTAATACTCATTGTGTTTCCCTTTCACCCGTAGTGGGCTTCCATCCCGCCAGATTGCGGACTTGTAGGATACCAGATTGGGGGAGGGTTAGGGCGCTTCGCTTAGTTAGGAAGGGTAGGACGCTTCGCTCGGGTAGGGCGCCTCGCTTAGTTAGGGTGCTTCGACTGGCAGCGAATGCCGGCCACACGTGTTGTTCAATAAGCGACATGCCACAAATCTGGCATCAGGGTGTCTCAATTGTGCATGCCGATACACTGATGTTGCCTTTGTTGTGCGCTGCCGGATTGGAGTTAAAGATGCCCTCTTTTCGCCGCCTGTTGAATGTGTTGTGTGCTACCGTGTTTACGCTTGTGTCGCTGGCTTTGCCAGCCGCCCCACCCGCAATGGAGTGGCACCCTGCCTACCCAACCACCCTACCGGCGGATACGTGGCTAACCAGGTACAGCCGACTGTGCTATGGCATTGACGGCGAGAATCTGGCTGAGGCCAGCAAGAGTGGTGTTAATGTTATTTGTGGTGGCACCAATGCCGCCGGAATTGGTTTTGCCGGTGGCCCATTTATCCTGGGCAGAAACGGTGAATTTGTAAACATTCGCACTGGCAAGCCTATTCCTGAAAAGACTCTTCAAGAGCTGCGATCTCGTGTCGATGCTGCCCACGCCAGGGGCTGCAAGGTGCTTGGTGAGGTGATCCGATTTTATATGACTCCCTGGATGCAGGAGGATCACCCTGAGTGGCAGGATATCAACTCGCCGGGTGGCAAGCCCATTCGGCCAGATCAGCTGAAGGACATTGCTGTGCTCGGATGCTGGAACTCCCCTTATGGAGACTGGTTCATAAAATCTCAGGTGGCACTGGTGCGCAGGCTGGACTGGGACGGATACAACATGGACGGCTTCGGATGTTGGAGCCAGTGTTTTTGCCCGAACTGCGTTGCTTCGTATAAACAAGAAACTGGCAGAGACATACCGCCCGGTGCCAGCGTGAACGATTCTGCCTGGAGGCACTATCTGAAGTGGCGCCTGGACCGCTATACCCGGTTTGTTGCCCGATGGACCGCCGCCATGAAGGCCGCAAAACCCGGGTTTGTTACGGCGCCCTGGAGCACTGGGCCAGGCCGATGGTGGCACTGGATGGGTGCCCCTGCCGCCGAAGGATCGGATGCGATGCACCGCGTTCTGGATGCGCCAGCAGTTGAGCTGCTGTGGGATTTTCCGCCTGATCAGGGCAGCACTTTGCTCCCGGATTTTACCTGCCGTTATTACCGCGGACTCACTGGCGACAAGCCCGCCTGGATGTTGCCGTACCTGTGCCTGCAAGGGCAGTTTAACATGCAGCCGCCCCCGGCCGAGTGCGATTTGCGCATGATGAGCGTGTTAACGAATGGCTGTTTGCCCGCTCAGGGCTGGTGGCAGCAGAATGAAGAGGCATCGGTTACCCATAGCATGGAGATGCTAAAAGCGCGCGAGCCATTCACCACCGGCACAAAATCTTTGAAGTGGGCCGCCATGTTTGTTGGCGAAAGCAGCAGGCTACTTTACGGGTTACCCGGCGTGCGGACCGAGACCCCGCTTGGGCACTGGCTTGGCAGCGGAGTAGACACCATCGACTTAAACAAGTATCCCGCCGGAGAGCGCCGAATGCCCGCCCATATGGAATCGGCGGTGGGTGTGTTCAGAGCGATGATGGAGGACCACCTGCCGCTTGATATCATTACAGAACCAGACCTGGAAGACGCAAAAACCCTGGCGAAATACCGTGTGCTGATACTGCCTAATGCCGCATGCATGAGCTCGCATTCTGCGGCAGTAGTGAGACAGTTTGTGAAGGCGGGAGGCGGGCTGGTATCTCTGCACGAAAGCAGCCTGTGCAATGAATTTGGCGACCGGCTGCCAGACTTTCAACTTGCAGATGTGTTTGGCGCGCATTACAAAGGCGCCACAGACTACTCTGCCCGCTGGCCAAACTACCCGGAGTGGACAGAGCTATATGTTGGAATTCACCCGCCAGACCTACATGCGATCACAGACGACCCCGTTATCCGCTCAAACTATCGGCGTGGTTCAGACAGGCTACAGTATATTGGCTGGATGACAAACGTAGAGGCTATAGGCGGTGCAACAAAACTGGGACGCCGGCTTACTGCCCCCGTAGAATGGCCATTTATTCTGCTGAACCAGGCAAACAAGGGGCGATCCGTTTATGTAGCGGCGGATCTGGGGCAAGCGTATTTTCTGGCGCCTTATCAATACCAGCGCCGTATGATTACCAGGGCGGTTGAGTGGGCGGCGGCATCCCAGCCTCCACCCATTACCGTGGAGGCCCCCCTTTGTGTACAGTGCGCCTATTACACGCAGCAAATTAAGGGTACTTCCCGCATGATCGTTCACTTGCTCAACGAACTTAACACCAACGCAAACAGAGCTCTGCCCTTCAACAACCCACCCATGAGGGAAGAGACCATCCCCATCTCAGATATTCAACTCAAGTTCCGTTCTCCCGCTGTTCATAATGCGTGGCTGGAGCCAGAGCACAAGCTGCTGCCAATCCACTATAGCAAAAGTGGAGCCACTATTACGGTGCCGAGGCTTATGTTACATAGCATGGTGGTAATTGAGTAGTCACCCAGATTGGTACCCACCGAGTGCTGTTGGCTGAATATACGGGAGGATATGAACGCACCTACTCGCTTAATACGAGGGCAGCGGCCTGGTCCAGAGACATTCTGGCGCCGACTGCGCGCTGTTTATTAAACACCTCGGTGCCAATCGTTTGTTCAAGCTGTTTCAGAAAGTCTTCTGACACGAATTCCACGCCACCAAGACCGTTGTTTTTTCGGTAGGCATTGCACCAGCCTGATAGCCTGGCCGCATCCCTATCTCTATCCATTTGTTGCAGCAGAACAACGGCTATCTGAAGTGATCCCAGTATTCCGGAACTAAAGTCCAGATCCACAAAACTGATGATGGCTTCCCCCAGGTATCCCCGGGCGATATCCGTTTCGCGCTTATCTATTGCAATTTGTGCAAATTCACATTGTGTGGCTGCAACACCAAGATTGCTGTTGATTGATTGATAGTGCTCGCGAACCACATTAAGAATATCCAGCGCTTGCTCAAACTCACCACGTACCCGGTGGATAACTGCCAAACCCGTGTAAGCCTCATACTCAAATCGAATCTGGTGGTGCAGCCTGGCCAGCACGATTCCTTCATTGTAATGCGATTTCGCAGCATCAAGCTCCCCCACTCGCCGGAGTACGGAAGCAAGTTTAATTAGCACAACTGGTTCACTTTGAGCCAGTTGTGATTGCCGGCAAACTGCCAGTGCCTGTTGGCACCTTTGTTTTGCCTGTTCGAACTCGCCTTGTACCTCGAGCACAGCCACGAAGTTACCTACTGCCCTCACAAAAAGGCCAGGAAACTGGCCATCCGCCAGATCCAGCATTATGGCATCGTACATTTCTGTGGCCTGTTGCAACCGATTTAGCAACCTGGCGATATTGGCCAAACCGATTCTGTTTAGCAGGTAAAGTTCTGGTACCAACTGAGCACCACGATGGGCAATTGCGAGTTTGAAATAGTGATCGGCATGCCGGAAATGGGACCTAACATGCCAAAAACGTTCCAGGGCACATGCCACCTCAAGGCCAGCACGGCCACCATCTGGCAACAATGCAGAGAACTCTATTGCATTGAGGATGTTAGTGTAGTCTGCATTTACGACCTCGATCGACTGATCCATGGGTAACTGCAGCGAGCCAAGCGCGAGATCCTTAAAAAATTGGCAATATCGCCTGAGAGCAACCTCTCGAGCTTCAAACGCAGCGAAGCATTCTTTTGCAAAGGCCCGTATACTGGCGTGCATTGTAAAGCGTTTTGTGCCGTTGTACTCCTCGGCGACCACCAGGGATCGATCGACTAGAGAGTGTAATATATCCAGAACTTGCCATGCATCAAAGTGAAGAGTGCCCTCTTGTTTCGCCCAATCGGCGACGTTATTACCTGCGCAGATTGCCTCAACTGCTTCTATGGTACAACTGCCCGTGAAGAGAGATAGACAGGCAAAAACCTGGCGCTCATCGTGCTCCAGGAGTGCATAGGACCAATCTACCAGTGCGCGCAGTGTTTGTTGCCTTTTATCATCAGTACGATTGCCGCTCACAAGCAATCTAAACCTATCCGATAGTCTGGCCTCGATTTGTGCAGGCGTCATAACCCGGATACGCGCTGCAGCCAGCTCTATTGCAAGTGGGTTGCCATCCAATTGCCTGCAGATACGAATAATGTTAAGAATATTTGCGGGAGTAGGCTGAAATTGCGGGTTTATTTGCCGAGACCGCTCTACAAATAGTTGCACAGCTGGATACTCCAGGGCATCGTGCAATTGCAGCTTCCCGGTGTACCTGCTGGCGGATAAGGCCTGATCTGTAGGTACAGAAAGTGGTGTTACTACAAGGGTTCTTTCGCCCCTAATGTGCAGTGCCTGCCTGCTGGTGCAAAGCACTTTTAGATTGGGGCAATGCTGCACAAGCGAGGCAACGAGATTGGCAATAACCTCTAATAGATGCTCGCAGTTATCTAAAACGAGCAAGTACTGCGATGTTCCGATAGTGCGTTCAATTGATAACTGTGCGGGCTCATCACGCTGATCACGGATACCCATGGCCCCTGCAACCGCGGCAGGTACTGTGGCAGGATCTGTTAGCCTGGCAAGCTCTACAAATACGGTTCCACCTGCATATTTTTTTGATGCGCATGTGAGTATTTCGAGAGCGATACTGGTTTTGCCAATGCCGCCCGTTCCCGTAAGTGTTAGAACGCGTGATGAATCAAGAACAGCGAGGGCTTCGCCGCAGAGTTCGTTACGCCCAAGCAGTTTGATTGAGAGTGTGGGAAGAGAGCGCAATGGCGATTCTGAGTGCTTTCCCGCATCAGGTAGCCCGGGCGTGAAGGTTTCATGGCGCACCGCCACTGCTCTGGAGTTAAGTTTGAGCTCCTCGAACACTGCTATCGTAACGGGATCGGGGTCTGTATTAAGCTCGCTTCGAAGCAGAATTCGCAAGTCCCGGTAAGTCTGCGTTGCTTCCGCAGCGTTTCCGGATCGGAACAGAGCTTCGATTAGGACTCTGTAGGCCGATTCCTGCAGTGGATCCGTGGCAATTAATCGGCGTGAAAACTCGGCTGTGCGCCTGAACTCTCCATTATTAAGTGCTGTTTTTGAGAGCTTATCCAGCGCGGTTAAGTACTGCTGCTCCCGCAATATACGATGTTGATTGATCCACTCTTCTTCGCACTCTTGAAGCAGTTGGCCGGAATATTGTTCTACTGCCCCTTCAGAACTCTGATCGCTGTTCTCCTGGATTAGTTTATCGAAGAGATTAACATCGCATTGCGCATCACTAAGGTCTAAGCGGAGGGATAGATCTGCCGCCGTTTCGAGGCGATAAGCGTGTAATCCAAGTGCTGACTTCAATTCGACAAGCGTTCGACGGAGATAGAAGCGGCCAGCAGATTGCTCGGCATCTGGCCATAAGTTTGCTGCAACCCACCCTCTATCCAGTGATTTGCCATTACGGAGACAGAGCAATGCTAGCAGCCACTTTGCTTTGCGGCTCTTGATTATTACCGGCGTAGTGCCAATGCGGCACTCCAGTAGTCCAAATAATTGTATGGTTAGCTTCGGTAATTCACTTGTTGGGCCAGGCATCAACAACTCCAGCAATATCTGCAGAGGGATTGGAGCTGCGTACAGCAGTGATGTGAAGTTTACCTGATTGCAGGGTGAGCCGGGGTATGGGGCATTGGGTTCAGGCTATGGGGGCGCCTGACTGCTGGTGGGAGGGTGTAGTAGTGTGGATAGGGAAGGAAACAGACACAGTTGGATCAGATGAAAACACAAAGGATTGATACTTGCTGTACAGAGGTGGCACCGTATAGGTTTGAACTTACGAGTGCAAAGTTGGCTGCCTCAATTTGCTGATTGATAGCCCCAAAAAAGTCAAGATGAATTGAGTTTAGCGTGCCAAGTGTTGGATCAAAGAGGTTGCAGTTCCACCCACCAAACCACTCGCTGTTGGTGCTGATTGCATGCATAAACAACCGATCCTGGCGGATTGTATCGGCTGAAACAGATGCCGCACCGCAACAAACTGTAAGTAGCATGGCACATACGCTTATGGCTGATGATCTCTTCACGTAATTCCCCTTGATGTGACATGCTGACATATAGGTAATTGGTCAGCAGATAATTTGAATGCTGGCGAGCAGAGATCTGAATCTCGCCCGGATGTTGAAGTGATCCCAGTTTACAAGGGCGGTGTTACAGTCACCGTTACATTTACACAGGCAAATTGCTGTGAAATTCGGCGAACGTTTGTAACGCTTGGTGTAACGCCTGAAGGGTTAAGATGGTGTACTCCTGCCTGCTCAGCCGGAAATGAGCAGACAGGAGACCTGAATTTCCAGGCATCAGCACGAGGAAAGAGATGCGCAATGGCACGCAAACTTCCAGTTCACCAGCATCCAATTAAACCGATCATCCCAAAGTATACGTTGCATGGCAAGGGCTTAAGCAAGTAACAGTTGCAGATCTGCAGCTACGTCGAGGCCAGCCAGCACGCCAGATGAAATCAATTATCTACAACCGATATACAGATTCAGGAGATTCCACTCAATGCGATTATCAAGCCTACTGACTTCAGGAACGCGTTTATCCGTGGTTGCGGCCGCGCTGGGCACACTTGCGATTTCTGCGCGTGCAGAGAGCCTGTACGCACTTTCCTATTCTGGAACCCTGTATCGCATTCAAAGTAACGGCAGCTATGCGGTGATAGCGTCATCTATTCCCTATCCAAGTGGACTTGCAGTAGACAACTCTGGCAACGCTTTTGTTGCGGATCAGCTCAACTCACGGATTTACAAATTCACCCCGTCCGGTGTGAAGACAGTTTATGCCACCGTTCCCGGTTTCGATATGCCATCCATTGTTTTCGACGCGGCAGGCAGCTTATATGTATCCGAAAATGATCTGCATGATATTAGGAAAATTGCGGCGGATGGCACCCAATCGATCTTTGCTTCTGGCCTGCAGGATCCAACAGGGTTGGCAATAGACGTCGCTGGCAATCTCTACGAGGCAGATAACCTTCGGGGCAAAATCAACAAGTTCTCTTCTGAAGGCGTGAATCTTCTTACATTAACAGTTCCAGATGCGTTCAAACTTGCCTTTGACTCCAGCAGCAACCTACTGGTAACGAGATTCCACCAGGGGGATGTATTGCGAATCCAGCCAAATGGGTCCGTAACATCTCTGGCTTCGGAGCTTAATACTCCGTATGGAATGTCCATTGGTGCGGATGACAGTGCCTATATATCTGAAGGTTTCACTACCAACATTGATAGGATCGCCCCAAACGGTTCAGTGTCAACATTTGTCTCCATGCCAGAAGGAATTGGCAATTTAGCTTTTGGGCCAGACGCTCCAATTACATCTACACCAGAACCCTCCGGTTGGGCACTGCTTGCATCTGGCCTTTGCACTGTTGGGGGGATTCTGCGTCATCGGCGCAAGCGTATGAGCTAATAGTGATAACATCCAAAAGCACAATAGCCCTGAAGATTACTCATCAGGGCTATCGCGTTTTGAGAACCTATGGAGTTGCAGTTACCAGGTTGTTGGCATGTACAAACCAGATCCTGCCTTCATTATCCGCATCGGCTTCGATGGTATCCCCATCTCGGAACTCGCCGGCCAGCAGTTTTTGCGCCAGAGGATCTATCAGCTGCTTTTGTATCGCGCGTTTGAGCGGCCTTGCCCCATAAACCGGATCGTAACCAGCCATCGCGATGGCACTTCTGGCAGAAGGCGTTAGAGTAAGTGTTAACTTGCGCTCTGCCAGGCGTTTGCGCAGGAGTTCCAGCTGAATTTCTACGATGCTCTGTATCTGCTCCAGGCTCAGGCTCTCGAACAGGATGATTTCATCTACCCGGTTCAGGAACTCTGGGCGGAAGTGCTGCTGAACGGCCTCCATTACGCGCTGCCGCATAAGGTTGGGATTGCTTATAGATAGATCTTGAATGTACTGGCTTCCGATGTTGCTGGTCATGATTACAACCGTGTTGCGGAAGTCCACAGTTCGCCCCTGCCCATCAGTTAGGCGCCCATCATCCAGAAGTTGCAGCAGGATGTTGAACACATCCGGGTGCGCCTTTTCGATCTCATCAAACAGCAAAACACTGTATGGCCGTCTTCGGACTGCCTCGGTTAGTTGACCGCCTTCATCATAGCCAACATAGCCTGGAGGCGCGCCAACCAGGCGAGATACGGCGTGCTTCTCCATATACTCGCTCATATCGATGCGGACCATAGCGTGCTCGTCGTCAAACAGAAAGTCTGCCACGGCTCGTGCCAGCTCTGTTTTGCCAACGCCAGTTGGGCCAAGGAAGATGAAGCTACCGATGGGTCGGTTAGGATCTGAGAGACCTGAGCGTGACCTTCGAACTGCATTGGAAACCGCCTCGACGGCCTGCTGTTGGCCTACCACTCTGCGATGCAGAGTATCTTCCATACGCAACAGTTTCTGCATTTCGCCTTCCAGCAGGCGGTTAACCGGAATACCGGTCCATTTGCCAACCACTTCGGCAATGTCGTCTGCGGTAACTTCTTCTTTTAGCATTGGCTGGCCATCGCCCTGCATCAGGCCAAGCTCCAGTTTTTCTGCTTCCAGCCTTCGGCTGAGCTCAAAGAGCGTTCCGTACTTAAGCTCAGCTGCTTTCGCCAGGTCCCCTGTTCGCTCGGCGGTTTCTGCCTGCAGGCGCGCTTGCTCAATCTCCTGCTGGGTGTGGCGAATCTTTTCGATAACGCGTTTTTCATTCTCCCAGCGGGCTCGCAACTGGCTGCTGTTTTCGCGGAGTTCGCTCAGTTCATGCTCCAGCTTCTCCAGGCGATCTATGCTGCCGCTATCGGTTTCTTTTTGTAGGGCTACGCGCTCAATCTCAAGCTGGCGCAGCCTTCGCTCAACAGTATCGATCTCGGTTGGAACAGAATCGATTTCCATGCGTAGCTTGGATGCGGCTTCATCAATCAGGTCTATTGCCTTATCAGGCAGGAAGCGATCTGATATATACCTGTTAGAGAGCACGGCCGCAGCCACCAGTGCGCTATCCATAATTCGGATACCGTGGTGAACTTCGTACTTCTCTTTAAGTCCACGCAGAATGCCGATTGTATCGTCTACACTGGGTTCGCCAACAAACACCGGCTGGAAGCGGCGCTCAAGGGCAGCATCTTTTTCGATGTGTTTGCGATACTCATCCAGGGTGGTGGCGCCAACACAGCGCAGTTCGCCACGTGCAAGCATGGGTTTGAGCATGTTAGAGGCATCCATAGAGCCTTCTGCAGCGCCCGCACCCACAAGCGTATGCATTTCATCAATAAACAGGATTACCTGACCATCCGAATCGGTGATGTCCTTAAGGACGGCTTTCAGCCTATCTTCAAACTCGCCTCGGAATTTGGCACCGGCTATTAGCGCGCCAAGATCCAGCGCAACAACGCGCTTTTCTTTAAGCCCTTCGGGCACATCGCCGGCCACTATGCGTTGAGCAAGCCCTTCCACAATGGCGGTTTTACCAACGCCTGGTTCGCCAATGAGAACCGGGTTGTTCTTGGTGCGACGTGAGAGGACCTGAATTACGCGCCGTATCTCCTCATCGCGCCCAATTACAGGATCCAGCTTCTGTTTGCGTGCGCTTTCGGTGAGATCGCGGCCATACTTTTCCAGGGCACGGTACTTTTCTTCGGGATTATTATCTGTAATGCGCTGGCTGCCGCGCACGTCTTTCAGGGCCTGCAGTAGCTTTGCTTCGTTAACACCCTGCGTCTTCAGCAGCCTGCCCGCGGCCCCCTGGCTATCTGCACATGCGGCGATAAGCAGATGCTCCGTACTTACATACTCATCTTTCATCTTCTCTGCCTGAGTAAATGCAGAGTTAAATACTGCGCGCAGGCGTGGCGTCATGGATGCTGCTACTTCGGCAGCACCGCTTACAGATGGAATACGCGCCACCTCATCCGCCAACTGCTGCTGAAGGAGAGCAACGTTAGCGCCTACTTTTTGAAGCAGAGGCACTGCAACGCCATCCGTCTGTGCCAGCAAAGCAAGCAGCAGATGCTCCACGTCAACCTGCTGATTCTGGCGTGTCTCCGCCAGCTGCTGTGCGCCCTGCACAGCCTCTTGAGCCTTAATTGTCAATCTATCCATACGCATGGCTTTTCACCTCACCTGACAGGCGTCCGAAAGTATTTGATCCGGCAACCACGAACGTGCACCTAGTTAAATAATACAACTTGAGTGTATTATTGTCAAGTCAATTCCTGATAAGATGTGCAAATTTGTTTTAATGCGGTTACCGCAGGACATTCTGCCTGCTTTCCGGTAAACTCTTCAGGGTATATCGCGGGGCATGATTGCGCAGCGGCCCTCAGATTTCAATACGTGCACACACAGGGATCGGCATCCACTGATGCAAAACCGCTGAGAAGCGGCCAGTTCGGAAGTTCTATGTTCTATAAACTGTTTATCAAACCGGTATTGTTTAATAAAGATGCGGAATCGGCACACGAATTCACACTCAAGATGATGGAGCGTGCCGCCCATATTGGCGTATTGCGCGCCAGAGCGCCCCTTACCCACCCCGCGTTGAAATCTACCGTTGCCGGAGTGGAGTTTCCGAACCCGGTTGGCCTGGGTGCAGGTTGTGATAAAAATGCTGTGGCGGTGCCGATGTGGCCGCTGTGCGGATTTGGGTTTGTGGAGGTAGGCACGATAACGGCCCAGCCACAGCCGGGCAATGAAAAACCGAGGGTTTTTCGATACCCGGAACTGAATGCGGTGGTGAACCGCTTTGGGTTTAACAGCGAAGGCAGCGAGGCTGTAACTGCGCGAGTTAAAGCATTGCGGAACAACGGCAGCACACTGCCCATTCCGCTGGCAATCAATATTGGCAAAACAAAGATAGTGACCGAAGAAAGCGCTGTACTCGAGGATTACCGAACCAGTTACAGGCGCCTTGCACCATACGCGGATTTGATTGTTGTAAACGTATCTTCCCCTAACACGCCTGGCTTGCGGCAGTGGCAGGAAAAGGGACCGCTTTCGGCACTGCTTGGCGCTGTAATGGCTGAAGCAAGAAACACCCCATGCATAACCGGCAAGCAGGCACCTGTGTGGGTAAAGATATCTCCCGACATGGCCAATGAAGACATGGAGGCCGTGGTTGAGGTGGTGCGTGAGCAGTCAATAACTGGAATAATTGCCACCAACACCACTATTGCAAGAACCGGCCAGGCAGCCAACATAACAGAAACTGGCGGCTTGAGCGGCCAACCACTAACTGACAGAGCATGCGAGGTAATGCGGTTTTTATACCGGCACACAAATGGCGAGATACCATTGATCGGCGTGGGTGGAATCGCTAGCGCAGAACAAGCCTACGCCAGAATACGCGCCGGAGCATCGCTGGTGCAGGTTTACACTGGCCTGATATATGAGGGCCCAACCCTGGCTCGCAACATCAATATGGGGCTTATATCTATGCTGAAACGCGATGGTTTCGGCTCGATACAGGAAGCAGTTGGCAAGGATGCCTGATACCAGAGGTTACTTTTGCCACCACTGGTAATTGGAACTATTGAGCTGCTGCTTCTTGGGCTGGCCGCAGCGGCGCTTGGCCAGCGACTTTTACGGCTGCTGTGCATACAGATAACGGATGCCGGGGTTGACCGTATATGCGGCCTGGCGGTTGGGCTTGGAGCCCTTCAATTTCTTCCGTTTGCCCTCTTTGCACTCGGAATTGGTACGCAGAGCATGTTTCGGGCCGCTTCTGCCATGCTAATGCTTCTATTATTGAAAGATATGGCTGGCATTGCAGGCTTTGCATTCATGCGCATGGGCAGCCTGTGGCCAAAAGATAGTTCAGAACGCATTCTGGCAGGCGCGGTGCTGCTGCTTGGAACTGGAATATACGCAAGAGCGCTGTGCCCTGCAGTGGATGGCGACCCTCTTTCATACCACCTCACAACCGCATATCGGTATTTAAACCTGCATCACTTCGCCTATCTGCCAACCCTCACCTATGCAAACTGGCCGGTGGGGGAGCAGATGCTGTTTGCTCTGCTATTGGGCATCTCCCGCAGTTCACCGCCGGCAATTGTTCAGTTTTTATACGGTTTTATAGTGTTGTGTGGTGGCGTAATTTTTGCTCACAGGTTGGGTGGCAAACGAACCGCGGTGATGGCTTTTGTTTTGTTTCTTGTTTATGGCATGGTGCAAAAAGAGTTTATTGGCGAGATGACCAGTGCCTACACCGATACGGGCTTGACTGCCTATGCGATACTCGCCACTTTCACTTTTTATCTGGCTATTAAGGCAGGGGGAACAACAGATGGATCCCAGTTTTCTGGCTCAAAGCAGAGCGGCGACTTGCTCCAATTAACAGCAGTGCTTGCCGGACTGGCGATAACCATCAAGCTAACGGGAATATGGCTTGGCATTGCCATTTTAATAACCTGGCTGCGCCTGAAGGGCAAAGATACGAGACAGGACCTTCGCTTGCTGGCACGGTTTTGCATAACGATTGCAGTTATCTCCCTGCCATGGCTTGTAAAGACTTTCGTGTTTACAGGCAACCCGGTGTATCCGTTTCTGTTCAAGCAATTTGGGGGAGTAGAGTGGACATCTGAAGGCATGGCGCGGTTCTCCCACGGTAACCTGATGTGGAACACTCCGCCGGGCATGCAGCCAACAGAATCCGTGCTGCGCCTATCTCACCTCTTTAATGCAACAGTGGGAACATCCGCCGCAGCAATTTCGCTGATATGCATGCGTAAATCTGCCGAAGCAATCCCTGCCCGAATAGCAGCGCTGTTTATAGCAAGCATCTGCATCACCACATTTTTCCACACCAGGTTTATAATGCCCGTAGCGCCGGTACTGCTTATCATGGCTGCCAACAGACTTGCCGGCCACTCTGCCTCATTTCCTCGGTTGACAGCCGGCCTTTCTGCAGTGTTATGTGGCGTATTAACGTTTAGCTTGTACCCCGATCTACCCCAAGCCATAAAAGTATGTACGGGCCACCAATCAAGGGAGAGTTATATGCGGGATGCCATGTCAGATTATGAAGTAACCCGTGCCGCAAACACGCTGGTGCCCTCAACATCACGAATACTGGTGGGCACGTATGCCAACAACCTTGCTTACTACGATGCCGAGGCGCTGTGGCCCGAGTGGTGGCTGCAAGATTCTGTTCACTACGAGAGCCAGGATAGGCTTGAGGCCGACTTCAAACGTCTCGGAATTCAATACTTAGTGCTAAACCCCGATTTTCCGGACTGGTGCCAAAAGAGCCATAGCTGCAGGGAGCGCATGCAGCGGGAACCTTCGGCTCTGCTGTTGCTGGCCCGGCGGAGGGGCCATGTGCTATATAGTGCCAGGGGGCACACACTTTACAAAATAGAGCTGCCATGAGCCACTGCACAGTAAAATTCTTACAACATACGTTGCTATTCAAGTTCACTTTAGTGCGATACACTCAAGTGTTCTGATTTTGTTGTGATAGTTTGTAGATTCGTCCCTTGACACACTTCCGCGCTTTCCGGTATCCTTACTTTTGGCACTCGGGTGGCGAGAGCGCTAATTGAAGCGCCGCCTCAGCCGGCGCGATAGAACACTTTTCTCGCGCTCCGTAAACTGCTGCCCTGTGGGCGCACTGCCTGCAGACCGGCAGTACCAATCCGATGCAATAACGCGCCCGGTCGGGCCGATGACTTGAGATCTTGCAGGAGGTAGTTAGATGGCAATACGACCGTTAGGTGATAAGGTCGTCCTTAAGCCCAGCGAGGGCGAAGACAAGTCCGCTGGTGGTATTTTTCTCCCGGATACGGCCAAGAAAAAGCCGCAAGAGGGCAAAGTCATTGCCGTTGGCTCTGGCCGCGTGCAGGAAGATGGCACAGTTCGCCCCCTTACCGTTAAGGTAGGCGATACCGTGATCTACTCGAAATACGGCGGTACCGAAGTCAGCTTCGATGGCGAAGACTTTGTGCTGCTTGATGAGGACCAGATCTACGCTGTAGTTGAGGGCTAATCCCTTTCATCTCGTCCCTTTCATGAGGAAGCGATAACTGGCAAAAACCATGTCTATCGCTTCTGAAGCAATTCTAAGAGGAGAACACGATGGCTGCTAAGCAGTTAAAGTTTGATGAGGAAGCACGACGCGCCCTTGAGCGCGGTGCAAACGCCGTTGCAAACGCCGTTAAAGTAACCCTTGGCCCGAAGGGCCGCAACGTAGTTCTTGACAAAAAGTGGGGCTCCCCTACCATTACCAAGGACGGCGTAACCGTTGCGAAGGAAATTGAGCTTGAGGACCCGTACGAGAATATGGGCGCTCAGCTGGTTAAGGAAGTTGCCAGCAAGACCAACGACGTTGCCGGTGATGGTACCACCACCGCCACCGTGCTTGCCCAGGCTATTGTAAATGAAGGCCTGCGCTACGTTGCAGCTGGCGGCAACCCGCTGCTGGTTAAAAAAGGCATCGAAACCGCGGTTACCGCTGCCATCGCAGAGCTCCGCTCCCTGGCCATCCCGGTTAAGGGCGACAAAGCGAAGGTTGCTAGTGTTGCATCCATCGCAGGTAACGATCCTGAAATTGGCGACCTGGTGGCGGATGCCATCGAGCGCGTTGGCCAGGACGGCGTTATTACCGTTGAAGAGAGCAAGAGCCTGCAGACTTATACCGACTTTGTAGACGGTATGCAGTTTGACAAGGGCTACATCTCCCCCTACTTCGTAACCGATCCCGAGCGCATGGAAGCGGTTCTTGAGAACCCGTACATCCTCATCTACGAGAAGAAGGTTAGCGCAGCTGCAGACCTTATTCCCGTACTAGAGAAGGTTGCACAGTCTCGCCGACCTGTTGTGATTATCGCCGAAGATGTTGACGGCGATGCACTGGCAACCCTGGTTGTCAACAAGATCCGCGGCATCATCAACAGCGTAGCCGTGAAGGCACCTGGCTTTGGCGATCGCCGCAAGGCAATGCTCGAAGACATCGCGATCCTTACCTCTGGTAAGTTCATCACCGAAGACCTCGGCATCAAGCTCGAGAATGCAGACCTCACCTTCCTGGGTCAGGCTGCCAAGGTGGTTGTTGGCAAGGAAGAGACCACGATCATCGAGGGCGCAGGCTCCGAGGCAGAGATCATGGGCCGCATCAACCAGATCAAGGCTCAGATCGAAAACACGGACAGCTCCTACGACAAAGAGAAGCTGCAGGAGCGCCTGGCCAAGCTGGCCGGTGGCGTTGCAGTTATCAAAGTTGGCGCAGCCACCGAAACCGAACTCAAAGAGAAGAAGCACCGCTTCGAGGACGCTCTCTCCGCAACCCGCGCTGCGGTGGAAGAGGGAATCGTACCTGGCGGTGGTGTTACCCTGCTCAACGTTCAGTCCGCGCTTGCTAACCTCACCGGTTCTTCCGATGAGATGCATGGCATCGCAATTGTTCGCCGCGCTCTTGAGGAGCCGCTTCGCCAGATCGCAACCAACGCAGGCTTTGAAGGCAGCGTAGTTGTGAACAAGGTGAAGACGCTTCCGAATGGCCATGGCTTCAACGCCGCAACCGAAGAGTATGGCGACATGATCGCGGCTGGCGTTATCGACCCGGTAAAGGTTACCCGCTCTGCCCTGCAGAACGCGGCATCCATTGCCAGCCTGGTGCTCACCACTGAGACCCTGGTTGTTGAGAAGCCAGAGAAGAAGGCTGCAGCGCCCGCAGGCGGCGGCCACGACTACGACATGTAGTTCGCTCCTTTGAGCAAACCAAAAGTACAGCCCGCCCCCAACCTGCGAAGGTTTTGGGGGCGGGCTTTTTATGTGGGTGGCTGGTACGGAAATGGAACGGAAGAAAGCAGACTGCAATCAATGGTGCATGGATGCATGCTCCACATAGGCAAAATGGACGCGGAGTGCTTGCAATATGCCTTTAATGTGCGTCAAACTGGTGCATGGGTAGTTATCGTTTAATTGTGGTAACGGGTTGGGAGACGATTGTGACAGAGGATATACGCTGGAAACAGAGATTTTCCAATTTCTTGCGCGCCATGGAGAATTTGCGACGAGCGGTAGATTTAGCCAGATCTCGGGAGTTATCTGAGCTGGAACAGCAAGGTCTTATCCAGAGTTTTGAATTCACGCATGAACTTGCCTGGAATGTGCTGAAAGACTTTCTTGAATCCGAAGGGTATGTAGACCTACCGGGATCCCGCACTGCTACACGGATTGCATTCGAGAACGGCCTCATTTCTGATGGAAGCACCTGGATGGAAATGATACAGGACCGGAATTACACATCTCACACCTACAACATGGCTACGGCTAACCTGATAGTGGGCCACATTATTTCAAAATACTATGGAGCTTTTGAAGAAATGGAACGCGGCTTTCGCACCAGGCAAAGCGAGGAGAGAGGGTAATGCGCTGGGGGTTGAGCGAGAAGACCATTGCTGAGGTTCGCGAGTTTCTGGCGATGTGTCCGGAGATTGAGAAAGCTATCGTGTACGGATCGCGCGCAAAAGGCCGCTTCCGTGACGGTTCTGATGTTGATCTCACACTTATAGGGGAGACAGTGACTCCTAAAACCCTTTACAAACTATCGGAGTTGTTAGAGGACAGCTACTTGCCGTACCGCTTTGACATCTCAATACTGAAATTTCTGGATAACCCAATGTTGCTTGAGCACATTGAGCGCGTTGGGCAGGTGTTCTATGCGCGCGAGGCGATTGCCCATGAGAGCATTGCAGTCGCAGATTGAGTTCATGGTATACAGCAATTTTATTCCCGCCATAGTAAAGCGGTTGAAGTATGCAAAATGCCCCGCAGGAACGCAGCCTGCGGGGCATTTTCTTATTAACAGGTATGGAAGATTACTTTAGCGCTTCGGGGTTCAGGCCTTCCAGCTCGGGCAGTACAAAAATGCCATCTTTGCGGACGAGAACATCATCAAAGTAGATTTCGCCGCCGCCGTATTCCGGCCTCTGTATGCACACCATATCCCAGTGAACCTGGGAGCGGTTGCCGTTATCTGCTTCATCGTAGGCCTGGCCCGGTGTGAAGTGGAAGCTTCCGGCGATCTTCTCATCGAACAGAATGTCTTTCATTGGCTTCATGATGTGCGGGTTGAAAGCCAGAGACCACTCCCCGATATAGCGTGCACCTTCATCGGCATCCAGTATTTCGTTAAGCTTTGCGGTTTCGCTATCTGCCGTGGCCTCAACAATCTTGCCATCTTTAAACACCAGGCGGATGTTGTTAAACACGGTGCCGCGATAGAGCGTTTCGCAATTGTACTGCAGCACGCCGTTTACGGAATCTCGCACAGGGCAAGTAAAGCACTCGCCATCTGGAACATTGCTCTCGCCAGAGCAGATTACGGTATTGATACCCTTTTTGGAGAACGTAAGATCGGTGCCTTGGCCTTTGATGTGAATTCGGTCGGTCTTGTCAAGCAGAGCCTTAAGTGGCTGCTGAGCTGCCTCCATCTGAGCATAATCTACCTCAGCACACACTCGGAAGTAGAAATCTTCAAATGCTTCTGTGCTCATTCCAGCTGCTTGAGCCATGCTGGGTGTTGGCCACCGCAAAACCACCCATCGGGTTTTCTTAACGCGCGTTTCCGAGTGTACCGGGTTCCACCAGTGCTTCTCATAGAGCGCCATCTTCTCTTTCGGAACATCACTCATCTCAGTGATATTATTGGAGCCACGTACGCCAATGTAGCACTGCACTGATTCCATGCGCTCTTTTTCGATGCGCCCAATGGTTTGCATCTGTGTTTCGGTGGCGGCACTATATAGGGCCCGCATCACGGGTACATGGTAGGTGCTGATCAGTGGCTCGCCGCCGGCATCGGCAATGGCGCGTATGAGAGCCACACTGAAATCCGTTGGGATGTCAAAGGCCTCTACCAGAACCTTATCGCCTGGCTGAACCTTTGTGGAGTGCTTAACCAGCAACTCTGCAAGGCGTGTAAAACGTGGATCCTTCATGATAATGCCTCTCCGAAACTCGAATTATCTGTAAAATTGGCTGCGCGCTTGCGCTTTCTGGATTATGACACATGCAGATATGCGCGTATCGTCAGTTTGCGATTATGCCTTCGGAAGTACCGTGTACATGCCGAATTTATAGGCTACGCTATTACGATAACGCCGGTTCAAATACAGAATAGAAACTGGGTCGCCTACTTCGCAATTATCCCACTCCGATTTCGCGATGGTATTGGTACCTTTGCGATCTTCTCCCGATCCCAGCCCACTTTTCATTGCCTGATAGGTGTATTCAATTGTGTAACTGTTACTCTCGCCGGTCTGTACATTCTTTGCCGTAATATTGCCAACAGCAATAGATCCGTTTGTGTACAGCATTCGGTCGTATACGGGAGCAATATAGAAGGCGGCAAAGAATACCCCGGTTATCGCATTCCAGAACAGAGCAAAGAACCAGCTAGACCCCACCACATGCAAGGCGGTGGCATCTGGCACAACCAGGTATGAAGCGTGAGACGGCAGCCAGGAAGCGTATTTAACCTTCACCAATTCGCCGGGAGTTACGGCGTGTGAGCTTCGCTCTTTGTCTGTAGCCGAATAAAGGTGGTCACCTGCCTTAAAGCTATACGTTATGTACCAGCCTCCGCCTCCCTCGCTATCATTATTATAATCCCTGGATATTACCGTGCCGGCAGTAGTGTTGCCAACAAGGGCAATACCACTGGTTTGCAGGGCCTCCGACAAAGTCCCAATTCCGACAAGAATAAAGGGCACCAGAAACAGGCGCACAAACCAGAACATCAGCCACGGGCCACGTGTTCGCACTTTCAGCTTGCGGGGTGTAACTCCCTGAAGCTCTTGTTCCAGTACATGCCTCGCTAATCCATTATCCATGGTACCTAACCGTCTTCTGCCTCATGGGCCGGCACAATCCAGACGGCTTCGTCTGGCGACAAATGTAGCCTGAGTTCATTGTTTTCCACACTGACATTTCCTGAAATAAGTTGTTTGCCAGCCATTTGTACCCGGTAGATCGCCACACTTCGGACGGCTGCCCAGTCGACTGGCAGTTGCCACACTTTATCTGCATAGCCGGTATGGCTGTACGCCATTATGGCCAGCGATTTGCTCCAGAGGGCTGGCACAAAGAGATCGTCATCTTGCCGAAAGATGACGTTTCCCTGGCGAATAACTCGGTGTCCGTCCACTGGCCCCGCCACCACACCACCGGAGTACGTAAGAGTGTCGTTGGTAAAGCTATTGCGTTCAAACTGGCTCAAATACTGCCACGGCAACGTGGTTCTGCAGAACATTGGCAGAAATCCAGGCAGGTTTTGCAGATCCTGCTTGAAGATCTCTTCGCCATGCATGCTTGCGCCAAACCGATAATCGCCGTCGCTGCCCCTATCCGTTCGCCCGCGCGCCATCAGCCTCTCCGGAATCTGCATCTGGTATCCCGGATCTCCCGGGTACCACCAGGATTGCGCCTGTAGCCCGGTAAACCCTTCGCCCGCTGGATGCGCCCAGAAGATGCCTTCTCCGGTTACATCAAAGCCCTTATCGCGCCAATAGTGAAATATCTTGCGCTGTGTTGCCACATACTTATCGGGTGTGAGGCCACCATTTTCCGCGCGCGCATGCCACAGGCTGAGTGCCTCTCCATTTTCACGCTGTGCAATAAACACATCGATGTGAATGGTGTGGCCCAGCCGGAGTTCTGGGATCATGGCAATCAGTTTGTCGATGCGGCGCTGCGCCAACCCGGCCTCCCACTCTTTTGGGTACACCACGTTGTACATCTCTTCACCCTGCATCTGAATGCCTGGCGAGTAAAGGTTGCCCCTGGCATCACGGGCAAAACAGTCCTTCGCAAGATACTCCGCAAAAACCGGGCTGGCGCGGTATGCATCCACCATATTGATGTGCAGGCTAACGGTGGTGTGGTGTTTTCGCCCCTCTCGAATAAGCCACCGGAGGCTATCCAGGGCAGTTGCATCCTGCGGACGTTTGAGTTTTGGGTTTACTTCATCCCAACTCGGATATCCGTGATCGTGCCCACCATTTTGCCAGCCCACCAGGTAAACAATTTTTGGCATACCGGCCGTGAGGTTATCTGTGCGCTTAATAGTATCCAGCGCCTGCTCAAAGGTGCATAGAACATCATGCGGGCGTTGGAATAGAGGGTCGTTGGCAAGCCTCGGAACGGGAGTGCCTTCCATGCCAAGAAACAGTTTCAGAACCAGCGTATGGTGGTAATCACGGTAAAATGGCGATACAACTATTTGCTTCTGTGAATTGAAATTACCAACGCTGGCGGTTACAATTGCGGTACCTCCCGCTACCCCATACAGCCTGTTACCTTCTCTTCTTACAACGGTAACTCCGCCGCTTGCTGCTAAGGTGTGTACCTCTATCTGTGCGTCTGAGAGTGACAGCTGCCGATGTTTGCCTCCGCTGTAGTGGCCAACTATCTGGATAACAGCGGGCGAGCAGTCGCGGTTGGGTGCGGTGTAAATCGTATCTTTGTTGAGCTTTAGCTCGATGGAAGTGAGATCGGCAGCGTTGGAGCGCGACGGAGTGCACAGCAGAGGCAGCAGGAGCAAGATTACGTATATACGGAACATGGAGAGCACTTTCGATGTAATGGGGCTTGTGATAGAAAAATTACAGTAATAGAGCAAACCGAAATATGAATGTTCGCCCTACGCGTTCATCGGGATTATCTCGCCCTCAGCGGTGTAGTGAAGTTCACGCATCTTAACGCAGCGCAGGTGGTTTTGCCCCTTTGAAAGAGTAGCATCGTGGTACATCAGATACCAGCGCCCTTTGAACTCTACAATCGAATGATGTGTAGTCCAGCCAACCACTGGTTCGAGAATTCGCCCCTGATAGGTAAACGGGCCCAGAGGGCTATCGCCTGTGGCGTACACAAGGCAGTGCGTGTCCCCAGTGGAGTATGAAAAGTAGTATTTACCGTTGTAACGGTGCATCCATGCCGCCTCAAAAAACCGGCGATCATGATCTTGTGCTTTCAGCGGCTGCCCTAGTTCATCCAGGATTGCCAGTGTCTGCGCATCACCATCAAGAGTTCGCATATTTTCTGCCAACCGGGCCACTCTTGGCATCAGCGCGTGAGCGTCGCCTTCGGGCTCTTTGCCGGTGGCATCGTAATCCGGGCTATTCCAGCCCTGAAGTTGGCCACCCCAGATGCCTCCGAAGTAGAGATATCCTGCTCCATCCTCATCCACAAAACAACAGGGATCAATGCTATAGGTTCCTGCTATGTAATCCGGATCCGCAACGAACGGCCCTTCCGGGCAATCGCCTACTGCCACTCCGATACGAAACAGGCCGTGATGGTCTCTTGCAGGGAAGTAGAGATAGTACTTACCATCTTTGCAGGCGGCATCCGGCGCCCACATCTGTTTGCTCGCCCAGGGCACATTGTTAACGGATAACGCGCATCCATGATCCGTTACCTCTCCGCCGACTTCGGCTAACGAGAGGACGTGGTAGTCCTGCATATCATACTGGTCGCCATTATCATTTGATGGGATGCCCGTATCGCGATCATGCGATGGATAGATGTACAAACGCCCGTTAAAAACATGCGCAGAGGGATCCGCAGTAAAGATGTGCGTTACCAGTGGCAAATCCGTGGGATCGTGCATCCGTGGGCTCCTTATCGTGCGGGCAACATGTTGTTTCGGTGCAATCGCTAGCGCCATGCATGTGAATTATACTCACACGGATATCGCTTTGACACGGACACCAATAAACCCGTGTGCGATGCAACTTAATTCCCTGAATAGGCTCTCAAACTAAGGATTCTTTAGCCTCCAACGCGAAACTCATGCCAATATGGTTCGAAGGGTGGAACTGCACATGAGTGGGACACTAAATAGAAGGCATTTCTTAATGTCTGGCGCTGCAGCGATTACTGGGCTGGCGCTTTCGAAGGAGCGCTCTTATGCGCGAAGCTATGCGGCAAACGAAAAGCTAAACATAGGCGTGGTTGGTGTGGCCAATCAGGGCGCATACGACCTTGGCAATGTTACCAGCCAGAACATTGTTGCGCTTTGCGATGTGAACGATGACTATCTGCGTGCGGCAGCAAGCAAGCTTCCCAACCCTAAGACCTTTAACGACTTCCGCAAGATGCTGGAGCTAAAGGAGATTGAAGCGGTTGTTTGTGCCACTCCAGACCATATGCATGCCACGGTAACTTCGCTGGCACTGGTAACTGGCCGCCACGTGTATTGCGAAAAACCACTTTGCCACAATGTGTGGGAAGTGAGGCAGATTCGAGAGCTAACGAAGAAGCATAAGCGCGTAACCCAGATGGGCACCCAGATCCATGCCGGATCCAACTATCGGCGCGTGGTTGAGTTGATAAAAAGTGGCGCCATCGGCGCCGTTAAAGAGGTGCATGTGTGGTGTGGTGGCGGCTACCAGGGCAAAGAGGGCATGGCCCCTGCCATGGATATTCCATCCAACCTGCACTGGGATCTGTGGCTTGGCCCGGCCAAGGAGCGTGCTTATAACAAGTGCTATGTTCCTTTCTGGTGGCGAGGCTGGTGGGCCTTTGGGCAGGGAACACTGGGCGACCTGGCATGCCACCACATGGATTTATCTCACTGGGCGCTTGATTTAAGAGAACCACTTACGGTGGAGGCCGAAGGACCGCCAGTGGATGTGGAAGGCACGCCAGACTGGCTGATAATAAAATACAAGTATCCGGCGCGTGGCGAACAGCCCCCTGTGAGCCTTACATGGTACAACGGTGACAAGCGCCCGCACTATTTTGCAGAAGGCAAGCTGCCGGCCTGGGGCAATGGCACCCTGTTTGTTGGCGAAAAAGGCATGCTGATAGCGGATTACGATAGAAGAGTACTGCTGCCAGAAGAGAACTTTATAGGTTTTGAGGCACCCACCCCCTTTATTCCAGACTCCATTGGGCACCACAAAGAGTGGTTCGAAGCCTGCAAAACGCATGGGCACACCACCTGCAACTTTGATTACTCTGGCGCGCTAACCGAGGCGGTGCTGCTTGGCAATGTGGCCTACAGAAGTGGCCATAAGATTGAATGGGATGCCCGGCACCTTAAGTGCAAAGGAGTCCCGGAGGCAGACCACTATCTGCGCGAAGAACGCCGTAAGGGTTGGGAGTGGGTAAACGGTTAACGTTAAGGGGTTCGCAATTCGGGAAGCGCTATGGATGCAAAATCACGCGCTTCCCGGTTTGCGCCGATTTCTTAGCAGCTTCCAGTATTTCCGTTACTATCATATTGTTTTCAAGTGAAGACAGCCCCGATGGCTTGATCTCGCTACGGACAACGGCCACCAGATATGCCAGGCCATCACGTGACGTAGCGGGTACCTCTGATGGCGCAATCGCCTCCTCCAACCTATCCGGCAACCGAACGCGCAGTGTACTCCCGCCCGTTGCGATAGCATAGCCCTTTGCCCCATAAACCTCCAGATCCTTGCGACCGACTGGCCAATTCCAGGATGCCTGAATAATCCCCTGAGCATGCGCATATTCCACGATGATGGTTGCTTCATCGTCCACATGTGGGTAGATCTGCGGCTTGAACTGCTGAGTAATTGCATAAACTGCAATCGGGCGCTGATTATCCATTAACCACGTCATCAGGTTGGCGCCGTAGCACCCGAAGTCGAATAGTGCGCCGGCACCGTTAAGTTTTGGATCGGTAAGGAAGCTAAGGAAGTCTGCCCCAACACCTATCTCTTTCGGCCCCTGGTGGCCATCCATTGCAACCACCTTGCGAATTGCGCCAAGGGCGGCATTCTGCCTGGTTAGCTGCCAGATGGCGGCATGGCTGGGATACCAGCTTGTTTCATAATTCACAATCACTGCAATCTTGTGCAGCTTAGCCGCAGCCTGTATTCTTGTGGCATGCGCCATGCTAACGGCCAGCGGCTTCTCCATCATTACCGGTGTATTGTGAGTAGCGCACGCCTCCACCACCATCGCATGATCAAAAGTGTTGGTGAATGTAGATACGGCATCGGGCTTTACAGCTTCCAGCATCGTTTTGAGATCGGTGTATAGTATCTGCTGTGGCAAGCTATAGCGCTCCGCGTAGCGTTTTGCAAGCTCTGCCTTTGGTTCGTAGATACCCACAATCTCCACATCTGATCGGGCGCCAGCAAGGCGAAGCATGCCATCTACATGCCCATGCACAAGGCCAGCAATTGCCAGCCGAAATGGCCTTTGCGCCTGTGCAGGATGCATAGTTAGCAACATGGCAATCAACGAGAGGATGCAAAAGTGAAATCGGATGGCAAGTGGGCGCATGTTTTTCTGCCTCATGGCGTGTGCCTTGTTAGTTTAGCGGGCGAATTGCATGGGGACGAGGGAGGCATAGACGGTAAGTGCTTCACGTGTACTATCTCATCAACTCTTGTAATGGTTGTCTTCTTCTGCAGGATTCAGCTCTGGAAAGGTGATGCCCTCATATAGCTCTGCCAGTGGCAGTTCAACGCTGTGCAGGCCGAGGGGCTCGGTGGCTTGAATTCCCAGATAAGCGGTGTACCTCCAACCATTGTCGGAAGTACGGCTAAAGACCTCAACAGATGCAGCCTGCTGCGAGATTAGCACATAGGTTTGGAGCGAAGGTATCGTCTGGTAAGCAAGCCACTTCGCCCCGCGGTCGCGATGTTCGGTGGTTGTTGACAGCACTTCGAAAATAACTGAAGGGTTTTCAAGTGCATCCAGCCCAGCAATTCGCTTAAGCTGTGGATCACCGCAATAGATAGTACAATCCGCATACAGGTAGTTCTTAGAATCTGGTGTGGTGATTCGCATGTCGCTGCCGAGAGCACTGCAGCCACCTGGCTTAAGCAACCGCTGTGCAGCCATCAGTATGTTCGTGGCAATCCGAACGTGCGAAAAATCGGGCCCCGTCATCGCAACGATCACGCCGTTTTCATACTCGCTCTTCATATCGTATTTTGCTTCCAGAGCCAGGTACTCTTCATGCGTAACCGGCTTTACACGCTCAGCTAGCATTTGTTTGCCTCCGAGTTTGCACCACCAAATAATGCAGCACAATTATTATACAACTGGTATGGTTTACCATGCACTGCCAGACTGCAACTCGGCCGCCAGCGAAAGCGCATCTCGTACCGTACGCTTCACGGCTTCAAACGCAGGCAGCTCGGCTCCAGTTGCCTCATCCATATACAGTTTGCGGTTCACCTCAATCATTATCGAGTGGCAGTTTTGCGCCTGGTGCCAGCAGGCGTTCGGAACCATACATCCCGCATAGGGACTATCGATGCCTACCCTGTAACCCGCTGATTCAAAGTGGTGTTTCAGTGCCATGGTAAGTGCAGGCGGAGTATGAAATTCATCGGTACCCAGGCAGATGTCGGGTCGATCCGTGTCTTGATTTAAATCGCAGGGCAGAGGCACCGATGGGAAAGAGTGGCAATCTATTATC
This sequence comes from uncultured Chthonomonas sp., assembly GCA_903859705.1. GTDB lineage: Bacteria > Armatimonadota > Chthonomonadetes > Chthonomonadales > Chthonomonadaceae > CAIXIX01. Next base: position 44,675 of record CAIONQ010000030.1, read on the forward strand.
AAGCATGTCTGGTTATCTGACAGAGCGTTCGTGGCCCAGGTATCCAACGCATTGTGATGTGGCCAGTAGTAGGCATTCATCAATACCTCCCGCTCTCTTGTGGTAATCGGGTGCCTCAGCGCAGTTCCATCGGTGGTACACATATACACTGCGCCCATGCCTCTCTTTGCCATCGGCTCAGAACTATCTACCGAAAACCGCTCAACATCCACCACAAACCTGTTAACAGGCGCAAGCAGACGGGCAGCGCCAGCCAGTTCAAAAAGAGTATCGGTGTGCCAGTCGGTAAGTAGCAGCATCTGCCGTTCGAGTTCAGCGCGTGTCACGCAGTAATGTGTTAGGGCGTCTTTAGGTATATGGCTGGAAGCATGCGGTATGTGCAATAGCATGTTTGGCTGGCCAGTTATCTGATGATTAGGCATGTTCGATTTTACCCTTCTGCCGCTATCGCGCCACTCCCGGCACGTATGGATTGTCATGAGGTAATCTATTAGTGTTAATCCGCGTATGCGGAGGCTTGTGTTCGGGTACACCATACGGGCGTGTGGTGCTTACGCAGGCCGCTTGTTCTAGAGGGAGCCGGCAGTGAAAGTTAACGAACTTAAAATTATGGGTGGCCTGGCCGCTGCAGTGCTTGCAGGTGGGTTAACCGGGTGCGGCGGCGCTCAGGATTATACAACCGGCAGTCAGCAAGGGCTGAGTGGCGATATATCTTCTGGATACAACGGCTCACTTTCTACACGCTATCGCAGTGCGGCGGGCAACAACGGTGTTTCTTTGGATCGCGGCGCATACCCTACTGTAGAAACTTCGTTTGTGCTAACGAATTTGCCCGGCGACCCATTTGATTATGAGAAAGTAAATGTACAGGTTTCGATCAAGAAGGCAGATGGCAACACGGTGCTTGCGCCCGCCTTTTATGATGGTGCGGATACCTGGCGTGTGCGTTTTACGCCAACGGCACCCGGGCAGTATGGAATTGTGGACGTAAAACTTAATGGCACTATAGTGCGCGAAGCGAAGTTAGAGAAGAAAGAGTGGACGGTATCCGGCACTCCCAAACCGGGCTTTGTACGCATCGACCGTGGCAATCACACCGATTTTGTGCTGGATAACGGCGAACGGTTTTTCCCGCTTGGCCACAATGCAGGGTGGGAATCGAGCAAAGATCAGCCCTATACCAGCGTGTTTGAGAAGATGAAGGCGAACGGTGAAAACTGGTCGCGCCTATGGTTAGACCAGCGCGATGGCAAGCTACTGGAGGCAGCCCTGAAGAGTGGTAAGGCGACCCCTGGGGCCTTTGATCTCGAGTTGGCGAAGAAGTGGGATGCCATATTCAGCGCGGCAGAAAAGAATGACATCTACTTCCAGCTTGTTCTGGAACATAGTGCGGCATATGCCAGCGCCACCGGATTTGTGGACTCCAGTGGCATACACCCTGCATGGGATAAGAACCCACTTAATGTGGCCCTCGGCGGCACACTGAAATCCCCGGATAGCTTCTTTACCGATGCTGCAGCCCGTGCCCTTGAAAAGCGCAAGCTGTACTACATTCTGGCCCGTTGGGGAGCTTCACCGGCCCTGATGGGAATAGAGTTGTTTCATGATGTTCAGAACACGGACGCCGCTTATGGCAAGAAGTGGGATGACATTGCGATGTGGCACCGTGAAATGTCTATCTTTGCCAGAAGCAACGATGCCTATCATCACCTGCTTACAACCAGTTCAGCGCCAGATGTTGCCCTGGATAGCCCAATCTGGGAGACAGTGGACTATGTACAAACCCACGTATACTCCAACGATTTGAGCGGTGCGATTGCACGCGCAATCCCGGCATCTGCGCGAAAATTGGATCGCCCCACCATAATTTCTGAGTTTGGCCCCGCCAATTCGGCAACAGTTACTCCGGCTCAGTTGCATGCTGGACTGTGGATGGGTTTGATTGCGGGCGGAAGCGGTGCCGCGCAGTACTGGGATTGGGAGACTGCCGAGAAAGCCGGAATGTACGACGCCTTCAAATCTGCATCGGCGTTTGTAACAGCCTCCAGCCTGGCCTCACATGTGGGTTCTGTGGCCGCATCTGCCGCCATAACCACCAGCCAGAAGGGCACATTGCTGCTCACTCCCGGCGGGGACCTAAAGGCAGGCGGTGCCAGTACAGAATTTGTTGTTGGCTCGGAGGGGGCCGCCGGTATCGAAAAGCTGTCTCCGGTGCTGGCATCGCATGGTACACCGATTAAACTGCAACTCAACTGCGATAAAGCAACTTCGGTTAGCGTTGCGGTGACAGAAGTGGCAGGAGGAGGCGCCAAACTGCGCGTAAGCGTAGATGGCAAGGCAACGGAGCGTGATATAAAGGGCGGTACAAAAGCCCGATCGCTTTCAGGCGCCGAAGCCACAGTAACCGTTCAGGTTCCGGCTGGTGCGCACACGGTACTGGTTGAAAATATGGGGGCAGATTGGGTGCGCGTTCAGAACGTAACTGTTCCAGACTACGCGCCCGCCCTCGCTGGTTCTGTGCGTGTTAGCAAAGATTTTGCTGCAGCCTATGTATATACACGAGACTATGCCGCTGGCCAAAAAGCCCCCACCCCCTGTACAGGCACACTGAAAGTTACGGGATTGCAGAAGGGCAAGTACAAGGCCACCTGGTGGGATACATCCGCAGGCAAATCTCTGGATACCACAGAGGTTGATAGCACGGGCCTTAAGGAAGTGGTTGCAGTAACTACGCCTCCTATCTTAACCGATGCGGCTCTTTACATAGTAAAAGCCGGTGCTCCTGCCGCCTCTAACAAGACAAAGAGCTCCAAAGCAAAAGTGAGCCGTAATTCAGATCGCAACAGTAGCAAAACGGTTGCACCCGCTGCAGCAGCGGCCGCAGCGCCACCAACTGATAATAATTAGTATACTTTTGCAGAATCATCAGATAACCGTCCGGATTATGCATCGTCTGTCCAATTGGAATGATAGCAATACGCGGGTAACGGATCCAGGGAATCTCCCGCCCGCCTCGTAACCAATTGTATGCCGGCGCACCTGTGTGGTATTTGCCGGCTCATAGCCCGTATTTGTGAGGAGCCAGCACCTACGATGACAACACACAACAGGAACTTAAGGTTCCGAACAGTTTCCGCTGCCTTCGCCGTGGCAGCTCTCTCGTGCGCATTGGTTTCATCCGTATTCGCACAGGACCCAAATGGTGGCCAGGCTGGCCAGCAGCAGGGCGGTGGCCAGGGTGGATTTGGGGGCGGACAGGGCGGCTTCGGCGGCGGACGCCGTGGCGGCCAGGGTGGCCCGGGCGGAATGCCCTTCGCGATGGGAACCGTAACTGGCGGCGACGCTCAGAACGGCACTATCACCATTAATTCCCAATTCGGTGGCGGCTCGCAGACCATTAAAGTATCTCAGAATACCGAGTTTGACACGCAGGAAACCATTGCTGTAAAAGACCTGAAGGTTGGAGACAGTGTTGTGGTTGTAGGTATTCCCGCAACTATTACTGCCAACACCATTACCGCTGGAGACCCACCTTCATTTATGCCGGGCGCAGGTCGCCGCGGCGGCCAGGGTGGACCGGGAGCACCGGGAGCACCGGGCGGATTTAATGGTGGACAGCCCAATGGTCAGAACAACCCCAACGGTCAGAACCCGGCACAGCCGGCACCGATAATGGCAAATGCAAATGCTACGGGCAAAGTAAGCTCAACATCTCCTCTAACCATTCGTGTTAGCGATTCTGTAGAGGTGGTACTGAAGCTCGCCAAGGATGCTAAGATCACCAAGTACAAGAAAGTCGCCTTCTCCAGCCTGAAAGTCGGCGATGTGATTTTTGCCCAGGGCCAGGCAGGTGCCGATGGTACCTTTAACGCAACTGGCGTTGGCGTTAACATGCAGATGGGCGGTGGCGGCCGTGGCATGATGGGCGGCTTCGGTGGTGGATTTGGCGGTGGCCCCGGCGGTGCTGGCGGCGGCGGTTTTGGTGGCGGACGCCGTGGCGGACGTGGCGGCGGTGCTGGTGGCGCTGGCGCCAATGGCGGTAACCCGGGTAACAACAACTGAGTACCGACCAACCCACAGTTTAACGAAACTGTGAGGAGATCACACAGTACAAGGGCGGGAACCAGCGATGGTTCCGGCCCTTGCTATTTCTGGCACCGTAATCACAGCAATGCTTTTAAGATAAAAGCAATCCACACTCTTGCATCCACCTGCGGTACTGATCCGGGTTAAATGGCGGTGGTCCGGCAAGGTAGTGGTTATTGCCATCCCCTGCGGCGCTGCGCCACTCTATGTAAAAGAACCGCTGCTTTGCGGCCAGTGCCGCGATGTTGGCAAGTACTGCCGTGCTGCCGGATTTGACATTGCCAGATCCCTCAAGCAATACCTCGTTGCCTCCCAGCTCACGCACCCTGTAATCCACCAATAGATCCAAAGAGGTATCGTTGCAAGCTACAAGGTTATGATTCCAGTTTGCCGGTTCAGAAAGGATCAGGCACAGCCGCTGCTGGGATCGCTTGATGTACTGGAATGCGGCTTTGGGTTGAAAATAGTAATCCACCACTGCATCGGAGAATTGGGGCCATCCATCTATCAGGTTCCACCATAGAATGCCTGTTCGCCTCCACTTGGCTGTTCGAAAGAGCTCTATAAAGAACTTCTTTGCCTCTGCCTGCGTAAACTGGCTCTGCTCTACAAACTCTTCAAGTGTATCGGGTTCGGTGCCAAAAAACTCGCGAACCTGTTTGCGCATCAGCTCAATTCGGTAATCGTAGATGTCCACCCCGGGCACGGGCGATGTTGAGTGCAGAAGCCATTGTGGATTGCCCGGGTTGCCTGCTGGCCACAGTTGATCAGGGGAAATGAACTGTTTCACACTCTCTACTGCGGGCATGCCGTGGTAACCAATTTCGGATGCGAAGTGGCACACAGAGGTGCGGTAGTAGTCGCTCTTAAACCCATCTCTGGGTCCCCACAGGTGGCTTTCTGGCAGCCACCTATCGCCGGTTTTGAAGGCTGCTTCATCTATGTAAGGCGAAGAAGGTAAATATTCCCGACCGGGATCTTCGGCGCGCACAACATCTGGCAGAACTTTTCTTGTAAGTACGTTTTGATTGGGATTGCCACACTGAAACCAGGAGTATGCCTGATCGCATTCATTATCGCCTGCCCACAGAGCAAGGCAAGCATGGGATCTTAGCCGCCGTACAACTCGGATTGCCTCTTCGCGCAGGCGGTCTTGAAAATCCGTATCCTGCGGATAAACCGCACATGCCATAGCGAAATCTTGCCAGATGAGAATGCCCTTTTCATCGCACAGATCAAAGAATAGATCATTTTCATACACATTGCCGCCCCAGCATCGCAGCATGTTAACGCCGATATCGGATGCAAGGTCCAGCAGTTTCGGAAGTCGAGAAACATCTCGAGAGTGGTAAGCATCAACTGGCACATGGTTGCTGCCCATTACAAACAACCGTTTGCCGTTTACATAAAAGCAGAACTCTCCCCTGCCCTCGGCATCTGTAAGGCTGGTTCGTTCCAGCTTAACAGTACGCACCCCATGCCGAAACTCCACACTATCGATGGCATCACCGTTGCGATATAGCGTTACCGTGCAGTTATAAAGTGGCTGCCCGCCGCTACCTGCTGGCCACCACAATTGTGGGTTTGCCAGATGAAATGTAAGGCGCCCACTGGAGAATAGCGCCGGCTGGCGATGCGTAAAGCTGGAAACGCCACACGCCCCCCGTATCTCTACTTCGTAACTGGAACGGGCCAACTCTGAAAACGATGCCGAATAGGTTAACAGCAGCGATGCGCCGGTTTCATCGGCACGCAACGTTCGTAAGAACACCTGATCCAGCCGATCGTCTGGCTGCCACTCAAGCCCAACGGGGCGCCAGATGCCGGCCGTAACGGCGCGCGGCATAATATCCCAACCATAACTGTGAGGTGGTTTGCGCACGTAAAGAGACTCGTAGCTGGCGCGCCCTGCCCCAACACCAGGTGGATATGCGTGCCCCTCTGAAAGCGAAATCGAGGGGGCAATGTGAACCACAATTTCGTGCTCACCTGCTGGCAAAGTGTGGTTGAGTGGCAGGCTATGCTCTACCAGGGCATTATCTGTAACCCCAATTGGGCGGCCATCTATCCATATGCTGGCCCGGCAATCCACGCCCTGTAACTGAAGCACATGCATGCCGGGTACCGATGCATCCACACGGTGAACAGTAAACCTTCGGAAGTACCACAAGTCGGCATGCTCAACCCAGGTTAGTCTGGAGATATTCATGCCCACAAATGGATCTTCAATCTCCCCTGCTGCCAGCAGATCCAGTTCGAAGTTACCGGGCACAGTTGCCGGAATGATCTTAAGGCCGCTGTTTTCGATAGAAGCGATGTCTGGATGTGCCCGTGCAGCCAATCTCGGGTTGTTTACTGCATGGCCATCCTCATCCGGCACACGATAAGCAACCAGCCAATCCCCACCAAGATCAAGGCAATTACGCATCGGGTACTTCATCGAAAACACCTCTACATCGCCAGAGTTATCCCCTACTCTTTCGGCAAAGAGGTCGGCGGTTCCTGATAATATGGCATGTTTACGCAGGCAAAGTGCAGGATGTTTGTGCATCGGCTGGCACCCATCGGAGATTGCCTACGTATCGCCACAGGGCAGCGCCTTCCTCCTCTATTGCGATGAGATGCACCCATCCATTGTCCAGTAGTTCGCACACAGCAGGCAGGACCGAGATTGCGTCGTTAAGCATGGTTCGCGGCGCCTCGATAAACGCCGAAAGCCGCAGCGGCTCATGGCGGAGTTTATCGCCATCCATCACGGATTCTTTTGGCAGCCCCATTCGCAGTGGCCCACCGTTGCCAGAGATCACTCCAAGATTGCCAACAAGGTTGTGGGCGGTTTTGGTACCGCTGCCGAATATTTCGTTATCTACCGTGGATGCAAAGTACTGCAAGTTAATCCAGGCCGCTACCACAAGTGGAGCGGCGAGTATAAGTTTGAGCACATCCGGCCCCTGATCGGAGTGGTAGTTATGCAGAAATGCCCTGGATTTAAGGTTACAGGCAACTGTTCTGGCTCTGGGTGCAGCAATGAATGCGGCATTGCCAGCAAGCCCCCACTCTGGCATTGTCTCGGCCCAGTTACGGTTGCTGCGCCGCAGGCTCTGGGTGGTCCCGCGGTCCTGCTTAGCTTCCTCCTGCAGAAGCTGTTCTGCACACTTAATGCCGAGTTTCAGTTCTTCAAGATAGGGCTGAAAGAGCTCCGGCATCTTCTCGGTATCAAATACCTGAAGCTCCTGTACCGTTGTATCGTGCAAGGCAGGCAGGAACCAGGTATCCTCCGGCACCTCAATTCCTTTGTGTTTTAAGCCAGCTCTTACCGGCTGGCTGTTTAAAATTTGAGCGGCAATGCGCGCATTGTTCTCTCCTGTATGGCCACCACAGGCGCCACAATCCAGGGCAGCGCCATATGCATTGTTAACGCTGCTTGAGCCATGGCCGCAAAAGAGCACCAGTTTTGCAAAGTTATGGGTTAGCCCCATGTTTTTCAAGGCTGCTGTGGCGGCATCTATCTGATCCTCCAGGCTAATTCCAGCCAACCCCTTACTGTCATCTGTGTCGAGCACTATCGTTGTTCCGCTAACAACCTGCTTTCCGTTCCCGATCCCGAGGATATCCTTCACAAAGGCAGCAGCGTTCAGCAAACCGGCAGCCTCCACAAACGAACAGCTGCCAGGCAGTGCCGTTTTCATTGCCTTCCAGGCAGACTTGCTGCGGCTGCGTTGATCCGCATTGAGTGCCTGGGCAGCAGTTGCAAATTCATGTACGCGCCAACGTGGTTTTATAAGTGCGGGGCAAAGTGCAGTTCCGTGCGTGCTTCCCACAGGCACATACTCTATTGGGAAGCCAAAGAAGCCGGCAAAGCCTACGGTCTCAATCCGATCGGATTGCTGTTCCAGCGCTCTGCGCATTGGCTCTGAGCGAACATCGATGCAAAACACCATCTGGGCTAATGGCGTGCCCGATGCAGGAGTTTGCGGCCCAAGGGTAAAGCTCCCAGCCACTGACCGCTGAAGTGCAAACTCGAGTGCACATTGGCAAACGAAACTGAGCACCGTTGCAGAGGTGATCTCTCCACCGGGAACGTGGCCAGCTATGGATGTGCGCCATGCCAATTGTGTTTGCGGTGTGCAGCAATCTTTGAATATCGCGACATGGTATGCAAGCAGAATAGCAAGCAGATCCACCAGCAATGATGTGTCTTCCACTTGTTGTGCGGCAATCCCACTCCACCCTCCGGCAGAGAGAAGCAACCTGTGCATTAAATCTGCGACGGCCGCTGGCGCTGGCTGAAGCATCTCGAGGCAGTGGCAGATCGCTTCGAAGCTACTCTGCGGCAAACCAGCAACAAAGCCCCGTAAGCCCACTATTCCGGCAATTTCCGCGGATCTATCATGCTTTGCAGAAGCCTGCCACCATGCGTAGAGCCCGGCCGAACGCTGAGGTATATTTCTGCCAGCCTCATCGGCTGTAAACCAACTTGCGCACCACCGGGTTACTTCGTTTCCTGTGGCTTCAAAGCATCTGGTGCCCGTTTGTAAGTCGAGCAGTTCCGCCGGGCTTCGTATGCATGCCGCATGGTCTACGGGTACGGGTGCCACTTCATCCGTAACGAGAGACGCCATAACGTACTGTGCAGAGATGCCTTTTATAAAGTGAGCAGCATCTGCTGGAAGTGTGCGGGAGGCGTAAGCCAGTGCGGTTTCAATATCCTGTTCCTTGAACTTGCCTTGTGCCCACTGTTCTCGATACCAGCTAATTGGCATCAGTGTTCTGCCATGTGATGCCGCCTGCATCAGTGTGGCTGCAGAAATAAAGTGCCGGGATGTTAGGCCAAGATATGGATTGACAGCCACAAAATTGCTAATTGGAAATTGTGGAGCAATTCGTGAGCATGCATCCTGCACGGCAGACCATGTTGCCGTATTCGTAGCAGAATTTGTAGGTTCTAAGGCTATCATGCGTAAAGCTCCCCGTTCCGGGTGAGAGTGCTGTCAGACGTAGAGTAGTGCGGCTGATGCACAGGTTCACGCCTCATTAGCAGGGCATTAAAGCAGTTACCGATGTAGAACCCAGATTGGGCCATGGTAATGAAGGCGGGACTTATACGGGCAGTTAGCCGCCTTGCTAATGGCGCCATGGCACCCATTGCCAGCCCGGCTACGATGAGCAAGGCTGCAAGTGTGCTGAAGAGTATCGGGTGATGGTTAACTGGCATAACAACCATGGAGGCAAACATGCCGCACAGCAGGTGGTACATGGCGCACAGGGCTGCAGTTACTCCCACACCATTCAAAACGCTCCCAGGGGTTACCGCGCCTTCCCATCGCCTTGCGAGCCCGCCACCTATGGCAGATATCAGCACGATCTGCAGGCACCATTCGGCCAATGTGTGGCCAGTAATGGGCAGCAAAAGAGCACTTACGGCAACTGCAGTGGCGCTTGCAACCGCGTAACCAGGCACACTCTGTGAAGGGGTCGGGTTTACAGTTGGATTGCATGCGGGCTTCACAGTACTGGATCGCAAGAATGCATGCGCCTTATAAATTGCATGCGCGGCAAGATGAAGGCCCGCTGCGCCATAAGCCCCGAGCCCGATCTCAGCCATCATAAAGCCCATTTGAAGCACAGTGGAATATGCGAGCGAGCGTTTAACAGAAACCTGGCACGGCAACGCCATAGCTGCCACACACATGGTAAGCACCCCCGCTGTAAGAGCCACACAGGATGCCGCCGTGCACATGCTAACCATGCCTGATGTGCGTAGGAGCAGCAAACCTCCTGCGTTTACGATGCCAGCGTGCATGAGTGCGGAAACAGGAGTTGGCGCATCCAGGGTATCTGGCAGCCAGCTAAAAAATGGAAACTGAGCAGATTTGAAGCAGGCTCCCAGCACCATGAGAACACAGGGAAGCTGTAGCGCAGCAGAAGATGTGTGTATCGCTGCCATATGCATGCTCTTGAATTCTACCGATGCCAGCCGATGTTCAAACAGGTACATAGCCGCGAACAGACATACATCACCCAGCCTGCTGACAATGAACTTTTGCCATGCCGCCGCTGCTCCAGAAGAGCTCAACCTGTTGAAAGTTAGCAACGGATGCAGCACCAGCCCAGCGGCTATCCATGCTGCAAGAAACATGGGAAGGGAAGCTGACAGAGGCAGCATGCTAACACAGCCAATGGCAGCGCCGATGAGCTGCATAAATCGTCCGCTCCTCTCATCGGCCCTCATGTAACGCCGGGAGAAGCCTGAAACGGCAACCGCAAGTAGGGCGGTGAGCATTCCATAGGTGCGAGCCATAACATCCAGTGTGAATGATGGTCCGTTAGACAGCACGCTGGAGTTGACAAAGGGAGCGACAAATAGGGAGACCGAACCCAAAATGATTGCGTTAACCATGCAGCAAGCCTGAATAAAAGACGCAAAAGCAAGACGGTGCTTATGCACCACTTTCCCGGGAATCAGCAAACTGAGAAGCAGCACTGCAGGCATTGATAATATCAGCGCCCATACGAGTGGCTTCAACACCAGTGGGTTCATTCTAAAATTCCTTTCCAGTTATGCAGCACTCAATATCATGTTTCTAAATACATGAATTATAATACACGACAATATATTCCTATGTCAAGATTCAATCCATTATTAGGACAAACGAGTTTTGGGTGGCGGTTCTAACATCGGAAGATAAAATGTCCCATCTTAATTAAGGCAATGCTATAAAACAAAATATCCAATTCTGTCTGCGGCAATACGTTTACAAACCTAATACTTACACATTCAGTAGTTAGAGTCTCTCGTGGTTTACAAACCGATGTCACTTGAGATGCGCCATAGATCGTCTGTTGTGCGTGATGAGCCGGTGGTTCAAGACTGTTAAACCGGCCCATCGCCACCCGTATTTTATAAAGACTCAATCTATTGCAACAAAACTCTGGTCGACATAATCAGCGCTTTTTACACGGCGGTCAAGCTTCCGCTCATAACTCTTATCGCTATGGCGGGCAATCTCTAAGACACGAAGTTCGCCACTATCACGGGCAGCTTCGAAAAACACGCGTTCATCTCGATGCCCCCCCGGGTAGATTAAACAATCAGAGGGCGGCTCTTGACGTGCAGCAGTCATCCAGAGAGATGGCACCCTGAGCTTTTTAAATACACTATCAAACCGCCCTCTGGTATTTGAGTCTAATGCAAGGTAGTCCTTATGCGCCGATGGAGAGAGTTTGATTGATGCTGATCCTGTTTCAAGAATATCCTGATACCGTTCAAAAATGGCATAACCAATGGGTGATACTGTATAGTTACCATCTTCCTGCTGGAGCACCAGTGTCGCCATCTTTGCTGGCATCCCTTTTAGGCGGTTCTCCGTTTCTCTTGCTTCCCGGCTATCTGCACCAAACAGCCATTCACAGAACTCTTCATGCTCCGCAAGCAAGTGATAGTCCCAACCGATGGGCGACGTTGGCATCTCTATAATTTCGCTAAATTGCTCATGTATGTAATAAACGGGCACGTCAAACAGTTGCCCAACCATAGTAGCGTATGCGGTTTCCGCCTTAAATCCACCTGTAGCACAAATGATAGGCTGCCGCTGTACTTTTTTCGCTTCCATGATCCGTTCGATAATCAGACTAACCAACGACTTGAGTCCCCTGGTTTTGAACTCCTCTGCACTCGACACAATGCCATAGATTTCACACATGGTCACACTATAGTCTGCGTAATTTAAATGTAACGCCGCTGCACACAACTTACCTTCCGGTGTGCAGGAGTGTAACAGGTCTATCGTGGCTGATTTGTCAAGCAACCTGGAAAGAGAATTTGTTTCCGCACTTGCCTCAGTCACCGGGGTCTGCTTGAGGTAGCGCGCGAGAACATCAAGCTCTGGCAACGGCCCACCAGGATGCAGGCTGTTTGCTTTACGATAGTTGGAAAGCACCGATGTGCCAACCGTTGTGATCACTGTTTTCATTGTTTTGCCTCTCGTAAACACCTTAATAACGGTTCGCAGCGGTAAATGGAAATCCTACCGTGCAGTCACCCTCACAACCGTAAAAGTATTGCCGTCGCGCATACCCTGGACATCCACGGCGGTTGCAGCTTTATCGACTTTGCCCCGAAGACTATCGTCAAGCGAGGCGTACAGAGCCCTGGCGATGCTGCCATCCATTGTTGCAAGCCGTTGGCGATTAGTAACATAACTGAAGTCGATTTTATCTGCCCCGCGTCGCTTAATAAAGTACACATTTTCTACTGTTTCCAGCGGCAATGGTGCTTTCTCTATCCTCTCAAACGTGCCGTATCCTGCATTAGTTTTACCACCGGCTCCCAGGGTGCGCAGGGACCACAGGGTCAATTCCCTTACAAAATCCTGCCAGCCTTCTGGTGTGCAAAGAGTGAACAGAAATACGGCATCTGGTCTGACCGATAAGAATTGCACAGGATTGGGTTCATCGTAATCTGTAGGATATTTGCGCATGCCGCCAGCACCTGTATAATAGTCTGCATGGTGCACTGTTAGCACATCCCGTTTAAGAGGGTATTTTATGCTTTCAGGGTCAAACCATGCATCCCAGAAGATGCATCCACCACTCAGCTCAGTATCACCGAACAACAAAACAAACTGATCCTGAGTTAATCGTTGTTCTTTGACCAGCAGACTAGCCCCGGCCCTCACTACACCTTTAAGTGAGGAGCCTGGCAAGTACGGCACACCATACGTGTGATGCAAAGTAATTCCCACTCCCGTGGGTGAAGCAGCCCCTGCTCCGGCCAGCAGCGGGGCAGAGAGCCGGGCACCAAAGCGTAGAGCACCTGGCATGTGCAATTGCTTCCAACGGTGAAATGCAGTGTGATACGCATCCGAGGTATGTATCGCAGTGGCAGCCTTCAACAGGTAAGCCTGGTCTGCTTTGCTTCCGCCGCACTCTTGTGTTCGCAGGAAGCGCGTTAATAACAGGCCAGTGTGCTGCGCTTCTTCAATTGGCATGCATTGAAGGTGGTTTCGTATTGCAGATGTCATGTATTACCGTCCTCCCCAGATGCATCGCTTACTCCAAGCACCGATTCTCCAAAGCGTTTGAAATAGATCCAGCAGGATAACACTGCCTTAGTATCCAGCATGTAACCAACCATTTCTTTTCCCTGGATCGCCTCAAGAACCTCGGAAGGCGATGCGCTCTGGAGATTCAGCACCCGCCCAACATGGTTCACTAACAGGGTATGCGCTTTCTCTCTGCCCGATTTGTTCGCGCCCCCTTTTGCAACACTAAATGCCAGGCTCTGGCAAAGCCCACAGGTGCGCACCATAACCGGGAACTTGTGGCAAAGACCACCGTATACTTGAGCGATTTGAGCGTCCGCTTCGGCGGCCGCCTTTACGTCTTTTACACAGTTGTATGCCAGTTCCATTTCCAACTGGGCTTTTGTTCTTCTCATTCTGCTATCACCAATCTGCAGAGACCTCTGCCTATCGATGCTTTGCCCCCAACTTGAATTAGTGATCCTGCATTGGACAAATGCTTGAGCGCAAGATCAAATGCGGCTCTGTGTGTTGCGGAGTGCTGATCTGTAGAAACAATAGCGCCGCAGAAAATAGCTTCTGCTGGCACAGCCTCTTCATACCAGAGAGCGGTTGTGGTTTTTGTGTCTGGGTTGAGTGAATTTCGGGCGCTCACCTCGGTTGCGGTTTCGCACAGAAAGCTGAAAACTGTATTGCTTACTACTACAAAGCGGCTGCAGAACGACTCTTGTTCTGCCTCAGTGGTAAAGATCAGGGATGCAAGAAGTGAGGCTACTGCAGTGGCGGTTTCATCCGCGTTGCTGTCAATATCCAGGTCTTCCAGGCAAACTTTGCCCGTTTTTGCGATCTTACTGTTGCGAGTTACCAGCGCAATCTCGTCTGCAGTATCTGGCACACATAGGTTGGCAGTTGCCATTCCTACACTGAGGGCAGACCTATCGCGCTGAAGTCGTTCCAGGGCATATGGGCAGGTAACCAGTGCATACGTACCGTAGAAACTACGTACTGGCAGCAACAGAAGCTTTTGATCCGAAAAGCTAACGGATCCCGCAGCATCGACGCTACCAAAAATAGCGGCCTCATCTGCTTTATCCGCTTGAGACCGCAGCACGCCTTTTAAGCTACTTGCGGGGATGAACGGCCAGCCAGTGGCCTTTTCCCTGGCTACGGGCAGATCAATAACTGCAGGCGTTTGGCCAGTGCCAGAGTGCACAGGCGTTAACGCGTGAAGAAATATGGATTTGAATCCAACACTCATTACGGCTCACATCCTTTCTGTTTCCTGGCCATTTAGGCCCATAAGCCCCACAGCGCAAGGCCGCATCCATCGCGGCGATCTTGCACATCATCACTTACCGGTTGTAACCATGCGCCAGTTGTCAGATCCGCTCCATCTCCTTCGAGCAATTCAAAGAAGTACACAGCCCCGGCGGGGGCCATCCAGCGCACGGGCTTAGAGCGTTTCGCCTTCAAGTCCCAACCGCTAATAGCGAGTTTGCGCGGTACCGCTGCCGCAACAAGCTTCAACTGCACGCCATCTACTCCCGGCACAAATCCTGAATTGTCGTCCCCCAGCCAGCCTGGCTTCCATCCGTTAGTGAACACCGCAGGTGTTGCCAGCACCATACGGATATATTTCGAACCCTTCAGTGCACGCACGATCTCGTCCGGTGTTTTCCAGAAGCTGTTTTCTAAATCAGCCTGGTGTTCAATCACACCTACCCGGCGCTCTCCTCCCATGAGGGCAGGGCCGCGCAGATCTGCCGAAGCAGCATGCTTAACGCGTACTGCAAAGTAATAAGTGTGGAACTTCACCGCATCACTGTTGCGCGTTGCTTCGCTTTCAAACACAAGAGAGCTCGTAGAAAACAGGCGGGAGTCTGCTGCTTTACCGGTTACCGGATCGATGCTTACGTGTATGCGAATCTCCTGAGGCAGGGGAGGTATGCGCTCTGGAAGCGTAGATTTGTCACCACTGGCATTAAGGAGCCAGGTAAACATGTCCGTCTGTTTCCAGAACGCGAAATCCGTTGCCGGTTTTGCATCTGCAGTAACTGAAAGTGGCAATAAGCCAGCTGGAAGGTTGCACCACGTGCCAGGTTTTGCGGTTGGGCGCAGTGGCATAACCGTTCCGCCATCTCTCGGCACTACAGCATCGGCTGGTGCGGCAAATATGGGAGTGCCATCCCGTAGAAGTATCGGCCCGTGCACTTCTGTTTTCATAGCCAGATCCGGCCCGTCGCCAGCCCAATCCCAGCCAGAAACTGAGCCGAGGCGTGAACGTATCAATCCGGCAATGGTTGGCGGTGCGGGTACAGGTAGAGTGCGGGCTCCGCGCTGCAATGGATCTGTACCAAATGCCCGACCATCTCGAAATAGGAGTGGGTCTAAACCGCGTAGTTGGTAATGCTGTTCCTTCATACTGTCGCCTCCGTTCCGGCATAACCAGCAGCAAGGAAGCGGGCAATAATCATTGCGTCCGCTATCTTGCGTAAACTCTCAGGTGCACAGCCTTCACCGTTACGGTGCGCAGTAAAATCTGAAAGCAAAAGGCGTGCGGCGTCTATTTCGGAACCACTGTGTTTTTGATTGTCTTTATTGCATTTCCGATCAAACACTCGTAATGCCTCAATTTGTACTGCGGCATCCAATGGATCAGAAGGGTTGGTTGTGGCAGAATCGTTCATGCCAGTGAAATCCCGCGCCATCGCTGCCAGTTCGTATGGCAACCCGGTGGATAGCCCGCCGCCGCTGGGATGAAAAGCACCCACAAGGGTTTTGAATATTTCTGTAGGTTTTTTACCTTCCGGTGCGTTGCGCCACGTATAGGTAACGCTCACAGGGGCACCTCCCCGCGTGTGGAGTGCCACCGTAAGCGCGTCTTTTTGAGGCATTTTCTTGGAATGGTGCTCAGCAACGCGTGCGTGCTGAATGGAGTGCTGCAGGCTTTCGGAGTGATGTACTATTGCGAGCCCTATTGAAAGCCCCGGGGAAGTTCCATTTGCCACCGATAAAAGTGCGGCAATGTACTCAGCATGTAGCTGTTCAGCAAAACACAATGCCGTTCTAACAGGAAGAAGGGCAAGCACATCATCACCACCAGCATAAACGCAGGTTCCTCGGGACGCCTTCGCAAGTTCTCTTGCTTTGTTGGAGAACTGAGACAGTGCAGTCGATACCTTCCGGTGTTCACCTGCTGTTGTTGCCTTTGAAAGTAGTTCTCCCATGCTGTCACCATCGGCAGTAAGAATTGCATAGTAGGTCGGCAGGCCGGTGTCTACAGTAACGCCTATGGAGTTTCGAGCGCTGTTCTGCACAGTTTTAAGCCGTGCAACGATATCCGGATCCGGCGATAGTTGCTGTATTGCGGTCTCTGCCGGACCGGGATATATCAGGTCGACTCCTGAGATTTCCGGTTGGCAAAGTGCCCCGATACGGTTAAGCTCCCGCATTATCTCTGGATCGATGTTAGAAGGTGCTGACGCCAGTGCAATATCTGTTGTACTTGGCCATGACTCCCCATCGTTACCCTTTCGTCCGAGTTGCCGCTTGAGCAGGCTAACGGCATCCAGCGGTTCTGCTCTGGCAACGTTAAGACGCTGCAGTTCAAGTTCGGGCAAGTTTGGCGGAATTATGGAATCGCGCGAAGGGTCCAGTTGGCTTCTTACTCTGCCAGGTTCGCTAAGAACGGTATCAAAAGCCCGTAAGGCTTTGCAGCCGGCAAGCGCGCGTTCGGTCTGCGTGCGCGCTTCCGTATATGTTGCTGCTTCGGCAGATGCTGCATAAAATTCAATAAAGGTACCTATCTGAACTTCTGCCAGCGCAATATTTGCTGCGCCTCTCAGCCTGCCGCAGTGGTCACTCCACAACTGTTGCAGCCGAGATACTGCTGCCTGCCTGGCTGCTGATGCAGCCACTGCAGGCTCTACCTGTGGCATAAGTTCCAGTAAGATCTTGTTCGGCCCTGGCTCATAGGCATTTGCAGGAAATATGAGGTTGCCATACTGTGCGGCAGCAACGGCTGCGCTTCCAGTAAGTTCAACAAGCAGGTTAGACCCTGCAAGGAGATCACCTGTTTTTCGTGCAGCAGCAATGAATTCTTGAACTGGCCCTATAGAGATTGCCAGCAGACGTACAGGCGTACCAGATGGCGTGCTCATATAGCGATAACCTCTCTTTCACAGTCAAACTCCTGTTCAAAGGATTTCACTACTGCATCCAGCGGATTGATTGCTCGTAGGTTATTTAGAACCTGCTCTTCGCCTGGGCCCGGTACATGGAGGTCCACAATCGTGCCGTTGATCTTCACTCGCTCTGGCGTGCCGCTGCTAAAGAGTACAAGGCATAGTGGGCGAATGGTGCCATCGGCAAATGCGGCTGGTTTTAGAATAACCGGAGACGCAAACCGGGTACCTGCTTCTGCATGTACTTCGCCATCAAAGCCACCTCCAGCGAACTTTTGGTATATAATTGGCAGCCCCAGTGCTGGCTTGGATAGCGAGATGTAGCTATCCGAAGACTGGAAAACGCCAAGCACATCGTAATCTGACCAATAGGAGCCGTTCATCGGAATGTATTCTTCTCCACCTATGTGCCCCTTGCGGAACCTCGCCCAGAACTTACCAAGACTGTTCCAAGTGTGTATTGGATCTGCGGCATTACCGGCGAGAAACACCGCATTATTCAGCGTAGCAAACCCCGGCACATCACCGACAGCGGTGCGGGGCCGAAAAGGTTCAAAAAGATCTTGAAACCATTGTGTGCGGGAACCTGGCTCTGCCGGAATGCGCCAATTGTTAGCGTCCGCATCTACCGCCTGCAACGCCCCAAGGGCACGCCGCGTTCTGGCACCTACTCCACCAAATGCAATCCAGGCTCTCAATGCAGCGCACACTTCGTTGTAATTGTCCTTAGTGCAGCGTATGTGAAGCACAAAGGAAACTCCCTGCCGGCCCGGTTTTTCTTTAATTCCCAGTTTCTGCTGCGCTTGAAACGGGAACTGGAAATAGGCACCCATAGGGCCGTTAGCAGCATTACCTCTATCTATGCCACAATTTACACCCGCAGACTTTAACTCAGTCCGTACACTCACCTTGCCGCCAGAAGCCGTACTACCCCAGAGCTCAGATTCTCTCTCGAACAGTTTCTGTACATCGGTGCAGTGAGGCCCACACAGCGTGCGCCACCAAAATCGGAGATTACCTCGGATGCTGGAGGCCCGTATCGGGGTTATTTCATCCACTTCGCCGGCATCTGGCCCGCCCCCATACATTGGTGTAATCACATCAAGTTGTATGGAGAGATCCACGTAATCTGAGAGTGTTGGTTCGTTCCATATTGGCGGTGGAACCGCACGTATCTCGTGCAGTTTTTGCATTGACCTGGGCATTTCGAAGAGTCCTTCCTTGCGAGCGAGTTTCAGAGAACGCTGGCCGTGCGCAGGGCTGAAGGCGCACGCTCGAATTGGTTGCTTCCAGCATATCTGGAGGACTGCCCAGATTGGCCCGCTGCCTCTACCATGCCAAGGCCCATGCTATTGCGCGATCCGAGGCCGCACTCCCAGGCGAGCTTGAGCATCTCAGGCGAGGTGGTGAGGATGAACGGTGCAAGCGCCCCCACAAGGCGGATACCTTTGTAATTGATAAGTCGAGTTCCACCCCGCGATCTGGGATTTTGAAGATATGACTGTGAGAAACGCATTTCGAATTGACTATCCTGTGGCTCATTACCATACATCACGCGGTGCTTCCAGAGGAGATTTGCACGCACGGTTTGTGAGAATTCAGGGTCGTCTGGGCGAAGATATTCTGTAGTACCATCCGGGCGGCCGCGGGCTGCTACAATGGGGCTGAGGCAGCGATAGGGAGAATTATCAGCGGAGGGTGGCGAGGGATCACAGCGGATATGACGTATGATGAGTTCCGCTGAGTGTATATTCAGGTGACTACCCGGCTGCAGAACGTTGCAGGCAAGCAACTCTTCCAATACACCTGAGGGTGATGCCAGATCCCAATTGATAGGGCCGGATTCATACCGAATGCCATTTGCGGTAATGGTTCTGTTTTCGGCAGGGGCACGCAGGCCGCCGAAGCAGAACAGCTTGGAAGTTTTAACGCTATCTTCGCGTTCTGCATACCCCCTATCGTGGAGGAAGCTGGCGTATGCACTATTTGCGCGACCAACGGCAGCGTATATACAGGCCTGCAACGCGTGATGATGATCAAATGGCAATTCGATGTTGTGGCGCAGATCAAACGAAATGTGCAGTCTCATGGTGGATAATGCTCCCATAGTGCGGGCATCAAACCCGGTAGCCGGGTAATGCCACCCCTTCAAGTAAGCGCAGTATTGCTATCAATTTAACTGGCGAGCATGTGAAAAAACCATGTGAAAAAATCTGGAGCGTTGTGAATTAATTGCAGTTAGCAAAATTACTAAACATGTGGAAACAAATGTCTGTAGTTAATATCCAAAAACTCATTCATAAATTGCCATATATGGCCCTGTTGGAGATGTGGCCCAACAGTCGTCGAGTGCCGGTAGATGTGTCGTGAGCACGAGGTCGACGACTTTTTGGCTATGATTTCGATGTAAACTCCTCTGTTACTGTAGATGTGGTATTATTTATTGGATGGATGTAGTGGCAATATGGGATTTGGCCACTATCCGTGGCCTTTTAATCGCACCAGACTGGAATTGAAACGGCGCATGGGCCATCAACCGCGAAGCAGATGCTTATACTTTTAATCGCACCAGACTGGAATTGAAACACAGGATTGACGCATTCAACGCATTCAAAAAAGCCAACACTTTTAATCGCACCAGACTGGAATTGAAACTTATCGGTTGGCTTGAGTTCGTCGAGGAATATCCTTCTTTTAATCGCACCAGACTGGAATTGAAACC
>CAIONQ010000031.1 GCA_903859705.1 uncultured Chthonomonas sp.
AATATCGTCTGTTTGATTTATATCTGCTCCTCGATCCAGAAGTTGAAAAATCGCCTTGATGTCACCACTTCTTGCTGCATTAGTTAGTTCTGTCATGCGGAAATATTCCTCGCCAAAGTTAAAGGTACCCGCCTGTATTCAAATCTACCAAGCACGCATCAGCAGCCCCACTAATCAGGCCACCTATTGCATCTGCATCGACCGCATAGAACTCGATTCCACCAATTTCTTTGCCCATCTCAGCGGCCTCCGCAAGATCTAACTCATTGACATAGAGTCGTAGCATCAGTTCTCCGGCAATCGTCGCGCTCCTTCCTGCGGCAAAGTTAATGACAGCAAATTGCCAATGCTCCTCGATGAATTCGATAAACTGCTCTATTCCTTCCTGCCACGAGGACTTAAGACCATCAATAAACCACTCTGGCCCATTGAACACTGTATTAATCCAATCGACGTCTCTACCATTGCGATCTACCCCGCAGGTTGGGCTGTTACTGCAATATGCAACCCAATTAGTACCCCTCCTCGCCGGATCCTCACTCACAAATCTCCCGGTTACTGGATCCATATACCAGCAAGCGCAGCGCGGTAGAAATTGCTTTTCATAAGCATCCGAATGACGGTAGCGCTGGTTCCGCTATCTCAATTTCGGATTTCAGCGGTCCGTCGCATCAGATGAAACTGCTACCGGCCTCAACTCCTGCTCTTTCACCACAGGGCGTTGTTCTGGCTGCAGCCGGCTTGTGTTATCCTCGGCTGGATCGCTGGTTGGCAGGTTGATCATCTTGTGCCAACTCAGGTTGAATACGCAAAAGCTGGTCTGAGGACTGGGTGTGGTTTGCTGCCCTAACAAACTCTTTGCATGCTGATTGGTTACTTGCTATCTTTTGCAGCTCGGCAAGGCACAATTCAGCTGCATCAACAACAGCCTGATCTGTACTGCATTTGGAGAGTTTTGTGATTACCGGTATGGCCGGAGTATAGGAGCTGAGCCGTATTAAATGCAAACAACAGCATGTAAAATCTGGTTCCGGAAAACCCTCCATTGGCTCACAGGCATACCTCAGAACAACAACCACGCTGCTAAGGCAGTTTGAAAGCAGATCAATTTGGCCGCAAGAAACCATCTGCGAAAAGGCAGGCATAATACGGCGCGCTATGCGATTTCTTACTGAATAGTCTGGGGATTTGTTGATTATGTTTAGTGCCAGAGTGATGCATGTTGGATCTGATGCATCATAGTTGGTGTTGGCATCGTGAACATACGCAATTGCACTGCTAAATGCTCTGCGGGTACGAAATACGGAATACAAACTCCTGACACTAACAGACAGTGTGAGTAGAGATATGCCCGAAAACAACAGCAACATGCAGAACACGGGTAACGGATGCTTGTTTGAAGCTGGCAGGCCAGCCAGTGTGGCTGCCGTAGCGAGAATGGACAGCACCCCGTACCATGACAATGCCTTATCGCGCCCGGTTCTCACGCTTTGCCAGCGCTCTGCTTCGGCAATAAGCGCCTCCAGGCCAGCAGTGTACCGTTGTTCAGGGTCTTTCTCCGCTGGTGATTCAGTTACAAACGGTTTGTTCATGTCTGCCATGTTAGCGCCAAATCACGCCGGTCCGTACTATTCTGTATCGGTGTTCAGTACATACAGAATCTGCTCTGTCCATGCCGCACTCAGTATCCTTTCGGTTGCCCCAGGCCCAGTACTCACCTTGTCATCGTCTATTTGTTGTTGAATTCTGTCACGCATCTTTTCAAATGTTGCGGTTCCGATTTGTCTCAATCCCGATAGTATCGCGTATAAGGTAGTTATTGTACCAACAACACCAGTTATCCCCTTGCCAACAGCTATGTAGGCTCTAAGATCAGATTCGTCTTTAGGGTCCCATACTCCAGCGGCAGCCGAAAAACATAGGAACGTAAACCAAGACAGGAATGACAGCCAACCAGCTAACGGAAACTTGCCATTCGGATCGCATCGATTCACGGGATCTCCAGCGCAGTAGACCAGCCAGTTAACTCCACTACGCGCCGGATCCTCACTCACAAATCTCCCGGTAACCGGGTCCATATATCGTGCCTGCATATAGATCAGGCCGGTGTTGTCTTCGGAGGGGTGGCCGAGAGATCCGACAAATTTGTGAGCGCTGGTTCCGCTGTCTCCGCTGCGGATGGCCCCGTACACATCGTACTTACGGCTGGCAGTGGGCTTGCACGTCTGGCAGCGGCTCTCGGCAACGGCTGGCGGCTTCGCCGCGACGCCACTCAGAGCGGGTTTCGACAAACGGCATTACCTATGCCGTTTGTGGATCTACTTCTCCCAGAACAGACCCGAGACCATCGTA
>CAIONQ010000032.1 GCA_903859705.1 uncultured Chthonomonas sp.
ATCTACCTAGGCGAGGCGCTGGGAGATGCAGCCATGCGCGATGCTGGCATTGCTGGCTACGCTATGGAAACCTCTGCAACCATGGAGTACTGGTTTAACAGGGGCGGAGATGTGTTTCCACCGCAATGGAAGCACCCCGTAACAGGGATGGTGTGGAGTGGAGGCAAAGTATATGGCACCTACTTCACCGGAGACCCGGCCTGGATTTATGCCATACAGTGGCTGCCGGCATCCCCTATGCTTTCCTACCTGGTTAAGGATAAGACCGCAGCTGTGGCTAGCTGGCGTAATATGACCACAGACTTTGAAAAGCATGAGGTTGAGGAGTCGCACAAACCCGAGAACCAGGCAAACGGATATGTTGCTAAAAAAGCTACCGTAGAGAGCTTCGGACCGGCACTTGGCAGCGTGATGCTTGGCTACAGGCTAATGTACGATCCCAAATGGGCCATCAATCAACTGGATACCCTGTGGAATACACCGGGAGATAAAGTGGCACACAATGCAGACGAAATGGCGATTATCTACTACCTTGCAAACGCTGCTGCGTCTTTAGGGGATCCAGATTGGAGCGTATCCTGCTCCGCTGCATCTGCCATGGCATATAAAAATCCAGCCACAGGCAAACGACAGTACATTGTGTGGAACCCTGGTTCGGCGGCCACACGAGTAACATTCTATGCGAATGGAGCCAGCATAGGCAAACTAAACGCCAGGCCTCATGCGCTCACATCCGCAAGTCAGCTGCTAACTCCATAATAAACAGAAATCCCGATCGCATCCTCTGATGCGATCGGGATTTCTCACATTGCAAGCCTCTGATTGAGCAGCTACTTGAGAGTTTGCACAAATAAATCCCACAGCTCATCCACCGATTTGCCGGTGTAATCCTTCCAAAGTTCAGGAGTGTACGTTCCGTCTCTGCCCGCAGCGTTCAGCTTTACTACAATCTCATGATCGTAGTTCTTTGCAAGAAACTCAAGAAAGGCAGCCGTGGTTTGATAGGCATCCCGGTAAGATGTTTTCTCACCATTGCGTTTCAACGGGTGCACCGGCCTGCGCACGGCAGCGGGTTCAAACTTCCACCACCGAATGTAGTCTGCAATGCCTTCTGTTAACCAGCCCGGCATCGGGTTCCGCCTGCCTGCACGGCCATACTGCTGTGCCACATGCACAAGCTCATGAATAACCGAACCAACGGCCTCATTCACAGGTCCACGAGCGCGCTGGCTCCGTACCCAATCCGGACTCACCATCACATGCGTTCCCGCAGTAGCCGCAACCCCTTTGTACCCATTATCTATCTTGATATCGTAATGCATGGGCGGGGCAAAGCCCTCACTAGGCAAGTCGGCAAGAATAATGGGGTACCACTTGTCTACCGCTGGCTTCAGCTCTTTCTCCAGCCAATCCTTCAAATCTGGCGCATCCGTGCAATCGTAATCTACTACCGCAACCTTCTGCTTACCCACCGGCTGTGCCCCTGCGATCCGTGCGGAAGCGCCAAGTAAACCGGTACAAAATGTTAGAACTGCAACCATGCCGACCAGGTATTTCATCGTCATCCTGCTTTCTGATTAGTGGGATGCGGCGAAATTGTCATCCTCACTTTACTACCGATTCGCCAACTGCTGCATTCAGTGCATCTTCTGCCTTCTTAAGCGCCAACAGACAGTTAATATATCCCGTTCGGGCTGAACGCAGTGTGGTTTCGGCATCGATCACCGGCAGTATACCCGTAGCACCCTCCCGGTATCCTGCCTGAGCCATTTCCCGCAGGGTAATTGATGGTTTTAGGATATCTGCAGCGTAACCGTTTAGCTGATCTCTGGCTTGCTGATACGCAACAACGGCATCGTTTACCTGTTGCGCAACCTGCTGCTGAATGCCCTTTAGCTGTGCAGCAGCCTGCTTGCGGCTCGCCTCGGCAGAGCGTACCTGATAGCGGTTTGCGCCAAAATCCACCAGAGGCATATGGATGCTCAGCACCAGCGCATCTACAGCCTGAATTACAGAGCGCTGGTAGTCCACACTGAAATCCGGCATATTGGCGGCGCGATTTTGCTTCACGGTATAGGCGGCGGCCTTCTCAAGCTGTGAAGCGGCCAGCACAGCCGAGCGACGTGCAAGGGCGCGTGCTGCCAGAGATTTTGGATTAAACGCCGAAACCGCTGAGGATACTGGCGCAGCAGCAATATCAATCTGAAGTGTTATAGGAAGCTCTGGTGCGCGGCCAAGCAGAGTATTCAGGGCTGAAAGAGCCTCTTTCTCAGCGCCAATGGCAGCCAAATCAGCCTGTTTTGCATTGGCAACATCGATGCCAGATCGAACCACATCGATGCGGGGAGACTGACCTACCGCCTGCTGTGCCTTTACCAGATTGTAGATCTTTTCGGCCTCCTGAACGGTCTGGTGGTTATACGTTAAAAGTGCCCTGGCGGCAGCAAGTCCCCAGTAGGCATCCTTCGTCTGCTGCTCCAGTGTAAGTTGCGTTTCACCAAACGTGAACCAGGCGGAGAGATACTGTGCGTGGGCACTCGCAGCCTGATACCGCCGCTGCCCCGATGTATCCAGAGACTCAGAAATCTCGATAAATGTATCTGTATTTGTGCCGCTTATTGTTGGCGACGTGCTGGAACCGTTTGCGTAACTCACACCAAGCGAAGGCGATGGCAAAGATGCAAGCGAACGGTAGGATGCGAGGGCACTCTCCGCCCCTGCCCGTGCGGCAGCAGCAGCTGGGTTTCGTTCCAGGCAGATCTGTACTGCCTGCTCAACGCTGAGTAACGATGGGAACGTGAGCTGGCTTTGCAGTTTTCCTTGTAATTTGCCCTGAATGCCCCCGCCTGTTTGGCTTTGAGCACGGCACATTGAAATAGAGCACAGCAACGATACGGTAAGAACTGCAGGAATGGCGATATTAATCGAACGATATCGAATGAAATTCACTTCTAAACTCCCAGCACGCGCGAACATTTATGTTCTGCGTTCATTTCGATTATGGCCCGATAACATCGCGCGATGCCACAATGCAGCCCCCTTGTTAGCATAGTCTAAGGATGGCAACGTAATCGCCGAATTGTTATCGTAAGAATCGAGAGTGGCTGCCAGGGTAGATCCTGGTGCGCCCGGTAATGGCTCCGAGGGCCCAGTGTACATTTCCGTGGCCGAAGTTCACAAGTTATGCAATCCGCAAAAACTGCGGCTTTAACCGCTATATTCAGGTTACCACCTTTATTGTGCATTATGCGAGATCAACACCACAATTCTGGTGGATATCCGCCCGTAAAGGGCATGAATTAAGCTCTCACCGAACCCGAGTAACCCGCATAAGCGCTGTACAGGGTAAATTCCATATACATAATAGTCCGCCAGAAAGGCACTCCATATGCCCACCCCATTCACCGCAATGAGTTTTAATCTGCGCAATATGCGCGCCGGAGATGGGGATGACGGATGGGAGCACCGCGTTGAAGCGGTTGGCAGAGCAATTCATCTCGCCACTCCAGATATACTGGGAACTCAGGAGGGCTACATGCCTCAGATAGAATCGCTGAAGTCTATGCTTCCAGAGTACGGCTGCGTTGCCACCGGGCGAGACAATGGTGCCGACGAGGGTGAAACCTGCGCTCTATTTTATTTACATAGCCGATGGAAGTTGCTGTCAAGCGGAACGTTCTGGTTTTCTGAAACGCCACATGTGGCTGGATCACACCACTGGACGCATCACCTGAGACGCATCTGTACCTGGGCAACGCTGGAAGATAACGCATCTGGGTGGCCTGTAACTGTGTGTTGCGTTCACCTGGATCATGAGTCTGTATCAGCGCGGGCAAACAGTATAGATATGCTTATGGAACCATGGCAGTTTATGCCCGGCGCACCGGCCACTGGAACAAGCATTGTGATGGGAGACTTCAACATGACCCCAGATGATACCGATTTGAACCGACTGCTTGCACCCAAAACGGGCTGGAATGATAGCTGGATAAAAGCCTGTTCCGGCACTACCTTGTCATCCTCAGCACATGATGGTACGTTTCACGACTTCACGGGCCGAACCGATATGGGCAGGATAGATTACATCCTTACTAGGGGCGGGATTAAAACCAGAACCGCCCGGATATGGAACCAGAGAGATTCCGCCACCGGGCGCTTCGCATCGGATCACTTTCCAATTTCGGCCGAGTTAGAGCTGCTGCCTGAGGCTTAGCTACTGGCTGCCAACACCATGCGTTCGCATTTGAATGCCGTAAACAGATTTGCTGGCGGTTATAAACAGCAGGTGTTTATCCTTGCCTCCGAAGCATACATTGGCGGTCCATGGCTCCTCAATATCTATATGCTCAATCTGTTTGCCGGCCTTGTTGAACACGGTAACGCCTTTGCCGGTAAGGTATACGTTGCCGTCGCTATCGATGGTCATACCATCCGAACCGAGCTCGCAGAATAGCTTCTTGTTGGTGATGCTTCCGTCCTTTTGTATGGAATACGAGTAGGTTTTGTTTGCCCGGATATCCGCAACATAGAGTGTTTTGCCGTCTGGAGTGCCGATGATACCGTTTGGCTTTACCAGGTCGGATGCCACAAGTTCCAGCTCATTTCCGCCAGCTTTCAGGTAGTAAACACCCTCGCAGGGCTGCTCTATGGGGCCACGGTTCCAGTAGTCTCGCTGATAAAACGGGTCCGAAAGGTACATTCCACCATCCGGCCGTATCCACACATCGTTTGGCCCATTCAGCAGTTTGCCTTTATAGCTGGCAACCACAACGGTATGTTTGCCATCCATGCCAATGCTCCACAGTGCATTCTTCTCATCGGCACAGGTCCATAGATTGCCTTTAGAATCGAAGCATGTTCCGTTGGATCGGCCTGCTGGCTGCAGAAAGGTGCTGAGCGTGCCGTCCACGCTCCACTTGATGATGCGATCGTTAGGCTGATCTGTGAAGTAGATATTGCCGTGCGCATCGCTCGAAGGTCCTTCGGTAAATGAATAGTCCGAAGAAAACTTTTGAAGCTTCGCTCCCGGGGCAATAATGCCTTTACCCTCCCCTTCCGAGCTTATCGCGCTCACCAGGGCAGCCGCCGCAAACACTGCACACAAAACCGTAGCCACAGTCATTCGTTGTCCTCCAAAGGTAACCTTTATGCCAGCACCGGTTTGATGACCTCGCCGTAAACATCGGTGAGGCGGCGCTTTAGTCCATCGTGATAATAGGTAAGTTTCTTGTGATCCAGGCCAAGCAAATGCAGCACAGTGGCATGGAAATCGTACACCGTGGTCACATCCTGTGTGGCCCTGTAGCCAAAATCATCGGTTGCACCATGGCTTACGCCACCCTTTACTCCTGCGCCCGCCATCCAAACGGTAAATCCTGCAGGGTTATGATCTCGGCCCGCCGTACCGGTTTGGTGCATCGGCATGCGTCCAAACTCCGTGGTCCACAACACCAGCGTATCCTCAAGCAGCCCGCGCTGTTTCAGGTCTTTCAGCAGGGCAGCTGTTGGCTGATCCAGAATGGGTCCATGCCTGTCGTAATCAGCCTTCAGAGTTCTGTGCGCATCCCAGTTCAAAAGGCCATCCACTCCCGATGCTCGAGATCCACAGTATAGCTCTACAAATCGAACGCCGCGCTCTATGAGTCGGCGAGCCAGAATAGAGTTGCGAGCGTACCCGGCCTTTAACGGATTGGGGCTATCGGCGCCATACATACGGAGAGTTTCAGGGCTCTCTTTAGAGATATCTGTTACTTCCGGTGCAGATAGCTGCATACGGGCGGCCAACTCATACGCAGAAACTCTGGCAGCAAGTTCTGAGTAGCCAGGGTTCTGGTTATCGTACTCACTGTTCATATGCTGCAGAAAGCCACGAACCCGCTTTTCGGAGGAGTTGCTGGATCCCGATGGCGACTTAAGATCGGCAATCGGCTGATCGGTATTGAAAGAGGTTCCCTGATAGGCAGCAGGCAAAAAGCCAGACATCCAGTTACTTGGCCCATTGGGAGGCATGCCGCGCATATCCGGGATTACCACAAACGCGGGCAGATCCTGGCTTGCAGTACCAAGTGCGTAAGTTACCCACGCACCCACGCTGGGAAAACCATCGAACACATAGCCAGTGTTCATCTGCAACAGGCCGGGGCCATGGGTGTTGCTGCGTGCTGTCATCGAGTGAATAAAGGCGATATCATCCACGCAATCCCCGATTAACGGCAGCATATCCGTAACCCATTTGCCGGATTTGCCTTTTTGAACCCAGTTGTATGGGCTCTTCATAAGATTGCCGTTGGTGCCCTGAAACGTGGTTGGAGGCGCGCCAGGCATAGGCTGATCATGCATCTTGATCAGTTCAGGCTTGTAGTCAAATGTATCCAACTGGCTTACGGCGCCGGGGCAAAAGATCTGTATTATCCGTTTCGCCTTTGCCGGAAACATCGGCAATTTTGGCGAGAGTGGTGACGCGGGCGGGGCATATGCCATGGCCTCTTCATTTAGTAGGCAGGCAAGAGCGATGCTGCCAAGGCCGGAGCCCATGCTGCCCATAAACTGCCTTCGATCCAACCACCGTCGCCTGGATACTACGTCAAAATCATCCGTCATTGGTCACCATCCGTTTACGGGCACATCGCGCTCCGTCTAAGAAAAACGATCAGTAGTACAAAAACTCGTTTGCGTTGTAAAGCGCGCGGCACAGCGCCGACAGCCCGTCCGATTTCACGAGCGCAGCTGCTTCCGAGCGCTCCATTGCGGTTGGAATTCTGCCAAAAGCCAACCGGAAGGCGGCATCGGTTTGTTTGCCTGCATCCTGCCCGGCAACCGCCTCAACACGTTTTGCAAAGTACCCAGCCTGATCGTTCAGAAACTTTCCGTTCAGCATGCTGAGTGCCTGCAGAGCCGTGGTGGTGCTGGTGCGGTGCGCGGCCCGCTCAGATGAATCCGGGCAATCAAATGTTCCCAGCAAATCATCGCGAATGCCGCGGGCAGGGATCTGATAAACCCCTCTGCGCCACGTATCTGGCCCCTGATCCTCTCTTGTTTCGTAGATAGCCACGTTAAGTACCGAGTACTTAAACAGCTGATAACCGGGGCCACCCGCAGCCTTCAGGTTCATGCATCCACTTACGTAAAGCACAGAGTCGCGAACTGCCTCCGCTTCCATGCGCCGAAGAGGCATGTGCCATACAAGCCGGTTGTCTCCATCTTTTGCGGTGCCCGGGCCAACCGCCTTGCTGGTTTGCTGATAACTGTAGGACGTAACAATCATCCGATGCAGGCGCTTTATCTGCCAGCCATGGCTCATAAAATCAGCAGCCAGCCAGTCCAGCAATTCTGGGTGACTTGGCGGAGAGCCCATATTACCGAAGTCGCTCGGGGTATCCACAATACCATGTCCGAAGTGATGCTCCCACACCCGGTTTACAAATACGCGAGCGGTAAGCGGATTGGAAGAGCTTGCGAGCCATTGCGCCAGCTTGAGGCGCGCTTCAGAACCGGCTTCAGTACCCAGATCGCCAGAAACACCAGGGAATGTAGAGATTGCGCCGGGAGTTAGCAGATCGCCGCGCTTCATTACATCCCCACGCTGCAACTGATAGATAGGTTCTGGTTTATCGAAACGGCCAACGTAGGCCGAGCGCATAGGCATCAGTGCAGTCTGCCTGGCCTGCAGGCCCCCTTTGCTGGCCAGCAAAGTATCCAGTTTTGCCTGCTCCGCAGCGCTCAGGCGCGCTCGAAGTTTCGAAATATCGGATTCCGTTGCTCCAACAGCTCTGTCTGCGCTGGAGCTAACCTGCTTCCAGGTTTTTCCATCCTCAGAAACCTCTATGCGATACCCCGTGGGTGTTCTATCGGTAAGCTTGCGCTCAAAGTCTCTGCCCCACACTACGCGGTCTATCTTACATACTGTTGGAAGCTCAATCTGTGCCCAGCCGGCTCCCGGCTCGTTGCTGATCCAGGAGTGTGGATTGCCATACTGCCCATCGTTAAGGTGAGATATCTTGTGAAAATCGTAACCTGGCAGTTCCGAAGATGCGGTTGCTTTTGCACCGGAGGATGCCATTGCGATGTTATTGCCGCCAGTATCCGGGCCGTAAATCTCAATTTCATCTACGCAAGGTTCGCTGCCAGTGTTGGTTGAGGTTACCGTAAAGCGCACAAAGCGCGCCGATACGGTTGCAAAGGCATCCAGATTATGAGCGGGAGATACGGCCTCGCGCAGCCCACCTGTGGTCTTTCGTTTTGCAACAGCAATCAGATCATCCAAATCGCGGGTAACAGTTCTCAATTCGGTTGATATCTGATCCAATGTTGCCTGTTGCGAAGCTGGCAGCGGGCGTGGGCTAAGCTCGCGTTCAGCATGTCGCACTTCGGAGAGGGCGGCGGTCATCCGATAATAATCGCGTGTTGGTATTGGATCAAACTTATGATCGTGGCAGCGGGCACAGTTCAGAGATATCCCAAGAAATGTAACGCCTGTGGTGGAGACAACGTCATCCAGATCGTTGGCGCGCTGCTGGCGAGTGCCTTCGTCGGTAAGGATCGGAACCGTATCGTGGATGCCTGCTACCAGGAAGCCGGTGGCAACTTCTGAATCCGGATTGCCCTTTGCAATAATATCGCCGGCAATCTGCTCCATAACAAACTGATTGTATGGCTTATCCTGATTAAATGAGCGGATAACGTAATCGCGATAGGGCCAGGCATTGGCGCGCAGGTGGTTCTGCTCATAGCCATGGCTTTCGCCGTATCGCACAATATCCAGCCAGTGCCTGCCCCAGCGCTCGCCATACTGCGGAGACGCAAGGAGCTTTTCCACAACACGCACATAAGCATCCGGCCGTTTATCCGATGTGAATGCTGCAATCTCCTGCGGCGTGGGAGGCAGGCCAATGAGATCGAAATAGACGCGGCGCAGCAGTCCCCTGCGCTCTGCAGGGGCAGAAGGCGCGAGCCCGGCTTTTTGAATGCGGGCAAACAGAAAGCTATCGATGGGGTTCGCAGAAAGCTTGTCGAAAGCCGAAGTAGGCACCGCAACTTTCTTGATTGGCTGCATCGACCATGGCAGCTTGCGCTGCGGCGATGCCGCCTCCAGTTTCGGTTGCGAATACGCCGCGCCAGATGCGGTCCAGTCCTTAAGCAATTTGATCTCTGCACCGCTGAGCTTGCCATCTGGAGGCATTTTGCCCTCCGCAGCAACGGCGGCAACACGTGCAGATGCGCCATCCGAAATGGCACCGGTAGAAACCGCAAGGGCACGCGTGGAGAGATCGACGCCGCCCGATTTCTTTTCGGAATTGTGGCAGCGAATGCAGCGTGTGCTTAGTAGAGATGCAGCGCGCGCAGGCAGATCACCGCTCTGTTGGGCCAGGGAAGTTGACGCAGCAAAGCAGGTTGCAAACATGGGCACCAATGGCAGCAACACTCCGCGTTTAAACGTGGCTAACATTCTACTTATGCTCCGCTCCGGGCTCTGCTGAAATGCCCTGAGGTTCCGTGGCTTCTTGCGCCAACTGTTCGAGTATGTGAATTGGAATCCCTGCTACCGCTCATATAGCAGGGGTTACAACGCACATCTTATTCCTAATAATCAGGATCTGTATCGTCACAGAAACGTTATGGCAATCACACCCGACTAATATAGCGGGTGTGATTGATGGCTGCCTTTCCACACGCCATAATCTGTATGGAGGTTAAGGATGATTAAACGGACTTGTATGCCATTTCTGGCTCTCCTTCTCCTTGTAACGGGCGCAAGCCGGAGCATTGCACAAATGAGTGCATTTGGCACATATATCAACCTCTCCGGAATTCCAGAGTGCTTTAGTTCACCCGTTGCTTGGATTGGCATGGGTAAATTAGGTCCCGTAAATGAAGAGTTGAAGCACGCATATGAGTTGAGTTACGACCACCCGGATGCTGCCAGAAAGCTGTTCAGAAAGCTTCAGACCTTGAATCCGGAGGAACCGTTAGCATTTATTGGGGAAACTCAGCTTACCAAAATGCGCGGACTGCCGTTAGCCATCCACCGATACAAATCGTTGTTGACTGCTGCAATGGGGTATCCACGCCGAGAAGCGGCCCTGTGCTTTGCAATTGGCAATGCCATGAATACTCTGCAAGAATGTGAGTGGCTTAACGCCGAGAAGTATACTTTTACAGACGAACCACGCAAATGTCTGCTCAAAGCCATTAACCTCGCGCCCGATAACATAGTCTATCGTCTCGGTCTTGCAGAGATTGATACGGTCGACGTTCATCAAAACTCTCACGAAGCACGCTTCCAGTACGAATCTGCTATCAAACTCCGCCCTGAACTGAAGCAAGCACTTCTTTACTTGCATGCTGAAACGTGGGACCTGCCATTACCCAGAACTCCAGAACAAATAAAAAAGCTAAAATCCAGGAACTCCAATGCCGAGCTTGTGAGGCCGCAAAATCCCGAACAAGCCATATCCGAGTTAAAGCACCTCACCGTAGAATATCCCAAATTCCATTGGAGCTATCAGTTAATCTCGGATAACTATGCAATCCTCGGCAATAAAGCCGAAGCAGATAAATACCGCATCTTACTGAACACATTAGTAACTGATAACGCAGCAAGCCGCAGGCAGAATAAGCGCAAGCCTGCGGAATAACCCTTCACCAACACTGCCTAACAATATCGCAAGACATCGGGGATCCGATCTACATTGCTGTAACAAGTAATGAGGTAGCTGGCACCTCAAACCGGTTGTTTGAGGTGCCCAACTGGGGGGCGAATTAACCCACTGCAACTGGGAATTTGCCTGGCCGCCGCTTCCTTAACAGGCTGAGCACGCAGGTTAGGCCTGCGGCGCAAAGCGCTATTGGCCCCGGCTCCGGTGTATCGGCGTTGCCATAAACGTCAACTGAGAAGTTATCGTAATACACGCTGGTACCACGATTTGAGCCAAAGCTTGCAGTTGAATTAGAACCGACGAAACCAAAATCGATAGCACTGCCAGCATAAGTAAAATCTGGGTGCTCGACGCCAAATTGGCTTGCATTAGGTCCCCACAGATAAAAGTCTCCTGCAGTCAAACTCGTGTATGAATTGGCCGTCCACGAACCCGAAGTTAGATATCCAACTTTCAACAGGTAGGTTTTGCCGCTCTGTTCAAGGGCAAAGGTGCTACCCTGTGCAGCGCCAATGTTCTGATCCCCCGCACCGGTCCATGTATTGTTATTTAAACTGTCGATAGCCATTGAAACCGTAGTGATTGCCCCCTGTGTTGCCGGGTTGTACTCATGCGTTTTGTCGAAGGCAAACTCAGTTAATGATGATGAGTGTCCATCCTGGCTGATAGGCGACCAGGATGCCACATGGGTTGTAATCATGAGCGTGTTACCAGATGGGTTGCCATCCGACGAGTGCCCGGATATCACATCGGCACCTCCCGATCCAGTATTCCCATCCGAGTAGTTTCCCGACTGAACATCAATACCACTCCAATCATTATCGTGAAAGGAGGAATTGATCGTTTGTCCTATTGCGGGGCAAGCCAGCATTGCAGCAAGGGCAATTGTTGTAACAGTTGTTTTGACTGTTTGCTTTGATACGAGGTGCGATTTCATGACTGGTGTCCTCCGTGCTTCACGTCAGGGTATTAAATTGCCGTAATCGGCGAGTTGGAGCAGAAGCTGACGTTTTTGTAGATGCAACTCTTAACTGGCACGAAACATGGAATGATATATTCCGATTGGTTCCGGCCGTAGAGTTCTGGCGAGCGCAGTTTTTTCGTGTTGAGCATGCCGGTGTATACGCACATGCCAACAACGCATATGTGTCACCCGGAGTGCTTAGCCCACAGCGTTCCAACCCGAAAATGGTAGCAACACAACCTCCTCTGTGTCTGGCCTCAGATTGCCATCGTGCACTATCCGGGATTGATGCTATCAGCCACCGTGTACATGTATTAGGGTTAGCAGCACAGGGTATCCACCGTAAAATTGCCAGCAGTTGCCTTTGCGTTAAGCTATACCGAACGCACTCAGCTCTTTACCCTGTTAATTGATAAAGCTCTGAATGGTACGGATAAAGCCTGCACGGATTTGAGCGCCCCCTACAGACCGAGTTATGCACCAGGCCATGCCGTTTGCCAGATTATCTGTCTCCATTTGAATTTTAAAGGCTTAAGCGTCACGAAACCGTCATAAAAATACAGCAAAACCAATACACGGCAGATTTTTTCTATAAGGCACGATTATTTTTAAACTTTATTTACTGATTTCAGGCACGTAAGTGCAGCTCTTGCTTTCGCTACGGTGCCCGGATCGAGATCTGGCTCCAGCATCCGAAGTGCGCTTCGTAGGAGGGCTCTTGCTTCCAATGCATCGCCTTTTTGCTGCTTTATGGCAGCAAGGGCCACCAGGCATTGCGCTTCGCCAACAGGGTCGGTAGCATCCATGCGGATTTCAAGGGAAATGCGGAGGTCTTGTTCAGCCTCGGCAACCCTGCCCTGTTTCATGCTGATTTCCGCGAGCCAGAAGCGGCAGTTTGCCACATTAAGCGCCAGCGAACTGTTGGCAACAAAATATGCTTCGGCCGCACGCAATGTAGCGGAAGCCTCTTTGTAGTCTCCGATCGCGATCAGAATTTCGGATTGGAATACGCGAGTAAGTGCAACACTCATGTGATCGCCTGATGCTCGATACTTCTCCAGCAAAATGTCGGATTGACGGAGTGCAGATTCATGTTCGCCAGAGTGATGCAGCGCAACAATCAACAGGTTGGGCGCATCAAATGGGTCCTGTGAATTGTCAATTGCACATTTGATGGACAGTGAGTACCACTCAACTGCCTCAGCAAACTGATTGCACTCTGCATAATATCTGCCAATACATTTGCTGCAAAACGCTGCGGTATCGGGAGTATCTGCAAACCCACCTGCAACATTAACTGCCCAGGGTAACATTCTTGCAGCTTCTTCTAACCTACCTGCCGCACGCAGCATTGCAAATAAGTAGACACTGTTCATGCTGCCTTGCTGGTCTTTTACCCAATCAACACTCAGGTGTATCTGATCTTCGATATCAAGCGCACAAATCTGCGGCTCCGCTACTTTCGGCAAATCTGGATAAACAATACAATCAAGCCAATGTACACATCGATCGAGCCGCACCTGGTTTACTGCTCCCATTGTGCGCGCATAAGATGATGAACTATCTCGGAAGAACTCAG
This sequence comes from uncultured Chthonomonas sp., assembly GCA_903859705.1. Classification (GTDB taxonomy): domain Bacteria; phylum Armatimonadota; class Chthonomonadetes; order Chthonomonadales; family Chthonomonadaceae; genus CAIXIX01. The sequence continues at coordinate 13,199 of CAIONQ010000032.1, forward strand.
AAATAGCAGGCAGAAGAACGTATCTTCCATCTACATGTCTGTCGATCAGGTTATCATTTACCAGTTGTTCGATCACTGGCACGTGTAACTGTACAAGGTGCCATGCTGTATTGGCGGTAAATGGTGCGCGAATGCATGCCAGGCGTTGAAGTGCTGCGCGTCTTGCACTGGGTAGTTGCTTAATATGGCTTGAGAGCGCTTTTTCAAACACAACTCTTTCCCGGGCCGGCAACGGGCCAGCACTCAGCCCACGGTCTCGCAACTTTGAGATAGCTGTTTCAAAGCTATCGAGCGATGCCAGGGTTTCAGGCACGAGAGGTCGCTTGATGACTGAGCCAAGCCTGAGCAGTTCCCCATCCAGATCGGCCCTATCTGGACGAATTGCACGCAACCTGCACAATGTATCAAACGCAGACTCCAGTTGCCCGGCTTGAGTATGTGCCCTATACAGCAACATCAAACAGCTATCTATCAACACACTTACCCTGCTGCGCTGTAAGGAAAGCCATGCAAAGCCTGCATCGTCCTCCGGCACCACACCTTCCAGCAGGTCGCCAGAGACAAGGGACTCCGCTCTCGAAAGTAGTTCGATACGCGAATCCAGATCGTGATCCGGCAGCGTGTTTGCCAGTTTTATCAATTGCTGCAGTTCCTGAATGTCAGTAGTGAACCATTCAGAATTCAGATACACAAAGTCTCTATCTGCGATAACTGCATCTACTCCAAAACAGCTCCTGTAACTCGATATGGCCTGTCGCAACCCATGCCGTGGATTAGATGTTGTGCCCCAAAATCTTTCCGATAGCACACTTCGGGCTGTAGCCTTATCCGGTTGACTCAGGCTTGTGCCGGTGTCAGCGATCAATAGATTTGCAAGTGCGCCCCACGCGGCACGAGACCGCAAGGATGCCGTTTCACTTCCTCGGTGCGCTCGAGGGATGCCAAGAAGAGTGATTTGCCAACGGTCACAGCCAGAATTCATTTACAGGTCCAGATAAACGGTCGTCAACCCTGGCTATACAGTAAGGCCAGCGATTATTCTTTTTCGTGCTTCACTCGCTCCAATATGAGCCTTGGTGCACCATTATGCATGGTGCTTTTCCAATTTGCCATTTCAGTTAGAGCAGGTAATGCCTTCTTGCGGATTGCTGCATAAACAGCGCTATCCGGCTTTTGCGTAAGCATCATCAACACCATAGTGCCTTTGTTTCTATCGGTCCAGATAGGTGAGTTCACCATTTCTATAAAGGGATCTGGCGAGATGCGGATTTGCTTTTCCGGGTTGCTGTTTGCATAGTTGGCAATCACACCGATGGCGCGTGTGGCGTTATTTCTAACCTCTTCATCTGCATCATTTACAGCACCTAACAGGCAATCCGCCGCTGCGCGCTTGTCCGGGGAATACCCCACCACCTGAGCCGCAAGGGCACGGTGGTGTGCATCCGAGCTTTTCATTAGCACATCCCGTAGCAGGGCGAAGTGCTCTGAGGCAAAATGCAAATACCCCTGTTGCACGGCACGCATATCGGGATTGTGCGCCAGGGCATGCCCCTGACTGTCGTCTTCGGTGAGGTCACCAGACACCGCAGCCGCAATCAGTGCCTTTTCAAATCTCCTATTGGCGGCAATAAGCTCCTCTGGCAGACGAACATTCCCTGTTGGGGCCGGACGATAGGCTGGTTTTATGCCGCCCACTTCCTGAATGCCCACATAAAGAATTGCGCGCCCCGCATCGCAGCAAACGCCAGAAATATGCACATTCTGTACGCCAGGCAGCGCCTTTAGCCGCGTGGTAGCAGCTGCCTTAACGGTATCGTCGGGGATAGCATCTCCCTCCTTAATTCCGAGGGCCTTGCGCAGTGCCACTGAGCTTAATTTATGGTTACCATAGAAATCAACAATGCCAATAGGCGGTATCTGCTGCAAACCAAATGCGGCTGCACTAACAGCGGTAATACCCATTACCGCCAGCATAATCGCCTTCCGTTTTCCAGCATTTTGTATTTTAATCAACAGGAACCACTCCTTACCATTTCTCGCTTGCTCTGTTTAGATTACCACCTGCAACCGCCCCACTGGATGGAACCCGAAAACTGGGAAGGTTCACAATTGCTGATCATCGAACTGATGATCATAGCCACTCTCCGAACGAATCGATGAGGATACACAATGCCCTGGCACATATTGGCGATGCATAAAAACAGGAATGTGAATGCGTCTCAGTTTTGGATTCGAATGCTGCGAATATCAAGAGCCGTGTGCCTGGTGAGCGTTGCCTTTGCCCATGCCAATACGCTGGCATTGGCCCATGCAGACCCAACAGAGCCTGCACCACAAGTGAAGGCACAACCATTTGCCCTGCAGGATGTGCGCCTTACAGGCGGCCCGCTTAAAGCTGCGCAGGATATTGGTGGCAAATACCTCCTGAGCCTGAGCGCCGATCGCCTGCTTTCACGCTTCAGGGGAGAAGCGGGCCTTAAACCCAGGGCACCCCAGTATCCAGACTGGGAAGACAAAATATTGCCAGGTGTGGGTGCTAGCTTCTATCTTTCCGGGTTGGCACGAATGGCTGCAGTAACCGGAGATCGCCGCTACTACAACCGGCTTGTGTACATGATTGACGAGCTGGAAACATGCCAGAAAGCCAACAAAGATGGCTTTTTGCTGGCGACGGTAGGCGCACGTAAATTTGTTGAACAGATAGAGCGCGGCGACATAAGGTACACGGGTGGGTGGCTATTAAACGATAGGCCAGAGCCTTATTATGCACTGGAGAAGCTATTTTCCGGATTGCGCGATGCCTACCGCGTCGCTGGCATACGAAAGGCACTTACAATAGAGGTCTCACTTGCAGATTGGCTTGCCAGGCACATGGCTCACCTCTCTGATGCGCAACTACAGCACATAATGGCCTGTGAATACGGCGGCATGAATTGGGTGCTTGCAGACCTGTATGCAGATACAGCTAAGGCAAGCTATCTGGTGATGTCTCGAAGGTGGGACGACAAAGAGATCCTCGATCCACTTTCTCGCGGCATCGATTGCCTGCCGGGGCATCATGCAAACACGCAATTCCCCAAGATATCTGGCCTTGCTGCGAGGTATACCGTTGCGGGTGCCGCCAGTGATTTAGTAACAGCCAGCTTCTTCTGGGATAGAGTGGTATACCACCACACCTACGCCTCGGGAGGCAACAGCGATGGGGAGCACTTCGGCCCCCCAGATAAGCTGAATGACAGGCTGAGCCCCGCAACCACCGAAAGTTGCAACGTGTACAACATGCTGCGCCTAACGCAATTGCTTTACAGTATAGAACCCCGGGCAGAATACGCCGAATATGTGGAACGGGCCCTTCTAAACCATGTGCTTTCTGCTCAACATCCTGATGGCCGCGTGTGCTACTACTTGCGGCTTGGACCAGGAGCCGAAAAGCATTACGAAACCCTTCAAAACAACTTTAGCTGCTGCGTTTGCAGCAGCATGGATAGCTACGCTAAGATCGCGGATTACATCTATGCGCACGATTCCGATGGCATCTTTGTAAACCTGTTCGCGCCATCAACCGTGAAGTGGGCACAAAAGAGTGTGGCACTTACACAGGAAACTGACTTTCCCAATAACTCATCTGTGAAAGTTATTGTTCAGACACTTCGCCCCACAAATATGGCTCTGAGAATACGATGCCCGAAGTGGGCCGGAAATGGGTTCGGCGTATCGGTTAATGGCATTGACAAGGGGGTAGTGGGTGTACCCGGCAACTACCTTGCGCTGAGCCGTACATGGCGTAACGGAGACTATGTTGAGTTTAAACTGCCAATGCCCTTGCACACCGAGCCAATACCAGACAACGCTGCTCGCATTGCGATTTTTAAAGGCCCTGTTTTGCTGGCGGGCATGTTATCACCAGCCAACAAGACCAACGGCCTGCCTTATATTGTTGACAACAACATGAACAACGCTATCAAACACATCACCGCTACCAGTGCCCGGTGCAAATTTGCAGCAAATGATCAGCAAGTAACTGTTCCGCTTGTTCCGTTTTATTCAGTGCACAATGGCAGCTACCAGGTTTACTGGGATGTTGTTACGCCAGCACAGCTGCAAGCCCGCCAGGCAGTTGTAGCGGCCGAAGCTGCACGGAACAAACAGCTGGATGCACAGACAACGGATATGGTGAGGATTGGCGATGAGGCATCCGAAAAAACACACGGTTTTGCCGGCGAACACAGCAACACCGGGTATGGTGCGTACGGAACGCACCTGGAAACCCGCTGGCGAGATGCGCAGGGATGGTTTAGCTACCGCCTGAAGGTAGGTGGCGGTAAACCGCTGAGTGTGAGGGGCACCTACTGGGGCGGTGAACTTGGCGCGCGCACCTTTAATATCCTGCTTGATGGCGTAAAGATAGGTGAACAGAAGCTAGATAACACCCGCCCGGGCGAATTCTACAACGTACTTTACCCAATCCCACCCGCGCTAATAAAGGGCAAAACAATCGTAACGGTGCGGTTTGAGGCTCACCCTGGCAACACTGCGGGCGGCCTTTTCGGGCTTAGAATAGTGGGTGAAGAGGCATAGTAACGCCGGAGGCACTATCTCGCAACTCGCGACTGTTTCTCCACCGTATGGCATAATTTACACGAACTAACCAATGTAAGCACCGTTTATTGCTCGTTAACAGGAACCCATTTCTATGCCTAAACGCATTCAACCAATTTGGGCTGCAGTTGCCGCATCGGCCCTATATATGCCGGCCGCACAAATCCCGGCAAACGCTCAGGAAGCGGCATTTCGTGCGCCCGCCGTTCCACTTGTGGCCTCCAACCCCTATCTTAGCATCTGGAGCGAAGCGGATAAGCTTACCGATGATGTAACACGCCACTGGACCGGAAGGCCGCACCCGCTAAGCAGCCTTATCCGTATAGATGGCAAAGCCTACCGCCTTATGGGCAACTCGCCAACCACCGTACAGGCGCTGCCACAAACTGGAATGGAAGTGCTGCCCACGCGCTCTATCTATCAGTTTTCTGGAGCAGGTGTACATGTATCGCTACTCTTCACCACGCCCATCCTGCCGCAAAATCTGGACGTTCTTACCCGACCTGTAACCTACATTACCTGGAATGTACAGGCTACCGATGGCAAAACACACAGCGTTGCCATCTATGTGTCTGCTGCCTCGGACCTTACCGTGAACGATACCGCACAGAAGGTGGTGTGGGCACGGGAGCGTATGGGCGATGTAACCGCGCTGAAAGTAGGAACAGAAGAGCAGCCCATCCTGCAAAAGGCCGGCGATGACATTCGCATCGACTGGGGATATGCCTACCTCGCAGCGCCATCTCGAGGTTGTGATACTGCGGCCGGAAATGGTGCAGACCTGCAATCCGAGTTTGTGAAGGCAGGACACATCGCATCCACAATCGATCCGCGAATGCCGCGCGCCGTGAAAGATGCAAATCCAACAGTTGCCATAGCATTCCCAGCTTCCGTGGCTTCCAGCACGGTTCTCAGCAGGCATGTGCTCATTGGATACGATGAGATCTACAGCATCGATTACTTTGGTAAACGCCTGCGTCCCTACTGGCGCCGCAATGGTGCCACCCCATCTACTCTGCTTCAAACTGCCGATAAAGAGTATCCCGCGTTAATGCAACAGTGCGCGAAGTTTGATGCTGAACTTGTGGCTGATCTTACAAAAGCTGGCGGAGCACGCTATGCAAAGATAGCCTCGCTGGCGTACAGGCAGTGCCTGGCGGCAACCGGTATCGCTGCAGATAGCCGCAAGCAGATGCTGCTTTTTACAAAAGAAAACACCAGCAATGGCGATATTGCCACGGTGGACGTAATCTTCCCGATGGATCCCATGCTGCTGTTCCTCAGCCCCACCCTCGCCAAGGCATCGCTGGTGCCGATTATGCAGTACGCCGCGTCTCCGCGCTGGAAGTTCCCCAACTCCCCGCACGATCTGGGCACCTACCCGCTGGCTCATGGCACCGACGATGGCGGCGAAGGCATGCCGGTTGAAGAGAGCGGCAATATGATTTTGCTTTGCGATGCCATTGCACAATCTGAGGGCAACGCCAACTTTGTTTCGCCCTGGTGGCATAAAATTCAGCAGTGGGAAGATTATCTGGAGAAATACGGCAACGATCCTGAGGATCAGCTCTGCACAGATGACTTTATGGGCCATCTGGCACACAACTCTAACCTCTCCATCAAGGCGATCCTTGCCATTGCAGCCTATGGGGATCTGTGCGAAATACGCGGCGATCATGCTGCCGCAGTGCGTGCAAAGGGCCTTGCAAAGAACTTCGCAATCCACTGGATAGAGGTTGCCGAGGATGGCGGACACTCCCGCCTGGCCTTTGATCAGCCAAAAACCTGGAGCCAGAAATACAACCTGGTGTGGGATCGCATACTCAATCTCAACGTTTTCCCGGCATCGGTTGCAGAACGGGAAGTTGCGTTTTACAAGAGCGTGATGCAGCCATACGGGGTACCGCTGGATTCCAGAACGCGGCTGACAAAAACCGACTGGTCAGTGTGGTCCGCAACGCTTGCCACAAAGCAATCCGACTTTGAAACCATCGTATCTCCCATCTACGATTACCTTACCAAAACCAGCGCACACCAGCCCCTTTCGGATTCCTACATTACAGATAACATCAAGAGCGATGGCATGCATGCCCGCTCTGTAGTTGGTGGCATCTTTATTAAGATGCTGGCGGAGCCTGCATTGTGGAAGAAGTGGGTATCGCGAGACAAGAGCACAGTCGGCCCCTGGGCCGCCCTGCCGGTGCCACCGAAGGTAACCGAAATTGTGCCTACTGGCCGCACTGCACCTCAGGAGTGGAGCTACACCACCGCAAGGCCGGCAGCAGCCTGGACGAAGGTAGGCTTTGACGACAGCAAATGGCAGAAGGGCCAGGCAGGTTTTGGCTCCGAGGGTACGCCAGGAGTAGCAATCCACACAAAGTGGACATCTGAAGACATCTGGATAAGGAAGAGCATCACCATCCCGGCAGACGCAAAGGGCAACCTGCAGTTTCTGGCCTACCATGATGAAGATGTTGAAATTTATGTAAATGGCATCCTTGCTTCCGGACAGGGCGGCTTTACAACCAGCTACACTCCGCTCGCAATATCACCTGCAGCCCTCACACTTCTGAAACCAGGAGCGAATGTTACGGTAGCAGTACACTGCCATCAAACTACAGGCGGGCAGGGCATCGATGTTGGCCTGGCCACAGTAGAAGAGGTAAAGCAACCGGAGTAGGCATCAGATTGATTGCTTAATCGCATGAAATGCAATATCGGCTCTGGCCAGAGGTAATCCTGGCCAGAGCCGATTTGTCTTTAACTGGAATTTTAGGGGTTAAAATTCACATGCTGAGAGATAACAGATTCATCTAGCTTCCTATCAAAATGTGTCATAAGTCTGTTTAAAACATACTAATAACCTCCGAAGTCTGTTAAAGAGAGACAAACTCTTGCTTAAATCTCTGCAGTTTGGTATACTCTAAACAGATAGCCCTCCCCTGGCAACCCGTACTCTTTTCGCTTCGAATCGCGAGGTTTTGGAAGACATGAAACTTTCCATCAAATCCGCCGCAATGCGGATGGTGCCGGCAGCAGTTCTGGCTGTGGCATCTTTCTGCGGCACACTAACTACTGGCTCCGCGTCTGCGGCAGCGCCAACCATCACTGCTATCAGCGTTAGCAGTGTAACCACTCCAAGTGCAGCCTTCACGTTTACAGTTACCGGCACCAACTTTGTACAGGCAACCCGCAGAGTGCGCGGTACCTATGTTGCCACCGAAGAGTATGGCTCCGTTAACGCAACATACAACTCGGCCACACAGCTAACGGTAAGTGTTCCAACACTGGAGGCCGTAACCTCTGCAGTTACCCTCCACTTTTATGTATCAACACCGGGGCAAGGCCGCAGTGTAGCAGCAGCGGATCAGGTTTTCACAATCAATCCACCGGTTCAGGGTCCGCCACCAACCATTGCCGCTCTCAGCACAACATCTGTTACTACTCCAACAGCCGCATTCACCTTCACTGTATCCGGCACAAATTTTGTGGCTGGCACAACTGCGCTGCCGTTTCATTCTGAGGTTGTGAGCGATGAGTGGGGCGAGCTCAAGACTACCGTTAACTCGGCAACCCAGGTAACGGTTAGTATGCGGGCGCTGCCGAAGGTGAAAACAGCAACAACGCTGCACCTGTATGTAGAAAACCCGGATGGCACTCGCAGCGATGTGGCCAGCGAACTTACCTTCACCATCAATCCGCCCGCTCCGGGCACTCCGCCGACGCTTACAGCACTTAGCGCAATTGGCGTTACCACACCGGCACGCAACGTTACGTTTACCGTAACGGGTACTGGATTTGTAACTGGCAAGGGCTGGAATAACCAGACAACGGTTGCTTCGGAAGAGTACGGCCCACTGGATACGCAGGTTAACTCGGCCACTGGCCTAACAGTCTATCTGGGAACATTTCGAAAGGTGCGAACGCCGATCACGCTCCACCTGTACGTGCTGAACCCGGATGGTACCCGCAGCGATGCCTCTACAGATATCGTTTTCACGATAAACTGAGGCTGCCTGCACGTTTGAGGATTTGAGCATCTAAACTGTTTCTCTTTAGCAAAACTTTCTCAAACCCCTGTGCGCCTCTGTGCGCACAGGGCTTTTTTTACGTTACACCGTGCCGATGATTACTTATTGCCGATCGAGAGTGAATCCATGAACTCATCGACGTGGCTGGTCCCCAGAGCAGCGGCTGTCTGACTTATCACCATCAACTGTACAAGCTCACCTTTGAAGTAAATATTGCGAGATACCGCGACGCCAATCTCGATATCATCCTGCATTACCTTCAGCACTAATTCGCGCCCAGGGCAATCTCCCACGGTAATCCATCGCTCTTCAACCAGTTTGGCACCCAGGCCAGCGATAGTGCCTTCTCGGCTGTTGTCCAGAATTTTCTCGCGCTCCTCTGGCGTAGCTGCCGGGGTTTTTACGCCGCCGTGGCCGGCAATATACACCACCCTGGTTGCAGGATCCATGGATTGCCACACATGCATTTCGGTGTTATCACTGGTGGTGCCTGTTCGCGGTTTGGGCTCTCCCGGGATTTTAACGGTAGTTCCGCCCATGTTCAGTGGCTTAAATGCCGCTGGTAGCGTCCCATGGTTTCTAATTTTGAACGACGTGAAAAATGCATCTACGGACGGGGAATTTATCGATTGGGGGCTGCCGATATACCAGAGGGTGTAAATCCGGTGATCAATCAGGAAGAAACGCGCTCTTGCACCCAGATGAGAATCAATCTCAACTACCTGTTCGCGTCCGGGCCAGTTACCAAGTGTCAATTTCTTCTCAGAAATCATCTTGCCCTTGCTGGATCGCTTCAGTTGAGCCTGCGCATTGTCCAGTATAGCAGCAGTTCCAGCGGCCATTCTCGCTGGTGTCAGATCGCCAAATGAGATATCAAATGAGCTTGCGCCGAGGTCTGCTTTGCAGTCTGTAGAGCCGAGGTCGCCAGGTACTGATTTATTCGGTTTGTTTATCGTAACTGCGGGATGTGATGGGAACTTGATAGAAAACCGGCCGACCTGAGATATGTAGGTCATCATGGCAGGGACAGTTTGTGCGGATACTGAAACTGGAAGCAGCAACGGCAATAGGAGCGATAGGCTCAGAGTTCGCTTCATTAGGGCCTCTTTCTGGAGACACAGCGTGGTAGGCAGTATGGATGGTATGTTACGCCCATTCGTTTACTTTTCCTCCGACATGCGCTGCACGTTAGCATCCACGTTAACACAGGCATATCTCTCAATATCGGCGAATATTTCACTCAGAGGTAAACAATGAACCGTTTTCTGAGTTCGGCCCGGTGGGCCATAACAATGGTTGCGAGTGTGGTGTTTGTGGGCGGTGCTCTGCGGGCGAATGCGCAGCCCCTTCCACATATCGATCGATCTTATCACGGCGTGCCCACACTATTTGTAGATGGCAAACCGTTTCTGGTAGTGGGAGCCCAGTGCGATATCTGGCGAAGCACCCGGCAGGATGCTAAGACAGTCCAGTTTTTCGACGCGTTCAAAGAGATGCATGCCACCACCGTTGGCATTGGCATACCCTGGTCGAAGATAGAAACTGCGGAAGACCATTACGACTTTACGTTCTTAGACTGGTTTATAGACAGGGCAAGAGAGCACGGACTCCGCCTTGGTATCAACCTTTTTAATACCAATGTATGCGGCAAAGTGGAGGAGGGCAACGATGCCAGCGCTTTCCCAGTTTACACGCCAAAGTACATACTGAGTCAGCCACAGAAGTACCGCCGCATGCAACTGCCCTACCCTTACAAATATGCTGCCGGCGGGCCGCCAATGTGCCCCAACGACCCTGCTACCCTGCAGCGTGAAGTTAAGTATGTTACGCGCGTTGCGGAACACCTGAAACAGGCAGACACACGGCATACCGTTGTGCTGGTACAGCTTGATAATGAGTTTTACTACCAGCAATGGGAAGGCAACCGGCCAGATTATGGCAGCGCAACCGAGAAGGCTGTGCGGTGCAAGTGCGAAAACTGCAACCAACTATGGAGCAAAGCTCCCTCAAAAGATGGCGAAACCTTTATGTTTGATAGCTTTGCCCGCTATGCAAAGGCGTTATCCGACGCCATTTACAAAACGCATCCGTTACCCATGTATTTAAACAGCCCGTGGTGGCCACCCTACCTCGTGCCAACTTTTCTGGATGCATGCCCCAACATAGATATGGTGGGCATTGATGGGGTACTTACTCCGAGAGAGCCCGGCATCTTCTCAGATTCTCAGCGCAGCCGCAACCTACCCTTTGCTGCCGAAAACCCCACCGAAAATAGCGAAGTGCGCCTTAATCTAGATGTGCTGCCGTGGTACACCATTGCGGGAAGGCCGGGAATAGGTAACCTACTGTGGGAGTGTGGTCCGCCACACACCATTGTGGATGACCCTGTTTGCAGGCAGCGATATGGCGCAGCACTTGGGCCGATACGTGATGCCATGTTCCCACTATGCGTATATCGTGGCACGGAGGCCATGGCAGCGTGGTTCGCATTGCGAGAGATTCCGGCTGGTTTAAAAACAGATGACCCCGGCAACTTTCAGGATGTATCGGGCGTTACTAGCCGATTTATGATTCGGCAGGCGGCAACTTCAAAAGCTGTCGACGCTGCAGGTCTGGAAGTAACTGTTGGCGGGCATATATTTAAGCTTTCTGCCACCAGTGCCGGAGCTTTAATTCACATAGCACCTCAGCAGATACTTCTGATAACATCTGCAGGCACTCTTCACATGGCAGATAGGCCACGTGTGGCAGAGCGCGGACACTATGAAGGCACCACCTGGGTTCGGGAAGACAGTGTTTCCATAGCTGCCGATAAAAACGGGTTTGCAATTGTCATCAGTAAGCCAGGTGTCTTACGCCTGACTTACCCGTAACGCACAACCCACGATGTTAGCCTTCAATCGTGAACTAAATGCCCCGCAACTAGCGCGGGGCGTTTTAGTTGCCTGTTATCATGCGTTAATATCATTGCTCTTCAGAGATACAGCGGCTAGAATCTGAAATGTGCAGGATGCGTTTCATCCTGGCCGAGTTTGATATCGATTGGATTGATGTACCCATGAAGAAACTTCCCCTAATGCTTGCTGCCATCGCTGCGGCCGCCCTACCCACAGGCATTGCCCAAGCGCAATCTGGCGATCCACTTGCCGCGTATGATGTTGTTTGGGGCACTCCCTCTGCAGATGCCGCAGGCTCCATGCCGATTGGAAATGGTGAAGTCGTTCTCAATGTTTGGGTGGAAAAGGCCACGGGAGACGTGCTGTTTTATATTGGCCGAACAGACTCGTTATCAGAGATCAGCCGGGTACTTAAAATCGGTGGCGTCCGGGTGCATATGGTGCCTTCCCCATTTGTTAATGCAGCCGTCTTTCGGCAGCACCTTATTCTGCGAGATGGCCGCATAGAGTTTTGCGGTGATGGGGCGCACCTCGGACTATTTGTGGATTCCGGAGCCCATGTTGTTCACCTATCTGGCTCATTTCAAAAGCCCACGCGCGTGCAGGTGCAATCGATGCAATGGCGAAACCAGCCACACACGCTGCTTCCTGGCGAAAATGGGTCTGCCTGGTCCGTACATGATGCGCCATTCACCCGCACCGAGGCCGCAGATGTGTACCTGCCAGATGCTGGCAACTCTATTACCTGGTATCACCGCAACGAAACCTCGATCGTGCCGGCACTGTGGGAAAACCAGTCGCTAACTGGCCTACCGGGCACCTTTGATCCCATTATCCATCGCACATTTGGCGCGACCATCCAGGGGGTTGGCCTGGTGCGCAATTCACCAACTGTGCTTGAAAGCAACGGCCCGGTGAGGCAGTTTGCATTTAGAGTGGCAACTCACGCAGCACAAACGGCTACGGTGGCCGAATGGAAGCGAGGGCTGCGGGCAGAATCTGCAAAGTCTAGCCTGGAAGCAGCCATGGTTAGAACGCGAAATTGGTGGCATGCCTACTGGCAGCGATCTTATGTGTTTATTCATGGAGATGAGAGCGGCGCAAATATCTCAGCAAACAAGCACAGTTTGCGCAAAGGGTTTGATAGCAATAACCAGAACAAATTTGTTGGCAAGCTGGAAAAATGGAAGTGTGTAGACCGAGTTTTAACCGAAGCAGAGATGGCGGCCTACTTCCGTGGGGCGAGCCCGGGCCTGCCACAGGCGGTAGCATCTTCCACATTTAAGCATGGCATTACACTGCTTGCAAGCATTCAGCCAGATACGATGGGGCCGGCGCGCATATTCGATAAGGTTACTGCCGGCGCATCGGATGGCTTTTTGTTTGACATTCAGCCCGGCAACAGCCTGCGGCTAATTATTGGCCCGGACATTTTGACAGCGCCAGGCTGCCTGATCGCGGGCAAACAGCAGGATGTAGCGGCAACGTACAACCCGGCAACGGGCGAGGCTACGATCTATGCAGATGGCAAGCGAGTAGCGGTTCGGTTGCCGGAATCAGGGTCTACTATAACCCGTGGGTACGTGCTTCAGCGCTATGTTCAGGCCTGCCAGAGCCGCGGACAGTACCCGGTAAAATTTAACGGCGGCTACTATACGGTAGAGCCCCACGCAATGGGCATGCCCTACAATGCCGATTACCGAAATTGGGGAGATAGCATATGGCTGCAGAATGTGCGGCATATGTACCACCCGATGTTGGCCAGTGGCGACTTTGAGATGACAGAAGCCTTCTTTAGGCTATACGAAGCTGCACGCCCTCTGGCAGAATCCCGAACACGGAAGTACCACGGCAGTGAAGGTGCCTACTTCCCAGAGACTATGACCTTATGGGGAACTTACAGTGGTGGTGATTATGGCTGGGACCGCACTGGCCATGTTCCTGCCGACGTACTATGCCCCTACTGGGCATTTGCCTGGAATCAGGGACCAGAGATTGTGGCGCTGATGCTGGACCGCTGGGACTACACCCGAGATACCCAGTTTCTGCAGAGACGCGTTCTACCGATGGCGGAATCTGTGTTACGATACTTCGATACCCGCTTTAAGAAGGACACAAGGGGCAAAGTAATTCTGGATCCCACGCAGGCCGTAGAGACCTACTGGTACGGTGTGGTGAACGATATGCCCACAACGGCAGGCCTCATCGCAATCACAAGTAGGCTGAAGGCACTGCCCGCAGGATTGGTCGATGCTCGCCGTAAGAGCTTCTTTGAGCACATGCGCCAGGCGTGCCCGGATATTCCAGTGCAGATGCATGAAAGCGCCCGGGAACTGGCACCCGCACAGAAGTACAACCCACAAACCAGCAACTGCGAAAATAGCCAACTCTACGCAGTTTGGCCATTTCAGGTAGTTACCCTTGCGAAGCCCGCTCTGTTGCCAGAGGCGCGGCGAGCCTATGAACACCGCTTGAACCACCTGGATGCTGGTTGGGGATACGACGGCAATGTGGCCGCACTGCTTGGCATGCGAGATGAGGCAGCGCGAATACTAAAAGTGAAAGCCCGCAACTCGCACCCGGCATATAGGTGGCCGGCAACCTGGGGTCCTAATTACGATTGGCTGCCGGATCAAAACCATGGCGGCAACCTGTTAAACACCACGCAATTAATGTTAATGCAGGCAGAACCAATAGAATCTGGGGGCGCAATTCTTCTTCTGCCAGCATGGCCAAAGCAGTGGGATGTCTCCTTCAAGCTCCATGCCCCTGGCAATACTACCGTAGAATGCACCTATCGCAAAGGGAAAGTTGTTACCCTGCGGGTTACTCCGGAAGATCGCGCCAAAGACGTCCGGGTGCTGCTGCCAAAGTGAGATTAATTGGGAATTATTCGTGCCACCATGCGATCATGCACGAGGGCTGGGCATGCCAGCATAGTCACTCCCGGCAGCAGGATCTAGCGCTCCACCAGCCAGGCGGTTTCTGGATCAAGAGCACACCGGGTCTGCCGGCAGCAATCCAGGCGCGCGTGTAGAGCCAGCGGACAATGCGGTAGTAGTCCCGCTGGTCACCGAAATTGCGGTAGAGTTATACGCCATGGACCTCACTGGTAAGTCGCCACGGTATTCCTGCCTGAGAAGACTTCTCTCCACGTATACACCATAATCGTCGTGCATCCGAAGTACTACAAACGTGAGGCGAAACTTGGCTGCCGGAGCCGGATATTACATTTGCGGATTGTATTGAGGACTTGGGAGCTTGAGTGTCGAACCTCCCCCTTACCTGAGGAGCCCTGATGCCTCAAAGGTCTATCTCACTATTTGTCGATGAACCCGAACTTGGAGAGAAATGGGCTGGAAGGGCCAATGTACATATGATTGTAAGAACACTCGGAATCGCGTTAGCTCTCGGGTTGTTCGGCGTTACCGCCGCAATGGCGCAAGGTACACCGGCAAGACGCACGCCGATCATCCTTCTGTCATTTGTCAATAAGACCGGTGATCCACAGGCACGATACTGGAAGTTTGCCATCGATCGAATCGTTGGCCACCAGCTCAACGCAGTCCGAGCATTGCGCCTGCTCGATGGTGAGAACTCTGCCATGAACCTGCTGAAGATCACGGAGGGGGCGCCTATCTCGCTGCAGCAGAAGCGTCGCATCGGCGCGATGGTGGAGGCGCAGCGCCTGATTTCAGGAGAGTTCCAGCGTACCAGAGACGCATGGCGGCTGACGGCACGCGTCCTGAATGTCAACACCGGAACCGCTTCGCAGGAGCTGATCCTGGAAAACGCCGATCTCGTCGAGGCGTGTAGGGCGCTCTCTTACAGGTTGCTGTCGGAGATGCATGTCATCCCGACGCCGGAACAGCGATCGGAAATAGACCTGCCGGTGACACAATCTGCCACAGCGCTGGAGTTGGCGGCGAAGGCACTGGCGATTCAAGATAAAGGCGGCTCAATGCTGGAGGTGCGCAAGCTCCTGACGGACGCCGTACATGTGGATCCACGGTTCATTTGGGCCTACCTTGGACTGGCGGCGACCTTCGGAGCGGAGCAAAAGTTCGAGGAGGCGCGCGCCGCACTCCAGAAGGCGAACGAGATCGCTCCGAAAGATGCCCACGTGCATTCCACTCTCGGCGTGCTGACGATGGTCCAGGGGCAGATCGACGAGGCAAACAGGGAGCTGATGGAAGCTAAACGTCTCGACCCGGACGAAGAGGAGACAGAAGAACGTCTTGGCGAACTCGCCCTGCTTCGCAACGATCTAGATGCCGGTATCACCCACTTTCGAGAGGCGTTACGCCTGAGCCCATTGACCGCATCGGCGCACGCACACCTGGGAAGCGCTCTCGCCTATCGAGGTGACTCCGTCGGCGCGGTTGCTGAGCTTAAGGAGGCAGGCCGAATCGCCCCCAACGATATTAACACACTGCAAATGCTATTTATTGGTTACGACACGCTGAAGGATGCTCCGAAAGCCGCCGACGCCGGAGTCCGGTTCATGGAGGCTGCGCGCAAGTCCGGCACAAGGATTCCTGACGACCTGGTTGCACATATCTCCTATCTCAAAGGCACACTGACTCCGACGTACCTCTCTGCACCACTTCCGAAGACATACACCCCAACAGAACTGCAGCGTGCGCTGCGCAGCCGCCTGACTCCGACCGAGTTGCAGAAGCTCGAATATCCGCTGGAAGAGGCGCCCGGAATGAGTGCGTGGGCAAAGCAGTTGACGCAAGGGACTCATACGGAGATCGATAGCGCGCGTGCGATCTTCAATGCCCTGCTCAAGCGCCCTGTTGGAAGTGCGTCCGGCAGCATGCGGACAGCGAAACAGGTGTACGCACTCTGGAAGCGCCCGGATGAGACCTTCAACTGTCAGGAGTACGCCAAGCTCTATGTCGTGCTTGCCCGCGCCGTTGGTCTGAAGGCATTTATGGTGCATTTGGAAAGGGACTTCGAGAACAACGTCGTTTACCACGACTGCGCCGCGGTCTTCGTCGACCGTAAGGCGGTTCTGGTCGATCTGGCCTACCTCTGGTTCGGGCCGAACCATCGGGAGCACGTCATTTTGGACGATGTCCAGGCAATTGCGCACCTGATGTTTCAGTCCGACGGACGCGCTAATGCGTCGGAACGCGCCCAGATCGCGAGCAAACTGCACCCCGGTTTGGCCTGGGGACAGGTCGCCTACGCCACGTCGCTGTTGGCAAACGACCGGTGGGCCGAGGCGGAAAAAGTGCTCGCGGTGGCAGATCATCTTGAGCCGAACCGATGGGATAGCCTTCAGAAGCGCGGCGTGATAGCCGCGCGCAAGCAGAAATTCGAATCCGCGCTCGTACTGCTAAAGCAATCGCGCGCCATCAATCCGAACGAGCCGTATACCTGCTACTACATCGGCAAAATCTACAGGGCACTTGGCAACTCACAGGCTGCACTGGAGGCGCTGCGTGCCTGCGTGAGGCTCTCGCCACCTGAAAGTATCGGCGACGAAGCACGACAGTGGATCGTCGAACTTACTCCATAGTCCGATCCAAGCGCGGTGGCGACAACCATGGCGCGCAAACATCGTGACAAGCCCGAATGGCAAAACACATAAAAAGCCGACGGCACATGAATGTGCTGCCGGCTTTAACGGGCTTATAAACTACCTACTTGCTTCTTCGCCGTCGAACGAAAACTGCGGCCCCCGTGGTCATCACTCCGCTCAACAGTGCGAGTGATCCTGGCTCCGGAGTTCCAAACTGTTCACTGTTTCCGAACTGGGAACCGCCGAGTGGTGCCAGGCCACCAAAGCCACCACCGGAATTGCCAGACGAAGATGAGCGCGATGATGCAGAGCCACCGCCAGCACCAAGCGTCTCGGCACCATACGCTGCAAGGCCAGTTGCGAGCAATGGAGCAAGGAATCCAAAAGAAATACCACCAACACCAGCAGCTACCACAGCCGGAGTACCATAATCGCTTTCGAGAGCCATATCTTCTTCGCTCCCGACTAACGTTTCAGATATATCCAATGTCGCAGGTGCGGAATTGCTTGTGCTTCCCAGCATCGGAGCCAGGTTAACAGCACCGCCGTTTCCTTCAGCATAAGCGCCCTGAGAGGCTACAGCCAGCGCAGTAAGCGCAACACTCACACCGAGAACAGTTCCTAATCTCTGCATTCTAACTCCTCTGCTGCACAAGAACTCTCGTTCAAATCTATGCTGCGTGTAAACCAAAATCCACGATGCGGTGTCACGCCATAGTCGCAATCCGAACATGATGCATTAGTTTAGCAGGTCACGTTCGGAATTCAATCAAGATTGCTGCAAGAATCGCAAATATATTTGTCGAGGTTTTGCCGTTCGCAGGACAATTCGAGAGCTAAACTCAGGCAATTCACAATCGTAAGGTTGTATTAGTTTGAGAAATGTAACTAAATACGGTCGCTCTTATCCCGTATATAATCCATCGTCAAAATACTCGGATAGTGGGCGGTCTATCTCAGGCTTCACCCGGGTCCCTCCAATTCCTTATCGGCAGATGTTACTCCATGAATGGATTTTGCTTCTGGCTGAGCACAAGTGAATTGTTTGAATTTGCCGGATTGGCAAGTACAGATGCTGAACGCACAGAAGTGACGTCGGTAAAAAAATGGAAGGAGTGTGCGCCCAACAGATTACCGTATGTAGCCGCACCTCCCTCCCCTTTATCACGACATCTCCAGGAATTTATCCGGCCTGATGCCCTGCGTGCAGCGTAATGACCCTGCTATGGCCAGGCAGGGAAAGCTCACCATTTGTCCCGGCTGGTAGCGTTATTTCATACTTCAGCTTGCCACTGTTCTTTTTAAACGATATGTTAATGAAGCCATGCGGTGTGGGAACCGTGCCTCTTGCCCAGTTAAGGCCGCCGAGTTGTGGCGCAATCTTTACGCTTTTCCATCCTGGTGAAACAGGGCGAACGCCAAGCACCGTTGAGCTCATTTGGATCATGGGGGCACTGCCCCAGGCATGGCTCAAATCCCCCTCTACCCACATTTCGTGGTAGGTCTGCGTATCAGGCAATATGTTCCAACGCGCAATTACTGCCGGTGCATCCTGCTCAAACCTGCCGGAATGGGCGAGCGCTTCCAGCACATAATACATAAAATACGGCTCGCAGTTCAGAGGCTGCTCTCGCTTCTGAATGCGCTCCATAATGGCCGATTGCTTATCCTGCGGTGCAAGATCGTACAGAACGGCCATGGTGTTTACATGCGGGCTAAAGGTTTCGATATCCTTATCGGCAGGCAGCCATGTTCCAGGTTGAACATGAGTTTGGAAAGGTCTTCCGTCCCGGTATAGCCCCGTACGCTCCGACCAGAGTTCCCGCTGGAATGCCGTGCTTATTTCAATACGCCGATTGTTGTACCGGGCCACACGCAGCCCATCGCCAGTAACCTCGGCAACACGCCTGCCATCCATCAGGGCTCGATAGTAGAAGGCAGTCATGTAACCCTGCCCGATCACAGCCGGAGGATGGTGGCACTCGAACCCTGCGATCCGAACCCAATCCATAAACATATAGTTCGGAGCTTCTGAAATGAGCCCGTTGGTACCCACCCAGCTGTTAAAGGTCTCCAGAAGTGCATGTACCTCTGGCGCAAGCTCCTTCACCAGCGATGAATCGCCGGTATGATCGTAGTACGCCATCAGCATCTGCAGCCACAATAGCGAGTAGCTGGTGTGGAAGTTTCGATAGTTGAGGTCTTTTAAAAGGAGCCCAAATTTGCGCAAGTCCTGCCTGGCCAACCATGGGCTGCCAAAGGTGTAATAGTTCGCATGCGACTCAATAAGGTAATCCCCGGGATCGCAGATCGGTTCCTGATGATTGGGAGAATCCAGATGATGCGTTTGCATACAGATCTGGGTTAACCAGCGCGACGTTTTCCACAGGCGGTTCCACTCCGGGCTGCTGCACTCGAAACTGCCTTTGTACTCAACCGCTGCAGAGCTAAACACGCTGTGCAGTTTCAATACCTTAATTGGGGCCGTTACGCCGGTAAACTCGAGGCGTAGCACGGAGTAACTATCCAGAAAAGGGTATTCAAACTGCTGCAAGCCATCTCGCAGATGAAGGGTGAGTGTTCGCGATAGGTTTCCTTCTTGCTCCCCAGGAATAATGCGAAGCGTGGCACCTTTTATGCCCTGAATTACGAGTCCAGGATAAGCGGAAAGCACACGTGAATGCTTGAGGGTAACTGCACTATCTGCCGTAATAGTTAATGGATTAGTGGGTGCCGGTGCAGGCGTGGTAAACGGATATTCAGCCTCCATCAACGGGGGCAATTCACTTGCTACCAGAGGCGTCCATACTGTACCTACTGAGCCTGCGCTGCTCCAGCCGGCATCGCTATAGCCTGGAAGCTGCCAGCCAATGTCCTCTTTTTCTGCACTCCATTGTCCATCCGCGCCCCAGGCGGCATCAGGCTTTACTTTCCAGCTTTCATCCGTTTTTACGCGCACTTCACCGTTTTGCGTCTTTATCGCTGCCTCTAAGAGCAGGCCATGTTTGCCTCGAGATACCCGCGACCCTACAAAACCACGAGAGAAAACCTCGGCAGCAATCTCATTCTTGCCACTGTGCAGATAGGGCCCAAGATCCCGGCAATCGTACATCCAACGCGGAGCGCGTTCTTCGCGGTCGTAATCGCGCCCCATATCGGCCGGCCCGCGAGAAACCAATCTCCCGTTAATATATAGCCGGTATATCACATCCGCACTAATCCAGAAGTGCGCTGAATTGGGGCTTTTCAGCTCAATCGTTTTCCGAAATCTAACAAGCGTTGGGTTGGATTGATCGGCCTCAGGCAGCCAGATCCACTTCGCACCGAAGGCATCATGCTTGATGCCGTTGTTAAGATATCGATAGCCTTTCGCCTCTACACGGCCCTCTCCCACGGTAACGTGCATCCCGGGAGTTTCAATTGGCCCCTGCAGGCGATTCGCCGCTGCAAAATTCAGCCCTTGTCCTGTCGCGGGGCTTCCCAGCAGCGAAGCGGCACTCAGCAGCGATGCAAAAGATAAAGTACGGATCATCCCAACCCCTGTTTTCCGAACATTCAGCGTGCTGGCCCTGTTGGCCCTGTTGGCCTGGCAAAAAACGAATGCAGGCACTGGCCTGTTTTTGATTCCCACAACTTCACTTCACCATCGCTGGAGCCAGTTGCCAGCAGGCCGGATGCACGGTCGAAATCTACGGTACACACCCAATCGTGGTGGCCCGCAAACGTTTGCACTTCCTTCATCTCCGCGATGTCGAACTCTTTTACCTGGCCATCTGCCGAGGCCGCGAACAGGCGATTATCGCTGAGCACGGTTGCAAGCACGGGGCGCGTAAAGCCATGTGGCAGGTACTTTGTGTGGCCCTGCTTCATGAACCGCTCTTCCATATCTGCGGCAGATCCGGCCTCTTCTTTCGTTTTCTCCGGGTTCCATAACTGTATCCATTTACCGCCTCCTGCACTGGCGGCGGTATCGGTTGCAGAGCTGAAGCGTACAGAGTACACAGGATCTTGCCCACGGTACTGACCAAGTTGTTTGTTATGGCCAGTATAAGTTGTGTAGAGGGTGCCATCCTGCGCATTGTGCAGCTTCACTGTCATATCTTTGCTTGCGCTAGCCACAAAGCGGCCGTCCTGGCTAAAGCTAACAGCCGTTACCCAATCGGAATGCAGGTTGCTTACCCACTGCCGTTTGAGACTGGCTGCCGAGTAAACACTTACTCCGCCATCTGCAGAGCCAACAGCTATCTTCTGCTCAGTTTTGTCATAAACGGCCGTAAGCGCAACATCGAGGTAGGTTCCCAGCGGTTCGGGCTTTGCTGCGCCACTAAGGTGAATTACATCCGCCTCACCATACTCGCCGGGGCTGCCTCCCGCAGTAAGTAGCGTAGCACCATCCGCACTGAACGAAAGCGACTGTATGCGCTGAGGCAACCCGCCAATGCGGCGTAGCAGCACTCCCTGGGCCGAGTAGATGAGTACCTCGTGATAACCAGCAACCGCTACGGATTTGCCGCCCGGGGCCAGGGCCACCGCAAACACTGGCACCGCAGTTGTATAGGTTGCGGGTGCAGGCGGTTGCTTACGTGGGCCAATTGCAAGGCGCAACAGCATAGCCTGATCTGGGCCATCGTAATGGGCTCCCTCAACAATCCACTTTCTAATAAGCTCTATCTGTGGGGCACTTAGGGCATCGTCGTACTTGGGCATTCGTACTGTGGAGATTGAAGAGGCTACCAGCCTGTAAAGCGTGCTTTCTGCAGGTTTGCCCGGCACAACAGGGCGCAAACCGGAGGCGGCGGGCTTCATAAGGTACTGAAATGTATGCGCCCTATACCCACCCTGGTTGCTCTTTTCGCCATGGCAACCTGTGCACTTCTTCAAAAGAAGCGGGGCTACATCCTTAAGAAAGCTCACATCCGCGCGAGCAGTGCTATGGAATGTAAGCAGTGAGCCCACTACCACGAGGCATGCCGCAGATTTTATCGAAGTAAACCGCATCTATTCATCACTCCGCACTGTGCTATTAGTGCTGAAACAGAAACTCCCGCGTGTTCAACACCGTCCACAACAAATCGGTAAGGTGCTCGCTCTTATCGCCAGGGCGGGCCAGAAACTTCCTCGCTGTTGCTCGTTCCACAGTTGTTGGGTATCGGCACAGGGCTGAAAGGTAGATGTTATCCAGAGCAGCATCCTCGCCAATTGCTGCCAGTTTGCCTGCACCATTGCGCGCCATTCCGTAAAACTGTGGGCCGTTCAAGACCTCCAACGCCTGTATAAGCGTTGGCCCGCTCTGCCGCTCGCTTGCGCAGGAAGTTAGCCTCTCTGGCTGCCCAAATGCCCGAGTAAAGCCAGAATTCTCCGGGAAGGAGCGTTCCGTAGCGTACAGATCCCTGCTGTTTTCATCTGGCACAGCTTGCAGAGACCCGGAAGCAACAGCAACCGCATCTTTCAGCTGTTCAGCGGTAAGCAATCGAATACTTGCCCTTGAAAAAAGAGTTATCTCTCCCTCAGGGATGACGGATGGCGCTGCCGACCGCTGATATGCGTTCGACAGGCAAATACCCCGAATCATCGCTTTGCAATCGTATCCTGTTTTTTCAAACTTGCTGGCCAGTGCTGCCAAAAGTCCGCCGTTTGCTGCCGGATTGGAGCTGCGGAAATCATCGATCGGATCC
This sequence comes from uncultured Chthonomonas sp., assembly GCA_903859705.1. Classification (GTDB taxonomy): domain Bacteria; phylum Armatimonadota; class Chthonomonadetes; order Chthonomonadales; family Chthonomonadaceae; genus CAIXIX01. Next base: position 35,934 of record CAIONQ010000032.1, read on the forward strand.
ACTATTCCACGCCCGAATAGCGAAGCCCAGATGCGGTTAACAGCAACGCGCGCGAAGTACGGATTGCTGGGTTTCACCAGCCAATCGGCAAACGCAACACGCCTGTCTGTAGATGGGTCTGTATGCGCGGCTGTTGTCAGTCCGTATGGCTTCATTACTTCGCCCGTGCTGGGATGTGTGGATTCCCCAGAATCGGCGGCGGAGACTACGCCATTCTTCTCCTGCGTACGCGCAAACACCGCCCCAATTCGGTAGTAATCTTTCTGTGTCCAGTTTTCAAATGGGTGGTTGTGGCAATGCGCACACTCTATGCGAGACCCCATAAAGAGCTCGGCGGTCATCTCTGTGCGCTCTTCCATGGTGGGGATGGCTACGAAGTAGCATGCCTGCGGGGTTTTGTCGCTGTCTCCAGATGCGGTTATGATCTCATGGGCATACCTGTCGTATCCCATGTTTGTTCTCACTGCATCGGTAATCCAGGCGTAGAACTTCTTCGCCCGGTCTCCCTTAAGCCTTGCAGGGGTAACGCGCATCAGGTCGGCACGCTGCAGTGCCCAGAAGCGTGCATACTCCTCAGAACCCAGCAGCGCATCCACTAGCTTTTCTCTTTTATCAGGGCTCTTATCTGCCATAAAGGCGCGCGCCTTCTCTGCACCTGGAAGCAAACCGGTAATATCCAGAGACACACGGCGCAGATATTCGCTATCCGTGCACAGCGCCGAAGGCAGGTAAGTCAGCGTCTTAAGGCGCTCATTCACCAGGCGATCTATCACACTCTCGATAGCTGGCTCTTTCCACTTAGCGTCAAATCCAGCTATCGGCTCTACCGAGGTGAAATGAACCGATTGCAAATGCTCAAGGTACCGAACACTAACGGCCACCTGCCCTTTGCCGTGAGACTCCGCAAGTCCAGCCGGGTTTACCGTTACTGAGGCAGCACTAGAAGTTTCGAAGGCCGCAATTGCGGTTACATCGCGCTCGGTTCCATCCGAATACGAGGCAATTACGCTCAGTTGCTGGCTGTTATGCCCAGGTGCAAGTAGCTGCTCACCCTGTGGATAGATTTTGATACCCGTGCATTCCACGGCAGGCAGATCGGTGTTGGCGCCTTCCGAAATCCAGCGCGTCAACAGGCCATAACCAACATCCTCTTTTCGCAGCCTTTTTCCGCCAACATGGGGCAGTTGCAGGGAAGGCTTCTTAATCATCAGGCTATCCGCAGGCTCAAGTGTATTTATCCGCCTGCTGTAACCATCACGCGTTAGCGCTGTTCTATCCGTAGCCGGGTCGTAACCAAACAGAGATAGCTGAAACCCACCTTTGCCATGCGGCGAGCCGTGGCACGATCCGGTTGAGCACCCCTGTTTTGTGAGGATCGCCATTGTCTCAAACTTAAAGCTTACAGGGTCTGGCCGGGATGTATTGGATACCATAACGGGCATCGTCACACTCTTGCCCGCGGCCACCACGGTTATCGAGGCGGCTCCATCCCCCACGGCAGCCACAATGCCTGCCCCGGGGATTGACCTTGCAACGGCAGGCTTGGATGTTTGCACCTCGGCAGCGTGCGTTAAGTCGGTCGTGCGCCCATCGGCATAGGTGCCTGTAACTATCAGCTGCCTCACATCGCGTTTGCTGCTCAACAGCAGCTTCTGCGGGTAAACACTTATCTTCACAATGCCACTGGCATTACGCACCGGGGCGGCCACAGAGGGTGCGCATGCCAATGTACCAAAAAGCAGTGCGGCCCCAACACGGGCAAAACAACTGTTGTATCGCATCAGAATAGCTCCGGTATTGGGCGGCCCTTTGAGGCCAGATACACAGGTTTGCCGATGGATGTGGACATAGGCTTGCTGCGGTCTATCCCCATCTTTTCGTAAACAGTTGCCGCATAATCATCGATGGTGTACGCCATGGAGCTTGTGATATACCCGCCATCTCTATCCGTGGCACCAACCACCTGCCCGCCCGGCACCCCTGCACCCGCAAACGCGAAGCTGAATGCGTTGGTCCAGTGATCGCGCCCCTGCCGGTCATTAATCCGCGGCGTGCGCCCAAACTCGGTTACAAAACACACCAGTGTATCGACCAGAAGACCGCGCTGATGCATATCTTCAATCAGGGCGGAGAATGCCTGATCAGTTGATCCCATCATCGGCCAGGTGCCAATGCCGAAGCGGCCGGCGCCGGGCCCACCATTGGGAATATTGGTATGCGACGTGGAGTAGATGGCATCATGATGATCCCAGTTCATATTGTTGCCGCCATCGTAAACCACAGATTTGCCATCGCGGTATGAGTGCATGGGCTCCCGTACGTCCACCGTAACCACACGCACCCCGGCCTCTATAAGCTTGCGCCCCAGCAGGTAACACTGTCCCCTGTGCCCAAGGCCGTACCGTTCGCGCACTGCGTCCGGCTCTGCACCCAGGTCAAATGCCTTGCGGGTTCTCACATTGGTAAGCATGTCCGCAGCCTGCTCTACCAGCGAGTGCATGGCCTCCGCATCACGAGACTTCGCCTGGCTAACCAGGCCCACATCCAGCGAGCTCAACAGATCGTGCCTGTCCTTAAACCGTCTTTCATCTATACCAGCAGCCAGCCCCAGGTTAGGAACTTTCCATTTAGGGTCGGCAGGGCTCGCTCCGGTTTTGAACACGGCAAACCCGGGCGGCAGATACCCTACCCGAGACATGCTTGCCTGTTCATCAGTACCCGGAACCAGAATATTGGATGGCAGATACAGTGCGTTGGAGCCCAGTCTGCTGGCAATAACGGAGCTCATATCCGGCAATTCCACAGGGCCGCCGGGTGCCTCGCCAGAGTAGATGTATTGTGAGCCCAGTGGGTGAGAGTTGCCAATGCCCGGAGTTGGCTGCATCATGCAGCGCACCACAGTCAGGTGGTGCGCCAGTTTGGATGTCTTTGTTAGCAGCTCCGTAAACTGAATGCCCGGCACCGATGTGTTGATGGTTTTGAAGGGGCTGCGATGTTCCGCAGGTGCATCTGGCTTGGGATCAAAAGTATCGATTTGAGATACTCCGCCCTGTTCAAAAAGCACCAGAAGGCGTTTTGCTTTGCCTCCTGCTCCCGCTGCCATGGCAAAACTGCTTTCAGAAGAGCCGGTTAATGCGGCAGTTAAGGAGCCAAGCCCGATCCCGAGAAAGCTCCTGCGGTTTAATCCATGCAGATGCACTGCAACCCTCCCAACCCTGAACCAGGGAAGTCAACTCCCCTATTTGCCCCACATCTTAAAGGCATCGAAGAAAAACTCCATCATACGATCATGGTTGAGAGCCGTATGCCCCATATCTGGCCCAACCTGCACTTCAAACCCCTTCCGAGCCCGCTGCAGAGCCGTTATAAGCTGCATGGCATTGTTAGGATGCACGTTGTCATCAGCGGTGCCGAAGTAGATCATTAGCCGCCCCTTAAGCTGCTCCACATACGTTACTGCTGCACCCGCTGTGTAACCAGAGCCATTCTCTTGCGGAACTCCCATATACCGCTCAGTGTACACCGTATCGTAGTTACGCCAATCGGTAACAGCAGACATGGCACAGGCAGCGGTATACACTTCGGGATGCCTCAACAGCGCCATGGCGGAGGCATACCCACCATAAGAGGTGCCCTGAATACCAACACGCGCCGTATCCACATATCCCCGTTGAATAATGGCCTTAACACCGGCGGCCTGGTCGTCGATATCCACCACTCCGAGCTTACCGTAGGTTGCCTGTTCAAATGCTCGACCACGGTTAGGAGTTCCCCGATTATCGAAGGAAGCAATCAGGAATCCAAGCCCAGTTTCCGCGTTGGGGCCGGAATATCGCTCACTCAGCACACTCACCGTCGGCCCACCATACACGCTTACTAAAAGCGGGTACTTTTTGGATGGATCAAAACCGGCGGGCTTATAGAGCAATCCGTAAAGATCCGTTTTGCCATCGGCCGCCTTGCACACAATCAGCTCTGGTGCCGGAACCTTTAAAGCATCTACTTTCGATGTGTCCGATTTACCGAGCACTACTGGCTTTGCGCCAGTCTTCGCCTCCAGCAGCCGCGTTTCCGGTGCATGGTCGTGGCTTTCAGCCACATCCAAAAAGTGGGTTTCATCCGGAGATAGGGTTACAGAATGGGTGAGCGATACATCCGTAAGGCGCACATCCTGCGCAGAGCCGGTAAGCGAAACACGATGCAGCTGAAGTTTCATGGCGTTATCGCCATCGTGCGCCATGTAAAACAGCTTGTCGCCTGCCTCATCCAGCCGAACGATATCTGCCACATCTGCTGACAGTTGCGTAACAGGGCGGATCAGCTTGCCAGACATATCATATAAATAGAAGTTCTTGTAGCCAGATCGTCCGGAGGTAATCAGAAACCGCTTGCCATCCGCCAGAAATGAAAATGGCGGCAGGTTCTCTGTATAGCCGCTTGGGTTGGCTTCCCTCACTACCACGCGCGATGCCCCGGTAGCAGGGTCGGCGGCGGTAATCTCCATTACCTTCTGCAGTCTATCCGTTCGGTTGTACAGCAGTTCCTTGCCGTCTGGCGACCAGCGCACATTGTAAACATAGTAGCCAGGCACATCGTTGTTCGCTGGTTTGCCATCGCGGGTATCTACGCGCGTAGTTTTCTTGGTCGCCAAATCATAAACAAATATATCTGCTGTTGGGTTGGGGGCTCCGGCCTTGGGGTAGGCTTCTGTATCCAGGCCATCCTGCACGCCAGAAACGTTGTTCAGCGTGTAAAAGTCGATGACTTTGCTCTCATCAAATCGGTAATAAGCCAGCTTTTTGCTATCTGGCGACCACCAGAACGCGGAGCGCTGTTCCAGCTCCTCACCGTAAACCCAGCTTGCAGTTCCATACTTTATGCGCGTTTGCACACTTCCATCGGTGGTTACTGCAGATGCGTTCTTATCGGATTCTGCATCCATCACCCACAGATTACGATCTTTATAAACCGCCTTGAGCTTTCCATCCGGCGAGTCTACCGATGTGGCCTGGCGCCCTCTGCCCGGGCCGCCACCTCTGAATCGTCGACCACCGCCACCACCTGCCGGAGCCTTTGTATCGCTCTCCTTCACTTCGCCATAGGTTCCTGCCGCAATATCATACCTAACCTGCTTGCCCGCTTTGCGCAGCACTACGCCCTTGCCATCGGCCGTAAACGAGGCTCCCGGGCCACTTTGCATCACCGCAAATCGCGCATCGCTTACCTGCTGGCTGAATGCACGGTAAGCGCTGTAAGTTGGAGCGCTCGGCAACCTATCCTGCGCGAATGCTGCCACGGAAATCGCGAGCAAGCCAAATGCTGCACTGATTGTTGTAAGATTGGATTTGCAAAGAAAGAATGAAGGCTGATTGATGGGCATGTACCGTTCCCTGTCTGAAGTCGGAAAGTCTGCATTTTCGCCACAGACGCCGGAGCGAAAAGTTATTACGTGATGGTACCCGTTCAAGAGCAGGTTCTCAAATCCCCCGGCGGCCCAATCAAGCAGTTTGTCATCAAAACAAAAGGCCCCACCCTTATTGCAGGTAAGACTGCATCGGGGTGGAGCCTGGCATACAGATTTCGGGCCAACGCCATGAACTCAGTTTGCTGTTCGATATCCACAGAAAATATCGATATCATCTTTCTTAGTTGGCACCCAGTTCTTCCGAACAAACTTGAGTGAGGCAACACCAGCCTCGGGCTGGGATGGGCCCGACCAAACCACCGCACCCACAGGCAGTTTGGCTACGGAAGCACCGTTTGCCTTGCCACTACCGGTGGCAGCCATTTTTAACTGAATTGCGTGAATTGGTGTTTGCACCCGGCTATTCTTAAACACTACTGTAACCTCAGTACTGCCGATTGGTCCATGCCAGGAAGCACCTGTGTGAAGCACATAGGCCGCCTCTTTCACTTCACCTGGTTTCCCATCGATCGATGCAAGCCCACCGCCAATATCCTGCGTGTACAGGTCGCGCACATGCAGGGTTTCGTTCGCTTTAAAGCTCACCATCTTTGTGTGCCAGTACTCGCCACCCTTATTGGCACGCACAAGGCCCGTTTTTGCAGGTTTGCCACTTACCCACGATTTGAAACTGGTAAACGTTGTTTGCGGAGGCGTCCTCGCAATATCGTCCTTGCTTCGCTCTTCATCGGGGTCCATCGCACCAATTCCCCGATCAGGAAAGCCCATGCGCACGGTGCATGCTGGCCCATGGTTGGTAAATGTAAAATCACAATCTACTTTAACGGCATCTTCACCCACCAGAATGCGTATTTTCTCCGCTTCCATGGTTACGCTGGGATGCCCGTTTAGCAGCCCGGGGCTGCCGCCCATCGCAATTCCGCCATCATTGGGGAAGGCATAAGCTATTGGACTGTTAATCACAAGAGCAGTAATGGCTATCACTGCATAAGAAACTGCCGCAGGTCGAAACCCTGAGCGGAACATTTTTGTCCTCTTTCCATTGAAGAAAAGGTGTGATTGAGAAAGTGAGTTTGCCGGTTGCCCCAACCCATTAGTAAGGGCAGTATCCGAAATTCGGCACGAACACAACGGCGGGCAGGTCCGTAATATGGCTTTCGTACGTGCCAGCAGTTGTCTGTGCTGCTTCTGCCAGACGAAGCTACCGCAGCACAGGTTTCACGTCTTTGTTGTGCCTTATTACCGAATTCACAATAACGGAATTATGGCTGAGTTCTGTCGCCACCACCGCTACGCAGATGCGTTCGTACAGAAAGCTACCAGCCGCTGTTGCATGCTTCGCAACAAAATAGGGGCAGCCAGAATGCCTGCCGCGCAGTATCGATACCCACGCATGCAAAAAACAATCCAGCTGCCCCTATTCTGTTTAAGCCACAATTACAGCGGCAGCACATCTACCCATTTGCGCTCAGCACTGGCTTCGATCACCGCATCGATCACCAGCTGCGAACGCAGCCCATCTGTAAGATCCGGGCTGATTGTTTTTGCACCATCACGAATTGCACTCACCCAACGGTAGGTATTGTTAACACCATTCAGGCGGCCAGGGCGGAAGAAATCTTCATCATCCGGGCCGATTTCGGTGTGGGCAACCGTATCTTCGATGCTAAAGGTTTCCCAGCGGTTTTCGCCCACCTTAAGTGCCTTAAGAGAGGTGCCGGTATGCGTGGCCAGGAACCGAAGACGGCCAGCCATGCCGTAAACTTCCAGCTCCTGATGCTGTACATACGTTGCCTGGAAGGCAACCCAGCTTGTGTGGAAAATACCCTGTGCACCGCTCTTGAACTCTGCAAGAAAGGCACATGAGTCATCATTGCGATCCCCAACGCGAGGGTCTTCAGAACGCACCTTCAACAACGGTGAGCCTTCGGGCCGAATAACCGTCATGCTGGAGGTAGTAACGCTGGAGAAATCTTCGCCAGTTGCATACCAGGCAAGATCGATGAGGTGCGAGCCGAGATCTCCCAGAATTCCGGAGCCAGACTGCGAGCGAGACCCTCGCCAGTTCGGCGAGCCAGATAGGCCAAAGCCACCATGATACTGGCCAGAAACATGCAGCACATCCCCAATAAAGCCCTCTGCAATCAGCTGCTTCATTTTCTGTGCAGCTGGGTTGGACCTATAAGGGAAGTTGCACATGCCAAGCAGGCCATTATCCGCGGCGGTTTTTGCCATCTCGCGCGCTTCCGTTGCATTCATTGCAACAGGCTTTTCGGTATTCACATGGATTCCCCTTTTGAGCGCCTCCATGGTTGCCGGGTGATGAACAACGTTTGGCGTACAGACAATAACGCCATCCGGTTTCACTTCATCCATCATCTGGCAGTAATCCGTATACATTGGGATCTCTTTGCCAGAGCCATACTTCTCGGCTACAGCACCGGGATCGCGCGGTTTGCTGGCACATAGCGCCACAATCTCTGCGTCCGGGTGTGCAAGCAAAGCGGGCAAGTGCCAGTAATCCACCCACCAGCTCGGACCAATAATGCCAATTCGTACCTTGCTCAAAGCAATTTCCCCCTCAATTTAAGTGCGATGTGGCAAGCCTATACTACCTGCCGTTACCGCCAAAGTTATTCTGTAAATTAAGGTTAGACTCCTGCGGAGGGGAGCACACGTATGCAAACACCATGGATTAATGTATCCGCGACGGTTGATATGATTGCTGACATCACTTTGCGGCTCAAAGAGATCTACAAATCAGGCGTAGATGCAGACCATGCGGGCTGTTAACCTTTTCACATCGCCTCTTACAAACTCAAATAAGCGCATCTGTTGCATGCCCGTAGCGTTATTGTTATTTGACAGGCAACCGGCATAACGCTATAATGAGCGTGCTCAGCAGCAGGTCGACTTGCTATTCTCTGAACGCTGTTTCACGCTCAGATCCGACTTCTGCGGGAAAGTTCACAGGATGCGAATTGCACTCTTTTCTGAATGTTACAGTCCTGTAGCCAACGGAGTTGTCACCTCCGTGGCGACGTTGCGGAACGAACTTCGTGCTCAGGGCCATAAGGTGTATTTGTTTGCCCCCGGCACTCGCCAACCCGGCGATGACGAGGATATTTTCCGCCTGCCCGAGCTGCCATTTCCTCGCCACCCGTACCATATGGCGAGGCCATTTCCACGTTTGCACTTCGATTTTGCATCTCTACAGGCAGATGTTATTCATTGCCATCACCCATTTACTGTTGGCCGCCTTGGCTCAGACATTGCCCGTAAATATGGGCTACCGATGGTTTACACAGCCCACTCGTTGTACGATAGCATGGCCCAAAATGCAAAATCGCCCATCGTTCGCACAATGAGCGAAAAGGCCGCCCTGGGCGTAGTGCGGCGCTTCTGTTCCAAAGCCGATTACGTTATCACGCCATCCAGATACACCCGCGATGCCCTGAAGCAAAACGGTATTCAAAACCGATTTGCCGTTATCCCCAGCGGAGTTACGGCCCCTGTTGCCTCGCCCGGTGCCCGCGAACGCGTACGTGAAAGTTTGCATGTAGCGCCGGATGCACCACTGATGCTGTTTATTGGCCGCCTTGGGCCCGAGAAGCATGTGGATATTTTGATACACATGACGAAGCTGCTGGCAGATCGTAAACTTCCCGCTTCCCAGGCTAACTTTAAACTCGCTCTTGTTGGGGATGGCATGTCTCGAGAAGAGCTGGAGCTCATGGGGCAGGAGCTCGGAATATCCGATAGACTGCTGTTTTTAGGGGAGCGCCCCCATGCCGAAGTGGGTGACTTCTATAGTGCTGCCGACCTGTTTACCTTTAGCAGCCCATCCGAAACACAGGGATTGGTGCTGGTGGAAGCGATGCTGGCTGGCTTGCCGTGCGTGGCTGCCGATTACGGTGGCCCACGAGAAATTGTGCTTCAAAACGAAACCGGTATAAGAGTGCCTCTAGAGCCAAAAGCCTTTGCTTCTGCCGTCGAGAGGCTGCTGCTAAACCCGAGAGAGGCCCGCAAAATGGGCCAGAGTGGCATGAAGCGTGCGGAGCGATACTCACCACAAAACATGGCAGCCGCCGTTATGGAAGTGTATGAAAACGTGGTGCGCCTGCCAAGGCGCGCTCAAAAGCCGCGCAAGCCCTTGCTTCCCCGGCACGTGCCAACAGTTACCGATGGCCGGGTAAAAACACCTCGCCGCCGTGCCCGTTAGCGCGACTTCGGCCGGAGAGGGTGATTGCGCGTTCTAAAGGCGTTCCACTTCTGCTGCCGCCACAATAGCGCCTGTTCCACCGTTTTTTGCATCCCTTTATTAATGAGAAACTGGTGTATTGTTGGCCAGGCAGCAACTCCCCGTGTGCGCATAGCCCAGTATGCAAGCTCAAACTCAATTACATAATCCGGCACGCGCCTATCGGCAAGCAATCCATGCAGTTTCACTGTTTTGTTTGCCGCAAACCAATAGGATGTGCCCGTTTGCCGCAGGGATGCATTGAGCCACTCCACAGCAAACACAGGCTCTCCTTGCCCTGCACCTATCCGCTGAAACATACGGTGTGCTACCTTCCGCAACTCTTCCATATCTCGGCATCCCGGCACATTGGTAACTCGCTCGGCCCATATAATATCAACTACTGAGGCCGTTACGTTCTTTCTATACTCAATATCTCCGCAATGCTTGCTGTACACCGCTTCCCAGTTGGCTTTGCGCCAAACTTCCGCTGCCTCCTCAACAGGGGCCAGCCCTCGTTTGGCAAGCTCCTTATCCACTACCCCACCCCGATGCGGATCGGAGTACCGTTTTGGTAAACCACTTCCAAAGCCATGCACATAGTGCGCCAGCTCATGCGCGATAGTGCCATCCACAACAAACGCAGGCACCTCTTCGAGGGCGAACAGGCGATTTATCAGGATAATTGTCTTGCCATTGCGGGCAGCAATCGAGCCGAAACGATACCTAGCCCGGATACCAAACCGAATAACTATGGGGTACCCGCTAGGCAAATCAGGGTAATGCACACGAATGATAGTGCGCATGCGGTCCTCAAGCCATGCATCGGTGCGCATATTCTGGTACGCTGGGCCACCATCACCAATTGGCAGATCGTCTGTTTCATCTGTTTCACTGCCACTTTCGGTGTCATCGTTCATATCGCAGTCGTTCTCGGCTTCACCGTCAAACAGGTTAAGTTCGCCCTGCTCTTTTGCCATCTGGCTATAGTGCCCCCCTGTGCATACTTCATGCGCAACTCGTGCGCTGAATCGCTCATGCGCTATAATAGGATACTCTCGTGTGCTTGCATTAAGAGGTTTTTCATGATGCTCATACCATTTGCAAATACCGCGCACCAATTGTGCAGCCGTAAGGGCCGCAACGTTCGAACAGCGCTGTTAAAATTGTGTGCTACTGGTATGATGCTGCCAGCCCTGCTTGGTACCATGCGCGCATGCGCGGATGAGATTACGCCTACCACGGCCGCACCGTCTTATGCACCCTTTGTTCTGGATGATGAAACAGTATATCCGCTCAATGCAGATGTTACACCCAATCAAGTACGTGGCCGCAAAGCGGGCGCATCGAAGAAGAAACCACCTACCAATCAAGACACCGTTGAGATGCAGGAGAACTATCGTGTATCAACGCAGTTCACCGGAGTAAGCACAGGGTCTATTGGGGGATTGAGTTCCGGGCACATAGAGCGCAATGTGGTAGTTACGTTTACGGGAGTAACCTCCGGCCGAGTTGTTAAGATATATGCCAATGTGCTGGATTACGACGGCAAATCTGGTTACCTCAGCGCATCCGGGTTGCCGGGCGCCCCGGTTCGTATGATTACCCAGGGTGGTGTATTCACAGGCTCCAGCCTGTACTACAGCGTTTCTTTACGGAGTGGCTCCATTAGCGATGCCGCCCTGGATACGGATGCCTTTCATCTGCGTGGCGACATAATTGAAATGCGTACGGACGGTTCCTATAACGCGCACAACGCCATGTTTACGGGCTGCAACCATGGAGATATCCGGGCAACAGGGCACTCCAATGTGCCGGATTACCGAATATCTGCCGGTCAGATGACGGTTATGCCAGACGAGTATGTAACAGCTCGCCGGGTAACCTTGTACCTGGGTGGCACAAAAACACTGCCGCTGCCCTCCTTTAAACGCAATCTCAACACCGAAACTCCCATTAGTAACCTGCCGCTGCCCAGCTACAATCGGCGCGATGGATTGACTTTACACATGTTGGGCTCACCAGTCTCTGAGCGGCACAAAACGTTCGATTATGATGTGCTCACAGCTATCACGCATCTTCCCACTGGCTATTTCCTGTATCAGGATGACCTCTCCCGCACCACGCCACGTGCCCTGCCACCCAGAGGAATTCTGCCAAGTCTGGGCGATCCGCTAAACAGTATTCTGGAACAGTTTACACCTCCTAGCTATAAGGCTTACTCCGAAGGCCACGCCTATGAAGAGTATCCGGATCGCGTAAGTTGGTATGCTGTGCTTGGCAACCAGCAGTACATCTTTAACCGAACCAATAACAACCTTGCTCTAAGTCGCTTACCAGAAGTTGGTATCCATTTTGCCAACGTTCTTGGGCACCTGCCAACGGATGAGTCGGAAGAACTCAAGCTGAGGCGTGGGCAGATTCCATATGCCCCGGCTCTGCTAGAGGGCTATCTCTCGTTTGGTGTTCTCCATGAAAGCCCAACTGGCATAACATCGGGCCGGGCATACTCTCGCATTAACTTTGCCACCCAGCCCTGGGTAATTGGCCGCCGGCTAAGCTGGCGATTTGCCGCAACCAACTGGCTGAACGCCTATACGCGTGGCACAGTATATGATCTGATTGCCCCGGAGGTCGAGCTGGACTATGTGCCAACACGCTCTTCCCTGTTTAATGTAGGGTACAGATACCTCACAGATGCGGGGTCTACACCCTTTCTGGCAGATAGGCGAGACATACGGCACGAGCTGCGCATTCAGTATCAGGTTGGTGGCCCGTATGTATTTGGCGTTACCAGCAAAATTGATCTCGAAGAGATGCACGCTTACGACCAGGAATTTTCGATAGTACGAAGGCTGGATTGCATACAATACGGTGTTGCCTACCATACGCGCTCTCAAAGCTTCAACATCATCATAAACCTGTTGCCTGCAAAGGGCAAAGATTAGTAACTTTGATACCGGGCGGCAGCCAGGCTTGCCGCCTCACAACGCATATCATATCAGTGCAAATGGGCGCATAGCGCTACTACATGCGCAACCAACTGCATCTGTACGAAGGGATACAAGCTTTCACCATGGCCGCGCAAAGTCTCGAACAGATTGTTTCGCTGTGTAAACGAAGAGGTTTCATATTTCCGGGAAGCGAGATTTACGGAGGCTTTCAGGGAACCTACGATTATGGGCCTCTTGGCGTGGAGCTGAAGAACAACCTGCGCCGCCTGTGGTGGAAGCACAATGTTTACGAGCGGGACGATATGGAAGGTGTAGAAACCGCAATCCTTATGAGCCGCTGGGTGTGGAAGTACTCCGGGCATGAGGCAGAGTTCTCAGACCCGATGGTGGATTGCAAAACCTGCAAAGGCCGCTTCCGAGAAGACAAAATGGCAGATGCCGTTTGCCTTAAGCACTCCAAGCTGCATCCCGGAGAGTGCGAAGGTGAGTTCACCGAGCCGCGCCCGTTCAACATGATGTTCAAAACTGCCGTCGGCCCTGTTCCGGACCCGGAGTCTTTTGCATACCTGCGCCCAGAAACCGCTCAGGGCATGTTTGTGAATTTCAAGAACGTGCTTGATTCCACAAACCGAAAGCTGCCATTCGGTATCGCACAGCAGGGCAAAGGATTCCGCAACGAAATTACTCCGCGCAACTTTATCTTCCGTGTTCGCGAACTGGACATGATGGAGATTGAGTACTTTGTTATGCCCGGCGAAGATGAAACCGCCCACGACGAGTGGATTACAGATCACCTTAACTGGTGGATTGATGAGGTTGGCCTCAGCCGAGACAGACTTAAACTGTATGAGCACCCTAAAGAAAAGCTGAGCCACTACTCCAAGCGAACAGTGGATATTCTTTACGAGTTCCCCACCCTTGGCTTTGACGAGCTGGAAGGCTTTGCAAACCGAACAGATTTCGACCTCGGCTCCCATTCCCGCGATCAGGATAAGCTTGGCCTCACCGCCAAAGTGATGAAGAACGACCACTCTACGGAGCGGCTTACCTACTTCGATCAGCCGAATAACCGCCACATTGTGCCGTACGTAATTGAACCGGCTGCTGGTGTGGATCGAGGTTGCCTGGCAGCATTGTGCGAAGCGTACGATGAAGAGGTGCTGGAGAACGGCGAAACCCGCATTGTGCTGCGCTTTAAACCTGCACTTGCGCCTATAAAGGTGGCTGTGTTGCCGCTGGCGCGTAACAAGCCAGAGATTGTTGCCGCGGCAAAGGCTATCAAAAACATGCTGCAGGCAAGCGGTGATCTGCGCGCGGTGTATGATGACTCGGCAAGTATCGGTCGCCTGTACCGCCGCCAGGATGAGGTAGGTACCCCCTTCTGCGTTACCGTAGATTACGATACCCTTGGCCAAAGCCGCGACGGCGGAACAGAGCTGAAAGATACCGTTACCATTAGAGACCGAGACTCCATGAAGCAGGAGCGCATCCCGATATCTGAGCTGCTAGCCTATGTAAAGGCTCGCATTTAAGGTTACCGTGCGCAAAAAAAAATGGGCGGCCACTTCCAAAACGGAGGCGGCCTCCCAATTCTGTTTTATCTGCTAATCCAGCAGATCAGCCTGTGTTTCTAAGCCCCGCAGAAATACCGTTGATCGTAGCGGCAAGTGCGTAGTTTAGCGATTCTGCCTGTTCGTTAGTACTGGCCTCACCGCGGCGCTTGCGCTTCAGTAGATCCAACTGGATCAGGCTAATGGGATCAACATACGGGTTGCGCAGGCGGATAGACTCTGCCAGAACAGGGTTTGTTTCCAGCAGCTCCTTCTGGCCGGTAATCCTCAGGATCATCGCAAGGGTTCGGGAATACTCCTCTGAGATCATCAGGAATACGCGCTCTCGAATCTCCTCATCGGAAACCAGATCGGCATACCTTCTTGCAATGGCCAGATCTACCTTTGCCATACCGGTTTCAACATTGCGAATAAGATCTTCAAACAGGGGAAACTGTTTGATCATCGTCTGCAGCGTTTTCTCATTTGCGGCATCTTCACTCAGATACTTCTCAATTGCATGCCCCACCCCAAACCAGCCGGGTAGCACGTGGCGGCTCTGCATCCATCCAAACACCCATGGGATGGCTCGCAGATCGTCAAGCGTGCGGCTAGATGTTCTGCGTGCTGGCCGAGAGCCAATGCGCGCATGCGCAAGCTCTTCTACGGGTGTAGCCTGCTCAAAGTACGGCAGAATATCGGGATTGCTGTAAACATTCTCTCTATAGTAACCAAAGGCATCTTCAGAGAGCTGCTCCATAGCGGCTTCCCATGTGGCATCGATATGTGCACCCCAACCACCAGAACGGGTAAGGGCCTCCAGCGAAGCCGCAGCCATCAGCTCCAGGTTGCGTTCTGCAACGGTGGCATCAGCATACTTCCAGTTGAGTACTTCGCCCTGTTCGGTAATCTTGATTTCGCCGGTAAACGCACCGGGGGGCTGCGCTGCGATAGCACGGTGCGTTGGCCCGCCGCCACGCCCAACCGTGCCGCCTCTGCCATGGAACAGGCGAAGCTTAACGCCGCACTCACGGGCAACGGCATGCAGAGCTCGGTGGGCCTTAAATATCTCCCAGGTGCTGGTGAGCATGCCTCCATCTTTGTTTGAGTCTGAATACCCGAGCATTACCTCCTGCCAGCCGCCCCAGGAATCCAGAAGCTTGCGATAAGTGGGATTGGTCCAGAGCTCCCGGCAAATTTGCGGGCAGTTTCGCAGGTCTTCAATAGATTCAAACAGGGGGGCGGGCATCAGGCCCGGGTCGCTCTCACTTCCGGCAACTTTAATGCCAAATGCCTGCATTAACCAGATGAGTGATATTACGTCCTCTGCACAGGTAGTTCCGCTTATTACGTAAGTACGGATGGACTCTGGCGGGAAGTCTGCCTTCAACGCGGCAATTTCACGCAGCGTACCGGTTAGGGTAAGAGTTTCGGGAGAAACTTCATCGGGCATAGATGCATCGGCACCACGCAAAACGGCTCCAGCCGCAAGCTCCTGCACAGCCTTTGCATGAATTCTGGCGTGCTGCCGAATATCCAGCGTACAAAGGTGAAAGCCAAACGTTCGTACCTGCCGTACCAGGGGATCTATAAACTTCAGCGCTATCCGCTCGCATGCACTCTCATACAGGCTGCGACGCACCAGTGCCAAATCGTCCAAAAACTCCGCAGGAGACTTGTAGGCATGCGGCCCTCTTGAATTGTCTCGCGATACTTTCAGTCGATAGGCTACATGCGCAAAGAAGTGCCGGTAAATCTCATCCTGAGATCTTGTTCGAATATCCGTATCCAGAAGCCGGTACTGATCTTTGTACTCCCTCAGCTTCGCCTTAAGCTCATCAGAAGAGGGGCGCTGCCAATCGGAAAGGCTGAGATGCTCAATCATGAGGGTAACTGCGTTCATGTACGCAGTAAGCGCCTCAGTTCGGGCAATGGTTAGGGCGCTTCGGGTGGCATCCGGCGTAACAAACGGGTTGCCATCGCGGTCTCCCCCAATCCAAGAATGAAACTGCACAATCTCTGGTACGTCTGCCACAGACAAATCCACGTTGTATACGCGTTCAAAGGCATCGGCCACCTCGCGATAAAGGTGGGGAATAGTTGCAATAAGGCTGTTAGGAAAGTAATCCAGCCCCATCCGAATTTCATCCCGAACAGTTGGTGCCCTCCGGCGCACCTCATCGGTTTGCCACAGAGCGGTAATGGCCGCACCTATTGTCTCCTGGCGCTCCAGCGCTTCGGCATCGGTAAGTGGCAGCCAATCTATCTGCTCAATCTCATGTGCAATAGATCGGCGTTTGTACAGAACCGTTCGGCGTGCCACCTCGGTTGGATGCGCGGTGAATGTTGGGATAACTTTGATCTCGGCAAGGCGCTGCAATGCTTCCTCTGCCGTAACGCCATTGGCCTTCATGCGCTCAAACGTACCGCGCATCGAGCCGGGTTGTGGGCGCGCCGATGCATTTACTCGCCCTGCCCTTAATCTGCGTTTGCGGTGGTTGGCTTCGGCCAGGTTGGTAAGTTCAAAATAGGTTGCAAAAGCCTTGGTAACCCGGTAGGCCTGCATCGTATCCAGATCCCGCACGGTTTGCTCAAAGGTGCTGATACCCGGGGCGGCCGCCTCGCCAATGCGAGTGGGTTCCGTATCTGTTTCCCTGTGCTGAATTGCCAGTGTGCGCAACTGCTCCACCAGCTCGTACAGTTGCGGCCCTGCCTGCTCCTTCATCACATCACCCAGCAGAATACCAAGCGATCGAACATCCCTGCGTAGGGGGCGTTCTTTGGTTTCATCATCCCCAGATAGCATTTCAGCCAGGCGCAAGGTCTGGTCATCCGCAGCCCACAACGGTCTCTTACGAGTCATACTTGCTCTCTCTCCATAACACAACGTGAGGTAAAGGATTCGCTGTGAACTAAACAATTACCTACAGAGATTATGAATACAACTGTGCAGCATCCACAAGTACTGATCCGGATTATGTGAGCAAATAACTCAACGAACACAAAATGCCCTTAGCTATCCAGCAAAATTGGCTTGCTCATTGCATATGTATAGTTTTTTCTATTTCTTAAAGCATAATATTTGCTGTATTAAATGACACTGAACACCATACTCGGGCCGTATTGCGTTGTGATGAAACTATTGATCGGGTAGGGCCGGAAAGCCCCTTGGAGCCACGCATTGTCAGCAATGACTACTGAAGAGATTGACGACGCACTGGATGAATGGCGATCCAGGCTCAAAGTGTCTTCTCAAAACCTGATTGCAATTGACGACCTGTTTACATTTCGCAGGCTTAACGGGGAAGGCGGAGTATCTGCACCGGTGTTAACCGGGGTTACCGCTCTACAAGTCCCTGCTGCGGTTACCGCTATAGGCAAGCTCTGGGAGTACCAGCAGATGCTCGGTGCCATCGTGGAAGATGCTGAAGACCTGCGCAAATCGCTGCCATCACTGTTCGGTGCAGATAAAATTCGCCAGCAGATTACCAGTATTTTGCAGGGGGCATCCATCGATTTTCCCGCCATAGAAACCCCGCTGGCAGAGCGCGGGCTGCTAACCCCCACACAGCAGCAATCTTCTGTTACGCCGCATCAGCTTCTGGAGATTATGTCGCGAACATTTGAGGTTTCCAGGGCCATCATCCTGCAGGTGGATGAAGCCTGGAGCAAGCTCGATCCACAATTGGCCGCATTGAACGAAGAGGCCGATCGGCTTCAGGCACTTGCGGTGGCCGCAGGTGAGGCTGCAATTCCTGAACTGGCACAAATTCGCCAGCGGATTGTAGATATTAACCAGTGCGTTGCCACCGACCCGCTGGGTGCAGGGATAAATGCGGAACAGAGCCTGCTGCCCCTCATGCAGCAGGTTAAGCAGAGGCTGGAATTATCGGCTGCTGCCAGGCAAAAGGTTGTTACCAACCTTGCAACCTGCGCCGCACTAATGGCAGACCTGGAAAAGTTGCAGATACGAACATGTGCCGCAGCCACGAGTTTGCAACAGCACGTTACCACAGAATCAGCCCCTCTTAAAATGCTGGACGATACGGTAGTAACAGAACTTAAAGCATGGCTAAACACGCTAACTACGAGCTTTGAAGCGGGCAACTGGCGGCCCACAGCGGTGGGCCTGGAGCGATGGCAGGCTTCTGCAGGGGCTGCATTAGATTCAGTTCAGGCTGCTCTAACCCGGGCAAACTACATGCTGGAAGCCGCTTCCGAGCTTAAAGGGCGATTGCTTGCCCAGAAGGCTCGCGCAGAAGGGGCCGTGCGCCGGGGCACCGTGATACCGGAGGCACTGAATGCCCTTGCGGATGAAGCCGAACAGACTTTGAGGTTAAAGCCAGTGCCGCTGGATAGGGTTCAGCACCTGGTAGAGGATTACGAAAAGAAGCTTGGAGCCCTGCTATAGGCCAGCACCAGGGCCAGTGGATTTTTTGAGGTGGAAAGTACGACTGGAAGGATGATTGGATCGTACCATGGCGGAAACCTGTAAACGGCCAGGATGCTCTGGCAAACTTGTGGATGGAATATGTGAAGACTGCGGCAGGCCACCGGCCGGGCAGTCTTTGCTTGCTAAATCTGGAACAGCAAACTCCAAACGTGTTGCCGAGGCCGCTGCCGCCGGCACCTCCGGCCGCAGCGCCAGCGCGTCCTCGGCCAGCTACTCGTCTTCATCTTCCAGCTCTTCCGGCCGAACCGGTTCTGGCACACGCGGGTCTGGCCGAAGCGGGCGCGTAAGCACAAGGCGCACTCTCGGCGCAGGCATGATTACGCTGCCAGAGCTGCCATCGATGGATCCCATGCTTTCAATCATGGCCGATGCATCGGTTCCAGAACGCAAACGTTTCTGCAGTGCGTGCTCGGCTAAGCTCTCGCATGAAAAAGGCTTCTGCCCCATGTGTGGGCATGAGTATTCGTTTTTTCCAACCCTCAAGCCCGGCGATGTGGTGCACGGGCAGTATGAAGTTAAGGGGGCAATTGCCTACGGCGGCCTGGGCTGGATCTACCTTGGCTGGGACAAAACCCTCTCCCGATGGGTGGTACTGAAGGGCCTGCTCAACTCCAAAGACGAAGCAAGTGCCGCCGCCGCCCTCGCAGAACGCCAGTTCCTTGCCGCAGTTAAACACCCTAAGATTGTGGGAATTTACAACTTTGTTACAGATGGCACCGAAGGGTACATCGTTATGGAGTACGTCGGCGGCAAAACACTAAAGGCCATTCGGCAGGAGCGTGGTCCATTGCCCCCCGCCGAAGCAATTGCGTATATCCACGCCATCTTACCGGCATTTACCTATCTCGAACGCCAGGGGTTGGTGTTCTGCGACTTTAAGCCCGATAACGTGATGCTTGAAGGAGATGATGTAAAGCTGATTGATATGGGCGGCGTTCGCCGGGCAGATGATACCCAGGGTGATATTTATGGCACGAAGGGCTATTCTGCCCCGGAGGCAACGCAGGACCCCTCCTTCACATCGGACCTGTATACGCTTGCTCGTACTCTGGCAATCTTGATGATGGATTTCAAATTTCAGGGTGCCTATGAGTTTACGCTGCCCACGCCCGCAGAGCAGCCGCTGTTTGCACAGCACGAATCGCTGTACAGGTTTCTGTTGAAGGCCACCCATCAAGATCCCGCCATGCGGTTTCAAACCGCTGAGGAAATGGGCGATCAGTTAATTGGTATTCTGCGCGAAATTGTTGCAGAAACCGCACCCACACGCTCGCTTGAGAGCACACTTTTTGGTGGAGATGCCCTTACACATCTGGATAATACGGAGGGCAACATCAACGAGATAGAAGCCTATCTGCAGCTGCCAACTCTAAAGACAGACCCAACAGACCCTGCCGCAAATGTGATATTAGCTGCATCCGGAGCAACGGATGCTGCCAGACGCGCCACTTACGAGCAGGCAATGAAACAGTATCCGGATTCCTCGGAAGCACCCCTCAGGCTTGCAGATTGCCTCATCGATGCCGGCAACTATCAGGAAGCCGATATTGCTCTGGCACACGCACAGGAGCTTGACTCCTACGATTGGCGGATCCTCTGGTATCGGGGCAAGAGCCTGCTAAAACAACATCAGTGGCGAGAAGCAGGCGCATGCTTTAACCGCTTGCTGGATGAACTTCCTGGCGAGCTTGCCCCCAGGCTCGCGGTTGCCCTTACTGCAGAAAAACTGGAAGATACGGCAAGAGCTACTGTCCTTTATGATCTGGTTTCGCGCACGGAACCAGGCTTTGTAGCCGCAGCATTCGGGCTGGCAAGGTGCAAACAGCGCACGGAAGATAGAGCCGGTATTGTGAACGCCTGCGATAGAATTCCCGCTGCCTCAAGCCTCTACACCGCAGCAAGAATGACGCTGGCACGGGCCCTA
Source organism: uncultured Chthonomonas sp. (assembly GCA_903859705.1). GTDB lineage: Bacteria > Armatimonadota > Chthonomonadetes > Chthonomonadales > Chthonomonadaceae > CAIXIX01. Next base: position 56,480 of record CAIONQ010000032.1, read on the forward strand.
ATGCAGCAATCCCCTACGCCTCCCGGCGAGCCCGAGCTTAAACGGGCGTCGGAGGTGATAATGGGCCTCACAATTGAAGGCATTACCCTGCACCGCCTGTCTGCAGATCTGTTGTTAACTGCTATCTCTCAGATATCGGCAAGCACATTAACGGCCAACCCCGGCACAACATTGCTAAACCAGCCGTTGGAGTTGCGGGCGCTGAAGCTTGGTGCCGAACGAGAGCTGAGAGCCTGCGCACACCACGCAAAATCGATGGAAGAGCGCATAGCTCTCGTAGATCAGGCAAACAGCATTCGCCCCGTAACCATTATCTAACACTGAGCGAGATAGCACCGGCCAGGAAGCCAGGCAAAGGTGGATTTAAGCATGCAATGTGAATCTTGTGGTGAAGCAATTGAGCCAGAACATCGTTTTTGTGAGAGTTGCGGACACCCACTCATCGAGTCAGCCGTAGCAGTAACGCCTGCTCCGGCACCATTCGCCAAAACAGACAAAGAAAAAGAACCCGAGCCTACTTATGCTTCCTCATGTAGATGCGGCGCACAATCGGATGCCCGCGATGCCGACGGATACTGCTCTGTATGCGGACTAAAGTTTGACATTGTAACCGTTGCTTCCGCCGGCCGAAATCATCGAGAAACGATACTGAACAACACATTTGTGGCTATAACCGATATTGGCAAGCGCCACCACACAAATCAGGATGATACCGGCATCTCTCTGCTTCCAGAAGGCACGGGAGCAACCATCGCAGTGTGCGATGGCCTCAGCAGCTCCTGCGCCGCCGAAGCCGCTTCTGAGGTTGCCGTAGCCGCCATCCTGGATGCCCTTATCAAACATGCTGCCCCGAGCGATGCCAGTGTAATGCGCGCTGCCATTTCCTGTGCGCAGGCAGCAGTTTGTACCATTCCGTCTCCACAGGGAGCTATTGGCGAACCGCCAGCAACTACAGTGGTTGCCGCACTCGTAAACGGAAATCACGCCGTTTTAGGCTGGGTTGGGGACAGCCGGGCGTACCTTGTTGGCCCAAGTGCAGACGACTGCCGATTGCTTACACATGACCACTCCTGGGTGAACACCGTGGTGGATTCAGGAGAGATGACAGAAGCAGACGCGTTGGCCTCGCCATTTGCACATGCAATAACACAATGCCTTGGCCCACTTACAGAGGAAGATGGTAGCCGCTCTCCCGATCCGGTGCCATCAATACTTGAGCTGGATATTCCAGCCGGTACCACCTTAATGCTGTGCTCGGATGGTTTCTGGAATTTCCTATCCGATCCAGCTCAGATAGCGCCATTCATGCAAGCCCCGGATTTTATTACTGCCGCCCGGCAAATGATTGATTACGCAAACGGCAAAGGCGGGCGAGACAATATCACAGTAGCCCTTTATTGCCCCAACTAACCCGTTTCTGGCCCCATACAGCCATTAGTTTGTGATGACATCGGAGGAAAAAGATGCAATTCCGCCTCGAAACATTTGTCAACTCTTATCTGCCCGTTGGCGCAACCCGGGTGGATGCGGTGGTTTCGGTTACAGCAGAAGGCAGTGCTGCTACACCAGGCAACCCGCTGGCGCAAGCTTCTACTTCGGGAGCGATAATTGGAATCATTGTGGATGTATCGGGATCCATGCAGGGCGATAGGATGCTCTCTGCAAAGCACGCGGTACGCAAGGCAATAGAGCTGCTTGATGAAAGCACCATGTTCTTCATCGTAGCATTTTCGGGCCGGGCTACACTCATATCTCCACTGCACCTCGCCACCTCCGAAAACAAGTATCAGGCGGATGCTCAGGTTCAGCGCCTGGAGGCAGGAGGCGGCACCTGCATGTCGTCGGCATTACTGGCGTCACAACAGGAGTTTAACAAAAGGCCAGAACTGCTCCACTATGCCCTGTTTTTAACGGATGGCAAGAACTCTGACGATGACCGAGCTGGCCTCGAGAGCGCCCTGGCCGTGTGTGAAGGCGTATTCCAGTGCGATTGTCGCGGAGTAGGAACAGACTGGCAGCCACGAGAACTGCAGAAGATTTCGTCCAAACTGCTTGGCTCGGCAATGATCATCGCGCAGCCTGCCGGCATCGAAGCCGACTTCCGGGCGGCGATAAAAGCAGCCATGGCACGGTCGATTGGCGGGGTGAGGTTGCGGCTATGGACCCCAAAAACAGCAAAGGTGATTGCCTGCAAGCAGGTTAGCCCGGAAATTGTTGTGCTTACCGATAGATCTACCCAGGTGGATGCACAAACACTTGATTTTCCTACCGGTGCCTGGGGCAATGAGTCCCGAGATTACTACGTGGCATTTGAAATAGCATCGGGAGACATAGCCGATGAGGTGCTCGCCTGCCGCCCGAGCATTGTTTACAGCGAAAACGGGCAGGATGTAAAGAGCCCTGCACCGCCAATTGTGGCAACGTGGACCGATGATGAGGCACTTTCTACCCGCATCAACGACCATGTTGCGCACTACACTGGCCAGGAGGAGCTTGCGCAATCCATACAACAGGGCCTGGAGGCGCGCGATAGAGGTGATATCGATGCCGCCACACATATGCTTGGAAAAGCCGCGAAGCTGGCGGCCGAATCTGGCAATGAAGACACGTTCCGAAAGCTGGCAAAAGTGGTGGATGTGGTGGATGCCGCCCAGGGGACCGTACGCCTGAAAGCCCATGTTGATAAAGCGGATGAAATGGATCTGGATCTGTCTTCAACCCGTACTTCCCGAGCGCATCGATAATAACTTCTGTAAAGCAAGCGCGATAAGGACCATATGGCCATGACCTACACCTGCCCCAAAAATGCGGCGCATCAAAGTGATGATCCCGAATACTGCTCTGTATGCGGTGCAAAGATGGCTGGTGCGCCATCCAGCATAACGGCACCATCAACGCCTGCCCAGAGCCCAACTCCTCCCGAAGCAGTAATCGGCACATCAACGGGGCAAACATGCCCGGATTGCGGTACGCCACGCCACCCTGGAGCCCGGTTTTGCGAGATATGCCGTTATAACTACGACACAGGCACTGCAGGTGGAGTTGCCGCAGTAACCAGCGTTGCACCGGTTCCGGCCGCTGCACCAGCGGCTCCAGCTCCGGTAGTGGCGGCTGTTCAGCCAGCCTCTCCGGTAGCAGAGAGCGTAACCGCCGCCCGTTGGGAAGCGGTGATATCGGTAGATGCCTCGCTGTACGTCGATCCAGATCCGGCAGTGCCCTGCCCCACTTCAGACCCGGACCGCGTGTTTCCGCTGGATCTGGCGGAGAGCCTGATTGGCCGCAGAAGCGATCGCCTGGATATTCACCCGGAGATCCCACTTACAGACCCCGGGATATCACACAGGCACGCAAAGTTATACAGGCAAACAGATGGATCACTCTTGATACTGGATGTTGGTTCTACTAACGGCACGCAGGTAAATGGCACAGAACTTACCCCCGGAGTAAAGAAGGCTCTGCAGAGCGGCGATGAGATTACCATTGGCTGCTGGACGCGCGTAAAGATTATTCTGCTCTAATCCCAACTAATGCCCGGATCTACCAGATGGAAAAGATCAAATCATGATTGTTGCACAACCCGGTACAACCACGTCTCGCCCAAAGCTCAGCACGGCCACAATTGCAACCACCCCGGGGCAAATACAGGTGTTCGCAATTGTCATCACCCTTGCATCAGCCATGCTGTGGGCCGTGGCACAAAGCGGCATCGCATCAATGGGTCATTCTATCCAGACAATCGGAAAAGACACAGTCCCCAGCATTGTTGCTGCCGAAAAAATACGCGCCAGCCTGGCAGATATGGATGCCAACGCGGCAAACTGCTTCTTTAGCCAGGGCACGCGTGAAGCGCGTGCCGCATATGAAACAGATCGGCACTCCGCAGCAGATAGCCTTGTATCCGCAGCAAACAACATCACCTATGGCAAAGAAGAACGCGTGCCGATCCTTACTATGGTTGATGGTTTGCAGGGGTATGTAGGGCTGGTTGAAACCGCCCGGTCGAAAGGTTTCCCTCTGGGTATGGATGCGCTCAGGCAATCCTCAGAGCAGATGCACACACAACTGCTTCCCGCTGCCGAGGCACTTGACAAAGCGAACTTCTCTCACCTGGATGAGATATATAAAACCAGCAAAGAAGCCATTCCCGCGGCTAAACTACGCCTGTGGGTGGTTGGACTCTTAGTATTGTTTGCGCTCATCGGTTTGCAGTTTTACATTGCGGTACGAATGAAGCGCCTCATAACCATTCCTGTAACGGCAGCAGCCGTAGTGCTTATTGGCTGGCTACTGATGATGGGTAATGCCATAGGGGCGGTGGAGAGCGATCTAAAGACCGCGAAAGAAGATGCATTCGACTCAGTGCATGCACTCTGGAAAACCCGCGCGGTTGCGTATGATGCCAATGCCGATGAAAGCCTCTATCTTCTGGAACGCGGCAGTGTGCGTACACCCGAATCTGGTGCCACACTGGAACAGGCCTTCAAACAAAACGTATCCCAGATAATTGGCCCAACAGAACCAGAGAAGATACTGCAGCAAGTTGGCACCGGCAAACCTAACCTTACTGGTTTTCTCGGCGAGGAAATGAGAAACATCACTTTTGACGGCGAAAAAGAAGCTGCGGTAGAGGTTGTAAAGACCTATGCAGCCTATCTGAGCGTAGACGAGAAGATACGGCAATTAGAAACAACAGGCAACCACCAGCAAGCCGTAGAACTGTGTACAGGCAGCAAAGTAGGAGAATCCAACTGGTGCTTCAATCAATTCGACAAAGCGCTTGGCAAAGTTCTGGATATCAACCAGAAAGCATTTGATAGTTCCATCGAAAAAAGCTTCGGAGACATCGCGGGATTAACCATAGCCGCCCCCATCGTATCGGCAATCATCATCGCACTGGTCTGGATAGGCATACTGCCAAGGCTGAGAGAGTACAGGGCATAACAACCGCCCAGATCAACGCCAAAGTCAGCTTAAAAGCACACATAGGGGCACCGGTTGCTGTGCCCGGTTCGGGCTCGCTCACCAAAAACTTATGACAGTAAACACGCAGTGCCGGGGGGTAGAACACCACCCATCCGGCAGGCGCGCATCATGTTCCTCTCCCGCGTTGCCTGCCTGTTGCGATAGCAACGACGAGGTAGGGCGAGCTTGCGAGCAAATGTGGGAGAAGCAAGGAAGTGTTCTCTGCCGTGCCCGAAGAATGAGGGATTCAACGGTAGAGCAGGGCCGCACATAGTGCCGGAAAAGCTGCCGCCTTCCGCCAAACCATTGCCAAACGGTACCGTTGCCGTCATAACTTCCTCTCGGGTTCCCTGCGCGTTGCGATAGCAACTACGGCGTAGGGGCGAGGAACGAGCCATTTGGGAGAGGCTATGAGAGGCCCAAAGGTTACGAGTTAATAACACTTATCTACGCTAAATATCGCATTACAGACCGGTGATGACGGTCAGGAGGCGGTTACCCATCCTCCTTCCGTCCCGAACCGTACGTGCGGGTTTCCCGCATACGGCTCTCCGCCATTTATTCCTTCCGGAAGGGAGCCCCGAGATTGTGTTGCCTATAGATGCGTTGCAGTTCACCCGGCCATATTAAGCCCAGGTTGGCAAGCATTTCATTGGTGATGGTGCTATTCCACCATCCACTTCCTACTCTGCCCACAATGGATGATCGTACGCGGCCTCGAAGGTATTTATCAAGGTGTTTGAACGGTTCCTGAAAGGGCACATCTATGTGCTTGAAATACCAGTGCCAACCACGCATAAAGTCGTTTAGCTTTCGTATTATCTCCGTCACCCTCTGATTTCTCTTCAAGCGGGCAAAGGTAACATGGCGTCGCTTCACGGCCCTCTGCGTGATCAAGCGAGGAGTACGTTTTCGGACGGCGTCGCGAAATCGAGCGACCGACTTGGAACGAACCATCTTGCATTGAACACCGGTCTTCTCATACCGAAAGTAGCGGAAACCCAGAAATTCGAAGCCCGTGCTTACCGAAACAACGCGGGTCTTCTCTGGGTGCAGCATCAGCCCTAACTGCCCCTCCAGTATCTCTCTGGACGCCAGCAAGGCGGAATGTGCTTCGTCTTCACTTTTGGTAAAGATGACAAAGTCGTCGGCGTAGCGTACCAGACCAAATCCGGCCATTGTGATCGCCTTATCAAAGGCGTGAAGGTAGATATTGGCTAACAGAGGAGAAATAGGTCCTCCTTGTGGTGTGCCAAGCTCGGTAGGCTCTGTTCTGGATATGTCAGGAAGCTGTACGCCTGCTTTGAGAATGTATCGTATCAGGCGCAATATGCTTCCATCCGCAACTTCCTCGTTAATGGCGCTCAGGAGTTTCTCGTGATCGACAGTATCGAAGAAGGATGCGATGTCAGCATCAACTACCCAGCTATACCCATGTCGTATCGCCTTATCCACAACCTGTAGGGCGGTGGAACATCCACGCTCCGGCCGAAAGCCGTGGCTACGGACGCTGAATATTCCCTCGAAGATCGGTTCGAGTATCTGACGTAGTGCCTGCTGCACGATCCGATCTCTAATAGTGGGAATGCCCAGAGGGCGCGTACCTCCTGCGCCTTTTGGTATGAACACCCGTCGGACAGGTACTGGCCGATAGGTCTTCTGTCGCAGATCAAGGCTAAGCTCACGAAGCCGATCCTCAGCATTCTTGCCGAACTGCTGGACAGTTATTCTGTCTATGCCCGGCGCGCCGTCGTTTTCTGCTACCGTTTGCCATGCCTTGGTGAGGTTGGAAAGAGCGTACACCTTGTAATACAACGAATGCCACTTGAGCTTTCGTACTGGTTTGCTCCTGGGTTGGGGGGCCGTCTGACTCTCAGCAGACCCGTTATATTGGGTTCCCTGCGCTTCGTCTTTCTCGTCTTCCATAGGAAGAGAGAACGTAAACGACAGTTGGCCTACTCCGATCTTTGACTGCCGATTGCTCACCGGTCCCTCCAAACACCTGTTCTGACTGCGGTCCCTTTGCTTTTCCCTGCTTTCACAGGGTGTCAACGCTACTATGAACCGCTCTGACTCCTCGCAGCCCCACTCCCATGGCATTTCAGCTTCAGAAAGCAGTTCCGGAGAGCCTTTCGGGACTCGCCGGAGCATACGAGGTCTCCCTCGGTCACGCACTTCTCTGTTCCCATCATCGCGACGCCAACCACGCTATGAGTTTCCTGTGCTGGGCTTCGCCTTCCCTAGCCGGCTCGCCCACTCATCTCGCCGAATCGCGTTCACTTGAGTTTCGCGCTAATGTTTGGCTCCGACCCTTCACCGTTTCCCTCGCGGTAGCGGCTGTCATTGCCTACTGGGGGTGATACTCTTACACAGGATCCCCCAAGCGAGATTTTAACTCGCTAGAGAAGTGCGCTGCGAGGCGCACTAGGGGCGCCGCTTACCGCGCCCGGAAAGGATTCTGTACCGCAACCATCAAATGAAACCAGCTCGAGGGTAAAATTCGCCCAAAATTTTCGATTGCAAACCCAAATAGGGCGCCCCTCCGTGCTTCATCGCTTCGCGCGCACGCAGTGAACCCAGCAGCGCACCCTACAGAAACTGATGGCTGGTTTTGAAGGAGGCTAACTGGCGGAGGCACTTCAACCCGGACACAAATTACCCAGAACTTAGCTCACACGTGAAGCGTTCTAACACAGCACTCTTCACCTGATCTAACAGAGCCTATCGACCCAGGCCACCTTAGTCCGATCTACGGTGCCGCAAACGGAGGAGGGCACCAGAATAAAAGCCACGCTAACCGTGACTGCACCCTGAAATTGAGCTCAACCGTGTGCTACGCGTCGACCCGGCGCGAGAAATCAGACAAAACAGCACAGTACACCTGCGCTGTAGCCTCGAGCTTGCGTGGGG